>NZ_JAJUWS010000014.1 GCF_021390475.1 Streptomyces sp. ST2-7A
AGCACCTCCTGATGGGGCCGGTCGGGCCGGGCGGGGCGGGTCGCGGGCCGGCGGCGGGTGTGGGCGCCGTCGTCCCGGGGTCGGGGCCGGCGCGGGTGGGCGCCGGCGTCCGGGTGCGGCGGGGCCGCGAAGCGGTGGGTGTGGGGGCGGTGGGGCGGTTCGGGGCGGGACGGATTCGGGGCGGGGGTGCCTCGATCCGTGTGTCGGGGGTCACGCGTCCCTCCCCACCGATTGTTCGGTTGGGACGGCATTTCGGCTACATCCGGGAAGAGCCTGTGGACAACCGGTGTGTAAATCGGAGCCACGAGAGCAGAATGTCCAGGACGGGGAGGGAGTGGGACGTGCCGGAGGAACAGATGTCCGCGCCACCGCCGGGGCCGGGATCCCGCTCGGGCGACCGACGGCCGCGCCCGGCGGCCCGGCCACTGGACACGGTGGACGAGGCGATCGTGCGTCTGTTGCGCCACGACGGCCGCGCCTCGGTGCGGGCCGTCGCCGAACGGGTGCACATCTCCCGGGCGAACGCCTACGCGCGGATCAACCGCCTGGTGGAGGACGGGGTGATCCGTGGTTTCACCGCCCGGGTCGACCACGAACGGGCGGGCCGGGGGGCCTCGGCGTACGTGACACTCAAGATCGTCCAGGACAGCTGGCGCGCGGTGAAGGAGGAGTTGGAGGGCCTCCCCGGCGCGGCGCACATCGCGCTGGTCAGCGGGGACTTCGACGTGCTGCTCCTGGTGCACACCGCCGACAACCGGGAGTTGCGGGACCTGGTGCTCACCCGTATCCAGGCGATCCCGGGAGTGCTCAGCACGCACACCCTGCTGGTCTTCGAGGAGACGGATCTGCTGCCCGGGCCGCCCTGACGGGCGGGCCACCGGGACGCCGCTCCGGAGGGCCGTCCGTCACGCCGCCGTCCGGTCACGCCGGGACGGGCCCGGGACGGGACCGCTCGATCGAACCCGCCGGGCCGCCGGACAACCAGCGGAGGAAAACCCCTCACGCCGCTGCCGTCCGACCGAACCGGAGCCGGTGGCTCCGCTCCATCGGGGCGATCCCCCGGGAGCCCGACCGTCACGCCACCGGCCGGCCCACCGGGGGCGGATCGGGCCGGCCGGGGCGGGGCCGCTCCCCCGCTCGGGCCGTCCGAACGGCCCGGACAGAACGGAGGCCCCCGGACAACCGTCCGGCCGCGGGGCGGGCACTGCCGGGGCGGTTCCTACCGCCCGCCGGCGCGCAGGCCGGCGAAGGCGGTCAGGGTGACGGCGCGGGCGATCGCCTCGGCGCCGGCCGGGTCACCGGCGGAGCCCTCGTCCCCGCGCCGGGGGCGGTACCACTCGGCGACGGAGTTGACCATGCCGAAGACCAGACGGGTCGCCAGTCGGGGGTCGACGTCCGAGCGCAGGTCACCGGCGGCGACCGCCCGTCGCAGCAGTTCGGTGACCCGCTGATCGAACTCCCGGCGGCGTTCCAGGGCCCGCACCTCGGTGTCGGTGTTGCCGCGCACCCGCAGCAGCAGGGTGACGTACGGCAGGCGCTCGACCAGCACCTCGACGGTGCGGCGCACCACGTACTCGAGCCGATCGACCGCGCGTCCCCGCACCGCGCCCGGCTCCTCCAGGACGGCGAACAGACCTTCCAGCGCGTGGTCCACGGCCAGTCGCAGCAGTTCCTCCTTGCCGCGCACGTGGTGGTAGATGGAGGACTTGGATATCCCGGCGGCGCGGGAGAGGTGTTCCATCGAGGTGCCGTCGTAGCCGCGCTCGTTGAAGATCTCGACCGCGACCCGAAGGAGGGTCTGCGGGGTGTGGGTCTCCCGGGCCGGCGCGGGACCGATGCCCGGTGTCATCCACGCGGCCCCGTTCCCACCCGTTCCGGGGATACCGGTGCTCTCCGGCGTTCCGGTCGCCCCGGTTGTTCTGGTCATGGGGGTTCTCCTCCCGTTCTCGCGCCCGTCCCCGGCCGAAGGGTACGCCGCGGACGGGGACGGCCCCGCCGCCCCGGTGGCCACGGGGTGATGTGCGTCGCGTCGCGTGCCGGACCCCTGACATACCGACCGGTCGGATGAGATCCTTCTCGCGGCACGACGGGGGAGCCGGTGCCCCGGGTTGTCCACAGCCCCTTGCCCCGACCGACCGTTCGGTTGCAGTATCGACCACGCCCCGCAGAGAAGCCAGCTCAAGCCCACGCCCCACGTCAGCCCACGCTCAACGAGGAGATGGCCCACCCATGACCCCTTCGCTCACGGCCGCGCGGCTGGCCGAGCGGCACCGCGGCACCCTGGACACCGCGCTGGAGACGCTGCGCACCCGGGCCCACTGGTCCCCCCATCCCGAGAACCCCAAGGCCTACGGCGGCGAGAGCACCACCGTCCCCGGTTCGCAGAGCGTCGCGGAGGGCGCGGCGGCTTTCGAGGCGCTGCGCGACACCCCCTTCGACCTCGACCAGCCCGTCCTCGCCGACCGGGTGGGTGACGAGGTCTCCCCCTACGGCTTCCGGCTCGGCATCGACTACCCCCGCGCCGACATCGACGCCCTGCTGCCCGCCATGCGCGCCGCGATGCCCGGCTGGCGCGCGGCCGGCCCCGAGCTGCGCGCCCTGGTCTGCGCGGAGATCCTCACCCGGCTCAACGCCCGCACCCCCGAGATCGCGCACGCCGTCATGCACACCACCGGCCAGGCCTTCATGATGGCCTTCCAGGCCGGCGGCCCGCACGCCCTGGACCGCGGCCTGGAGGCCGTCGCGTACGCGTACGCCGAGCAGACCCGCCTGCCGGAGCGGATGCGCTGGTCCAAGCCCGACAAGCGCGGCCCGGTCGAGCTCGACAAGGAGTTCGTGACGGTGGGGCGCGGCGTCTCGCTGCTGATCGGCTGCAACACCTTCGTCACCTGGAACGGCTACCCCGGCCTGTTCGCCTCCCTCGCCACCGGCAACCCGGTCCTGGTCAAGCCGCACCCACGGGCCGTGCTGCCGCTGGCGCTGACCGTCCGGATCGCGCGCGAGACCCTCGCCGAGGCGGGCTTCGACCCGAACCTGGTGGCGCTGGCCGCCGAGGGCGACGGCGAGGGCATCGCCAAGGACCTCGCCCTGCGTCCCGAGGTCCGGATCATCGACTACACCGGCTCCGCCTCGTTCGGCGAGTGGCTGGAGGGCAACGCCCTCCAGGCGCAGGTCTACACCGAGAAGGCCGGCGTCAACACGGTCGTCATCGACTCCACCGACTCCTACCGCGCGATGCTGGGGAACCTGGCCTTCTCCCTGAGCCTGTACAGCGGTCAGATGTGCACCACCCCGCAGAACCTCCTCATCCCCCGCGACGGCATCGACACCGACGAGGGCCGCAAGACCTTCGGCGAGGTCACCGCCGACCTCGCGGCGGCCGTGGACAAGCTGCTGGGCGATGACGCGCGGGCCGCCGCCGTGCTCGGCGCCGTGGTCAACCCGCAGGTGCTCGAGCGCGTCGAGCGGGCCCCGGGGCACGGCGAGACCGTGCTCGCCTCCCGATCCGTTCCGCACGCCGAGCACGCCGACGCCACCATCCGCACCCCGGTCACCGTGGCGCTGGACGGCTCCTCGTCGGAGGCGGAGGAGGTGCACCAATCCGAGTGCTTCGGGCCGGTCTCCTTCGCCGTCGCCACCGGGTCCACCGCCGACTCGATCGCGCTGCTGCGCCGCACCGTCCGCGAGCGCGGCGCGATGTCCGTCGGCGGGTACACCACCTCCCCGGAGGTGGAGCGGGAGCTGGTGGAGGCGTGCCTGGACGAGTGCGCCCAGCTGTCCCTCAACCTCACCGGCTCGGTGCTGGTCAACCAGACCAGCGCCTTCTCCGACCTGCACGGCTCGGGTGGTAACCCGGCCGCGAACGTGGCCCTGGTGGACGCCGCCTTCGTCGCCAACCGGTTCCGCACGGTGGAGATCCGCCGCCAGGCCTGATCCCGGCGCCGTCCCCCGTCCGATCGGGCGGGGGACGGTCGGGCGGCGGTCAGCCGAGCGGTTCGGCGGTGCAGTTGATGTCGATGTCGCGGCGCATCCCCTCCGGGTCCCCCGTCTCGGCCCGCCGAAGCATCTCCGCGTAGGCCTCGCGGGTGCCCTCGTCGGAGTACTCGGTGAAGACGGCCAGGTCGGGAGCGACGCGCAACTGATCCAGCGCGTCGCCCGCACGCTCCGGCTCCGCCGGTTCCGGTCCCTCGCCGTGCGCGTCCACCCACTCGGTCTGCCAGGCGCACAGCCATTCCCAGTGCGCGTTCCCGAGGCCCACTCCGGGTTCGGAGACGACCCCCTCCTCGATCCGGTAGCCGCGCCAGGAGACCTCGTCGGGAAGGGACAGCTCGGCGGTGGCGAGGTCGTACTCGGCGGCGGTCGCCTCACCGTCCATGCCGCCGCCACCGGCGTCGGTGCCGGTAACGGTCCCGGTGTCGGCGGCAGCCGCGTCCGCGTCCTGCTTACCGCAACCGGTCAGGAGGAGGGTGAGGGACAGGGCTGGACCAAGGGCCACCACAGCGAGCCGCTTCACAAGCGTTCCCTTGGTTCGACGACCGGGGTCGTCGATCGCCGACCCGGAAACGGGCACGATGCCCGGACCAGTCGTACCACCCGCCCCGACTTTCCATCCCTTCCGGTTTCCGGCGTCCCCACCCCCGTGACCGAGGGAGCCGACCCGGCCGATGGAGCCGAGGAGACCCGGGGCCGACGCCCCGGGGTTCCGGCCGGCTCCGAGAGGCGGTCGGGGAGCGGGGTCCGCTCAGGGAGCCGGCCGTACCGGCACCGCGCCGGACGGGCCGCCGGGGCGGCCGGCAAGCCAGTGGTAGAGGGTCATGGCCACGCTGGTGGCGAGGTTGTAGCTGGAGACCATCGGCCGCATCGGCAGTGCCAGCAGCCGGTCCGCGCGTGCCCGCGTCTCCGGCGACAGCCCGTGTCGCTCGGAACCGAAGGCGAGCAGGGCGTCGTCGGCGATCTCCACCTCGCGCAGGTCCTCCCCCTCGGGATCCAGCGCGTACAGCGGGCCGGCCGGAAGCTCGTCGAGGTCGCGCCGGGCCACCGGCAGGGCCCAGTGCAGCCCGGCGCTCGCCCGCACCACGCCGGGGTGCCAGGGATCGACGGTGCCCGTGGTGAGCACACCGGCCGCACCGCAGCCGGCGGCCAGCCGGATCACGGCACCGATGTTGCCCAGGTGGCGGGGGTTGTCCAGCACGACGACCGGAGCCGGGCGCGGGTCGGCCGGCAGGGGCCGGGGGTCGGGCACGGCGAGCGCGGCGACCCCGGTGGGGTGGGCCCGGCCACCGGGACCGCCGAGAGCCCCGGGGTCCCCCTCGACCAGGAGCGCGGCGAACCGGTCGAGCAGGTCGGGGGCCAGTTCGGCGGTCAGGTCGAGGGCCGCCCGGCGGTCGGCCGCCACGGCCGTCCGTACCTCGGCACCGAAGCGCAGGGCGTGCTTGAGGGCGTGGAAGCCGTCCAGTAGCACCGGGGCGGGCTCGTCGGCCGACCCGGGGGCGGGATGTTTCACGTGAATCATTCGAGTGCGGACCGTCCGGGGGAGGCGGTGGGGCGGGGCCGCCCCAGGATGCCGGCTCCGGGCCGACGCCCATCGCCCCGGGCGGCCGCGGAACGCCGGCGAGGTACCCGGGGGCCGGGTCCGATGGGCGGTCCCGGCCCCCGGGGCGGCGGAGAAGCCCGTGCCACGCCCCCCCGCCGGCATGTTCCCCCACGGGCGGAGACGGCCCGGCGCCGTCCCGGTGCCGGATGACGCCTGATCGCGCCGGTTCAGCGGCGTTCGGTGGGGGCGGCTCCGTGTCCCGGGGACCCGGGGTCGGTCTCCGCGGCCGACCCGTCCCCGACGCCCGCCCCCGGCCCATCGACCGCGGAACCCCCCGGAGCGGCGGAGGAGTCGTTCTCCCCGGCCCTCGCGCCCCCTTCGGTCACCCCTTCGACCCCGGCTCCCGCCGCCGGGGCGGCGGCCCCGACCGTGACCCGGTCCCCGGTGCCGGTCGGTTCACCGGCCTCACCGGTGGTGTCCTCGTCCCCCACGAGCTCCCGGCGCCGCTCCCCCGTGGCGGGGGCGGGAACCCGTGGGCCATCCGGGCCGCCGGGGGCCGCCCCCGGCTTCCCCGGCCCGCCGCCCCGGCGGCCGAGTCGGCGCACCGGCTCGGTCAGCCGGCGCGCCCGCGAGCCGATCCACAGCAGGAAGACCGTGGGCAGGAAGACGATGTCCATAGCGATCATCGCCATGGAGAAGAACGGCAGGCCGAGCAGGATCGCGATGCCGACGTGCTCACCGATCATGATGGCGAGCAGGATGTTCTTCGCCCGCCGGTTGAGCAGCGCGAACGGGAAGGCGACCTGCACGAACACCGTGCCGTAGGTCAGGATCATCACCAACAGGGCGTTGCCCACCAGGATCGAGGAGATCTCGGGGAACGGCGTGAAGTAGTCCAGGTTCATCGGGTAGTAGACGGCGGTGCCGTCCTGCCAGCGCGAACCCTGGATCTTGTACCAGCCGGCGGTCGAGTAGATGATGCAGACCTCGACCATGATCACCAGCAGCGCGGCGTTGTGCGCCACGTTGGCGATCATGTCGCAGACCACGCGGGGCTCGCCGGGACGGGCGGCGGGGCGGCTCAACACCCACCACAGACCGTGGATCGCCCACAGGCCCCACAGGCACAGCAGCCAGATCGGCCCGCCCAGCAGACCGCCGACGGTGGTGACCAGCAGGGCCGCGCCGCAGGCCGCCCAGAGCACGATCCCGACCGGATCGCGGGGGTCGGCGGTCCCCCGGGCGCGACGCCGGGCGTCCAGGGACCACACCTGACCGCAGCGGGTCAGCACCAGGTAGATCGCCATGAGGTGGACGACGTTGTCCCCGCCGTCCCCCATGAACACACTGCGGTTCTGCAGCGAGAGCACGCCGATCATGAAGAGGACCGACATGGTCCGGGTGCGCCAGCCCAGCAGCAGACCGACGCTCACCAGCGCCGAGAAGGCGTAGACGATCTCGAACCAGGTCACCGAGTCCGTCCACATCAGGACGGTGAACGCCTTGTTCTCGGAGATCAGCTGTTCGGCGAGGTCGAAGCCCCACGGGCTGTCCGGGCCGTACAGCTCGTGCCGGTGGGGGATCTCCCGGACCAGGAAGAACAGCCAGGTGAAGGCGAAGCCGATGCGCACGACCGCTGTCTGGTAGGGCCCCAGGGCCCGGCGGGTGATGTGCCCGATGCCGCGTCCGAGCGCGGCGTCGAGACGATCGCCCATGCCGGCGAAGGGGTTGGGCGCCTCGCCCTCGGCGGGACGGGAGCGCCGGGGCGGCGGCACGGTCGTGGTGCCGACGGTCCCGGCGCCGGTGGCGTCGGTGGCCCCGGTGGCCCCGGTGGTGTCGGCGGTCTCGGCGGGCCGGTCGCCCGGCTCGGGGGTCCGTGCGTCGTCGGTCACGAGGACTCCTCGGGGGCGAGGGCGCCGCCGGGCAGGTCCTCGGGGAGGACCGTGCGCCAGTCCAGCTCGGTGTAGGAGGGGGAGGTGTCGATGTTCTCGGAGCTCCACGACGGGGCGGGGACCCGGGTGAGCACGCCGCGGACCTGGATCCGTCGCGCCTCGGTGACGTCCGTCTCCTCGCTCAGCCTCAGCAGCGCGATGCGGTGCACGTAGGTGGCGGCGAGGTGGGCGCGGGATCCCTGGGCGTTGCCGCCGTCATCGTGGTTGTTGGTGTAGAAGTCCCACGCCCGGCGCAGTTCGTTCTGCGCGGTGTGGCTGGGCAACAGGTTGTGTCGGATGTGCTCGAAGTCCATCGCGGAGAGGTCCACCCACTCGCCCACCTCGAGCGAGCCGTCGTCGGCGACCGTCTCGATCCGGGCCTCCACGGCCACGTTCCGCTGCAGGGGGTTGGGGGCGAAGAGCTTCCAGTTCTGTTCGAACTCGGGGTTCACGTAGCCGCGGATGGTGTCGCCGTACTCGTTGGTGACGGTGTTGGAGGGGGCGACGAACAGGAAGATCGCCAGCAGGTGCCAGGCGGCGAAGCCCGCGATGAGCCCGACGGACAGGGCTACCGTCACCCGGGCGGGCCAGGAGAGCGTGCCGGGGCCGGTGGAGGCGGCGGACGGGGGCTCCGGGTCGAGCGGGCGGTGCGCGGGGTCGAGCGGGCGGTGCGCGGGGTCGAGCGGTTCGCCGGGGGCCCGTCCGGGGGCCTCGGTCGCCTCTCCGGGGGGCGACGGGTCACCGAGGTGACCGGGCGCCTCGGACGGCTGCGGGCTCGGGGTGCTCACCGATTCCCCCCAACTCCTGTGATCGGCTGTGACGGCTGTGGACCACAGAGCACGGTACCGCCGGACGGGGGATACCGGAGCCCCCCTGATGGCCCCTCTTGACACCCTCCGGGCGGCGAACGACCATGGAATGGCACTGACCGAACGATCGGTCGGGCCGCCGACCCGGGCCCCGGGTCCCTCCGGGGCGGGTGCCGGGTGGCCCGGCGTCCCCGCCGCCGTCGCTCCCTTCCCGGTCCCCCGGGCGACGGACACCCCGGCGGGGGCGCCGCCGCGCGGTCCCCCGACCGACCGGCGCCCCGACCCCACGGCCCGTTCCACACCGCCACACCACCCCACCACCCGGCCACGCACCGTCGGGGGCCGCGACCCGGCCCCACCGGCCGGAACCGCCCCCGCCGCCAGAGCAGCCGGCGCGGCCACCGCCGCCCGGCTCCGCGAGAGTCGAGGAGAGCCGCCGATGACGACAGCGCCCCCCACCCGCTCGACCCCGGGCGCCGACGGCGCCCCGGGCGCTCCCGGAGCCGAGGGCGTCGACGAGGCGGCGGCCCTGCTCGCCTTCGAGGCGACCCTCGCCGCCGACGAGCGGATCGAGCCGCGCGACTGGATGCCGGACGACTACCGGGCGTCCCTGATCCGGCAGATAGCACAGCACGCGCACTCCGAGATCATCGGGATGCAGCCGGAGGCCAACTGGCTCACCCGCGCCCCTTCCCTGCGCCGCAAGGCGATCCTGCTGGCGAAGGTGCAGGACGAGGCGGGCCACGGCCTCTATCTCTACGGCGCCGCCGAGACCCTCGGCGTGGACCGCGAGGAGCTGCTGGAGAAGCTGCACGCCGGACGCCAGAAGTACTCCTCGATCTTCAACTACCCCACTCTGACCTGGGCGGACGTCGGCGCCATCGGTTGGCTGGTGGACGGCGCCGCGATCACCAACCAGGTGCCGCTGTGCCGCTGCTCCTACGGCCCCTACGCGCGGGCCATGGTGCGGGTCTGCAAGGAGGAGTCCTTCCACCAGCGCCAGGGTTACGAGCTGCTGCTCGCGCTGAGCCGGGGCACCGAGGCGCAGCACGCCATGGCGCAGGACGCGGTGAACCGCTGGTGGTGGCCGTCGCTGATGATGTTCGGCCCGCCGGACGCCGAGTCCCCGCACACCGCACGCTCGATGGCGTGGGGCATCAAGCGGCACACCAACGACGAGCTGCGGCAGCGGTTCGTGGACATCTGCGTCCCGCAGGCCGAGTCCCTGGGCCTCACCCTCCCCGACCCCGACCTGCGGTGGAACGAGGAGCACGGCCGGCACGACTTCGGCGCCATCGACTGGGAGGAGTTCCGGCGGGTGCTGCGCGGACAGGGCCCCTGCAACGAGCAGCGGCTGGACCGTCGGCGGCGGGCGCACGAGGAGGGCGCGTGGGTGCGCGAGGCAGCCACCGCGCACGCCGCCAAGCGCGCGGCCCGTGCCGCCGCGCCCGACACCTCCCCCGGGGCTCCCGGGGCGGACGCCCCGACGGCCGGCACGCCCGAACCGACCACCACCCCGAAGACGACCCCCGCCCCGGAGACGACAGGAGCCCGCGCATGAGCGACGTGCCCGGAACCGACACCCCCGCCGGTGCCCCCGGCGGGCCGGACGGGGCCGCCGCGCCCGGCGCGCCCTGGCCACTGTGGGAGGTCTTCGTCCGCCCCCGACGCGGTCTGTCCCACACCCACGCCGGGAGCCTGCACGCCCCCGACGCCGAGATGGCCCTGCGCAACGCCCGCGACCTCTACACCCGACGCGGCGAGGGCGTCTCGATCTGGGTGGTCCCGGCCGCCGCCGTGACGGCCTCCTCACCCGACGAGAAGGACCCCTTCTTCGCCCCGGCCGCCGACAAGACGTACCGGCACCCCACCTTCTACGAGATCCCCGAGGGGGTGCGTCACCTGTGACCGCGATATCCGGGACCCCCGCCGTGTCCGGCGCGCCCACCCCCGCACCCGGGGCGGAAGCCGATACCGCACGCGCCGCCCTCGCCCTGGGCGACGACGCCCTCGTGCTCTCCCACCGACTCACCGAGTGGGCCGGGGACGCCCCCGTGCTGGAGGAGGAGGTCGCGCTCGCCAACCTGGCACTCGATCTGCTCGGCCAGGCCCGCAACCTGTACGCGATCGTCGGCGACGAGGACGCCCTGGCCTTTCGCCGCGAGGAGCGGGAGTTCCGCAACGTCCAACTGGTCGAGCAGCCCAACGGCGACTTCGCCCACACCATCGCCCGCCAGCTCTACTTCTCCGTGCACCGCGAACTGTTGTACGCGGAGCTGGCCGGCGCCGACCGGGAGCACCCCCGGCTCGCCCCGATCGCAGCCGTCGCCGCCAAGGCCCTCCCGGAACTGACCTACCACCGCGACCACGCGATGACCTGGACCGTCCGGCTGGGCGACGGCACCGCCGAGAGCACCCGCCGGATGCAGCACGCGATCGACGCCCTGTGGCGGTACACCGGCGAACTGTTCGAGCCGATCGACGGCCTGCCCACCGGGCTGCCGGCCCCCACCGCCCACCGGGAGACCTGGCTGCGGCGGATCGGCTCCATCCTGGACGACGCGAAGCTGACCCTCCCCGACCCCGGGGCCGCCCCCGACCGGGACGCCTGGGCCGCCGGCGCCGGCCGTCAGGGCCTGCACACCGAGCCCTTCGGGCGAATGCTCGCCGAGATGCAGCACCTGCACCGCAGCCACCCGGGGGCGTCGTGGTGACCGCCGGCCCCCGTGACCGCGAGGCTGCCGGCGTGGGCGCCGGAAGCGCCGTCGGCGCGCGTCCGGCGGCCTCCGCCACCGCTTCCCGGCCCGATGTGTCCGGTCGGAAGGCGTCCGGTCGGCACGACACACCCGGGAGGACCGATCCGATCGGTGCCGCGCGCCCCTCGTCGCGGTCCACCGGCCCGACCGACACGCCCGATCGAGCCGGGTTCCCCGCCACCGGTCGGCCCGCCGCCCCGCCGACCGGGCCCGTCCGGGAGGAGGAGCTGCGGCGGATCGCCGCCGCCGTCCCCGACCCCGAACTGCCCGTCATCGGCCTCGGCGACCTCGGCGTGCTGCGCTCGGTCCGGCTGTCCCCCGACGGCACCCGCGCCGACGTGGAGATCACCCCCACCTACAGCGGCTGCCCCGCTGTCGAGGCCATGGCGACCGACGTGGAGGGCGCGCTGCGGGAGGCGGGCGTGCCCGAGGTGCGGGTGCGCACCGTCCTCTCCCCGCCGTGGTCCACCGACGACATCACCCCCGCCGGGCGGCGCGCCCTGGCCGACGCCGGGCTCGCCCCGCCCCGCCCCGGCGGCCCGACCGGCGGGCCCGGGGACGGACCGGTGCCGCTGGAGCTGGCCATCCGCTGCCCGCTCTGCGGCTCCACCGCCACCACCCTGATGAGCCGCTTCTCCGCCACTCCCTGCACCTCGCTGCGCCGCTGCGAGTCCTGCCGCGAGCCGTTCGACCACGTCAAGGAGCTGATCCATGTTCCACGAGCTGCGGGTTGAGGCGGTCGAGCGGCAGGGCCCGGACGCGGTGGCCGTCACCCTCGCCGTCCCCGATGAGCTGCGCGGCGCCTTCCACTTCCTGCCCGGCCAACACCTGACTCTGCGACACCACGCCGAGGACGGCACGGAGCTGCGCCGCAACTACTCCATCTGCACCCCGGCCACGGACCCGGCCGGCCCCGCCGAACTGACCATCGGCATCCGTCGGCTGCCCGGCGGCGTGTTCTCCGCGCACGCCGTGGAACGACTGGCCGTCGGCGACACCCTCTCCGTCATGCCACCGGCCGGCCGGTTCACCCTCACGCCCAAGCCGGGCCGGGTCGCGGCGGTCACCGGCGGCAGCGGCATCACACCCGTGCTGTCCATGGCGGCCACCCTGCTCGCCGTCGAGCCGGAGGCCCGGTTCACGCTGCTGCGCAGCGAGCGGACCGCCGCCGACGGCATGTTCGTCGAGGAGGTCGCCGAGCTGAAGGACCGGTACCCGGACCGCTTCCAGCTGGTGCACAGCCTCACCCGCGAGGAGCTGCACGCCGGCCCCGCCTCCGGCCGGCTGGACGCCGACCGGCTGCGGACGCTGCTCCCGGTGCTGCTGCCGGTCGCCGACGTGGACGCCTGGTACCTGTGCGGGCCGCCCGGCCTGATCGACGGCGCACGCACCGCGTTGGGCGACCTGGAGGTGCCGCGCGAGCTCGTGCACACCGAGCTGTACCACCCGGACGACGCCCGCGACGTGCCCACCGGGCCGGTACGGGCCGCCGCCCCCGGCGGGGAGACCACCGGGCCGGCCGACGGCGCGATGCTCACCGCGACGCTGGACGGCCGCTCCGGCGGCGGGCCGGTCGGCGAGGGCGAGACGCTGCTGGACGCCGTGCTGCGCGGCCGTCCGGATGCCCCGTACGCCTGCAAGGGCGGGGTGTGCGGGACCTGTCGGGCGCTGCTGGTGCGCGGCGAGGTCCGGATGGACCGCAACTACGCGCTGGAGTCCGAGGAGTTGGACGCCGGGTTCGTGCTGGCCTGCCAGTCCCGGCCGCTGACCCCCGAGGTGGAGCTGGACTTCGACCGCTGAGGGGCGCCGCCCCGGCCGATGGGGTGGGCTCGTGGCCCGGTGGGTGCCGGTGGGTGACCACCGGGCCCACCCCCGGACGCCACGGTCGGCCCCGGCGGCCCCGGCGGCGGGAGGACCCCCGACGCCCGGCGGACCGAATACCTTCGGTCCCGATTCCGCCGACCCGATCCCACCGCCGGCCCTCACCGGGTCGGCGGCGTGACCGGGTCCCGGATCTCCGCCAGGATGGCCCTCCGGGGCCCGGGAAGGATCACCGGGAACGGGACACGACACGGATCACCGCACGACCGGCGAGGACGGTGGAGAGATGATCGACAGGCCGCTGCTGAACCGTCGCCTGGACGGTCACGGCACGACGATCTTCGCCGAGATGTCGGCGCTGGCGGTGCGCACCGGAGCGATCAACCTGGGCCAGGGCTTTCCCGACACCGACGGCCCCGAGGAGATCCGGGAGGCCGCCGTGCGGGCGCTGCGCGAGGGGCGCGGCAACCAGTACCCGCCCGGCCCCGGCATCCCGGAACTGCGCGGAGCCATCAGCGACCACCAACGACGCTTCCACGGCCCGACCTTCGACCCCGACACCGAGGTGCTGGTCACCGCGGGCGCCACCGAGGCCATCGCCGCCTCCCTCCTCGCGCTGCTCGAGCCCGGCGACGAGGTGATCGCCCTCGAACCCTTCTACGACTCGTACGCGGCCTGCATCGACATGGCCGGCGCCCGCCGCGTGCCCCTCACCCTCCGCGCCCCGCACTTCCGCCCCGATCTCGACGAACTGCGGGACGCCATCACCCCCAGCACCCGCCTGCTGCTCCTCAACTCCCCGCACAACCCGACCGGCACCGTCCTCACCCGCGCGGAGCTGGGCGAGATCGCCGGGCTGGCCGTGGAGCACAACCTGCTGGTGGTCACCGACGAGGTCTACGAGCACCTCGTCTTCGACGGCGAGCACGTGCCGCTGATCTCCCTGCCGGGGATGCGCGAGCGCACCGTCTCCATCTCCTCCGCCGGCAAGACCTTCTCCTTCACCGGCTGGAAGGTCGGCTGGGTGACCGGCTCGGCCCCGCTGGTGGCGGCGGTGCGGACGGCGAAGCAGTACCTCACCTATGTGAGCGCCGGGCCGTTCCAGTACGCCGTCGCCGAGGCCCTGGCCCTGCCCGACTCCTACTTCACGGGGTTCCGCGAGGACATGCGCGCCAAGCGGGACCTACTCGCCGACGGCCTGACGGAGGCCGGCTTCGAGGTGTACCGGCCGCAGGGCACGTACTTCATCACCACCGACGTGGCGCCGCTGGGCGAGAAGGACGGCGTGGCGTTCTGCCGGTCACTGCCGGAGCGGTGCGGGGTGGTCGCCGTGCCCAACGCCGTCTTCCACTACGACACCCCCGACGCCGGCCGTTCCCAGGTCCGCTTCGCCTTCTGCAAGCGCGTCGAGGTCCTGCGCGACGCCGTCGATCGCCTCCGCACCCTCGCCGGTTGACGAGCGGTCGGGGCGGCGGCGTTCGGCGGCTCCGCCCCGACGTGACCCCGTGATGCCGCCGGCACCTTCGCCGGCGTCGTCTGCGGACGGCGGAGGCCGGTGGGCGTTACCGGGACATCGACCCCACCCCCCGGTCGTCACGGGTCGCGTTCGGCGCGGCCCGGAGGAAACGGCTCTCCCCGGCCCGCGCCGGAGGGTGCTCAGTCGAGGCAGAACTCGTTGCCCTCGACATCACGCATCACGACGCACGACTCGTTCTCCTCGTCGGCGAGCATCACCCGCACGCACACCGCGCCGAGCGCGACGAGGCGGTCGCGCTCGGCTTGGAGCACGGCCAGTCGCTCCTCCCCCACGAGCCCGATGCCGGCACGCACGTCGACGTGCACCCGGTTCTTCGCGACCTTCCCCTCGGGGACGCGCTGGAAGTACAGGCGCGGACCCGCCCCCGTGGGCTCCACACACGCCGCCCACGAACTCCGTTCCCCGGTCGGCAGCGACTCGGCGAATTCGTCCCACGTGGCGAACCCCTCCGGGGGCGGCGAGAGAGCATATCCCAACACCTCGCACCAGAAACGGGCGACGCGCAGAGGATCCGCACAGTCGAAGGTGATCTGGAGCTGTCTGATCGGCGGCATCGGCCCACCGTAGCAAGGAGGACTTATCTGCTCAATTGTTTTTTGGGAGTCCACATATCGACAGGAATACGACCCTTGCACGCCGCGGTCGTGTCGTGCCGCGGGAGGGAGTCCATATCGGTGCCTTCGAAGGGTTGTCCACCATTCCGCACCGGACCGTGATCACAGCCCTCCGCGTTTCCCGACGACGGTCCGTCGATCAGGCTCCACCCCCATGAAGAGGGATTCTCCCGGGTTAGGTCCGGAACCGAAACCCAAGCCATTACCACCCTCGGGAACCCGGCCACCGGCCTCCCCCGCTCGTCGGGCGCACGGACCTCATCGCCGGTATCCGCCATCACGGGCACGCCCCGCCGCCCCGGGACACCCCACATATCAAGTGATCGAACCGGGCATACCGTGAGAACCACATGATTTCGCCCCACTTTCCCTCACCTCCTCCAAAACCCCCGACGGTCACCACCGAACACCCTGGAGAATTAAAATCATCATTCGCCATTTATCGAATCGATGAAAAAGCGACTCGATGCTTTCTTGGGAACCGGGGTACGGTGCCTTCATGTCCGTGACCATCACCCCTCTTTCGCCGGAGGAAGTCCCTCACCTCATCGCCTCCGTGGCCTCGTTGTTCGTCGAGGACGGAGGGCGATACGACGCCTTCATGGCCACCGAATGGCCCTCGGAAGAGGGCGAGTCCTACTACCGGGATCTGGTACGGGACGAGGACGCGCTGTGTCTGTTGGCCCGTGACGAGGTGGTGGTGGGTCACCTCGTGGGCCGGATCCGGCGCGGGAACCCGCTGCGACCGACTGCGCGGACAGCGGTTCTGGAGAGCATGCGGGTGGCCACCGGCCGGCGCCGCGCCGGAGTGGGGACGGCCCTGGTGAACGCGTTCACCGCGTGGGCACGACACCACTCCGCGAACGAACTGAGCGTGTCCGCGTACGCCGCCAACCCCATGGCGATCGCCTTCTACCGAGCCCGGGGCTTCGAGCTCTTCGAGGTGACATCGCGCCACCCGCTCCCCGTCGAATGACGCGCCGGTTCCCGATGCCGCTTCCGAGAAGCTCGCGTTCTCCACCGGGAAGAAGACGGGGAGACCGGTCGGGACTCCCCGGCCGGTGCCACGCCCGGAAAAGGACGGTGCTCGCCCAGGGCTTGTCCGGTCGATCATGTGACTACTTCATGTCCGGGTCGTTGATGTGGACATGGGGCGGGGTGATCCGAGTGATGCCGAGTGGGAACGGCTGCGGCCGTTCCTGCCGGTCAACAACAGGCGTTGTGGCCGCTGGCGGGACCACCGGCAGGTGATCGACGGGATTCCGCACCGGGTGCGAACGGGTGTTCAGTGGCGTGACCTGCCTGAACGGTTCGGTCCGTGGAAGACGGTCTACGAACGGCACCGACTGTGGTCCGGTGACGGGACCTGGGAGCGTCTGCTTCAGCAGGTCCGGGCCGCGGCGGACGTGGCCGGCGAAATCGACTGGGACGTATCGGTCGACTCCACCATCGTGCGGGCGCATCAGCACGCCGCCGGCGCCCGCATCGACCCGCCGCCCATCCCCGCTTCAAAGGGGGCCGAGGGCCCAGAACACCAGGGCGAAACCGCGTGGCAGAACCTCCACGCCCGGCTGATGAAAGTGGTGCGGGAGGTGAGGGCCCGGGCCGCTCGCGCGGCGGGTTGACCACCAAGCTGCACTTGAGCGCGGACGGCCGTTGCCGCCCGTTGTCTCTGATCGTCACACCGGGGCAGCGCGCGGACTGCACGCAGCTCGAGCCCGTGCCGGAGAAGATCCGCGTCCTCGGGCGGGGCCCGGGCCGGCCCCGCAAGAAACCCGACAGCGTCGCGGCGGACAAGGCATACAGCAACGGGCCTTGCCGCGAGTACCTGCGACGACGCGGCATCCGGCACACCATCCCGGAGAAGACCGACAACCAGGCCGCCCGCCTGCGCAAAGGTTCACGCGGCGGACGGCCACCCGGCTTCGACGAAGAGCGCCACAAGAAACGCAACACCGTCGAGCGAGCGATCAACCGGCTCAAACAACACCGAGCCGTCGCGACCAGATACGACAAGCGCGGTTACGTCTTCCTCGGCACCGCAACAGCCGCAGCCCTCACCATCCGGCTCCGAACACGAGCGACCGGACAAGGCAGCCCGTCGGCCGTCCGGCCCGACTCGTTACCCCAGGCGCTTGACCTCAAGTCAAGTTGAGTTTCTACGTTCTTCCCATGACCACTTCGAGCAGCACCTCAGCCCCCTTCGCCCCCTCCCACGACGACGCCGGCCTCATCGCCCAGCCCATCGGATACTGGGCCAACGCGGCCGGCCAGGCCGTCGTCCAGAACATCCGGACCGCGCTCGGCGTCCTCGGCCTGACCCAGCCCGCCTGGTGGGTCCTGCACCACCTCAGCGAGCGCCCGAAGGGCTGGGGCCGCGCGGAGCTGACCGAATTCCTCAGCTACTACCCGGGCCCCGACGATGATCTGCCCGGCGACATCGACAGCCTCGTCGCCCGGGGCCTGGTCTCCCAGGACGAGGACGGGCACCTGCTGCGGACCGAGTCGGGCGCGGAGCTGTACTCCCGTGCGGCGGTGCGGCAGTCGGAGCTGCGCCGCCAGGTACACGAGGGCATTCCGGACGAAGAGTACGCCCGCACCCTCAAGGTCCTCCAGCGCATGATCCACAACGTGAAGGGTGACGCGTGGCACCACTGATCCGGGCGGGCGGCCCGGTTCACCGCTCGCGCCGCCCGGCTCCCCGGACCGGTGCCTGTCCAGCATGATCCGCCGGACAGGCCCTAGCCGGTGGTAGCGGGGCGGAAGACGCAGACCTGCGTGCCGGTGGAGGCCACCGTGTGGGAGACCAGCCGCAGGTGCCGGGCCACGCCGTCCTCCGGGAACATCCGCTTGCCGCCACCGAGCAGCACCGGCGAGATCATCAGCCGGTACTCGTCCACCAGACCGTTCTCCACCAGGGAGCGGGCCAGGACCGAGCTGCCCATCACGTGCATGTCGCCCTCCCCCGAGGCGCGCAGGTCGGCGACGGCCCCCAGCACGTTGTCGGCGGGCAGGAGGGTGGAGTTGTTCCACGTCATGTCGGCCTCGGTGAGGGTGGTGGAGGCGACGTACTTGGTGATCGCGTTCATGTGATCGGCGAACGGGTCCGTCCCGGCGCGCTCCGGCCAGGCCGCCGCCATCGTCTGCCAGGTGCGCCGCCCGAACAGCAGGGCGCGGGTCTCCTTCATCGCCTCGTCGATGGCGCCGCCCATCACCTCGACATCGAAATACGGCATCGACCAACCGCCGTGGGCGAACCCGCCCTCGGTGTCCTCCCCCGGCCCGCCCGGGGCCTGCACCACACCATCCAAACTCATGAAGTCACTCAGCACGATACGCATGGGCCGCCTCCCGGGCGCCGGTTCCGTACGACCACCGCGCGGACGGGACGACGCCGAACGACACGGACGGTGGTCGTCCGTGTACGTGGGAACGATACGGAGCGGCACTGATATTCATGGCGGGACACGGGCACCGGCCGGCGTGACCCCGGCACCGATCGACGCCCCGTCGAACCGCCTCCGGCTCGCCCCCGCCCCTTCGATCGGCACCCGCCCGGGGGCGACAGGGCACCACCGGAGTGCCCACGCCACGCCGAACCGGGCCGGGCTCCGCGCGTGATCACAAGGGAGGCGGGGTCACCAGGGGATGACGCCGTCGTCCTCGAAGAACGAGCCGGTCGGGCCGCCGTCGGGCAACGTGGCCAGCCGGATCGCCGTGGCGGCGCCCTGCTCGGGGGTGCGGGGGCCCTGGAAGCCGGTGAAATCGGTCGCGACCAGGCCCGGGCAGGCGGCGTTGATCAGGATGTTCGTGCCGGTGAACTGCCGGGCGTACTGCACGGTGACGGCGTTGAGGAAGGATTTCGACGGCGCGTAGGCGGCCATGACGGGGCCGACCTCGATGGTCGGGTCCGCCTGCCGGGTCAGGGAGGCGACGGAACTGGAGACATTGACGATGCGGGGCGACGCCGAGCGCCGCAGCAGCGGCAGCATCGCGTTGGTCACCCGGATGACACCGATGACGTTGGTCTCCACGACCGTGCGCACCAGGTCGGGGTCGAGGGTGGTCGGGTCCTGCGTCCACCCCGGCCCCGTGTCCCCGGAGATGCCGGCGTTGTTGACCAGGACGTCCACACGCCCGGCCCGCCGTTCGATCAGTGCCGCGGCATCGGCGACGCTCCGGTCCTCCGTCACCTCCAGCGGCACCCCGAAGGCGTCCACCCCGGCGGCGCGCAACTTCTCGACGGCGGATTCGCGCCGGGCCCCGTCACGGGCCCCCACCGCCACGCGGTACCCGAGGGCGCCCAACCCGCTCGCGATCTCGTATCCGATTCCCTTGTTCGCGCCGGTCACCAGCGCGATCCTCGTTTCGCTCATGCCGCCGATCGTCGCCCCAGGACGAACGGCGCGGCCAACACCGATCCGGCGCTCCTTGATACCCACCGGGTATCACCGGGTTACGCTGGGACGGTGGACACGCTGGAGACCCGCGAGCTGAGGTACTTCCTGGCGGTCGCCGAGGAACTGCACTTCGGCCGTGCCGCCGAGCGCCTCGGCATGGCCCAGCCCCCGCTGTCCCGGGCGATTCAGCGGCTCGAGCGGCGCCTCGGTGTCCGTCTGCTGGACCGGGACCGTCGCGGCGTCTGCCTGACCGACGCCGGAGAGGTGTTGCTGCACGAGGGCCGCGCGGCCCTCGACGCGACCATCGCCGCCGCTCGCCGTGCCCGTCGCGCCGGTGGCGCCGACGATCCGGAGGGCTCCCGCAATCGCCTGGTGCTGGCGGTGAAGGCCGCCGGGTCCCACGAGTTGTTGCGGAAGCTTCTCCACGCCCACGCGGCCGAGCCCGACGCCGCCGATGTCGAGGTGCTGCCGAGCGGAACGTGCGATCAGGAGGAGATGCTGCGTGACGGCCGCGCCGATGTGGCGCTCATGCACACACCGTTCAACTCCCTCGCCGGATTCGACAGTGAGGAGTTGCTGACCGAGGGACAGATCGCAGTCCTGCCCGCCGGGCACCCCCTCGCCGCCCACGAGGCCCTGTCCCTGGCCGACGTGGGCGACATCCCCGACCTTCCGCTCGCCCGCTGGTCCCGTCACGGCACCTATCCGCCCGGTCCGGGTCCCGAGATCCACGACCAGACGCAACTGGCCCAACTGATCGCCCTCGGACGCACCGTGGCCGTCTTTCCCGACTCCGCCCGCGCCTGGCTGTGGGCGGAGCACACCGCCGTGCCCCTGACCGACGCGCCACCCGTGGTCACCCACATCGTCTGGCCCGCGCACAGCCGCTCCCTTGCCCTCGCCGGGCTGATCCGCACGGCCACGCGGATGTGATCCGCTCCCGCCCCCGGCGCCGGCCCGGGGCGCGACGGGGCCGGGACGCGACGAGGCCGGGGCGCAAAGTCCCTACGCCGCCCGGGCGATCTGGAGGAGGTTGCCGCAGGTGTCGTCGAGGACGGCCACGGTGACGTTCCCCATCGTCACCGGCTCCTGGACGAACCGCACGCCCAAGGCGCGCAGTCGCTCGTACTCGGCGTGGACGTCGTCCACCGCGAAGGAGGTCACCGGGATGCCGTCGCGGACCAGCGCCTCCCGGTACGGTCCGACCGCCGGGTGTCCGGCGGGTTCCAGCACCAGTTCGGTGCCGTCGGGGTCCTCCGGGGAGACCACGGTCAGCCAGCGGTCCCCGCCGAGGGGGACCTCGGTCTTCTTCACGAAGCCCAGCACCTCGGTGTAGAAGCGCAGCGCCTTGTCCTGGTCGTCGACGTACACGCTCGACAGGTGGATTCTCATGCCCCGGTCTCCGGTCTCTCGGGTGCGAGCCATCGGGTGACGATGTGCCGCAGGGGGTCGGTGTTGAGGTCGTGGAACTTGTAACGGCCCTCGCGACGGGTGCGGACCAGGTCGGCGGCCTCCAGCACCGCGAGGTGCTGGCTGACCGCCTGGCGCGAGGAACCGAGGCCGTGGCGGACGGTGAGTCGGGAGCAGATCTCGAAGAGGGTCTGACCATCGCGTTCGGCCAACTCGTCGAGGATCGTCCGGCGGGTGGGATCGGCCAGGGCCTTGAACAGATCGTCCGACACGACACCAGCATAGGCAAGTTTTCACTTGCCTATCAAGTGGGGTTGAGAGGCGAGAGAGGGCCGGTGGGCAGGGCGCCGTCGTCCGGGGTGACCGCGTCCTCGCGGATCCACCGAGGCGGACACGTGATGTGGTCCCCGACGGAGCGGGGCAGGGGTCAACCCGGTCCGTCGCCGATGTGGCGGTAGATGTCGCCGTTGGCGTTGACGCCCCACACGGTGCCGTCGGCAGCGGCGGCCGATGTCGGTCAGGGCGCCGGGCACGCGAATCCACGGGTTCGCGCCGTTACCGCTGTAACGATAGATGTTCCCCACCCGCAGCGACTCGGCGAAGTCGTCCCATGTGGCGAAGCCCTCCGGGGGCGGCGAAAGGATCCGATACGGAAGCCCCCGCTACCGAATCAGTGGAAGGCAGGACCGACATGCCTCGGCCATCCGGGGCGAAACGTTCCAACGGCACGTTCGCCAACACGGATCGGATCGCCGGGTCGAGCGCAAGGCCCGGTCATTCGCGGGTGCCGGAACCGCGTGGGTAAACGCGCGAGAAGGAAACATCCACTTACTCGGTGTCCTTGGGATGCCGGGTCGCCGCGTAAACCAGGATCACGGTCGAGGTTTCGGTGCTCACCAGATATCGAACACGTCCTCCACTCGTCACTTCGAACTCCCATTGTTCCAGCTCGGAACCCTTCCACTCCCGAGTTGCATGTTTTCCCCGCAGTCGGTGCTGCCGATTCCAATTCGTACCCGACTGCGGATCCGCACGAAGCGCCTCCAGACAGCGATGCGCGTTGGGAAGAGCCACTCGGCACAGCTCTTCCCACCCGTGGACCGCATCCGTGGTACCGAAGACCACATTCCACCCACTGAGGGGAGGAACGCTGACACGGTCTCCCTTTTTCGGGCTCACACGCTCACCTCGACCTGTCCGAGATCATCACCCGGCAGGGGAAGGCGGGATTCCCTCAGCTGTTCGGGGTCGGCGTTGATACGGGCCGTAGCACGCCAGGAGACAACGGCTCGATGCACCGCCTCCCCTGTTCCCAGTTCCGCGGCATCCGAGAGTGCTTCTATCAATTCCACCGTGAAGGACCGGACCTCCTCTTCATCCAGATGACGCACCCAGGGGAAAACCTCGGGCAACGCCAGAAGAAGGGTTCGGGCCCCATCATCCTGCTTCATCAGGGCGAGGAAGAGGCGAGAAGCCGTGGTCAGGTTCTCCTCGGTGAGGTCCGCCTGCGCAGCTGTCGTAAGCACCATGTCCGGGGCATCCCGGTGGGTGATACGCAAACGCCCCAGGGCGGCAGCCTTCGCCGCGACGGTCCGAGGGTTTCGGGACAGGTCGGTGAAGGAGACGGAGTCCGAGCCGGCTTCGGCGTGCGTGGTACCCATACTCAGATCGTAGTCGGACCACGGTCTGATTTCCATCGGGTGACGTCCCCGAAGACCACGGTCGTCATACGCCGCCCCTCCCCCAACAACACCCTGCGTCAACGGGCGAGGAACCCCGCTCCCGAGGAACGGGAAGTCCCGAGCGGAGCTTTCCACGCACACTCCCCCGCCGCGCCCCCGGTCAGTCGGCGTCGGCGGGGCGGAAGACGCAGACCTGCGTGCCGGTGGAGGCCACCGTGTGGGAGACCAGCCGCAGGTGCCGGGCCACGCCGTCCTCCGGGAACATCCGCTTGCCGCCACCGAGCAGCACCGGCGAGATCATCAGCCGGTACTCGTCCACCAGACCGTTCTCCACCAGGGAGCGGGCCAGGACCGAGCTGCCCATCACGTGCATGTCGCCCTCCCCCGAGGCGCGCAGGTCGGCGACGGCCCCCAGCACGTTGTCGGCGGGCAGGAGGGTGGAGTTGTTCCACGTCATGTCGGCCTCGGTGAGGGTGGTGGAGGCGACGTACTTGGTGATCGCGTTCATGTGATCGGCGAACGGGTCCGTCCCGGCGCGCTCCGGCCAGGCCGCCGCCATCGTCTGCCAGGTGCGCCGCCCGAACAGCAGGGCGCGGGTCTCCTTCATCGCCTCGTCGATGGCGCCGCCCATCACCTCGACATCGAAATACGGCATCGACCAACCGCCGTGGGCGAACCCGCCCTCGGTGTCCTCCCCCGGCCCGCCCGGGGCCTGCACCACACCATCCAAACTCATGAAGTCACTCAGCACGATACGCATGGGCCGCCTCCTCAAGGCGTTGTCGGACGCGACCACGGGCACACCCACCCACCGCGAACGGCCGGCGACGTGTCCTGGTCGTCCACATCTCCTCGGAGAGTAGGGAACGCCTCTGACAATCCGTCCGCTCCGACGTGCCACCGGGCGGACGCCGAACCCGTCCGGATGAACCCACCGCTCATCCCCCGCCGTGTGGGGCCTCCGTCCAGCCGTCCGTCCCGAGTGGATAGATGTACGCCGGGCGGCCCCGGGCACCACTGGTGCGGAACGGCTCGCCGGCGTCGTCGACGCGCACCGTGCCGTGACGGTCACCGACGACCCACTCCAACTCCAGGTACCACCGCACGTCGTGGTCGTCCGTGCGGGCGGTGACATACAGCACCAGGGGATCACTCCCGCTCACCTTGTGGGGAAAGGCGTGGAGGTCGGAGCCGGGTGTGGCCACGGGACGTCCCGCGTCGAGGTCCACCTCCAGCGGATGAGTCGGGACGTTGCCACCGCAGCCCACTCCCATGGCGTAGTCGTTCCACGGCAGCGGGGGCCCCTTGGCGACGAGACGCACGTGGAGGTCCCGCAGGATCACCGTCCCCTCACCAACTCCCTGGACGGTGAGCTCCACGAACTGCTCCCCCGCGGTCACCGCCCCGGAAGCCGCCACCCAGGCGGGGGCGTCCTGCTCGAAGGGCGGCGGGGGCACCTCGTCCGGCGGACGGTTCAGGAGGTAGTGCCGGCTGCACGGGTCCGGGAAGGCGTGGGGGCGGGTGGAGACGCGCAACGGGACGGAATCGCCCGGCGAAGCCGGGTCGGTCCCGGCCCTCTCCCCGGTCTCCTCCGGTGCCCGGGGAGGCGGGAGCGTTCCCGCGTCCGCCGGATCGTCTGGACCGGCCGCGTCATCGGCGGCGTCATCGGCCGCGTCGATTCCCCCGGTCCCGTCCGGAGCGTTCGGGGAAGGGGGCGCCTCCGGGCCGTGCGGGACCCCGGCATCGTCGGTGACCGCCGTCCCCTCCCGTTCCTCCTCCCCCACGATCGCCGTCGTCTCCCGCTGCCGGCCGTCGTCGTTCCCCCCGATCTGTGCCCGGGTGAGAAGGACGGCCATCACGGCGACCAGAACCACCGCGACACCGGCGAGCAAAGCCCTGCGGCGGGTGGGACGGGAGCGGACCCCGCCGACGCGACCGGGCGGGAAGGGGCCGGAAACGGTGGGGCCCTCCCCGGACAGACGCGCCGACCCGGGTTCCGGGTCGGGCGCGGGCGGCGGCGCCTCCGGGGCCGAAGCGGGTTCCGGTCCCGGCACCGATGCGGACGGGGCCGACGTGTCGGGTTCGGTACCGCCCTCCCCTTCCGACACCTCCGGGGGCCCGGGCGGGACCTTCCGTCCCCGCTGTTCGTCCGCCGCCTCCCACCGCAGCCGCAACTCCCGTAACTCCCCCGGCGTCGCCCGGCACGCGCGGGCGAAACGCTCCACCGACCCGTACTCCATCGGCACCGCCTCGCCGTTGCAGTACCGGTGCAGGGTGGACGTGCTGGTGTGCAACTTCCTGGCGAGCACCCCGTAGCTCGAACCGGAGCGTTCCTTCACCTCTCGCAGCAGCGCCGCGAACTCCTCCGCCTCCCGGGACATCCCGTGACTCCCCCTCTGCCGGCCGTCGACGTGCCGGCGCGCGTCCGGCCGCCGCCCCCGTCGGTACGGACACCGACCATGAAACCACCTCGCCCGGTTCCCTTCCGGCCAACCCGGCGGCGTGGCCGGAAGGGAACCGCTCCGTCCCGGGTGGAACGGTGTCCGCGCAGGTGGGAGGGGGGTGGAATGTTCCGGCGTCCCGTGGGTGCCGTTCCACGTGGCGGTCCTCGCCCCGGGACGGGCAGCGTGAGGGACATGCCGAGGGAAACACCCCGGCACCGGTCCTCGGCCCCGAGCCGAGGCCCTCACCGCCCGACGAGAGAAGACGCACCCATGTCACGCAATCGCACCCTGTCCCGTGGCCTCGTGGCCGCCGGTCTGGCCGCCGGCTCGCTCGCCCTGGCCGCCTGCCAGTCCGGCTCGGATGTCTCCTCGGGGGGCGCCACTGCCGTCGACCGACCCGCGACGGTGGTCGAGGAGAGCCCGGTGGAGGACACCACGTCCGGGGAGGCCGCCGCGGAGGACACTCCGGCCGAGGGCGCCGCCTCCGACAGCGGGGCACCCGCCGCGGGGGCCACGAAGCCGCCGGCCGGGACCCCGGCGGGCGAGCCGGCGGAGGGCACCGACGCCGGGGAGGCCGCACCGGCCCCCGCCCCGCAGGGGGACGGTCCGTCGGCCGTCCCCGCCGGCGACCGCCGGGCGAAGGGGAACGAGGACGGCTCCCGCGCCGGGAAGGGCATTCCCGTCCTGTCGGCGTGCACCCCCTCGACCACCGACCTCACCGTGGCGCCCGTGTCCCGGCCGATCAACCACCTGCTGCTGACGGTGACCAACACCGGCAACACGACCTGCGCCCCCTATAACCACCCGTACCTGCGCTTCGACCAGGGGCAGTCCGTGATGCAGGTCGTGCGGTCCAGCGTCCCGCAGGCGGTGGTGGTCCTCGAGCCGGGCGAGTCCGCGTACGCGGGCATCAGGACCTCCTCGGCGGACGACGGCGAGGTGACGCCCGTCGAAGGGCTCGAGGTCTTCCTCACCGACCGGAACGGCCGGACGGTCGGGAACCCCGTCACCCTGCCCGTGCCGGCGGGGACGGCGGAGGGGGCCTCCGCCGCCGTCACGTACTGGCAGAGCGACCGGGCCGACGCCCTGATGTGGTGACGCGCCGGTGAGCGGTGCGAGGTGCCCCGGGCGGATGGCCGTCCCCACCACGGGGGTGGGGACGGGCATCGCCGGCCCGGGGCAAGCCGCCGGTGGGGGCGGCGAAAGTCTTTATGTCGCCCGGGCGATCCGGAGGAGGTTGCCGCAGGTGTCGTCGAGGACGGCCACGGTGACGTTCCCCATCGTCACCGGCTCCCGGACGAACCGCACGCCCAAGGCGCGCAGTCGCTCGTACTCGGCGTGGACGTCGTCCACCGCGAAGGAGGTCACCGGGATGCCGTCGCGCATCAGCGCCTCCCGGTACGGGCCGACCGCCGGGCGCCGGTACCAACTCGGTGCCGGCACGAGGAGCCGGGGCCGAGGCCGTGGCGAACGGTGAGCCGGGAGCAGATCTCGAAGAGGGCCCGACCGTCGCGTTCGGTCAGCTCGCCGAGGATCGTCCGGCGGGTGGGATCGGCCAGGGCCTTGAACAGATCGTCCGACACGACATCAGCATGGGCAGGCATTCGCCTGCCCATCGGGTGGGGGTCAGAGGCGGGAGAGGACCGATGGGCAGGGCGCCGCCCTCCGGGGTGACCGCGTCCTCGCGGATCCACCGACGCGGCCACGTGCGTGCCCGGACGCTTCGCGCGTCCGGGCACGTGATGCGGACCCCGGCGGAGCGGGGCAGGGGTCAGCCCTGTCCGTCGCCGATGTAGCGGTAGATGTTGCCGTTGGAGTTGACGCCCCACACGGTGCCGTCGGCGGCGGCGCCGATGTCGGTCAAGGCACCGGGAATGCGAATCCACGGGTCCGCGTCGTTACCGCTGTAACGATAGATGTTCCCCGCCGAGTTCACCCCCCACACATTCGTCCGCGAACCCGCCGAGATCCGCGTCAGAGCACCCGAGATCTGCGTCCAGTTCGTCGAACCCCGATCCCCCGAGTACCGATAGATGTTCCCGTTGGAGTTGACCCCCCACGCCGTACCGTCGGCAGCGGCCCCGATATCCGTCAACCCACCCGAAACCTGAGCCCACGGACTCCCATCGTTACCGCTGTAACGATAGATGTTCCCCGCCGAGTTCACCCCCCACACATTCGTCCGCGAACCCGCCGAGATCCGCGTCAGACCGCCCGAGATCTGCGTCCAGTTCGTCGAACCCCGATCCCCCGAGTACCGATAGATGTTGCCGTTGGAGTTGACGCCCCACACCGTACCGTCGGCAGCGGCCCCGATATCCGTCAACCCACCCGAAACCTGAGCCCACGGACTCCCATCGTTACCGCTGTAACGATAGATGTTCCCCGCCGAGTTCACCCCCCACACATTCGTCCGCGAACCTGCCGAGATGGCGGTGAGGGACCCCTGGATCTGCACCCAGTCGACCATGTCACGTTCCCCTTTCGACACGGAACACTGCACCCCATTTCTGATCCGGGAGGAGAACACCAAACGAACCAGCCGAACAGCCCGGTGAAAGAAGGACGGGAAAGCGATGTTTGATATGGCGCCCCTGCCTCATCGAGCCCCGGAGTGCACGGCCGACACAACGCGGTTGGCCTGAAGCGACATGACCCACACGAGGGAAGGGAGATCATCGAGTTGACGCCCTCGACGCGCTCTCCCCCGGGAATTCGTGCCCGTACGGCCCGCCGACGAGCCCACCACGGAAACCCGGATGCGAGGACCGGCCACGGCACGTCAGGCTCGGTTCATGACCTCGACGCCGTGGACACCGCCCGTCTGGTATCCGGGTGAACTCGACACCGCCGGACCGGAACACCTCGATCCGGGGTTCGTCACCGGCTTCGACCGCAAGCAGGGGTACCCGGACCCGGCGGAGGACCTGGCCGCCCTGCGGGCCGCGGGTGTCGGCCCGGACGCCACGGTGATCGACCTCGGGGCCGGCACCGGTCGCTTCGCGTTCGCCGCCGCGCGGGAGTTCGGCCGGGTGGTGGCGGTGGACGTCTCCCCCGCCATGGTCGCCCACCTGCGGGAACGCACCGCCGGAGACGCCGAGCGGAGCGGTGGGACCGGCGGGCGCGTGCCGATCGTCGTACGGGGCGGGTTCCTGTCGTACCGGCACGAGGGGCCGCAGGCCGACGCCGTTCACACCCGGCACGCCCTGCACCAACTGCCGGACGCCTGGAAGGCCGTCGCGCTCACCCGGATCGCGGGGATGCTGCGGCCCGGCGGGATCCTGCGCCTGCGGGACCTGATCCTCGACTTCCGCCCGGCGGAGGCGGAGGAGCGGCTGAACGCCTGGCTCGCCGAGGCCCCCGACCCGGAGACCGACCCCGGCGTGGACCCGACGGCCCGCTACGTCCGGGCCGACTACATCGAGCACCTGCGCAGCGAGCACAGCACCTTCCGGTACCTGCAGGAGGCGATGCTGGACGACGCCGGGTTCGAGATCCTGGACGCGGACTTCCCGCACCCGGTGTTCGGCGCCTACACCTGTCGGCGACGCTGACCGCCCCGGCACGGCGGCACGGCAGATGCCGGCAGCGGTGGGGCCGGGGGCCCGATGTGCCGGCCCCGGAAGAGGGGCCGGCGGGGACGGCGATGGGCGCCGGCCCGACGGGGCGGGCCGGGGGCCCCCGGCCTCCGGCCGGGCAGAGAAAGCCGGAGGAAGAAGCCGGCGAGGAAGGCGAGGACGAGCAGCGCGAGAAGGCCGAGCCCGTACAGCGGGGCGGGGAGTGGGGCGCCGTGGTTCACGCGGCCAGTCCCCACTGGAGTTCGAACCACACGCACTTCTCACCGGGGCCGGGCACCGGCCCCTCGCCGAACGATGTCCCGGGGGCGTGCGCGGAGTTGTGCGCGGCGGCGTGCCAACTGATGCCCCAGGCGTGCGCGAGCAGACCGAACAGGGCCATGCCCCGGCCGTGTTCGGTCTCCGGATCGGGGTGCTGCCACACGGGCAGCGCCTCCGGTGCCGCGTCCACCACGGCGACCACAACTCGATGTTCGAGCAGGACGGTCCGCACGAGGATCCGCGAGGTGGCGGTGTGCCGGTAGACGTTGGTGACGGCCTCGCTGACGAGTAGTTTCGCCGTCTCCGCCACCTCCTCCCACCCCTCCCGACCCAGCACCTCCGCCACGTGGTTGCGCGCCAGTCGCGGCGCCTCGGCCGCGCTGGGTACGCACAATCGGTGCTCCCGCCCCGCGTCGGACGGCTCCACGGTCACGTCACCCGCGTCGAGAACGGCGATCGTCATGTCCTGACTCCTCTGCGCTCGTTGACCCCATCGACAGCCGAGAGCTCCCCACCGTGGCTCGGCCACGCCCCACCGACGCGGCTGCACTGCGGATTCACCGAAGTACTCTCGGTCACGTGCGAGCACCATAGGGGGCACTAGTACCCCGGGGCAACCGTTCCCCTACGCTCGGTCACGGAGAGGAAGGGGAGGTGAGCCCTCCCGGCGGGCACACTTCCGTCAGGACAGCCGAAGGAGCATCGGATGCCACCCAGGGATCGCCCCACCGCCAGGGAAGCCCGTTTGGGCTCTGAGCTGCGCAAACTCAGAGAGCAGGCGAACCGCACCGCCACTGATGCTGCGACTCACCTGGGGATCGACCGAGCCAAGATTTCGAACATCGAAGCGGGGTATCGCGGTATCAGCCCGGAGCGCCTCCGCAACCTGGCTGCCTTCTACAGGTGCGATGACCAAGCGCTGCTCGACGCCCTGTGCGCCATCGCCCGGGAACAACGGGGTCGGCACTGGTGGGATTCCATGCGGGAAAGTGTTCCGCAGGACGCTCTGGACCTCGCGGAGATGGAGCACCATGCCCGACATCTCCATGCGGTAAACATGTTGTTGATTCCGGGAATCATCCAGACTCCGGAATACGCCCGCGCCATCTTTGAAACTCGAACACCTCCTTTCACACCCGCGGAAATTGAGGCGCGAGTGAAGTTTCGCACGAGCCGGAGGAGGGTTTTCGAGAAGCAACATCCCCCGATTTATGAAATCATCATCCATGAAGCGGCATTGCGCATAAGGTACGGCGGTCGCCGGGTTCACGAAAAACAACTTCTCCGACTCACCGCCCCGGAACCCGCCCTTCCGGTCACACTTCGCGTAATCCCTTTCGATCTTGAGAATGTTCCCGGGCATGCACAATCTTTCCTCTTCACTGAGGGTCCGGTTCCACAATTGAACAGCGTGCAAGTCGATACACCGTTCGGCGGAGTAATCGTCCACGAAGCGGAAGAAGTGGAAAACTACAGGGCAGTATTGGGCGACGTGAGACGAAACAGCCTACCCCCGGAAGAGTCGCGAAAGCTGGTCCAAAAAATCATCGAAGAAATATAAGAAGGGCTCATGAGCAACCATCACACCTGGCAGAAGTCATCATTCTCCAGCACCGGAACGGAGTGCGTGGAGATCTCCTCCCGAGAAGCTGGAATTCTCATACGTGAAAGCGACAGGGAGGGTGAAATCCTGAATACTACACCAGAAAGATTCGATGCACTCATATATGCCATCAAGCATGACATCATCAAATTTGGCCGACCATGGAAATAATGTCGATAGCATTCGACACGTGAAGGATGAACTCATGACCTGGCAGAAGTCTTCCTTCTCCACCAACGGGGCGGAGTGTCTCGAAATACGCCACTCCCCTACCGGAATTCAATTCCGAGAAAGCGTTTCACCTGAAAATTTACATACCGTTGACCCGGCCAGGTTGCGCTCACTGATCCACTACCTCAAGTGTTCCGTTGAGGAGCACAAGTGAATCACTCCGATTGGCAGAAGTCATCATTTTCCACGGATGGCAATGAATGCATAGAGGTGGCTCGGACACCCGAAGCGGTGTTGATACGGGAGAGCGAGGTGCCGGGGCGGGTGCTGGCCACGACGCCGGCGCGGCTGCGCGGGCTGATCACGGCCCTCAAGGCGGAAGACCCGTCGACTCCGCCCGGGGTCTGAGCTCCCGTCTCGGGAAAACCGATTGACCGCCCCGGGATGCTGAGGGGCATGGTCGATCGCCTGTTCTCCGAACGGAAACTCGCCGAGCTGTACGACGTGCTCTACCCCTGGAACTGCTCCCCGGACGACGCCTTCTACCTCGACCTCGTCATGGAGGCGTCCTCGGTCCTCGACGTGGGATGCGGCACCGGGCTGTTGCTGCGTCGGGCCCGCAAGGTCGGCCACACCGGCCGGCTGCGCGGGCTCGACCCGGCCGCCGCCATGCTGGACGTGGGTCGTGCCGCCGGCGACACGACCGGCGCCGGGGTGGAGTGGGTGCTCGGCGACCTCACGACCGTCCCCCACGACCGGGAGTTCGACCTGGTCGTCATGACCGGTCACGCCTTCCAGGTCTTCCTCACCGACGACGAGGTGCGCGCCGCCCTCACCGCCGTCCGGGCCGCCCTCGTGGACGGCGGCCGGTTCGCCTTCGAGACCCGCAACCCGGCCGCCCGCGCGTGGGAACGCTGGACGCCCGACCACCCCCGCGAGGTCGTGGACCCGAGCGGCTTCCGGGCGCGGTGCGAACACCGGGTGGAGGGCCCCGTCGAGGGAGAGCTGGTGAGCTTCACGACCACCTTCACCGCCGATTCCCTCGACGGCCCGGAGACCAGCCGCAGCACCCTCCGGTTCCTCGACGCCGACGCCCTCACCCGGTTCCTGGAGGAGGCCGGCCTGACCGTCGAGGCTCGCTACGGCTGGTGGGACCGTTCCCCGCTCACCGCCGAGAGCCCCGAGATCATCGTCATCGCCCGCCGGGCGTGAGCAGCACCGGCGTCACGGTGCCCCACAGGGCGACAGCTCCGGCCCGGGGCCCCACCCGATGAAACCGCGCGGAGACCGGGGCACGTCCCCGACCGGTACGGCGTGCGTCGTCCCTCTCAACGATCCCACGGGGAGGAATCGGGAATGCCGGACACCTCGTACGAGCAGCCCAACGCCCTGGTGCTGTTGCTCATCATCATCGCCGGGGTGTTGATGGCGGCCGTGTTGGTCGGTTACGCCGTCGGCGCCGCCACGAGGCATCATCGGCGGGAGGGCGGCATGGTCCTCCCGATGCGGTGCTGGGCGGCGGTCGCCGCAGCCATCACGGCACTGGTTCAGGTCTGGGGAACCCTGCACCTGATCCAGGACAGCAGCCAGGTGACCCACGTCTGTCAGCAGGCCGTCGGTCCCGAGCACGCCGCGAACATCACCCGGTACGAGGTCTCTTATGTGCCGCCCGGCCTCCACTGCCATGTCCCCGGGGTCGGGCCCTTCGAAGCGGTGACGCCCGGCTATGTCGTTCCTCTGCTGGTGATCTCGACGTTCATCGCCGTGACTCTGCTGATCTTCTCCGTCGCCGAGGCACGAACGTCCCCCACCATCCCCGACCCCAACGCGAAAAGCAGAAGCGACAGCCGGTTCGGGCCTGCCAGGATGGCCGGGCCCCGAGACCCCCGGCAAAGCGATGAAGGGACCGACGAGACCGTGGCCCGTGCCGTGAAGTTGATCCGCGCCAGCACCCTGTCCGATGTCGCCGAGTACGCCTACGCCGCCACCGCGCCGCCCGAAGCCCGGCTCGTCTTCCTCGCCGGTGCCTGTCCGCTCAACGAGGACGGCTCGACGGCCGCCATCGGGGACTACACCGGGCAGGCCGCGAAGGCCGTGGAGAACATGCGGGTCGCGCTGGAGGCCGCCGGCGCCTCGTTGGAGGACGTCATCAGCACCCGGGTGCTCGTCGCCTCCAACCGGCAGGAGGACCTGGTCGCCGCCTGGGAGGTCGTGCGGGACGCCTTCGGTGACCACGACGTGCCCAGCACCCTGATGGGCGTCACCGTCCTCGGCTACGACGACCAGCTCGTGGAGATCGAGGGCATCGCCGCTGTCCTCGACTCCTGAACCCCCGTCCTCGGGGGCGGTGTCGTCAGTCGAGGAGTGCCCGGAGCCACCGGGCCTCGTGACGTGCGGTCCACTCGGCGTCGTTCCACCACACGTCCCCGTGGCCCTCCCGCCACAGGCGGGTCCACGGCTGCTCACCGATGGCGGCGCGCTCCCGCAGGAAGTCGTGCATGGAACGGGATCGGCGGGCCAACAGGGGAACCAGCGTGCGGCGTTCGGTCTCGTCGAAGCCGTAGGAGTCGATCAGGGTTCGCAAACGGCGGTCGGGGCCCGTACCCCGCTCACGCAATGCCGCGTTGGCGGAGAGCGGGACGAAGCCGTGCGCGGCGTAGGCGAGATCCCACAGGCGGGTGCCGGGGGCTGCGGCGTCCCAGTCGATGAACGTCCAGGCCGCGTCGCCATCGGCCACGAGGTTCCACGGCGCGAGGTCGTGGTGGGCGATGATCTCCGGTTCGCCCTCGGCGGGGATGAGCCGCTGCCAGCGAGCGTCGGGCGGGGGCGTGAAGTCACGCACGGCCTCGTGGAAGGCGCGGATGAGGCGTCCGACCCGGGCCAGGCGCTCCGTCGGATCGAGGAGGGCGAACCGGTCGGGCCACACGGGCTCCCCCGGCGCGAAGGTCAACACCTCGCGACCCCGCTCGTCGATGCCCAGCGGGCGTGGCGCTCCGGTGAAGCCGGCGGCGTGCAGGTGGTGGAGAAGGGCGTGCACGGCCGGTGTCCACGGCCCGGCGGGACGGCGGACGGTGTCCCCGACGCGCACCACACCCGCGCTGACGTTCCCGCCGGTGAGCGGCACCTCCGGGGGGTCACTCCGTGACATGCCGCCCAGTCTGGTCGGCGGTGGGCCGTCGGCGCGACGAATTTTCGGGGCGGGGTGGGGAGGTTGACGGTGGACGTGCCGAGTTCCGCCCCTGGACAAGGATGCCGCCGTCCGATCACCGAAAAACGGCTGTCCCCCACACATGGGCGACTTCTACGCTGCCCGGATGCTTACGGACGACCCCGACGGCGAACCGATCGTGGAGGTGGGGAACCTCGACACCCCCTCGGCCACCCTCATCCTCTCCCGGCCCGTGCGTCCTTTCGACGATGAGCCCGTACTCGACTTCCTGATCACCGCCCGGGGCGAGTGGGGTCGGGTGGAGACACCGGTCCGCGTCTGGATCGGGGATGGCCCCGGTGAATTCCTCTTCTCTCTCGCCGAGGACTTCCGGGGTTGGAAGGGCACCCGCACGTGGGAGGCGCTGGACCACTCGCTGAGCGTCTCGGCGGAACACCGCTCCCTGGGTCGCGTCCACCTGACGTGGACACTCTCCGGAACGGACATCGAGTGTCCGTGGGACTTCTCCTGCACCACCGTTCACGCGGCCGGCGAGGACATGCGTCACCTGGCCGCCGATATTCGCGAGTTCCTCCGGGTAACGGCCGAGTAACCAATCACCGCCCAGAAGCGACCACTGCGTCCCACTTCTCAGATGGCGAAGCAACCACAACCGTTGACGAGAAGAGTTCCCAAGAGAGTCCGGGCCCCCCCGACCTCAGCCATCAAGTAAATAACCCTCTCTCGGGAGGCCTTCCCGAGCTATCGCTTATTATTTTCCGTCGAGGGAATTAAAGTCCTCGCCGAGCGTGCCCCGGATCTACACCAGGCTCTCCAACACTGCCGGGCCAAGAGGCTGCCGCGCCTGGTGCTGGACAGCGTCTTGATACCTTACGACAAGGTGGCTGAGACGTGGGAGAACGGCAACGAACGGTAGCGTTCAGGGCAAGGCTCGCCGGCTTACCGGTGAATTTTCATTCCCTCACCACCCCGAGGGCCTCTCACCCGGGCCTCTGCTCACAGAGAGGCGAGGAGGTAGAACACCGGATATTCAGCCGCATCAGTCCCCCAGGATGGCAAGATAGCCTCGCCGGCGAATTACACGCCAAATGACTTCGATCACAAGATTGGCGGCTTCTCTCACTTCCGGACTGGCAGCCGAAATCTCGTTGACCTCTTCAATCAGATCGTACAACTGGGGAACATTGAAAATTGTATCCCCGTAAGGGTCGACATAGCGGAGCAGCCCACCCTCTCCGGACTCGGCCAGCACGAGAGAAAATTTTTCACTCACTTCCGAGCCGGCATACTCCCGCTTGTGAATTTGATTTTCAAGATATACGGCGCAACCCACGAAACCTCCCTCTGGTCGGGAACTGTCATTCGATTAGGGAATGGGATGCACAGTGATCACTCCGCCCCATTCATCCTGAACCACCCGGTACCTTTTCGTGGGAAGCGCCCCGGAGTCCCTGGACGTACTTCCCATGATTTCGAACCACTCCGCACCTCGCCCCCATCTACTATTTTCATTGGGGCCATTCACGGGATGGAAATTCGAATGCTCAACCAAAGCGTCAAGATCAACCCCTTCCTTGAAGGTGCTTTTGTCGCTGGTATTTTCTGACCCCCCTGACATGTGACGCCGACGTACATAATCTTCACCTTCATCTGTCAACCCCGCCGGATAGGGAGCGAGTCCGAGGGGGTCGGCCCGGGTGTGGGGGCGGGGCCGGGGGGTGGCCCCAGAGGGTGGTGGCCAGGGATGTGGTGTGGCCGGTGTGGTCCCAGGTGGTGACGGTATCGGTCCCGGCCCCGTCGTGCGCGGTGTGGTGTTCCTCGATGAAGGTGGTGTCGTGCCAGGTGAACCGCACCGTCTCCGCGATGCGGCCGTCTGTGTGGTGGCGGTGTTTGGCGACGCGCCTGCCGAAGGAGTCGTAGGTATACGTCCATCGGGTGCCGTCGGGAGTGCGGGTCTCGACCAGACGGTCGTGGGCGTCCCAGGTGTAGTGCCAGGTGCCAGGTGCCAGGTGTCGGGGGTGCGGGAGATGCGGGTGACGGTGCGACGGATCACTCGCCCCGCCGCGTCGTAGGCGTAGCGGCCACGCCGGTGTCCATGACCCAGCGGGGCGACACACGAAGTCCTCGCCGCACAGCACACCCGCACTGACGTTCCCGCAAGCAAGCGAGTATTCCGACGGATCGCTCTGCGATGTGCCGATCTGCCTGGCCGGCGACAGGCCCACCAGTGCGACCCGGGGGTGGAGTGAGGAAAAGAGCGGTGCTGATGCTACTCCGCTTTCCTGCTCATCATCCACAGTCGTTCACCACGATGGGCCCATACACAGGGGTCTTTGGCATCTACCCGCGTGAAGAAGTGGTGCTTGCCGGAATCTTGTAAGCGGCCGCGATGCTCTCATCGAAGATTACGAGCAAGGAATCAGGCATGTATGTGAAACCTGCGCCCTCGGCCTCACCTAGCGCAAAGACTAGACTCGACCCATCGGAGAAATCGAAATTGTAGGACCAAGGCATCTCCGGACATCCCTCATTGGGAATATGCCAAGCGATCTTGATGCCCGTGATCGGCACGCCCAAAAAATTCCTCCAATCAGCATGACCGCTCACATCGATTGGATCCCCGGGTAGATCGGTGCTTGATTCTTCAGGGTGCCTGAATTCAATCGCCACTCCTTCATTGAAGCCATCCATTGCCCAGGACAGCACCAGCACAGCCCCACTCTCCATGCTGAGTTCAATGGCCATGTCGACTTCGTGAGCACGATCTTCCCTATGCCCCTCGGGCCACTCCTCTCCTTGCGGCACCACGTAACGAACTGTTCTCACGACTTCACCCGAGACAGCCTCTCGAAGTTCAGCGATACCAGCACCGTCATGGGCCAAGACGTCCCACGGGTTGATTACCAACATTTCTAATACCGTCCAAAGTACTGGAACCGACCAATGGCATCGAAGGTTGCCCCGGTTCCGCGTCCACCAGCCGGGTCCGGCATGATATAGCGCGTCCCACCGGCGAAGTTGCCGGAATTTACGGGCGATATGACAGTTTTCGGGTTAGTTAGAATGTCGTCCAGTAGATCCTGACCGGCAGTCTTCAACTGCTTCCCTGGAACCACGGGAAGATCTCCACGGTTCATATGCTTCTGATACTCACGTCCAGCATGAGTTGTATTCCCCTTGGCCGGACGTGTCCCACTCTGTGAAAGAGCATCCAAGTCGGCAGAATATCCGGCGAGTCCGAGGGGGTCGGTCCACGTCCAGGGGTTGTGGGGGTAGGTGTGGGGGTTGGGTGCGGGGGCCAGGCCGAGGGGGTCGGGTGTGGTGTAGCGGGCGGTGGTGGGGTCGTAGTGGCGGTGGAGGTTGTAGTGCCAGCCGGTTTCCTCATCGGCGTATTGGCCGGGGAAGCGCAGGGGTGTGGGGGCGGTTCCCGGGGTGTGGCCCCAGAGGGTGGTGGCCAGGGGTGTGGTGTGGCCGGTGTCGGGGTCGGTGAGGTGAGTGGGGGTACCGACGAGGTCGGTGACGATGGCGGCGAAGCGGCGGTCGATCTCGCCCTGATCGGCCTTCGCGAGGTCGCCGCCGGTGGGGAGGCTGGTGGTGGTTTGGGTGAGGGGGTGCAGGCCGGTGTGGTCCCAGGTGGTGACGGTAGCGGGCCGGGTGCCGTCGTGCCTGGCGTGGTGTTCCTCGATGAGGGTGGTGTCGTGCCAGGTGAAGCGAACGGTTTCGGCAACGCTGCCGTCGGGGTGGTGGCGGTGTTTGGCGATGCGGCGGCCGAAGGGGTCGTAGGTGTAGGTCCACACCGTGCCGTCGGGGGTGCGGGTTTCGACCAGGCGGTCGTGGGCGTCCCAGGTGTGGTGCCAGGTGTCGGGGGTGCGGGAGATGCGGGTGACGGTGCGGCGGATCACCCGCCCCGCCGCGTCGTAGGCGTAGCGGGTGCGCCCGGCGCGGGCCAGGAGGGTGCCGGTGTAGGCGCGTTCCCCGACCGCGTCGGCCGGTAGTCCGGGGGCGGTGGCGGCCGTTTGGTCGCCGGTGGGGTTGTAGGTGTAGGTCTCGGTGCCGGCCGGGCCCGTCAGACTCGTGGGGCGCCCGATCGCGTCCAGGGTGAGCGTGGTGGTGCCCGTGGCGTCGGTGACGGCGGTGGGGTAGCCGTCCGCGCGGTGGGTCCAGCGTTTGTGGTGCAGACGCCGGTCACCGGTACCGGTGAGGGCCTGTTCGACCAGGCGTCCGGTCGCATCATGGCCGGTGGTGAGGGTCAGAGCGCCGCCGATGCGACGCTCGACCTCCCGGCCGGCCGCGTCCCGGCGGAAGTTCAGATGCCAGCCGGCCGAGTCCAGGCCGATCGGCCGCCCAGCTGCGTCGTGGGTCCAGGTGGTGGTGTGGCCGGTGGGGGTGGTGCGGGAGAGCAGGTTCCCCACCGGATCCACGGTCAGGGTCAGGGTATGGCCGTTGACCGTCTCACCGAGGAGATTCCCAACCGAGTCGTGGGTGCGGGACAACTCCACACCCGGCGAGGTCGCGGAGACGATTCGGCCGGCGGGATCGTGGGTCCAGGTGGTGGTCTCGCCGGTATCGGTGGTCGCCGAGACCGGTTGACCGAGCACGTCGTGGACGTAGTCGATGGTTTGTCCCGCCGGGTTCATCTGCCGGACCAGACGACCGACGGGGTCGAACTCCCGGGTAGTGGTGCGGCCGTCGTAGTCGGTCTCCGCCACTACACGGCCGGCCGGATCGAGGGTGTAGGTCCAGGAGCGGCCGTCGGGGGCGGTGACGGCGGTGATGTTCAACTCGGTGTCGCGGGTGAGGACATACCGCGCGCCATCGGGGCCGGTGTGCGAGACCGGCAGGTCGAAGGGGCCGTAGGACCAGGCGGTGATCCCGCCGTTCTCGTCGGTGTGGGTCAGGCAGTTGCCCTCCGCATCCCACTCCCAGGACTCGACGTGCCCCAGGGGGTCGGTGCGGCGCACCGGCTTGCCCTCCGGAGACCACTCCATCCGGGTGATCGCCCCCATCGGATCGGTGATGGAGGTGGGGCGACCGAAAGCGTCCCGGTCCAGGGCCGTGGTCGCGCCCAGCGGATCTACCACCGCTACCGGTAGTCCGGTCGGATCGGTGTCGATGCGGGTGATCGCGCCCAGAGCATCGGTGACGGTGGCGGGAGCACCGGTGGGGTGATGTGTCCAGGTGGTGCGGTGCCCGGCCGGGTCGATGACAGTCGTTCGGTTGCCCCGCTCGTCGAACTCCTGGCGCCAGGTGGTGCCGTCGGCCTCGGTGATCGCGGTGGGCAGGCCCAGGTCGTTGTACTCCGCGTGGATCTCGTGGTCGTCGGGACGGATGACGGTGGTCGGGTCACCGTGCTCGTTACGGACGTAGCGGGTGGTGTGACCGAGAGGATCGGTGACCGACAGGAGATGGTCGTAGCGGTCCCGGGTGCGGTGGGTGGTGTGGCCCAGCGGATCGGTCTCCGCGACGAGCTGGAAGCTGTCGTTGAACTGGTAGACCGTGGGGTAGCCGCGTGCCGCGTAGGCGGTGGTGCGGTGGTTGGCGGTGTCGTACTCGTAGCGGTACTCGAAGACCCGCCCCGAGCCGGTACCGAAGACACATCGGCCCGCCTGGTCGTATTCGTAGCGGTACCAGGTGTTGTTGCGGTCCTCCCACCGGATGAGCCGGTCCTGCTCGTCGTACCAGAAGCGCAGCGGTAGGCCGGAGGAGTTGAAGACGCGCGCGAGGTTCCCCGCGTCGTCGTAGTCGAAGGCCAACAGCACCGGCTGCTCGGGTGCGGAGAGCAGCCGGTAGGAGGTGACGCGCCGATCCACCACCGCCACCCCGATGCGGTAGCCACCCGAGTGGGTGACCTCCACCGGCTCACCCGCCTCGTTGTGGCGGATCTCGATGCGGTTTTCGTTGCGGTCGGTGACCGCCACCAGCGGCAGCTCGTTACCCGGCGCACCGGGCACGGGGGCGAAGTGCAGCGTCCTGCCGCTCTCACGCTGGTGGATCGTCAGCGGGGAGCCGGGCCGGCCGTCCCAGGACAGGCCCCAGCGCGGACCCTCCACCGGCATCACCGGATCATCCGGGTCCCGGGTGGGGACGGGGTAGAGGAGCTTGGTGCAGTCGGCGGCGTGGAAGGTGATCGAGTCGGCCTCCAACACCAGGCGTTGGTCCAGCGTGGAGGACCACGACCTACCGAACAGCCGCCCCGCCCGGTAGGTGGAGATGTGGTGGCGTTCCAGCAGCAGCGGCAGGACGCCGGGCAGGTCGATGTCGGTGGCCGGGAGCAGGACCTCCCCGGTGGCGAAGTCCACCGGGTCATCGGAGGTGTTCTTCCCCGCCGCCGGACGCCCCTCCTGTCGGACCTGCCGGCCCTGTCCCCTCGCCCCCCGCGCCATGCCCAACGTGGCGGTCTTCGCACCGGCGGAGGCCAAACGCCCGCCGGGCACGCAGTCCAACAACGCGAACCCCACATCCCACAAACTCGCCTCGCCGTTGGCGTAGTCGATCAACGTGTCCGCGAGGATGATCAACGAGGCCGCCAGGATCAACCCCCACACCAACGGCCCACCCAACACCAACGCCACAATGCTCAACACCGTGACGACAACCTGGGCGACGGCGACGATGGTGTCCCAGTTGTCCACCACCCAATCCGCGGCCTTCTGCCACCACTTGCGATTCGGGATCCCCGCCTCGGAAGCCTCCTCCAGATCCGCCTTGCAGCGCTGGGCGGCCTCCTCGCGCAACTCCTTGGCCTGACCCGCCAACGCGATCGCCAGGTCCAGCTTCCCGCGCGCATCGGTGACCGCGCTCTCGGCGTTGCCCTGATCGCTCTCCGCATCCGTGAGTGCCCGGCGGACCTCGGCGGCGACCTCGCCCTCATCCGGCGGCTCCGCCGCCTCCTCCGCATCCTCCAGAGCGGAGGTGGCCCGCTCCAACCACGACTGCGCGGTCGACAGCTCCTCCCGGGCCTCGATCGCCTCCACCAACGCCCGATCGGCATCGGTCTGTGCCTCGCGCAACTTCGGCGCGTACGTCAACAACGCCTGCGCGGCCAGGTCGTAGGAGGTGTGCAGCTTGTCCAAGTCGGGCGGGAGCTTGTCGAAACGATCCCGGTAGGCCTCCGCGCTCTCCCCCACAAACGTGGCGAGCGCCCCCTCCTCACCCATCGACCGCACCTTGCCCAGAGCGGTGAACACGTCATCGGCGAACTCCTCCAGCTCACCGCCCAGGCGCTCGATGCGATCGGGATCCCCCGGCGCCGGATCGGAGGACATCCCCACCGGCGACCAATCAGACGCCCGCGCCATGACGCATCAACCCCCGTTGTTCACCTGTGGCCCCGTGCCCCATCCGCGATCCCCCCGGACCACCGGTTGGCGACACCACGGACAGTAAACGAGAGCGATGAAACTCCACAATGCTCCGCGTCGGGGCTCACCTCACCGGGTGACAACCGGTGACCACGGCGGGTCGCCCCGAAATCCGTTCACTCCGCGAGGTGGTGGAGGACGATGAGGCCGCCGTGGAGGGGGTGGTCACGGCGTTGGTCGTCGGTCTCCACGTACTCATCGAGGACGGCGAGGATGCGACGGTCGAGTTCGGCGACGTCCTCGGGTGAGAGGTGCAGGGCGAAGCGGGCGAAGGTGCGGATCGACTCGGAGCCGGCCTCCCGCAGCTCGTCGACGAAGGCGTCCACCGGCGCGAGGGCGGGCTCCGTCGAATCGGCCCCGGCGGGTACGTCCCCGACACCGTTGCCCCCGGCGCCATCGGTGTGACCGGTCACGGCCGGTACGGTCTCGGGCTCCCCGATTCCGAGGGGGTTGTCCAGCCACCAGGAGAGGCCGGTGGAACGGTAGGGCTTCTCCAGGGCACCGGTCTCCCCCGTGCGCACCGCGGCCTGTTCCAGGAAGCCCGCGGCCACGAGTTGCCGTACGTGGTGGAGCACGGTACCGGGGTCGCGTTCCAACCGGTCGGCCAACTGCTTGTTCGTCAGGTCGCGTTGGGTGCACAGCCGAATGATGCGAATGCGCAGGGGATGGGCCAGGGCCTTGGCCTCCCGCATCGTGGCCGGACGCCGCCGGCGGGGGTGCTCCGGGGTCTCCGCGTCGCTGTCGTTCCCCTCGTCCATGGCTCCACGATAACGACCGAGTTGACATCTCTCCATCGATGGACTTTTCCCCATCGGTGATGGAGTCTCCTTCCATGACCACCGACGGGGATTCCGGGACCGACCGACCGCCGACCGTTCCACACGCCACCGCGCGCGAGCCGCTGGGGCGCTCGTACCGCCTGCTGTGGACCGCCTCCGGGCTGTCCAATCTCGCCGACGGCGTCGCCAAGCTCGCGCTGCCGCTGGCCGCCGCGCAGCTCACCCGCTCCCCGGCGGCCGTCGCCGGCGTCATGCTGGCCCTCACCCTGCCGTGGCTGCTGTTCGCGCTGCCCGTGGGTGTCTTCGTGGACCGCCTGGACCGGCGGCGGTTGATGCTCGGCGCGAACCTGCTGCGGGGGGCGTTGCTCGCGCTGCTCGTGCCGGCCGTCGCCCTGGGGCTGGACTCGATCTGGGCGCTGTACGCGGTCGCGTTGGGCCTGGGCACCGCCGAGACGGTGTACGACACCTCCGCGCAGTCGATCCTGCCCCGCGTGGTGCGACGGGATCAGTTGAGCCGGGCCAACGGTCGCCTGTACGCGGTGGAGTTGAGCGCCAACGAGTTCGTCGGTCCGCCGTTGGCCGGGTTCCTCGTGGCGGCCGGGGTGCTCGCCGCCTTCGCCGCGCCGGGGGCGCTGTGGGTGGTCGCGGTGCTCGTGCTGTGGCCGATGCGGGGGTCGTTCCGGGCCGGGTCGGCGGGAGCGGGAACGGAGCCGGGAGCGGAATCGGGAACGGCCGGGGGTCGGGAGGGGAAGGTCCGGAAACGGCGGCTCGCGGCGGTGGGCACGGAGATCGCCGAGGGGCTGCGCTTCGTGTGGGGGAACCGGCTGCTGCGCACGTTCGCCATGATGACCGGCGGGTTCAACCTGGCGACCAGCGCGGTGATGGCGATCATCGTGTTGTTCGCGGTGGGGCCGGGATCGCCGATGGGGCTCTCGGAGCCGGCGTTCGGCGTGCTGCTGGCGACGATGGCGGGCGGCAGCGTGGTCGGTTCGTTCCTCGTGGAGGGAATGGAGCGTCGGTTCGGCCGGGTGGTGCTGATCTTCGGGAGTGTGCTCACCGGCGCGTTGATGGTCGGGACCCCGGCGCTGACCACCGACCCGTTCGTCATCGGAACGGCGTTCGCCCTCGGCGGGGTCGGGATCGTGGCGTGGAACATCGTCGTCGTGTCGCTGCGGCAGCGGATCACCCCGGACCGGTTGCTGGGGCGGGTCAACAGCGCCTATCGGCTGGTGGCCTGGGGCACCCGCCCGTTGGGCGCGCTGCTCGGCGGGCTGGTGGCGGAGGTGTGGGGGCTGCGCGCGGTGTTCGCGGTGACGGCCGTGGTGATGCTGTCCCTGCTCACCGGGATGACGGTGGTCCGGGAACGAGCCATGGAGGACGCGGAGCGGAAGGCGGCCGAACGGGAGAGGCCCCGGGGGGAGGAATCGAACGACGGGACCGGTGTACCGGCGCCGGCCGCCCCAGCTTCTCCCGGAGACCATCACGCACAGCCATAACAGCAGGTGGGGCCCACTGTGACCGAAAGCCACAGTGGGCCCCACCTGCTGAAACGCGAAACGGCGGCTCCCACCGTTCGGTGGGGCCGCCGTTGCGCTTGGGGGGGCCGCTTCAGCGGCCCGTCACCATCGGTACCACGTACCACGACCGCCGGTGGAGTTGGTGCTCCGCAGAACGAAGCCGAGAGCCCACACGACCAAGGCGATCACGGCGACCCACCACAGTGCCTCCAGCACGAAGCCGCCACCGAACAGGAGCAGCACGAGGAGCAGAACGATCAGCCAAGGCATTTTGTCTTCTTTCTCCCGGTTGTCTTCATTCCTGCGTAATCGCCGCCTACCCCGTCATGCTCCTGTCACTCACTTCGGTTCCGGAATTTTTCCGCTTTCCTGAACCTTCCGCTCCCACCCCCTCATCAGGGTGTTCGCGGCACGTGACACGACCTCTCCGGGGGCGCGGAGCAGGTGGATCGCGGTGATCCGGTCCTCCTCCGCCTCCGTGGTGGCGATGATCTCCGTCTCACCCGTGATCGTCCTCCGCAAACCGGGAAGTCCCCGCCGGGCCCGGAGTCGGGACGGCTGGGACGACGGGGACGGAGACGGCGACGGGAGGAGTCGGCGGAACCAACGGCACCCGGTCCGGGGGCCGGAACCCCGAACCTCACGGATCGGCGCCCACCCCCGCACCGGCCGGGGTCCGCCCGACGCCTTTCCCGGGCGGGGTGCCATTCACCCGCCCGGCCCGCTCGGCCTGCGCCGGCAGGGCCTCCCCCGGCGCCGGCCCGCCGACGGTCCACCGGCCCAGGGCACTCTCGGCGGTGATGCCGGGGCCGAACCCGGCGATCAGGCCCCGCGCGCCGTCCTCCACCCCGCCGTCCTCGAAGAGCCGGTCGAGGGCGTCGAAGATGACCGAGCTGGCGATGTTGCCGCGCTCGGTGAGGGTGGCCCGGCTGTAACGGAACATCGCCGGCTCCACCTCCAGGAACCGGCACAGGTCGTCCAGGATGCGGGGGCCACCCGCGTGGACGATGTAGAAGTCCAACTCGGAGGCGTTCCAGCCGTGTTCGCCCGCGAGGGTGAGCAGGGCGGGGGCGAGCATGGACATCGTGCCGGGGACCCGCTTGTCCAGCAGGAAGTGGAAGCCGGTCTCCCGGACCGCGTAGGAGATCCAGTCCTCGGTGTCCGGAACGAGGTGCGAGCCGTTGCGCTCCAGCCGGACGCCGGTGCCGCCCTCCCCGCCGCGCACCACGGCGCAGGAGATGGCGTCCCCGAACAGGCCGTTGGACAGCAGCGATCCCACGCCCAGGTCGGTGGGTTGGTAGAGCAGCGAGCAGAACTCGCAGGAGACGATGAGGACGTTGCTCTCCGGGTAGGCGGAGACGAAGTCGTGGGCGCGGTTGACGGCGGTCCCGCCGGCCGCGCATCCGAGTTGGGCGATGGGCAGTTGACGGGTATCGGAGCGGAATCCCATGGTGTTGATCAGCCACGCGGTGAGCGAGGGCATCATGAAGCCGGTGCACGAGACGTAGACGATGAGGTCGATCTCGCGCCGGTCGAGGTTCGCGTTGGCCAACGCCCGGGAGACGACGGCGGGGACGCGCGCCTTGGCCTCCGCCTCGTAGACGGCGTTGCGACGGGTGAGACCGGGATGGCGCAGGGTCTCCTCGATGGGTTGGACGATGTGCCGGGTCAGGACCCCGGTGTTCTCGATCAGTCGGAGGACCAGGGGCAGTTGGGGGTGGTCGGCGTGCGTGACGCGCGCCAGGTCCAGGGTCTCCTCGCGGGTGATGACGTGTTCGGGTACCGCGACGGCCGGGCGACAGAGTGTGGGCATGGGGGGTCCTTGTGTCCCTTCCCGTCACCAGGCGACGGGGAGGGCGAGGGGGAAACGCCAGATGGAGCTGGTGTTCCACTCGATCTCCTCGGCGGGGACGGCGAGTCTCAGCGAGGGGAAACGGTCGAAGAGGGTGCCGATGGCGACCTGGAGTTCCATCCGGGCCAGGTGGGAGCCGAGGCAGTGGTGGGAGCCCCAGCCGAAGGCCATGTGGGAGGGGCCCTCGCGGTCCGGGTCGATCTCGTCGGGCCGCTCGTACGCCTCCGGGTCGCGGTTGGCCGCGAGGTAGGAGACGTGGACGGTCTCACCGGCGCGGATGGTGACGCCGCCGACCTCCACGTCCTCAGTGGCGATCCGGGGGATGCCGACGCCCTTGCGGAAGGGGATGAAGCGCAGCAGCTCCTCCAGCAGCCCGGGCAGGGAGTCGGGGGCGGCGAGGAGCTTGGCGCGGGGTTCGGGATGGGTGAGCAGGGTGTGGGTGATGTTGCTGATCTGGTAGGTGGTGGTGTCGTGGCCGGTGAGCAGCAGGACCATGCCCATGACGGCCAACTCGTCGTCGTCCAGGACCTCCTCGCCGTCCCGGGCGGCGGCCAGGGTGCTGAGCAGGTCCTCGCCGGGGGTGCGGCGGCGGGTGGCGGTGAGATCGGCGAAGTAGGCGCGCAGATCGGCCTTGGCGCGGACGGCGGCGTCCCGGTCGGGGTTGCCGACGGCCATCAGCGCGATCGCGTCGCGGCGCAGCGCGGGCCGGTCCTCCCGCGGCACATCCAGCAGGTCGCAGATGGTGGTCATGGGCAGGTGGGCGGCGAGGTGGGCGGCGACATCGGCGGGCGGGCCGTGCTCGGCCATCCCGTCGAGCAGGCCGTCCACGGTGCGCTGGGTGTGCGGGCGCAGCCGCTCGACGTGGCGGGCGGTGAAGCCGCGCGAGACCAGCCGCCGCAGGCGGGTCAGCTCGGGCGGGTCGAGCAGGTTGATCGACTCGTCCTGCACGATCGGGGCGGGGGTCATCCGGGGGAAGTCACGGCCGATGACGGCGGCCCGGCTGAACCGGCGGTCGGTGGTGACCAGGCGCACGTCCTCGTAGCGGGTGGCCAGCCACGCCTCGCCCTCGCCGTGGGCCATGCGGATGCGGGTGAGGGGGGTCTCGGCGGCGAGGCGGGTCAGTTCGGGGTCGGGGTCCAGGGCGGTGACGTCGGTGAAGGTGCAGCGAGGGACGGCGGGAGAGAGGGTGGGGGCGTCCGTGCCCGGCGCGCCCGCGGCACCGGCGCCCGCCGGGCAGGCGCCGGCGGGGCGCGGGGCGGGGGCTTCGGTCGGACAGGCCGGGTCGATGGGGTCGGCCGGACGGGCGTGGCCGGTGGTTTCCACGCGGAACCTCCGGTGGGTGGGGAGGGGCGTCGCCGGACGGCGACGCCGGTGGGTCGTGAGCGGTCCCTGCCTCCCCGGCGGGCCGGTGCTTCATGTGTGCGCCGCCGCGAATTCACCCCTGCGGGCAAAGCCCCGGCCCCACCCCGCGACGGTCCGTACGACCTCGGGCCCCGGCTTCGGAACACTGTGCCGCATCCCCTGCCCATAGCCTCACCCGGTGACGGGGCCCTTTCGCACGGAAGGGCCCGCCGGATCGTTCCGACGGGGCCCGCCGTGCGGCCGTTGCCTCTTTGTGGTTTCGCGGTGTTTGCTCGCGGGCCCCGGTTCAGAGCACCCGGGCCGACTCCCCGTCGGCGGTCAGGGGGCGGCCCGCCGCCTCCCAGGCGAGCATTCCGCCGTCCACGTTGACCGCGTCCACGCCCTGCTGCGTCAGGTAGGCGGTCACCTGTGCCGACCGGCCGCCCACCCGGCACACCACGTGCACCGGGCCGTCACCGGCGCGCTCCTCGATCTCCGCGCGGCGGGCGATCACCTCACCCATCGGGATGTGCAGGGCGCCCTCGGCGTGCCCGGCGGCCCATTCGTCGGGCTCGCGGACATCGAGCAGCAGCCCGTCGGCGGGGACGGCGTCCACCGTCACGGTGGGGACCTGTGCGAAGTTCATCCCACGACTGTAGGCGACCGACCGCGGCCGACCGCGGCCGAATCGGGCACGGGCGATGACGACGGGAGAGAGGACCGGGCGAGCACCGGGAGCGGTGGGGGTCAGGCGGTGTCGGAGCCGGTACCCGTGTCGGGGTCGGCGCCGGTGCCGGGGTCCGACGCCGTGCCGGCACCGGGTTCACCACCGGGGCCGATGACGGTCCCGGCCCGGTACAGCTCCGCCTCGCGGGTGCGGATCTTCTCCCGCAGCCCCTCGGCGATCTCCTCCAGCAGCGCGTCCGGGTCCTCCTCCCCCAGGCGCAACAGCGAACCGATCGCGCCGCCCTCCAGGGAGGCGGCGATCTCCGCGAGGAGATCCCGGCGTTCGGCCAGCCAGCCCAGGCGGGCGACCAGTTCCTCGCCCCGCTGCATGGGCGACGGGCCACGCGACGGACCCGCCTCCCACTCCTCGGTCAGCGCGCGCAGCGTCGCCACGTCCCCCAGCGCGTACGCCTGGTTGACCCGGGTCACGAACGCGCCCCGTCGGTCCATCTCCGCCGGCTCCGTCACCAGGTCGGGGTGGCAGCGGCGGATCAGCTCCCGGAACAGGGTCCGGGCCTCGGCGCCCGGCCGCACCCGGGGCGGGGGCGTGGCGGTGCGGTTGGTGAGCATCGCGGCGGTGTCGGGGGCCAGGCCGTCGGAGCCCAGCCAGTCCTGGAACAGCTCCGCCACGCCGGGCAGCGGCTGCACCCGGGCACGCGCCTCACGGGCCCTGCGGACATCCTCCGCGTCACCGGTGCGCGCGGCGATCGTCTCGGCGATCCGCGCCTCCAGCTCCTCGATGTGGGCGTAGAGCGGACCGAGGCGTTCGTCGTGCAGGCGGGAGAAGTTCTCCACCTCGATGCGGAAGCTCTCCACGGCGATCTCGAACTCGATCAGCGCGGCCTCGGCGGCCCGCACCGCCTTCTCGAGCCGTTCGGCGGCCTCCGGGTCGATGTCGCCGGTCCCGGCGGGTCCGGCCGCGTGGTCGGTCCCGGCGGTGCCGGCCGTACCGGGTTCGTCGGCGGTTCCCGCCGGTCCCGGGGTGTCGGATGCCTCCGGGGCCTCCGGCGCGGGGGCGGCGGCGGGCCCGCCCGGGGCGTCGGTGCCGTTGGGGCCGTGGTCCTCCGTGGTGCTCACCCCCGAAAGCCTAGACGAGGTCGTTCCCGGCCCGGTCGGTGGTCCCGGACGGTCGGGAACGGGAACGGGAACGGGCCGGGTGGAACCCGGGCCCGCCCGGGAGAACGGCCCGGAACGCGGTCGGGCCCCCGCTCCCCCTCGAGTTCCGACGGTCCTCGCGACACCCGTGATCTGTGGGAGTCGCGAGGACCGCGGGCGTTGGACGTGGTGATCTTGCGGTGTCGCGACGATCCCTGGAACTCAAGCCCCGGGTGGGGGGAACGGGGGCCCGGGCCGGGCGGTCATCCGCGCTGGTCGCGGAGCCGGACCGGCAGCCCGTGACTACGGGAGGTGGGACCGGGCAGCAGCGTGACGTCACCGGCCGAGGTCGCCGGCGCGACGGGCGCCGTCGGCGGGGCGGAGTGCGCGGGTGACGGGACCGGAGCGGTCGGGGCCGCCGGCTCGGCGACGCCGGCGGACGGGGCGGGAGCCGGCGCGGGCACCCGGATCCCCGGGTGGAGCGGTCGCCCGCCCAGCCGGCGCCGCACCCCGCGCACCAGCCGGCCGGCGGTGAACGTGGCGCCGTGGACGAAGCGCATCGACGGCCCGAAGGAGGGCGCCGCCGGCAGTCCGGCGAAGAACAGCCCGGGGCGCGAGGACTCGAAGTGCGCGCCCAGTTCGGGCGCCCCGGTGCCGCGCACCCGGCGCACCCCCACCCGCAGCTCCGGCGCCAACCAGTTCAGCCGGTTGACGTCGGGCACGAAGCCGGTGGCGGCGATCACGTGGTCGGTCTCCACGGTCTCCATCGGGCCGTACCCCGAGGGACCGGTCACCCGCAGCCGCAGCCGGTCGCCGACGGGATCGGCCGTCACCACCTGTCGGCGCAGTCGGATCGGCACCCGGCCCACCACCCGGTCGCGCAGCCACCAGGCGCCGGCCGGGCCGAGCGCGGTGGAGGCGATGTGCGTGCGCATCGCCGTCGGCAGCACCCGCACCGCGCCCGGCACCTCCGACCACACCCAGCTGCTCCAGCCGGTGCCCAGGCCACTGTGCGGCTCGCGCAGGGTCTCCCGCAGGCCCCGGCGCAGTGGTTGCGGCGGGGTGTTCCAGCGCAGTGTCGAGGCGCGGGCCACAACGGTGGGCCGGGCACCGTTCTCCAGCAGCAGCGCCGCCGTCTCCAGGGCGGCCTGGCCGCCGCCGATCACGGTCACCTCGCGGTCGCGGAAGTGAGCGAGGTCGGCGTGCGAGCTGCTGTGCGAGGCCAGGTGCGGGGACAGGCCCCGCAGCGCGTGCGGGGTGTGCACGAACGGCATCACGCCGGCCGCCACCACCACCGTCCGGGTGGTGAACAGTTCGCCGTCGGCCGTCTCCACCCGGTAGCCGCCGGGCATCGGCGCCACGGAGACCACCAGCCGCTCCTCCACCGTGGGCCGCAGCCGCCCGGCGAACCACATGCCGTAGTCGGTGAAGGTGGAGATCGGCAGCGGTACACCGTGGTCGGCCCGCAGACCGCGCTCGGCGCACCAGGCGGCGAGGGTGTGGGTACCGGACGGGTCGGAGAGGTTGGAGGACCAGGGCTCGGACTTGAGGAACATGCCGCCGGGCATGTGGTCCCGCCAGGAGGCCATGGGCCGGCCCAGGACCCGCAGGTCCAGGCCGGCCGCCGCCGCGTGGGCGGCGATGGACAGTCCGTAGGGGCCGGCGCCCACCACTACCAGGTCGTGCATCGGATCAGCCGCTCTCTTTCGGGGGTCGTCCGGTACCGGGAACGGTGCCCGGAGGGGTGCGGGATACGGGGATGTACGGAGTTCGGCGGGGGCGACCCGGCGGCGGAACGCCGGGGTCGGCCGCCCCGGGGGTCAGGCGGAGAAGTGATCGCGGACGGGCCGCAGCGCACGGACGGCGACCCGCCCCGGCGTCTCCCGACGGGAACCGCGCGCCGGGCGGGCCGTTCCGGCGGCGGGGCCGGCGGTGCTCCCGGCCGCGGCCCCGGACGCCGTGCTCTCGGGAGTCGCGGCCCCGGACGCCGCGGCGTCGGGAGCCGGGACGGCCCGCCCGGAGGATCCGGCACCCCCGGTCGCACGGCCCGCCCGGCGCTCCCGGAGCGGGCGCAGGGCCTTCTCCACCGCCCGTCCCAGCCAGCCGGCGGACATCGCGACGAACGGCACCGGGTCGTCCGGTGCGAACCACGCCGTCTCCACCCGCAGCGGTGTGCCGCCCGCCCGCAGCCGCAGCGGCGCGCCGCTGCGGCTGCGGTTGCGGGCGGCGGAGCCGTCGGCCCCGTCCGCACCGGGCCCGGTGCGGCGGCGGGGCAGCTCGGCGAGGGCGGAGAGCAGACCGTAGTTCTCGGTGACGAACAGCCGTCCCGGCACCGGGACGACGCGCGGCACCGGGCGACCGGTCGCCATCAGGTGCAGGGCCCGCACCACGTCCAGGCCGGTGCGGTCGGTGAACAACCGGAACTGCGCGCCGGGGCGGGGGTTGGCGTCCAGCAGGTGGTAGTCGCCGGTCGCCGGGTCCCGGCGGAAGTCCAGGTCGAGGACACCGCGGTAGCCGATCCGGGAGGCCAGCCGGGTCGCCGCCCGCTCGATCCCCGGGTGCGGCAGCCAGCTCCCGACGGCGGTCAGGCCGGTGCGCGGCGGCCAGGCCAGCTCCTTGCGGCCGGTGCCGCCCATCAGCAGCCGGCCACCCTCGGCGAAGCAGCCGTGGAAGAACCAGTCGCAGCCGGCCCCACCGGGCAGCATCCGCTGCACCAGCAGTCGGCTGCCCGCCTCGTCGGTGCGGGCGACCAGCCCCAACAGCTCGTCCCGGCTGTGCACGAGGGTGGTGCTGCGCAGCCCGGACCCGGTCGGCAGCAGCGCGGGCCGGCTCCACTTGGCGATCACCGGCAGTCCCAGCTCGGCGACCACCGCCCGCACCTCCTCCTCGGTGGCGGGGGCGTAGGTCTCCGGGTGGGGCAGGTTGAGCTCCCGGCACAGGCCGACCAGCTCGGCCTTGTCCGCCAGGCGCTCGGGCAGACCGGTCACGCCCGTGCCGCCGGGCAGCAGGAAGCGGCCGGCCAGTTCGTCGGCGAGCAGGTCGGCGGCGACGGCCGCCGCGTCGTCCATCGGGATCAGTACGGCGGGGCGGCCGATGCGATCGGCCACCCGCCCCAGCACCCGCTCGATCGCCTCGATCGAGGGTGGGGAGCCGGAGGTGGGTGGCGGCATCGGGTACACCCGCCGCACGTGACGGGAGGAGGCCAGCGGCCCGTGGACGGATTCGGTGAAGGCGTGCACCCGTACCCCGGCGCGCCCCAGGGAGCGGGCGGCACCGAGGGAACCGTGATGGAAAGCGTTGCGATCCAGGCGGAACAAAAGGGCGGGCACGGCCGTGTCGAGCGATCCCATGTCACGGCATCCTTCACGGTTCCGACCCGTTCGGGCATTTGGCGCCCCGATCGGACTACCGGAAAGCGTTCGGGCAGCCCATTGTAGAGATCTTCTGCTTAATCTCGAGTCCCTCGCGCCGTACCGGAATCCATCCGGGAAGAATATTCCGCCACCGGAGTGATGGGGCGGCGGGAAAATACGGACGGCCACGGAAAACATCGACCCCGTTTCCGGTGCCGACACCGCCACCGAAACCAGCACCGGCACCGGCACCGGCACCGGGAAGGGGAAGGGCGCCGGGTCGATGTCCCCCCGGGGAAAACGACCGCTCCGATCGCACCGGTGCCCTCGACCACAGGGAGGCAACATGTCAGGCGGAATCGGCGCGCTGACGGCGGGCGCGGTCCTCGCGTCCCTGCTCCCGACCCCCGTGTCGGGGGCGACGGGCGAGCCGCCGGACCCGCCGTCCCCGCCGTCCCCGCCCCTGACGGTGGTCGCCGAGGAGCCGGAGGCGGGTGCGGAGGCGGGTGCGGAGGCGGGTGCGGAGGCGGGCGCGGAGGCGGGTGCGGAGGCGGGAGGGGCGCGGGACGGCCTCGGGGCGACCCCCCCGGCCGCGGCCGACGACCCGGCGGAGCCCACCGTCACCGCCCCGGCGGACGCCCCGGGCCCGGCCGGGACGCGGGCCGGGATCTCCTTCGGCGCGTTCCTCGGCTCCGGCCCCGAGGCCACCCTGCGCGCCGGACGCTTCGAGGAGTGGCTCGACGGCCCGGAGATGACCGTCGGCCACACCTACCTGCCCGGCGACCTGTGGACCAACATCGAGGGCCGACCGGAGTTCCTGCGCCCCCGGGCGGAGTGGCGGCGCGGCGCGCCGGAGCGGATGTTCGTGCTGAACGTGCCGATGCTGGAGCGCAACGAGGCCCGGCTGCCGGACCGCACGGTGGCGCGGTCGCTGGCCGGCGGGGCGCTCGGCGCCCACGACCGGCGATTCCGCACCCTCGCCGAGCGTCTGGTGGGTCTCGGCCTGTCGGACACCGTGATCGTGCCGGGCTGGGAGATGAACGGCACCACCTACGCCCATCGCTGCGGACCCGACCCGGAGGTGTGGAAGGCGTATTGGCGTCGGATCGTCACCGTGATGCGGTCGGTGCCGGGCCAGGAATTCCGTTTCGATTTCGCGCCGAATCGCGGCACCGACGCCATCCCGTGGACCGAGTGTTATCCGGGCGACGACGTGGTGGACATCATCGGCATGGACTCCTACGACCAGCCACCGGGAAACAGTTTTGACGACCACGTGGAACAACCCCTGGGGCTGCGCGACCACGTGGAGTTCGCGGCGGTCAGGGGAAAGCCGATCTCGTATCCGGAATGGGGATTGTTCCGCAACGGCGACAACCCGGCTTACGTGCTGCGGATGCTGGAGTGGATCGACGAACACCAACCGATCTATCACACGATCAGCGATTACTGTCCGCACGGCGTGTGGTGGTGCGGACGAAACCCCCGATCGGCGGAGGTCTTCCGGGCCGTACTCGGTTCCGGGGAGGTGACGGTGGGCGGGGGCCCGGGGAGGTGACGACCGACGGCGGGACGGGCGGGGGCGCCTCCCCCGCACCGGGCACCGGGGCGGCCGGGGCACCGGGTCGGGGACACACCGCGGAGGTGTGCGTGACCCTCGGGCGCGCCTCCCGGCCGGACCGGCTGTGCGTGACGGTGTCCCGGCCGCCCACCACCGCCGATCGCCGGTGGTGGGAGTTCACCGCCCGTCCGACGGGCCGCTGAACCGGCCGGTCGGCACGGACCCGGGTCCGTGCCGACCGGGTCACCGGCGTTCGTGCCGCCCCCGGCGGAACCGGTGGCCGCGCGGCAGGGCCGGGATCACCTCGGGGCCGGGGCCCCTCCGTCGGCGACGCGGGGGAGGCGTGGTCGCCGCTCCCGTCACCGCGGGGGTCCGCGCCCCGGACACCGGGCCCGGGACGGTCCCCGGCCCGGGGAGGCGAAGAGAGACGGACACCGACGCCGGCGTCGTCCCGGACACCGGGCCCGGGATGCCCCGGGAGGCGCCGGGCCCGGGAGCGGCGCCGCGCCGCTCGCGGGGGCCCCGCAACCGGCCGGGCAGCACCCCCACGATCACCCCCGCGCACGCCCCCGCCCCCGTCGCCACCACGAGGGAGGGCGAGGTCGGCGCGGACGCCGGTCGGGCGCCGGCGAGCGGCAGGGGCGCGGGGACCGCCCCGCCGGTCTCCGGGGCGGCGAGTTCGGCACCGTGCGCCACCAGCGCGCCCGCCACGGCGTCGGCCGTCCCGGCCGCCCGGACGGGGTCGGTGTCGGTGGCGGTGATCTCGACCACCGGGGCGTCCGGGGAGGTCGCCGAGCGGACGCGTCCGCGCAGTTCGGCCACCGGTACGCCGAGGGTCGCGGCGGCCCGCTCCAGCACCACCGGCTCGACCGCGAGCCGACCGTGGATCCGGGCCATGCCGACGGCCCGGGCGTGGTCCCCGGACTCCCCCACGGGCACCACCACGTGGGCGCGGGAGGTGTAGCGGGGTTCGGATAGCAGGGACCAGCCGGCACCGAGCAGCGCGCCGGCGAGCAGGCAGGCCATCGGCAGCCGGGCCGCGGCGACGACCCCGCCGCCGCGGCGGACGGCGGGGGTCTTCCCGGCGGCGGCGGCGCCGGCATCGGTGAAGGCGGTGGCGGTCCCATCGACCCCGGCCCCGGCAGGGACCCCGGCGTCGACCGCGACCGGTGCGGACGGGGCACCCCCGTCGGCGGGGGCGAGGTCCGAACCGGCGGGAGGAAACGCCCCGCCTGCGACCGCGGAGGCCGGACGACACCCCGCCCCCGGAGGATGTTCAAGGTGGCCCGGAGCGGCGCCGGCGGCGGGTGGGGCGATGGCCCCGGAGGACTCCGACACGGCGGGTTCACGCCCCTCGGCGGTGATCGCGAACGGTGCCGCCCCGGAGGCCGGGGCACCGGCGGAGCCGACCGGGACGGGTGTTCCGGCCGACTCACCGACGCGCGGTGGGATGTCCGCCGCCGTGGTCCCGGAATCCGTCTCCGGGGCGGCGCCGGTGGGGCGTGCCGAGCGGCGGAGCACCCGTCGGAGGCCGGTGCCCCGCCCGGGGGTCGCGCGACGTCGGAAGAGGCGGCGGGGACGCGGGGTGGGTTCGGCCCCGTCGGCCGCCGCCCCTTCATCGGCCATCGCCCCCTCATCGGCCGCCGTCCCGTCGTCGGAACGGATCTCCTCGGTCCGGCCGGCTCCGCCGGAGGTGCCGGGGGTGTGCTGCGTGGGGTGTGTCATCTTCTCTCCCATGGCGTCGGTCGGTCCCGTTCGGCGGGCCGGTCATTCGATTCCCCCGCTCCACCCCGCCCCGACACGCACCCCGGCATCCGCTCCGGCGCCCGCCCCGGCGCGTGGCGGACCCGCGCGCCCATCGCGAGCGCCCGGTACAGGTCCAGGTGTCGCCGCGCCACCACCACCGGGTCGTAACGCCCACCGGGGCGCAGCACCTCCGGCACCGGCAGCCGGGCCGGCGGCCCGTCCGCCGTGATCTCCCACAGCGCCCGCGCCAGTTCCGGTGCCCGGGAGGCGACCCGACGCGCCCCCGGCACCGCTCCCGGCGGGAGTTCCGTGATCGCCGGACAGTCGGCGTACAGCACCGGCAGGCCCGCCGCCACCGCCTCGAGCACCGCCAGGCCGAAGGTCTCAGCCGGGGAGGGCGAGACCAGGACGTCGGCGGCGGCGAGCAGTTCGGCCGCCGGGAGGCTGCCGGGCAGCAGCACCCGATCCGCCACCCCGAGGTCGGCGGCCAACCGGCGCAGCCGGTCCCGCTCGGGCCCCTCCCCCGCCAGCACCAGCAGCGGCACCGGCGCCCCACCGGGCGCGGCCCGGTCGGCGTCGGCCGGGGCCGCCGTCAGGGCCAGGGCCCGCACCAGGGTTCCGAACCGCTTGCCCGGCACCAGCCGACCCAGGCCCGCCACCAGCGGCGTCCCCTCCGGCACGCCCCAGCCGGCCCGGACCCGCCGGCGGACCGCCGGGTCGGGCCGCAGTCGCGCGGCGTCCACGCCGTTGGGCACCACCGCGATCCGCCGGGGCGGCACCCCCCAGCGCACCAGCCGGTCGGCCACCACGTCGGAGACGGCGAGGGTGACCGTGCCCAGGCGCTCCCCCGCCAGATACAGGCCGCGCACGCCGGGACCGAGCGGTCGCCGCTCCAGGTCGTGCTCGCCCAGGGAGTGCTCGGTGGCCACCACGGCCCGCACACCGGCGGCCCGGGCGGCGATCCGGCCGTACAGGCACGCCCGGTACAGGTGGGTGTGCACGACGTCGTAGCCACCCGCGCGGATCAGCCGGACGAGGCGGGGCAGGGCCCGCAGGTCACGGTTGCCGGCCATCGGGACGTGGTGCACGGGCACGCCGTCGGCGGCCATCTCGCGGGCCACCGGACCGGGCTCGGTGAGCGTGACCACCTCCTGACCGGGGGGCAGGAGCCCCAGTAGCTCGCGCAGCTGACGTTCGGCACCGCCGACATCGAGACCGGTGATGACGTGCAGCACCCGCACCGTGCCGGGAGCGATGGCGGGGCCGGCCGGGTCGGCGCGCGACACCGGCGCGCGGCGCCCGGCCGGGGCGCCCCTCACGCGGAGTGTCCCGCGCCGACCGGCTCCGCGCGCCGGACCGGACGGCGACGGACCGGGTGCAGCAGGGCCTTGAGCGCCAGGCGCGGCGCGCCGTCCCGCTCCCCCACGTGCACCCGGGGCAGGGCGTAACGCCCGGTCAGTGGGCCGGGGTCGATCGCGCAGGCGTAGTCGTACCCGGCCGCGCGCACGGCGGCCACCTCCCGGGGGCCGACGGCACCGTACGGGTAGCAGAAGCCCGCCGGGGCGCTGCCGGTCGTCGCGCGCAGCGCCTCGCGACTGCCGCGCACCTCCCGGCGCAACTCGTCGGCGTCGAGATCGGGCAGGGAGCGGTGCAGCAGGCCGTGCGAGCCGATCTCCACGCCCGCCCCGGCACAGGCCCGCACGCCCTCCGCGTCCAGCAGGGGCTTGCGCGGCCCCTCGGGGTCCCAGCGGTTGTCGGCGCCGAAGAGGCCGGGCAGGACGTACAGGCTGGCGGTGCAGCCGTGACGGCGCAGCAGCGGCAGCGCGTGTTCGGCGAAGTCGGCGTAACCGTCGTCGAAGGACAGGCCGACCAGACCGACGGAACGGCCCGCCGCGTGGGCCGCGAGGAGTTCCGCGATCGAGACACCGCGCAGTCCGCACCGGCGCAGCAGGGCCAGCTGGTGGTCCAGCCGGGCGGGGGTGACGATGAGCCGGTAGGGGTCGTCCCCGGGAGAGCGCGGGTACGTGACGGAGTGGTACATCAGCACCCGCAGGGGCGCGGCGGAACGGCGGGACCCGGGTGAGGCGCCGGTGGCGGGGACGCGGGCGGGGAACGACAGGGGCGGGATCATCGGTCGCGGCTCGCTTTCGGGGAGGGGCCGAGGGACGGCACCCGCCCGGGGCGGGTGCCGGACCACCGGTGAACGGCGGGCGGGAGGGGCGGAGGGCACCGGAAACGCGGGAGGGACCGTGGGCGAGGAGGTGACCGGCGTCGGACCGGGACGGGGCTGATCGCCCGTGCCCGCCGGACGGGGCGCGCCCATCGGGCGGGGCGGGGCGGCGCCGGGACGGCCCGGGTCCCCGGTCCCGAACGGCCCGCACGACACCGGGACGGCTCCGGTGCCGGTATGCGGCCGGGGCGCTCCGGGTGGGCCCGGCCCGACGACGGAACGCCCCGGCGGCACCGCCCCGGCCCGATCGGGGGGAACACCGGGACCGGGGGGACCGGGGACACCGGGGGGACCGGGGGGAATGAGGTCCCCGGTCCCGAACGGCCCACACGTCGCGGTGGGCCGACCGGCGGAAGCGGAGGCGGAACCGTCACCGGAGGGGTCCGGGGCACCGGCGGCGGCGGCACCGGCGGGACCGTTCCCACCTTCCGACCCATCGGGGCGTCCCCGACGGGCCCGCAGCGCCGCCGGAACCCCGCGCGCGCCGGGCACTCCGACCACGACACACACCGCCGCGAAGACGACCGCGCAGACCAACCCGCCCGTCGCGGCACCGAGCGCGGCGGCGGCCGGTCCCGCCGGTAGGAGGCCCGCCACGGCGTCGGCCGCCGATCGGGCCGCCGCGCCGGCCGGCAGGGCGGCGATCGTGAGCCGGGCCAGGTCCGCCAGTACCCGCCCCGGGCGGGTCGGCACCACCCGGAACCGGCCGCCGCACAGCATCAGCAGCGCCGTCACCGCGACTCCCAGCACGTTGGCCGCCGCGATACCGGGGGCGCCCCACCGATCGACGGCCGCCACGCCGGCCACCACCGTGACCGCCAGTCCCGCGCACATCACCGCGAAGGGATACCAGCCCGGCCGCCCCGCGGCGCAGTAGGGCCGGATGAGCGCCCCGACCAGGGTGTGGCCGAGGAGTCCGAGGGCGTAGACGCGCAGCACGTCGGCGGTGGCCGCGCCGGCCGCCGCGTCGAAGGCACCCTGTTCGAACAACAGACGGACCAGTTCCGGCGCGCAGGAGACCATCCAGGCGGTGCCGAGCAGGACGACCGCGCCGGCGAGCAGCAGGTCGCGCTCGACCCGGTCGCGGGCCCGTCCGAGGTCGCCGTCGGCCATCGCCCGGGCGACCAGGGGAAGCGTGACGGTGCAGATCATCAGGGCCGCGACCATCGGCAGCTGGCCGATCTTCTGTGCGTAGTTCAGGTGCGAGATGGCACCGGCGGGGAGGTCGGAGGCGAGATTCCGCTCGATCAGCACCTGGGACTGTCGGGCGAGTGCGAACAGCGCGACGGGCAGCACCACCGCGAACGTCATCGTTCCCGCGCCGTCCGGGGCCCGCGAACCCCGCGCGTCCCCCGGTTCACCCGGCTTCCCCGGCCCCTCCGGTCCCGGCACGTTCCGCTCGCGCAGGCGCCGCAGGACGAAGGGCAGTTGCACCAGTGCCATGAGGACCCCGCCCGCCGCGACGCCCACGGCCGCCGCCCGGATGCCCCACGCACCGTTCAGGGCGAGGGCGCAGACGACGATGCCGACGTTGTACACCGCGTACACGGCGGCCGGTGGGGCGAAGCTGCGGTGGGCGCGCAGCAGGGCGCTGAAGTAGCCGGCGACGCCGAAGGCGAGCACGGTGACGGCCGTCAGCCGGGTGCAGGCGATGGCGGCGGTCGGGTCGGCGAGACCCGGCGCCAGCAGGCGCACCACCAGCGGGGCGGCCAGGGCCGGGACGGCCGCCGCCGCGGCCAGCAGGAGCGCCAGTCGGGGAAGGGTCGCGGCGACCAGGGCCCGGACCGGGTCCGGTCCGCCCGCGGCCCCGCCGGGGAGGTCGGGGGTGCCGGGGACCCGCCGGGCGGCACGGTGGGCCAGGGCCAGGCTGAAGGCGGGGACGAGCACCAACGCCATGGCGTCCTCGATGAGGAGCGTGGAGGCGAACTCGGGAATCGTCCAGGCGACCAGGAAGGCGTCGGTCTCGTCCCCGGCGCCGTACAGACCCGCGATGGTCCGGTCACGGAGCAGGCCCAGCAGGGCGCCGGCGGCCAGCAGCAGACCGGTGACGCCCGCGGCCCGGGCGACGAACCGGTCCTCCCGGCCCGGGCCGGTGCCGGGCCCCGCTTCGCCTCCCGGCCCGCGCCCGCTCGCGCCGGAAGCACCGGGGGCGCCGCTCGTCCCGGCTCCGGTCCCGGTGCCCGGTCCGCTCACCGCCGCGCCCCGGTGTCCCCGACCCCCGTGGCGGACTCCGGCGCCAGCGCCCACCAGGCCGCCAGGCCGAAGGCCAGGCCGGTCACCACGGTGGTGGGTCCGCCGATGTCCGCGTACAGGAAGTTGACCAGTTGCCAGAGCAACAACCCCGTGGCGGCCAGACCGAGCCGACGGGACGGTCCCGGCGGGACGATCCGCAACCGCCGCAGGCAGCCCACCAGGAGGACCGCCCACGCGCCGAACGTCGCGGTCGCCCCCAGTAGGCCCTGTTCGGCCAGGACCAGCAGGTACATGTTGTGCGGGGAGAGCAACTGCTGCCGCTCGAACTCCCACCCCGCGCCACCGGTGTCGCTGCCGGAGGACAGCGCGACGGAGGCCGCCGCGTCCCGGTGATCGGCGAAACCGCGCGGCCCGACGCCGGTCCACGGCTCCTCTCGCCACATGGTCAGGGCCGCGTCCCACAGCGCGTACCGGTCGATCACCGACTGGTCGGGGGTGTCGGTGACACGAACGATGCTGGTGAGCCGGTCGGCGACCTGCCCGGAGCCGGCGGCGGCCAGGCCGACCGCGAGCACGCTCCCGCAGGCCAGCAGGAGCAGGACGCGCCGCGAGAGTCGCCCGGCGAGCAGCAGCATCGCCGCGCAGGCGACGGCCGTGGCGATCCACGCCCCACGGCTGAAGGACACCACCAGCGGCACCAGCAGCGCCACCGCGCACAGGGGCGCGGCGAGCGAACGCGTGAGCGCCCGGGGCGTGCGCGTTCGTCGGGCGTCGGGAGCGCGCGGTGGCCCGCCGAGCGCGAACGCGACGGCGACCACCATCCCGGCCGCCACCACGCCCGCCATGCCCATCACGTTCTGCGGGCCATAGGTGCCCACCGCCCGGATGTCCTCGCCCATATACGAGGCGCCGGTTCCGGTGAGGTACTGGATCGTGCCCACCGTTCCCTGGACCACGGCGGGCAGCAGGAGCAGTGCGGCGGCCCACCGGGCCGGGCCCGGCGCGCGCAGCGCCACCAGCAGCGCCAGGGGGATCAGGACGAACACCTGGAGGTGTCGGGCGAATCCGGGGACGGCGGCGAGCGGGTCGCCGGCCGCGACGGTCACCACCGCGCAGGCCACCGCCGGGACGGCCACGACGAGCAGGACCCGGGGCGAGAGCCGCTCCGCCCCGGCGGGCCGGGGCCGCAGCAGGAGCGGCACGCAACACAGCACCAGGAACAGAGAGGCGAGGTCGGCGACCCCGGTGGCGGCGGCGCCGGGCAACGGCAGAGGGACCGGCACCGCGAGCAGCAGCGTGACGGCGGCCATCGGGACGAGGACCGGAGCGCGCCGAATCGCCTCCGCCACACTCCGCGTCCGGGCACGTGGCCCGGCGGGGTGGGGACGGCCCGGCCGGTCACCCGGGGCGGCGCCCCGTTCCCCCGCCGGGCCGGGGACGGAAAGGACGGGCCCGGGTGGGGAGCCGCCGGACACCGCGACGGCTGCCCCGGCGGTCGTCCGACCGGAGCGGACCGCCGCCTCCGCGCCGCCGCAGGCCGTGGCGACGGAAACGGGACGAATCACCGTCCCCGCCCCGAACGGGGAACCGGCGGACCCGACAGCCGAGGGGAGGGTGACACCCCCCGCGTCTCCATAAACCCCGGCGGCGGACACCGTGGTGAGGGGAACCCCGCACACCGCCGTCCCCGCCCCGAGCGGGGAACCGGCGAACCCGACAGTCGGGGAAAGGGTGACACCCCCCGTGCCTCCGGGCGTCCCGGCGGGTGGAACCGCATGGACCATCTCCCCCGACGAATCGGCGGACCCGGCGGTCGGAAGGGGCGTATTGGAAGCGGAACCCGCCGACGCCCGGTCACCCGCCCCGGCCGACCGAACGGCCGCCGGGTCCGGGGAGAGGGCGGCGCCGGCGGGACGGACCATTACGACGGGAACCGGACGGTCCGCCTCACCCGCCTCACCCATCGAGCCCGACGCCGCCGCGCCGCCGGCGACCGGGGAGAGGGCGGCGCCGGCGGGTACCGGGGCGGTGGAAGCCGGACCGACCGTCGCCCCCACCGTTCCCGCCACCTCCGACGAAGCGCCGGTCCCGACGGCACCGGCGGCCGGGAGGGTGGGTCGGGGGCCCGCGCCGCCGGGGACGAGCCCGGCCGAAACCGGCCGGAACGGTACCCGGGCCCCCGTACCGGTTCCCCGGTCGGTGACCGGGGTCGCCTTCCGGCGCCCGACGGTGCCCCGCATGATCGGGGCGGGGTCGATGGAACGGAGGACCTCGGCGGCCCGGGCGGGCCCGGTGGAGCCGGCGATCAACCGACGCAGGACACGACGCACCATCAGGCTCCCTTGCAGCGCACGCACTCGGCGGCGGTCCGGGCGAGGATCCGCAGATCCCGCCAGAACGACCAGGTGTCGATGTAGTGGTTGTCGAAGCGGACGCGGTCCTCGATGGAGGTGTCCCCGCGCAGGCCGCTGGTCTGTGCGAGTCCGGTGAGGCCGACCGGCATCCGGTGGCGCTCGGCGTAGCCCGGGTACACCTGTCCGAACCGCTCGACGAAGTGCGGACGTTCGGGGCGCGGCCCGACCAGGCTCATCTCGCCACGCAGCACGTCCCACAACTGCGGGAGTTCGTCCAGCGAGGTGCGGCGCAGGGCCCGCCCCACCCGGCTCATCCGCCGGTCGTCGGCGATGGACCAGCGGGTGGCGGCCTCCCGGTCGTCGTTCGGTCGGAGAGTGCGGAACTTGTGGATGACGAACGGCCGACCGTCCCGGCCCACCCGTTCCTGACGGAAGATCACACCGGGTCCGTCGGCCAGCCGCACGGCCAGCGCGCAACCGGCCAACAGCGGCGCGCCGAGGACCAGACCGGTGGCGGCGCCGACCACGTCCACCGCCCTTTTGGCGGCGCCCGCCACCCGGCGACGCGGCGGGGGGTCGAGGCGGCGGCAGGGGTGACCCCACAGGTGCGCGCCGCGCACAGCGGTGCCGCCGGGTTCGGCGAGAGCGGGGCGACGCAGGGCGGGATCGGCCTCCACCAGCCAGGCGACGCCACCGCGTTCCCAGAGTCGGCGCAGCAGCGCCGCGTCACCGGGGCCGGCCGGGTGGTGGGTGAACAGCGCGTCGACGGGGCCGTGCCGCCCGATGAGCCGGTCCAACTCCCGGGGCACGGGCGGCACGACGGGGAGTTCGCCCGGGTCGACGGCCGGTCGTGAAAGCGGGCCCGGGGCACCGCGCGCCGACGCCCCTCCGGCACTACCCGTCCCACCCGTCCCACCGGCCGGTCCGGCGGGCCCGGCCGACCCGGCCGACCCGGCCGGGGGTGGGCCGGGTTCCCCCGCGACCACCCGGGCCACGGGCCGCAGGCCGTACTCGGGGTGTTCGCGCAGCACGGCGGCGATCCGTCGACCCGGTCGACCGGCGCCGATCACCACGGTCGGGCGGGGTGCCCGACGTGCCCGCCGGCTCCGGGCACGCAGCACGGCGGCCCGTCCCGCCCAGGCCAGGACCGTGTGGACGGCGATCAGGGCCGGCAGCGCCGGGGCGGCGCCGGCGCCCGTCCCGGGCCGGCTCATCGGTGGCTTCCCCCCGGGGTTCGCCCCGGGCTTCGTCGGGCGGCCCATCGGGTGACTCATCGGTGGGGTCGCGACCGCCGTGCCCGGTGGGCGGGGGGCGGTGGGCAGGGGCGGCGGTGGGCTCTCGGTGGTCATCGCCCGCCCGCCTCGCCGTCCGCCACCGGAGGGGTCTGCCCGGCCCGGACGGTCGGGTGGGGGCCCGGGGGGAGCCGGCCCGGTACGACGCCGCGGGGCCGGCGCAGGAACACCCGGGCGCCGGCCGGCAGGCCGGGACGGCCCCCGATACCCCCCGGCCCGACCGGTCCGACCGGTGGCGCCGGGTTGTTCCCCGCCCCGGTGACGGCGCCCGGTCGGGTGACAGCGCCCGGTCCGGCTCCGGCTCCGGTCTCCGGACCCCGACCGGCGGAGCCGGGAACGACGCCACCCGCCCGGCCGTGCGAAACCGGGACCGGAAGCGAGGCCGGAACCGGGGCCGGGAGGACGACGGGGTCGGGCGCGCCCGACCCGTCACCGCCGTCGGTCGGGTCCGTGCCGGGGGCCGGGAGGTCCGGCAGGAGCGTGCGGTACAGCTCGCGCACCGCCGCCGCCGTGCCCCGCAGGTCGTGATCGCGGCGGACCCGGCGACGGGCCGCGACGCCGAGGGCGACGCGCGCCGCCGGGTCGGCCAGCAGGCCGACCGTCGCCGAGGCCAGCGCCCGGGGGTCGCCCGGCGGCACCAGGCAGCTCGCGAGGTGTTCCTCCGGCAGGCACTCGCGGGCCCCGGCGACGTCGGTGAGCAGCACCGGCCGGCCGCAGGCCATGGCCTCCAGCGGGGTCAGCGCCATGCCCTCCCAACGGGAGGGCTGGACGACCAGGTCGGCGGCGGCGTACCAGGGACGGGGATCGTCCACGGCTCCGGCGAACAGGACGCCGCGCGGGGCCGCGATCCGCAGCGCCTCGCCCGCCGGGCCGTCACCGACCAGCACCAGGCGGGCACCGGGAAGCCGACGCGACACCCTCGGCCAGGCCCGCAGGAGCACGTCCTGACCCTTCTGTCGGGACAGCCGACCCACGCACACCACCAGGGGGGCGCGCGGGGGGACTGCGTGGACGGCGTGCAGTCCGGCGCGAACCCCGCGTCGCGCGGCGGAGTCCAGGGGTGTGAAGTGGGCGGTGTCCACGCCGTTGGGGATCACCGCTCCGTCCGCGACCACTCCGGCGTCCAGGCCGGCGGCGCGTTCCCGCTCGCTGACCCACAGCAGTCGGTGGGTCCACCGCACGGCGTGCCGCTCCCAGCGCGCGGCGACGGGGCGCAGCGGCCCGGCGGCCTCGAAGGACCACGCGTGCGGTTGGAAGACGGTGGGGTACCGGCCGCGCAGGGCGAGCCGACCGGCCAGGCCGGCCTTCGCGCTGTGCAGGTGGATCAACCGGGGGGAGAGTGCCTCGACGGCCCGGAGCACGCCGGCGGTCTCGCGGGCCAGGCCGGGTCCGGGCTCGCGCCCGGCGGGCCAGGGCAGCACGGTCGCGCCGAGTGCCCGGGCGGTCGGCGCGAGCGGGCCGGTGGGGGGACACAGGAGGGCGGGCCGCAGTCCGCCGGCGACCTGGTCGCGCAACAGGTCCAGGACGACGCGCGCGACACCCCCGGTGGTGGGCTGCACGACGTGCAGGACGACGGGCATCGCGGACACGGGAGGGCACGGGCGCTCCCGCCGATGGGTGGGTGGACGCGGATCGGGGTGGGGTGAGGAGTACCGCATGTCGGGGACGGGACCTTCCGTGCCGGGCCGGCTCAGCGGCGGTTCTCGGTCTCGACCTGCAGGAAGACCGCGCCCAGGTGGTAGCGGTCGCCGCGACCGGCGAAACGCGGGGACAGCCGGTTGGCGCCGTCCCCGAGGGCGGGTCCGAGGTCGAGGAGGTTGGAGTCGTAGCCGAGGGTGTTGCGGTGCGCCGGTTCACGAGCGGTGACGTGGCGTCCGAGATCGGCGATGGTGGAGTTCATGACGTCGTCGGCGGGCGAGGTCGCGTCGCCGAGGGCGACCGCCGGGCGGAGGTCGGGGGTGACGGTGAGGATGTCCCCGGCTCCCGGGTCGCCGTCGTAGCCGATGACGCCGAGGGTGCCGGTCGCGCCGGCGGGCGCGCGCAGGGAGTCGACGGTGAACGTCAGGTCCCCCTCACCGCGTCGGGCGGTAAGACCGGGCACCCCGGCGAGGCCGGGCGGCGCCGACGGCAGGTCGGCGACGAGGTCGCCGCCGTTCCCACCGACGGTGCCCCAGCCGTCCCACAGCGAGAGGACGCGCAGGGGTTCGTCGGGGTGTTCGTAGAGGACGACGAGGGTCCAGCCGCCCCAGGTGCCGACCGGGGAGTGGCCCATGGCGACGTTGAGCTGGGCGACGGTGTAGGCGCCGGGAGAGGCGTACCGCACGAGGTCGGTGACATCGGCGGAGGCGGTGAAACCGTCGTCGACGGCGGTGGGACGGTGACCGATGACGGTGTCGGCGAGGATTTCCTTGTAGTTCCCGCCGGGCTCGGCGAAGAGTACCCGGGCGTTGTCGGCGGCGGGTTTCCGTTCGCCGGCGAGGAGGTTCCCGCCCCAGTACAGGCGGGCCGTGGTGACCCGTGCGCCGGGGGGAAGTCGGAGGTCGGCGCGGCTGGAGTTGTAGGTGTTCGGATCGTCGTCGACGTCGATGTAGAACATCTCGTAGTCGCCGTTGGTCCCGGCCGCGCCGGCCCGTGCCTCGGGGCAGGGCACGGCGTCGGGGAGGGCCGGCGCGACGCAGGTGATCACCGAGTTCGCGGCACGCGCGATGCCGCCGTGCTGGACCACGCGGTACCGCTCGGTGAAGGGGAGTTCCGGTGCGTCGGGGGCCGCCACGGCGGTGCCGGGGAGGCCGAGGAGGAGCAGGAGCGCGGCCAGGGCGCCGAGCGGAGCGCGGAGTGCGGAGCGGCGGGTCCGGGCCCGGGCCCGGCGTCCCGTCGCCGACCGTCGATCGGGCTCCCACCGTGTTCCGGCGGGTGTTTCCGGAATTCCCTCCGGCGTCGGTCTTCTCATCAGTTCTGTCACCAGTGTCACCAACCCACATAACCAAGGATGATCGGAAATGCCGACGAGTCGGAAAATCGGTACCCGCGGGCCGGGAACGGCCTTTCGACCGGGCGGTACATGACTCTGACAGAAAGTAAATGCCCATTCCCGCACAACTCGCCGACCGAAAATGACCGTACGGAAAGAGGGAAAACAGGAAAAGATGAACACGCTGACTAAATGAACGAATGACAAAAGGGCCGTTCGCGTGACGCCGAACACCCCTCGCGCCCACCCCCGCGTCGCGCACACCCCCGCGCACGCCTCCGAGAGCACCCCGGAGCGAGAACCTCAGGCGCTCGGCGCGCCCGCCGGGGGGTCGGTGAGGCCGAGCCTGAGGTGCTCGGCGTGGTGCAGGGCGTGGTCGAGCAGGTCGGCGACGTGCCGGTCGTACAACGCGTACACCACCGACCGCCCCTGACGGGTGCCGGTGACCAGGCCCAGGTCCCGCAGCAGACGCAGCTGGTGCGAACAGGCGGACTGCTCCATCCCCACCTCGGTTGCCAACTCCGTGGCGGGTAGGGGGCCCTCCCGCAGGCGGGCGAGGATCAACAGCCGGGACGGGGTGGCCAGGGCGCGGAGCGTGGCGGCCACCCGCTCGGCGCCGGCGGCGTCCAGCCGCACGCGCGGCACGGCACCGCCGACACCATCCCGATCACCGGCGACGACTCCATGGCCCATGGGCGACAGGGTACCGGGGAAGCCCACACGGATGAATGAACGAATGAACACATGTTCATTGATTCATGTATGGTGGGGCCGCCCGATCGCCCCGAGCCGAGGAGCGCCCGTGTCCGCACCCCCCGTCGGCCCCTCCGCCGGACCGCCTTCCACCGGCCCGGCCCGCACCCCGGAGCCGGCCACCGACGAACCCGTCATCGGCCCCGCCCGGCGATCGGGCCGGCGCACCGCCCCCCTCGACCTCCCCGAAACCCGGTGGGCCGCCATCGCGCTCGCCCTCTTCCTGCTCGCTCTCCCGCTCCACCTGGCGGGCGCCCCCGGTTGGCTGTGGGGACCGCTCTACGCGGCCGTCTACGTCACCGGCGGATGGGGGCCCGCCCTGGAGGGGCTGCGCGCCCTGCGGGAGAAGACCCTCGACGTCGACCTGCTGATGGTCGTCGCGGCCCTCGGCGCCGCCTCGATCGGTCAGCCCATGGACGGCGCCCTGCTCATCGTGATCTTCGCGTCCTCCGGCGCCCTGGAGGCCATCGCCACCGCCCGCACCGCCGACTCGGTGCGCGGTCTGCTCGACCTCGCCCCCGCCCGCGCCACCCGCCTGCGCCCGCCCGGCGACGGCGGGGAGCGGGTGGAGGAGGAGATCCCCGCGGAGGAGCTGCGCACGGGGGACCTGATCCTGGTCCGTCCCGGCGAACGCCTCGGAGCCGACGGCACCGTGGTGGACGGTGTCGGCGAGGTGGACCAGGCGAGCATCACCGGCGAGCCGCTGCCCGTCGCCAAGGAGCCCGGCGACGAGGTGTTCGCCGGCACCCTCAACGGCTCCGGCGCGCTCACCGTACGGGTGAGCCGCGACCCGGCCGACTCGGTGATCGCGCGCATCGTCGCCATGGTCGAGGAGGCCTCCCGCACCAAGGCACCGACGCAACTGTTCATCGAGCGGATCGAACAGCGCTACAGCGTCGGCATGGTCGCCGCCACCCTGCTCATCTTCACGGTGCCGATGGCCTTCGGCGCCGACTTCTCCTCGGCCCTGCTGCGCGCCATGACCTTCATGATCGTCGCCTCGCCGTGCGCGGTCGTCCTGGCCACCATGCCGCCGTTGCTCTCCGCGATGGCCAACGCCGGCCGACACGGTGTGCTGGTGAAGTCGGCGGTGGTGATGGAGCGACTCGGCCGGGTGGACACCGTGGCCCTGGACAAGACCGGCACCCTGACCGAGGGCACGCCCCGGGTGACCGACGTGCTCCCGCTGCCGGCCGACGAGGGCGGCGGCGGTGACGGCGGTGACGGCCTCGACACCGACGGCCTCCTCGCCCTGGCCGCCGCCGCCGAGTACCCCAGCGAACACCCCATCGGCAGGGCCGTCACCGGGGCCGCCCGGGAGCGCGGCGCGCGCCCGCACACCGCCCGCGACTTCGCCTCCGTTCCCGGCTCCGGCGTGACCGCCCGGGTCGCCGTCAAGGACTCCGGCGAGCGGGGCGGGCACCCCGACCGCGCCGACCACGACGTGCTGGTCGCCGTGGGCAGTCCCCGCCTGCTCGCCGACCTCCCCGTCCCGGTCGCGGCCCCCGCCCGGCGGCTCGTCGCCGACCTGGAGGAACGCGGTCGCACCGCCGTCGTCGTGCTGCGCGACGGCCTGCCGGTGGGCGTGCTCGGCCTCGCCGACCGACTGCGTCCGGACGCCGCCGACGCCGTGGCCGGCCTCGCCGCCCTGACCGGCTCCCGGCCCCTGCTGATCACCGGCGACAACCCCGGCGCCGCCGGCCCGGTGGCCGCCGAGGTCGGTCTCGACCCGGAACGGGACGTGCGGGCCGGACTGCTGCCCGCCGACAAGGTCGCGGCCGTGCGGGAACTGGAGGCGGCCGGACGGCGGGTGATGGTCGTCGGCGACGGCGTCAACGACGCTCCCGCGCTGGCCGCCGCGCACACCGGCGTCGCCATGGGTCGGGCCGGCTCCGACCTGGCCATCGAGACGGCCGACGCGGTCGTGGTGCGCGACGAGTTGGGAGCCGTGCCCACCGCCGTGGCGCTCTCCCGCCGGGCCCGCCGGCTGGTGGTGCAGAACCTGGTGATCGCCGGCCTCTTCATCGTCGCCCTGGTCACCTGGGACCTCGTCGGTCACCTCCCGCTGCCACTCGCCGTCGCCGGTCACGAGGGGTCCACCGTGCTGGTCGCGCTCAACGGGCTGCGTCTGCTGCGGGAGTCGGCCTGGCGGAACGCCCGCCCCGGCCCGGCTCCCGCCCCCCGGAGGCCGGCGGCGGAGCGGGAACCCGCGCCCCGGGGCTGAGCAGCCGGCCGGGATCGAGCCGGCCGTCCGGATTCCCCCGGGCGGCCGGCTCGACACCGACGGGCACCGCGCGTACCGCGCCCCGGCGGGGACGAGCGGGGCGGACCCCGCCCCGGGCCCGTGCGTCCCGGGGCCGACGCGGGGAACCGGCCCCCGCCCCGCTACGCCGTCAGCGCGCGGCGCAGACGCCCGGCCTCGGTGACCAACCGGCTCCCGCCCTTCCGGTCGGCCAGGGGATGCAGCCACCCGTGCTCCCCCCGCGCCCCGCAGGTCTCCACCGCCTCGGCCGCCGCCGCCAGCAGATCGGCCGCGCCGCGCGGGGGCGTGCCGCCCGGGGCGAGCAACGCCGGCAACAACACCGAGAGCACCGCCCACGCCGTCGCCGGGGCACCGGCCGGGACGAGCAGGGCCAGGGCATCGGTGACCCGGTTGACCTTGACCGCCCCGAGCCCGACCAACTCGGCCAGATCGCTCCCCAACCGGGCCGCGTCGAACTCCCCCCGGCCGGCCAGGGCGAGGATCGCGTCCACCGTCGCCAACCGGTCGTCGGGGTGTCGAGCGCTCAGCCCGTAGGCGATCGCCAGGTGCAGGGCGGGCCCGGCCGGGCCCGGCGCCTCGGCCAGCGCGATCAACTGCCGGGTCTCGGGACGGTCGTTCCACAGAGCGGAGTTCTCCAGGTGCTGGATCAGATGAATCGCCACGCCGTCGGGACGGTGGGGCACCAGGGACGCCCAGTGCGAGGCGTGCGAGAGCGCGCAGTGGCACCAGAGGTGGGAACGGCCGGCGGCGGCCGGGCCGGAGAGGTAACCGTCGCCGAGCTCGCCGAGTGACGGCAGGAGTGCCACCGGGTGGGGGAACGGTGGTGACACCATCCGCAGACTCTCGCGCCCCTCCACCACCTCCGCCCTCACCCGCTCGGTCGGGAACGGGGGCAGGCCCGGGCCCTCCAACCATTCGGCGAACCGTGTGCCCTCCGGCGTCCCCACCTCCCGTGCCCGGGCGGCGAGCACCGAGGGGTCGTCGGGGCGGCGTGAGCGCAACAGCGCGACATCCAGGTCGATCGGGACCGCCGACACGCCCTCGTCGCGATACGACCGCAGGCGGTCCAGGAGGACCTCGGGGTCCAGCGCGCCGGACTCGTCGTCGGGCATGGACAACAGAAACGGCGGCACCGAGGTGAGCAGCGCGTACGCGATCTCGACGGTGCGTCGACGGTGGGGCAGGAAGAAGCGGATGTGCCGGCACCTCTCGTACTCCAGCGTCCGCCGGACCTTCAGAATGTCGTCGACCGTGATCCCACCGGCCGCCGCGGCCACCGGAAGCATCAGGTCACCACGGCCGTACTGAAGCCAGTTGGTCCCCTTCAACCACTCCGGGTGGGCCTCCGTGACCGGCGCCAGGGCCGCGACCAGCGCGGCGCGATCCCGATGGGCGAGCCGGACGAGACCGTCCAACACCCACTCGTACCCGAGGGCCGTGCCGCTGCCGCGCAGGTCGGCGGTGAGGGCGGCGTTGAGATCGGCGACGAACTCCTCCGGGGTCCCGGCGGGGGCCGGCAGCGGGAGCGGGGCCCGCGGTTCGGGCAGCGCGTCGATGTGCGAACCCGCCGGCTCGGGGCCGGGGAGAGCGAGGAGGTCGGGCGCGTCTAGGAGTTCGGCCGCCGTGTCCAGCAGACCGGGCCCCAACAACTCGGCGGCGGTGATCAACTCCTCGCACGCCGCCCGATCCGCGTGCCGAACCCGGCGACCGACCACCCTCAGGGCCCGCTCGCGCAGCGCGGTGTCGGTGTGACCGAACACCTCACCGATGGTGGGCAGCAGGAGGGAGACGGTCTCCGGGCGGGCCCGCATCACCGCGTCCAGCAGCGACAACTGCGTCCGGATCAGTTTCTTCTCGGTGCGGAAGAACACCGTCCGGGACGCCTCGGCGAGCCGTTCGACCGGCAGCCGGTCCTTCTCCCACAGGTCGCGCAGCACCTCCTGCGCGTACCCGGCCGCCGGGATCGGCGCGTCGGCGAGCAGACGCGTCCAGTTCCCCATCCGGTCCGCGGCCTCCTCGACGGTGGGCTCCAGCGCGCGCAACAACGCCACGTGGAACCGGACGTCGGGCAGCGTGTGGCCGGCGCGCACCGCCACGGCGAGCGCGGTCCCGATCATGGCCCCTCGATCGAGGAGCCCCTCCCCGGCCAGGTGGGCGAGGGCGCCGGGCCAGGTGTCCAGGGGATGTTCCACCCCGGGAGGGGGCTCGGGGAGGGTGTGCAGGCGGCCGGGGCACTCCCGGGTGTCCAGCAGGACCGGCATCAGGCGCGGGGTCAGCGGATCCTCCCGCAGGAGGGTGAGCAGGTCACCGTGCGGTTCGACGGGGTCGGTGGACCCGGGGTCGGGGTCGGTGGACCCGGCGGCAGGCCCCGGGGTCCCCCGCTCCCGCCGCGCCCGTCGGCGTCGCAGACGGGTCCGCTCGTGCAGCACCCCGTGGACACGCGTGCTCCATCCCGCCACGAACCCCTCGGTGGGGGGCGGTTCCACCCCCGCCGCGTCCGCCAGGCGAATCAGGAGGTCCACCTCCCACGGCTGCAACTCGGAGCGGTCCGCGAACCGTTCCACGACCTTCGCCAGGAACTCCGGCGGCCGACCGGCCAGAACCTCCAGGAACGGTGTCGTGTCCCGCCACTCGAAGAACTCGCCCCGAGCGGCCAACCATGTCGCGCAGGCCACCGCTCCGGTGTGACAACCCGCGCCGGCGAGGTGGGCGGCACGGTGTATCCCCGGCCTCCGCCAACGGTTCTCCCGACGCAGGCGCTTGAGTTCGGGTACCAGGGCGCGGCGCGCCGCGTCGTCGAGGTCGGCCAGCAGCGTCGGTATCTCCCGTTGGGCGGCCTCCTCCACCGCCGACACCAGCGCCGCGGAGGGCTCACCACCCGCCTTGCGCCGCAGCCGGGCCAGGGTCTCCGGGTCGGGGAGGCCGGCGGTGGCCCGGGAATCGGTCCGGCCGGCGGGGCGGTTGATCGTGGGGCTCATCGGGTGCTCCCTGTGGGGTTCCGGGTGGAGTCGGGATGGGGGACACCGGCCGCGCCCCGGCGGCGAACGATGCGGACGGCGAGGGCGTGCTTGCAGGGACCGCGCCGCCCCCGGTGGTCGGCCCACCAGCGGCAGGTGCAACTCGGCACGGGCTCACCGGGGGTGGAACGCACCAGGTGGACGCGCTCCCCCGACCGCACCCGGGCCGTGAACGCCCCGGACGGGTCGAAAGCTGTGACGCCGTCGGGCCCCCCGCCGTTCCCGCCGCCATCGAGGAAGGTCACCGCCCCCTCCGCCACCAGCGCCCGCGCCGACACCAGCCGGGGGTTGTGCCGCTCCACCCGGTCCGCCTCGTACGGCAACTCCCGGTGGAAATAGGCGGCCTCAAAGATGTCGTAACCGACGCGGCCGGCGGTGCCCAGCCGCACCAGCGCGGCCCACACCCGTTCGCGCGACAGCCCCGAGCCCTCGGCGAGTTCCGCCGGGTCCACGCGCGGCTCCCAGGCGAGCAGCACGGCGATCAACTCCGCGTCGGCCGCGGCCTCGTCGCCCGCCAGGGCGTCCAACACCGCGCCCTCACCGCTGAAACCGCGCGCGACGGCGGGTGACAGCAACAGCGTCAGCCGCATCCCGGGCAGCAGCACCTCCCAGGCACCGGCCACCGGCGCGCCGTCCGCCTCCACCGGCGGTCCGTACAGCCGCAGGCCGGTGACGTGCCGCAACACCCGGTGTAGGACGCCGAGTCGGACCGGACCCGGCAGGCAGACCGCACCGGGGGTCGGTCGACTCGAGGGCCGCAGACCGCGACCGGCCGGGACGAACCAGCGGACGGTCCCGTCGGCGCGACCGGCGCGACCGGCGCGCGGCAGCGAGCGCAGGAACCGGACCGCCTCGGTGGCGTCCAACTCGGCCCGCAGGTCGAAACCGGCGGAGATGACCTGGGTCTCGGCGAACCCGCGCAACCAGCGTTCGGGCAGCGGTACCTTCTTCTCGACGACCGCGCCGTCGAGGGTGGTCACGGCCAACTCCTCGGGACCGACGCGCAGATGCATCGGGTCCCCGGCGCCGACCCGGCCGAGGGCGTCCCGCAGCGGGTTGTTGACGTCCACGTTGGTCGTGCCGTGCAGCACCTCGCCGCCGTCCAGGCCGTCGCCGAGGATGTCCAGGCGGGCGTGGACACCGCAGCAGCCGGAGAAGGACTCGAAGCGCAACCGGTCACCGTGCGCGGTGACCACGGGGTCGCGCAACCGGGCGAGATCCGGGCGGTGATGGCGCGCGGCGGCCACGTCGGCCACCGCGAGCAGAGCCGCCGCGGCGGCGGCGGGACGGGTGAGGAAACCGGTGAAGAAGTGCGGTCGCACCGCCGGGCCGGCGGGGGTCAGGCCGCCGGAGGTCTCCAGACCGAGGGTCCCGCCGCACACGGCGGAGGGCCGGGCGTAGGCGTATGCCTGCACGTTGGACGTCATGTCGGGGACGCTAGAACGCCCCTCTGACAACCACCACCGCCGTCCACAACCGGGACCGGGGGAGTCACCGGCCGTGACGCGCGCCGGCCCGCGCGGCCCTCCTCGAACGGCGAACGGCGAACGGCGTCCGTCCGTTCCGCCGGGGCGCCCCGGGCCCTCTCGGCCGAGACGTCGCTCACACGGGAGGATCCCCACCGAACGGGGCCGGCCCGGGGCCGCGAACCGATGAACCGGTGCCCCGGGAGAACCCTCCACCGGGCAAAGCGAAGTGGGCGGCACATGTGTGCCGCCCACTTTTCTCTGTGCGCGAGGGGGGAGTTGAACCCCCACGCCCTTTCGGGCACTGGAACCTGAATCCAGCGCGTCTGCCTATTCCGCCACCCGCGCATTGGGTGTGTCCTCGGGTTCATTCTCCCACATTCCGAGGGGTGCTCCCGCACTTCCCCGGGTTGGCCCGTGAGGGCCTGTGGGCGGCGAACCCGCCGACATTCAGAAGGCTAGCACGGCCCCGGGGGTGCTCTCACACCCGTTTCCCCCGCGCGACCGGCACGACGGGGCGGCCGTCGACGGGCGGGCACCGGACGGAGCGGACGACCCTCCCTACCAGGGGGAACGTCCGGACCGAGGGAAGCGGAGGGACTGCCGGGGCTCCTCGGGCGGGGTGTGGCGGAGCACACTCGCGCCGGGAGGGAAGGTCGATGGAAACGTCGCACGGCGCCCCCGGGTTCGCCGGGATGTGACGAGGGGCGGTGGGTTTCGCCGGTGACGGCGCCGGAGGAGGGCGGCAGGACACGGGGCGTCGGAAGGGGGCGAGGGCGACGACCGCCCCTTGTTCACCGCCCGGGTCCGCGCCATCCACACCGGCCGACCCGTACCCGATTCCCCACGGGAGCCGGGCGGGCCCCGGGCCGGTCACCTCTTCTCCGGGTTCTCCGGGTTCTCCGGGTTTTCCGGGTTCTCCGGGTTTCCCTCCCCGGGCCTTCCCGCACCGTGCGGCCCGCTCCCCGGGGTGCCGCGACCCAACCGGGAACCGGCCCGCGTCGCGCCCCGGAGGGCAACGGATCGCGCCGCGTCGGGGCCCGAGTGCCCGGGCGTGCCCGGAACACCCGCGCGATGCGGGACACTGGGAGCCGCGAGGTTCACCGCGCACCCGCCCCACTCCGAGGAGTCCCGGCCGTCATCCGGCCGGGCACACCCGGAACACGGCGTTCCGCCCGGGAACCATCGCATCCCCCGCCGCGTGGATACGATCAGTAAGCACTACGGATCCCCCGTCGGGGTATCCGTGATCATCGTGACCTGCGATGGCGGTGAGGACGGCGGTCTCCCGGGTAGTCCCCCGGAGGGACCGCCCGGGGAAGCGCCGGGAGTCGAGACCGGGGTTCCGCCCGGAGAAGGAGGTGCACCATGGGACTACTGAAGCGCTTCGAGGAGCGCTTGGAGGGCCTGGTCAACGGCACCTTCGCCAAGGTCTTCAAGTCCGAGGTGCAGCCCGTGGAGATCGCGGGCGCCCTGCAGCGGGAGTGCGACAACAACGCCACGATCTGGAATCGTGACCGCACCGTCGTCCCCAACGACTTCACCGTCGAGCTGAGCCCCGGCGACCACGAGCGACTGGCCCCCTACGCCAACCAGTTGGGCGAGGAACTGGCGGGCATGGTCCGCGAGTACGCCAAGCAGCAGCGCTACACCTTCATGGGGAACATCGCCGTTCGCCTGGAGCGCGCCGAGGGCCTGGACACCGGCCTGTACCGGGTGCGCAGCCGCACCGAGGCGGGCAGTGCCCCCGGCGCGGGGCGGGACGCCCCCGGCCTCCCGCCCCGGCCACCGGCCGGCCCCCCGCCGATGCCTCTTCCCGGCGGCGGCCCACCGGCCCCCGCGTACGCGCCGCAGACCCGCGTCCGGCACTGGGTGGAGGTCAACGGCACCCGCCACCAGATCTCCCGCGCCACCCTGGTGATGGGGCGCAGCACCGAGTCCGACGTGCGGATCGACGACCCCGGCGTCTCCCGCCGGCACTGCGAGATCCAGGTCGGCGAACCGCCCGTCGTGCGCGACCTCGGCTCCACGAACGGCATCGTGGTGGACGGCCGACCCACCAAGCACGCTACGCTCCGCGACGGCTCGCGGATCATCGTGGGCAGTACGACCATCATCTACCGGCAAGCCGAAGGGTGAAGCGGGGGCCATGTCAGAACTGACCCTGACGGTCATGCGGCTGGGATTCCTGGCCGTTCTGTGGCTGTTCGTCATCGTGGCCGTTCAGGTCATCCGCAGCGACCTCTTCGGCACCCGGGTCACCCAACGCCGGGTCGCCGCCGCCGGGGCCCGTCGCGGCCCGGACCAGCGGGCCCCGCAGGGCCGCCGGCAGCAGCCGCCCGCCGACCGCTCCGGCGGCCGGCGGCGACGCGGCGCGCCGACGAAGCTGGTCGTCACCGAGGGTTCGCTGACCGGCACCACTGTCGCTCTGCAGGGGCAGACCATTACGCTCGGCCGGGCACACGACTCGACCATCGTGCTGGACGACGACTACGCCTCCGGCCGCCACGCCCGGATCTACCCCGATCGCGACGGCCGGTGGATCGTGGAGGACCTCGGATCCACCAACGGCACCTTCCTCGGTCGTTCCCGGCTGACCGGCCCCATGCCCATCGAGCCCGGTTCCGCGGTGCGAATCGGCAAGACGGTCATCGAGCTGCGGAAGTAGGGTCGGACCCACACATGACGACCAGAGGGCGGGCACCGTGCGGAGTTCCACGGAACCGATGGATGAGGCGAGCATGAGCCTGGCACTGCGATTCGCCGCCGGATCCCACACCGGCATGATCCGGGACCACAACGAGGACTCCGGCTACGCCGGTCCCCGATTGCTCGCCGTGGCCGACGGCATGGGTGGCCAGGCTGCCGGTGAGGTCGCCAGTTCCGAGGTCATCTCGTCCCTCGTCCAGCTCGACGACGACATCCCCGGTTCGGACATCCTCACCTCGCTGGACACCTCCGCGCAGCGGGCGAACGCCCGGTTGCGCGGCATGGTGGAGGAGGACCCCCGGCTCGACGGCATGGGCACCACCCTGACCGCCCTGCTGTGGACCGGCCGCCGACTGGGCCTGGTGCACATCGGTGACTCCCGCGCCTATCTGCTGCGGGACGGTCTCCTCACCCAGATCACCCAGGACCACACCTGGGTGCAGCGGTTGGTGGACGAGGGCCGGATCACCGAGGAGGAGGCCGGCACCCACCCGCAGCGTTCGCTGTTGATGCGGGCGCTGGGCAGCGCGGACCAGGTGGAGGCGGACCTCTCGATCCGGGAGGTGCGAACCGGCGACCGCTACCTGCTGTGCTCCGACGGCCTGTCGGGCGTGGTCAGCCACGAGACGTTGCAGCAGACCCTCGGCTCCTTCGCCCCGCCGCCGGAGACGGTGCGCGAGCTGATCGACCTGGCGTTGCGCGGCGGTGGCCCGGACAACATCACCTGCATCGTGGCCGACGTGTTGGACACCGGCCACGGCGAGGGCGACACCCTGGCCACCCAGCTCAACGACGCGCCGCAGATCGTCGGCGCCGTCGCCGAGGTGCGGCCGAACCATCCGGAGCCGGGAGGCGGCGGGACGCCGGCGGCGCGTGCCGCCGAGCTGAACCGTCCCGCCGGGGACGGTCGCAACGACGAGGACGACGTCCTGGGCTCCTTCGGGGACGAGTACCGCGAGCCCCGCCCCCGGCGCCGCTGGTGGAAGCGCGGGATGCTGCTGGTGCTGGTGCTCGGTCTGGTCGGCGCCGCCGCCTGGGCGGGGTGGCGCTGGACGCAGGAGCAGTACTTCGTCGGCGCCAACGGGGACCACGTCGCGGTCTTCCGGGGCGTCAGCCAGGACCTCGGCCCGCTGAGTCTGAACAGCGTGCACCGCGACCACCCCGAAATCGCGCTGGAGTGCCTGCCCGAGTACCAGCGGGGCCTGGTCGAGAACGCCATCCCCGCCCGCGACCTGCGCGAGGCGGAGGAGAAGATCGCCGAGCTGGGCGAGGACACCGCGACCTGCCGCGAGGACGCCGAGGCCGGGGACGCCCCGACCGAGGACCCCGGTACCGACCCGACCGACGACCCCGACGCCGAGGAATCCACCACCGAACCGGAGGGGCCGGACGACCCGGACTCCCCCGCACAGCCCACCGGCACCCCGGACACCGCGGACGCGGCCGGCGCCCCCGACCGCGTCCCGGCCCGCGCCGGGAGCTGACGCCGAACGAACGAGCCATGAGCAGCACGCGCACTCCGACCGGAACCCCCGGCGCCGCACCCGGCGCCGACCCGGCGACCGGCAACACCACCGTGGGCTCCCTCGCCCCGCCGAGCAGGCGCAACACCGAGTTGGCCATGCTCCTCTTCGCGGTCCTGATCCCCCTCCTGGCGATGGCCAACATCGGCCTGGCCAAGGACGGTTCCCTCCCCTCCGGCATGGTGGGGTACGGGGCGGGTCTGACCGCGATCGCGGGCATCGCGCACCTGGTGGTACGCCGCTTCGCCCCCTACGCCGACCCGTTGATGCTGCCCATCGCCACCCTCCTCAACGGGCTGGGCGTGGTGCTGATCTGGCGGCTGGACCTCGAGCCGGCCATCACCACCGCCCGCCTCGGCGGGGCGATGGCCCCCAACCAGCTGATGTGGTCGGCGGTCGGCGTGCTGCTCTTCCTGGGCGTGCTGATCCTCCTCAAGGACCACCGCATCCTGCAGCGCTACACCTACATCTCGATGGTGGTGGCGATGATCCTGCTGATCTCGCCGCTGTTCTTCGGCGAGGTCAACGGCGCCCGGATCTGGGTGACCATCCCCGGCGTCGGTTCCCTGCAACCGGGTGAGTTCGCCAAGATCGTGATAGCCGTCTTCTTCGCCGGCTACCTCATGGTCAAGCGGGACGCCCTCGCCCTGGCCAGCCGCCGCTTCATGGGGATGTACCTGCCGCGCGGGCGGGACCTGGGCCCGATCCTGCTGGTGTGGGCGCTGAGCCTGATGATCCTGGTCTTCGAGACCGACCTGGGCATGTCCCTGCTGTTCTTCGGGATCTTCGTGGTGATGCTCTACGTCGCCACCGAGCGCACCAGTTGGATCGTCTTCGGCCTGCTGCTGTCGGTCAGCGGCGCGGTCGTCGTGGCGAGCTTCAACAGCCACGTCGGCCACCGCGTGGACAACTGGCTCAACCCGCTGGCGCCGGGCGCCAACGGCGGTGTGACCGAGACCGCGCAGGCGATGTACGCCTTCGGCTCCGGCGGGCTGCTCGGCTCCGGCCTCGGCCAGGGCTACTCCCGACTGATCGGCGGCATCGCCACCAAGAGCGACTACATCCTGGCGACCGTCGGCGAGGAGCTGGGGTTGGTCGGCCTGATGGCGGTGCTGCTGCTGTACGGCCTGCTGATCCAGCGCGGCCTGCGCACCGCGCTGGCCGCCCGCGACCCCTTCGGCAAGCTGCTGGCCGTGGGGTTGAGCGGGGTGTTCGCGCTACAGGTCTTCGTGGTCGCCGGCGGCGTCACGGCGCTGATCCCGCTCACCGGCATGACCATGCCGTTCCTGGCCCAGGGCGGCTCCTCCGTGATCGCCAACTGGGCCCTGGTGGCGCTGTTGCTGCGCATCAGCGACACCGCCCGCCGCCCCGCACCGGAACCGGCGGCCGGGATCGACGCCGAACAGACTCAGGTGGTCCGCACATGAACAAGCCGATGCGGCGGGTCGCGATCTTCTGCGGCCTGCTCATGCTCGCCCTGCTCCTGCGCGTGAACTGGGTGCAGTTCGTCCAGGCCGACGAGTTGCAGACCGACCCCAACAACCGCCGGGTGGCGATCGAGCGGTACGCGCACCCGCGCGGCGACATCATCGTCGAGGGCACCGCGATCACCGGCTCGCAGGAGACCGACGGCACCGACTTCCGGCACAAGCGCACCTACACCGACGGCGAGATGTGGGCGCCGGTCACCGGCTTCGCCTCCCAGGTCTTCGGCACCACCCAACTGGAGAGCATCTACGACTCGATCCTCACCGGCGACGACGACCGGCTGTTCTTCAGCCGCACCATCGACATGCTGACCGGGAAGGACAAGCAGGGCGGCAACGTCGTCACCACCCTCAACGAGGCGGCGCAGCGCGCCGCGTGGGAGGGGCTGGAGGGCAAGAAGGGCGCGGTCGCCGCGATCGACCCGACCACCGGCGCGATCCTCGCCCTGGTCAGCGCCCCCTCCTACGACCCCTCCACCTTCGCCGGCGGCTCCTCCGAGGACGGCGAGGCCTGGTCGGGGCTCCAGCAGGAGAACAACGACAACGCCCCGATGCTGAACCGGGCGCTGCGCGAGACCTACCCGCCCGGCTCGACCTTCAAGGTGCTCACCGCCGCGGCGGCGCTGGAGAACGGCCTGCTGGCCGACGTGGACGAGTCCACCGACTACCCGGAGCCGTACGTGCTGCCGGACACCGCCGGCGTGGAGCTGGGCAACCAGATCACCGGGCGGTGCGAGGACGCCTCCCTGCGGATCGCGCTGATGGACTCCTGCAACACCGTCTTCGCCGGGCTGAGCGCCGACATCGGCAACGAGGGCATGATCGAGGCCACCGAGTCCTTCGGCTTCAACGAGGAGGTCTTCGTCCCGGTCCGGGCGGCGGCCAGCGTCTACCCCGAGGACAACCGGCCGCAGAACGCGATGGCCGGCATCGGCCAGGCCTCCAACCGCGCCACCCCGCTCCAGATGGCCATGGTCACCGCCGCCATCGCCAACGACGGCAAGTTGATGGAGCCGTACATGGTGGAGAAGTTGGAGGCGCCGAACCTGAACGTGGTCGAACAGCACCGGCCCTCCGAGATGAGCCGGCCGATGTCTCCGGAGAACGCCCAGTCGCTGCAGAGCGCGATGGAGAGCGTGGTCGAGGAGGGCACCGGGCAGAACGCCCGGATCGACGGCGTGCGGGTCGGCGGCAAGACCGGTACCGCGCAGCACGGCGAGGACAACGAGAACCTGCCGTACGCGTGGTTCATCTCCTACGCGATGCCGGAGGACGGTGGCACGCCGGTGGCGGTCGCGGTGGTCGTCGAGGACGGCAGCGCGGAGCGCGACCGGATCTCCGGTGGCGGTCTGGCCGCGCCGATCGCGAAGGCCGTGATGGAGGCCGTGGTCTCCGGCGGGTGATCCGTGCCGGGCGCCGGGGGTTCGCGCCCCGGACGCCCGGGACACGCCCGAACGGTGGGGGACGTGGCCGACACCACGGGGACCGGTGATCGACCGGTTTCCGCCGTGATGTCGCGCACCCCCGTCCCGTTTCCCGGGCGGTGGCCGGACCGTCCCGGGGCGTCGCTCGGCGCCGGGGGTGTGCGCGGGGGTGTGCGTGTGGAGTCGCGCGCCGCCCGGGCCGTGGTTCGAGACGGTCGTCCGGACCCCGGCCGGGCCACCGTTCCCGAATTCACTCCGATCCCGCGTGTTTCCCGTCCCGCGACACGTCCGGCGCAACCGATCGGCTTCCCGGACAGTCCTATCCGTGATGGCATCGAAAGGCGCCCCCCGATGGGGCGGGGCGTCACGGGTGCCGGACCCATTCGGCGGGCCGCTCGGGCGACCCGCGCACCGCGGTTCCGGTTGCACGTCGGCGGGTCTCCCCTGTAACGGGGCCCCGGCCGCGCCGGGTACCGTATGCGCGGGCCCCCGGGCCCGCAGCAGACCACTCGCCCGACCGGGGAGGCCGGGACCAACGGAGAGGGCTGGAAGCATGGAAGAGCCGCGTCGCCTCGGCGGGCGGTACGAGCTGGGACAGGTACTCGGACGCGGCGGCATGGCCGAGGTCCACCTGGCCCACGACACGCGTCTGGGCCGCACGGTGGCCGTGAAGACGCTGCGTGTCGACCTCGCCCGCGACCCCACGTTCCAGGCCCGCTTCCGGCGGGAGGCCCAGTCCGCCGCCTCGCTCAACCACCCCGCGATCGTCGCCGTCTACGACACCGGCGAGGACTACGTCGACGGCATCTCCATCCCGTACATCGTGATGGAGTACGTCGACGGCTCCACGCTGCGCGAACTGCTGCACTCGGGGCGCAAGCTGCTGCCCGAACGCTCCCTGGAGATGTGCATCGGCATCCTCCAGGCGCTGGAGTACTCGCACCGCAACGGCATCGTGCACCGCGACATCAAGCCCGCCAACGTCATGCTGAACCGCAACGGCCAGGTCAAGGTGATGGACTTCGGCATCGCCCGCGCCATGGGCGACTCCGGCATGACCATGACCCAGACCTCCGCGGTCATCGGCACCGCCCAGTACCTCTCCCCGGAGCAGGCCAAGGGCGAGACCGTGGACAACCGGTCCGACCTGTACTCGGCGGGCTGTCTGCTCTACGAACTGCTGGCGGTCCGGCCGCCCTTCGTCGGCGACTCCCCGGTCGCCGTGGCGTACCAGCACGTCCGCGAGGAGCCGCAGCCGCCCAGCGTCCACGACCCGGAGGTCCCCCCCGAGATCGACGCCATCGTGCTCAAGGCGTTGATGAAGGACCCCGACTACCGCTACCAGTCGGCGGACGAGATGCGCGCCGACATGGAGGCGTACCTCGACGGCCGCCCGGTGGCCGCCGCGGCGGCGATGGGCGCGGCCGGGTACGGCGGCGGGTGGGGCGAGGACCGGCCCACCCAGGCGCTGCGGGCGCAGTCCGGCGGTTCCGCCACCTCGGTGATGGCCCCGGCGGACGACGGCTACGGCAACGGTTACGACGACCGCGACTCCCGCCGCAGGAAGAACAACACCTCGACGATCCTGTTGATCGTCGCGGGCATCCTGGTGCTGATCGGCGCCGTCTTCATCGGCCGGGTGGTGTTCGGCGGTGACCCGCCGAACACCACCTCGGTGCCGAGCGTCCGGGGGCTGACCTACGAACAGGCGGTCAGCCGGCTGGAGAACCGCCAACTGGTGGCCGAGGAGGGCGGGGTCAGACCCTGCGAGGGCGTCGACGAGGGCCTGGTCTGCGAGACCGACCCCGCCGCCGAGGCGGAGGTCGAGCGGGGCTCCGCCGTCACCGTGTACACCGCCGCCGGGCCGGAGAACGTGTCGATCCCGGACGTCACCGGCGAGCGCTACGAGGACGCCGTGGCGACCCTGCGGGAGGCCGGCCTCGACACCGAGCGGCAGAACGAGGTCACCGACGAGGCCGAGGAGGGCACGGTCCTGGGCCAGGACCCGGGCGCCGACGAGGAGGTCGAACCGGGGACCACCATCACTCTGACGGTGGCCACCGCACCCGAGGACGCCGAAGTGCCGGACGTGGTCGGGCTCTCCTTCGAGGACGCCCAACGGCGCCTGGAACAGGAGGGCTTCACCGTCGCCCGCCGGGACCAGGAGAGCGGCGACGTGGCGGCCGGCCAGGTGATGACCCAGGACCCGAGCGCCGGTTCGCGCCGGGCGCCGGGCAGCCAGATCACCATCACGGTGGCGCTGGAACCGCAGCCCGAGCAGATCCAGGTGCCGAACGTCGTCGGCCAGTCCTTCGACCAGGCGCGCGAGCAGTTGGAGGGGCTCGGCCTACAGGTCGAACGCCAGGGCCCCGGCGGCGGCAACGCCGTGGTCGTCGGCACCGACCCCGGCGCCGGCAACCCCGTGCAGGAGGGGGACACCATCCGGGTGATCACCCAGCGCGGTGGCGGCAACGGCGGCAACGGCGGCAACGGGGACAACGGCGGCGACGACGGTGGGGGTGACGACGACGGTGACGACGGTGGGGGTGACGACGGTGGGGGTGACGACGAGGGCGGCAACGGCGGCGGCGGCTTCATCGGCGGTATCGGCAACGGCTGACGCCCACCCACACGCACGAGGAGCCGGAAACCGGCTCCGGGGGCGGTTCGATCACCACGATCGGGCCGCCCCCGGCCGTTTCCCGGGCCCCGGGCCGCCTTCCGGCGGGCCGCCGCGGAAAGGCGGGGGATCCCGCCGAACAGCGGGCCCCGGACGCGTCCCGGCGATCGACGAAGAGGTGGCCGAGCCGGGGGAACGGCGGGAGGCCCGCACCGGGAGGAGAGGGCCGGACACGGGCACCCGACGACCGGGGCGGCCGACGCCGGAACACCGGACGGGCCACCACCCGGAGAGCCGGGGAAGAGACGCCCGGCGGATACCGGAAGGGCCGCCCCCGGGGCCCGGGAAACGGCCACCCGGGGCCGGAGGAACACCGGGGAGGCCGGGAAGGAGACATCCGGCGGCCGACGACTCACGGCGTCACGAGAGGTGCCCGGGGCGGCCGACGCCGGGGAGGTTCGCGCCGGGAGAACCGGCGGAAGGGCCCCTACGGCCGGGGAGAGCCGCACCGGGGCGCCGGGAAACAGGGGCCGGGAGAGCGCACCGGGAAACGGGGACCGATTTTCACCCGGCCGGCCCCGGGGACGGGCCCGGACCTCCCGCACGCGCCCGGGCCCGTCCCGATCCGGGTGGATCGGGACGGGCCCGGGGGTGTCGTGCGGCGCCGGCCGGGAGGGGATCGGCGGGGGCCGCACGGGGTGGCTCGCGGTACACCGTGCGGAAGCGGATCAGGCCCGGTCCTCCGGGCTCTCCTCGCCCTCGCGGGTGTCGCCGGTCACGTCGGCCTCCGCCTGCTTGGCCTCGACCTCGGGGTCCAGGACCGCCGGCTCGTCCAGCACGCCCTCGCCCAGCTCGGTGGGGGCGGGGGGCTCGACCAGCCAGTCCGGGTTGGTCTGGCGGTCCCACCAACGCCAGGCGGCCCAGGCGCCACCGGCCACCAGGCCGGTCAGACCGACCCACTTCACGGCCTTGCGGGTGCGGGCCCGTCGCTCCCGACGGCGCACGGCGCGACGGATCTCGGCGGGGCTCACGACACCGCGCAGCGCCGCGACGGCGGCGGCCGAGCGGGCCACGACCTCATCACGGGCGGGTACGGCCTGCGTCCGGGCGGCCTCGATGCGCGGGGCGGCCGCGACCTTGGCCTGGCGGGCGCTCTCGACCGCGCGGTGCGCGGCGCGGCGGGTACCGTCGGCGGCGCGGTGGGCGGCCTCGTCGACGCCGTCGGGCAGCGAGTGGCGGGCACGCTCCACGTGCGGCGCGACGTGCGTGCGGTAGTTCTCCTCCGCCCGTCGAACAGCCTTGCGGGTTCGGGGGGCGAGGTAGGCGCCGGTTTCGTGGGCGTAGTGCAGCGCGTTGTCCTTGGCGGACGCGGCGTACGGTCCCACCACCTCCGCCGCGTGCCGCGCGGTCTCCCTCGCATGGTCGCCGGCGGCGCGCACACGTCCGTTGCGGGTCACGGTTCTTCCTTCCTGTCGGTGGCGGTCGTCATCGGCTGATCCGGAAGTTGCACGGGGCGGGCCCCGCCGGACACGCGGAGCCGATGGAGCCGGGGCGGCCGGCGCGGGTCCTGTGTCTCGCTTGTCCACCGGTACGCAAATCATGCAGCCTTCGCTTCGATTGGGCACGCGAAACGGGCATCCGGGGCAGGGTGTGTCGCGTGGGCCGCCGGCGGGTCCCGAAGGGAGCCGGCCGACATGGCAGTATCGGGTGCCGTCACCGCAAGGACGACGGCACCGCACAACCGACGGAAGGTACGACGTGGCCGAGAAGCTGTACGCCACCATCACGACCAATCACGGGCCCATCCGGGTGGAGCTCTTCCCCAACCACGCGCCGAAGACGGTGAAGAACTTCGTGGAGCTGGCCGAGGGCACCCGCGAGTGGACCCACCCGGCCACCGGCACCAAGGCCGCCGCCAAGCTCTACGACGGCACCGTCTTCCACCGCGTGATCAGTGGCTTCATGATCCAGGGCGGCGACCCGCTGGGCAACGGCACCGGCGGCCCCGGTTACGAGTTCGGCGACGAGATCCACCCCGACCTGGCCTTCACCAAGCCCTACCTGCTGGCGATGGCCAACGCGGGCCCGGGCACCAACGGTTCGCAGTTCTTCGTCACCGTGGGTCCCACCACCTGGCTGACCGGCAAGCACACCATCTTCGGCGAGGTCGCCGACGAGGCCGGCCGGAAGATCGTGGACACCATCGCGGGCCTCCCGACCGACGCCCGCACCGACCGTCCGCTGCAGGACGTGGTGATCGAGTCGGTCACCATCGAGCGCGCCTGAGGGCGGGCGGCCCCGGCGGGAACGCCGTGGCTCGGGAGGGGCGGACACCGGCGTCCGCCCCTCCCGCCGTTTTGGGGCGGTCCCCGGGCGGGTGTGAGGGGCGCGGGAACCGGACGGGTGGGACCACCCGGGAGGTGTTCCGACGCCGCCCGCGCGGAAAACGTAGGATCGACAGCCGGGTCGACACGCGGCGAGAGGGAGGCCATGGCGGATCAGGGACCCCCCGAGGGACCGCGGGGACCGGGAGCGGACCGGTCGGGGCCGCCGACGCCGGGGCTCGCCGTCTGTTATCGGCACCCCGACCGGGAGACCGGCATCCGCTGCGCCCGCTGCGAACGCCCCATCTGCCCGGACTGCATGGTGGACGCGCCGGTGGGCTACCACTGTCCCGAGTGCGTTCGGGCCGCGGACGCCTCGCTGCGCGGCACCCGGCCCCGAACCCTGGCCGGCGGAACCGTGCAGGCGGACCGACGCCTGGTCACCAAGATCCTGCTGGGCATCAACCTGGTCGTCTTCATCGGGGTGTTGGGCGCCGGGACCCCGCTGGTGCGCGACCTGGCGATGCTGGGGTACGCGCGCGCCGGGGCCTGGGACACCTCCACCATCGGCGTGGCGGCCGGCGAGTGGTACCGCCTGCTGACCTCGGCCTTCCTGCACCAGCAGTTCTGGCACATCGGCTTCAACATGCTGGCGCTGTGGTTCCTGGGGCCGAACCTGGAGGCGGCCCTGGGCCGGGCCCGCTTCCTGACGCTGTACCTGCTCTCCGCGCTGGCGGGCAGCACGCTGTCCTATCTGCTCTCGGCACCGAACCAGTTGTCGCTGGGCGCCTCGGGGGCGATCTTCGGACTGTTCGGGGCGATGGCGGTGCTGTTGCGCCGAATGCGGTACGACATGCGGCCGGTCCTGGTGCTGTTGGCGGTCAACCTGGTCATCACCTTCATGCCCGGCCTGAACATCGCCTGGCAGGCCCACCTGGGCGGGTTGGTCGCGGGCGCGGTGATCGCGTGGGCGATGGTGCACGCGCCGCGGGAACGGCGGGCCCTCGTGCAGTACGGGACCTGCGCGGCGGTGGGTCTGGTGCTGCTGGTGGCGTGCGTGCTGCGCACGCTGCAGCTGACCGGCTGAACCCGACCCCGCCCGGTTCGCGCCGGTGGGCCCGCCACGCGGGCTCCCGGTCGTCCGGCGGGCCCTCCCGCCGGGCCCTCCCGCCGGGCCCTCGACCGGCCGACCGAGCCGGCCCGCGCCGGCCGGTCGGTGCGGGCCGGGTGCCGGAAGAACCGGGTTATCCACAGCCGGCGCCGTGACCAGCGAAGAATGTGGATGATCACATCGATTATCCACAGCGAGCAACCCACGCCCCGAGCATCGCGTTTCCGCAGGCGAACAGGGGTGCGAGTGGATTCGCCGACCTGTGCGGATCGCTCCCGCCATACCCGGGAGTGGGAGGTTATCCACAGCTCGACAGAAGATCACACGATCTGTGGATAACCCCCCGGGGGCGTCCGGGGGCTATTTCCACTGGGTGGAGACGACGAAGCCACCGGCGATGAAGCCGAAGCCGACGACGATGTTCCAGTTGCCCAGCGCGCTCACCGGCAGGCTGCCCTCGGTGATGTAGAACACCACGATCCAGGCCAGGCCCACACCGAACAACACCAGCATCAGCGGCGCGACCCAGTTGAAACCGGAACTCATGTCCAGCTTGGCCGTCTGCTGCTTCTCGGGCTTCGCGGCGGAGCCGTCCTTCTTCTTGCGGATCCGGGACTTCGGCACGAGAGGTCTCCTGTCGGGTGCGCTGCCCCCCGGGGGCAGCGAGCGGCAGGTTGCCGCGGTACGTGGTGGTGGATAGTCCGTTAGCGTAGTGGTTCGAACGGCCGGGAAGGGAGCAGGGTGCAGTGAACCGGTTTCCCCCGCGCCTCCCGCGCCTCCCGCGGCGCATGCGCCCCCGCCCCGGGCCCCTGGGCACTCTCGCCGTCTTCACCCTCGCCGGACTCCTCTTCTGGACCGCGTTCAGCGTCTCCCGGGGCGCCGACCTCCGGAAGGACGACCCGCTGCTCCAGATGTCGGACCTCATCCGTGACCGGGGCCGCGAGAACACCCGTCAGGAGGAGGCCACCGGCCGGCTGCGCGAGGAGGTGCGCGCGCTCCGCGAGTCCGACACCGGCGTCACCGACACCGAACTCCGCTCCCTGACCCGCGCCGAGGAGGCCGCCGGGCTCGAGGAACTCTCCGGCGGCGGCCTGACCGTCACCCTCACCGACGCGCCGCCGGACGCCGTCCCACTCGTCTCCTGGGCCCCCGAACCGGGCCCCAACGACCTCGTCATCCACCAGCAGGACCTCCAGGCCGTGGTCAACGCCCTCTGGGAGGGCGGGGCCGCGGGCGTGCAGGTGATGGACCAGCGGCTGATCTCCACCAGCGCCGTGCGCTGCGTGGGCAACACCCTGATCCTCCAGGGACGGCTGTACTCCCCGCCCTACACCATCACCGCCGTCGGTGAGCGGGAGGACCTGCTGCGCGCCCTCGACGAATCCCCCGCCGTCGGCGTCTACCGGCGGTACGTGGACGCCTACGGCCTGGGCTGGAAGGTGGACGAACACTCCTCGGTCACCCTGCCGGGCTGGAACGGCACCACCGAACTCCAGCACGCCCGCCCCGTGGAGTGATCCGCGGCACACCCGCCCTCCCCGCGCCCCCGGCCGACCCCCGCGCCGTTCCGCCCCGCCTCCCCCGCTTCCTCCCCTCGGTCCGCCCCGGACGCGGCCCGGCCGCCCCGGGAGCCCCGCGCGAAGCCGGAGTTCACAGCGGTTTCGTGCCGGTTTCCGCCCCGGGACGCCTCGTCGGCCGGCCGCCCCGGGGCCCACTCCCGACGCGCCGTTCCGAACCCCCGGTCGACCGCCGGCCGGAACCGGTCCGGTCGACGCCACCCGGGGGCGGCCCGGCGCGTCGTACGCTGGGGGCGCGTCGGCGTGCCCCGGGACGGGTGCCCGGCGCCGCGGCCCCGGGCACCTTCCGGGCAGCGGAGGGGCGGGGGATCCGCCACGGGCAGAGAAGAGGGAAACGGACGGCATGTACGGCTGGATCTGGCGGCACCTGCCGGGCAACACGCCGGTGCGCGCGCTGATCGCCCTGTGCCTGGCGCTCGGGGTGGTCTACCTGCTCTTCACACACGTCTTCCCCCGGGCGGAGCCGATCCTGCCCTTCAACAACGTGACGGTCGAGGAGTGACCCGGGTGAGCGGGACGACCGGGGCGGTGGCCGGGCGCCGGTCCCCCCGCCCGGCCCCGCGCCGCACCGGGACCACCGAAGTGAGGACGACGCGCCGATGAGCACCCGGATTCTCGTCGTGGACAACTACGACAGCTTCGTCTGGAACCTCGTGCAGTACCTCCAGCAGCTCGACGCCGACTGCGAGGTGCTGCGCAACGACGCCGTGACCGTCGAGCGGGTCGCCGAGGGCGGCTTCGCCGGCGTGCTGCTCTCCCCCGGGCCCGGCACCCCCGAGGAGGCCGGTGTCTGCGTGGAGATGGTGCGGCACTGCGCCGGGGCCGGGGTGCCGGTCTTCGGCGTCTGTCTGGGCGTCCAGGCCATGGCGGTGGCGTACGGCGGGGTGGTGGACCGCGCCCCCGAACTGCTGCACGGCAAGACCTCGGCGATCGAGCACGCCGGCGGCGGGGTCTTCGCGGGCCTGCCCTCGCCCTTCACCGTCACCCGCTACCACTCGCTGGCCGTGGTCGAGGGCACCCTCCCCGACGAATTGGACGTCACCGCCCGCACGGCATCGACCGACGAACGTCCCGGTGTGATCATGGGCCTGCGCCATCGCGACCTACCGGTCGAGGGAGTGCAGTTCCACCCCGAGTCGGTGCTCACCGAGTGGGGTCACCGCATGCTCGCCAACTGGCTCACCGCCTGCGGTGACGCCGCGGCCGTGGAAAGGTCGCGGGGCCTGGCCCCGGTCGTCGGGGGGATCGGACGGCCCGGTCGGCCGGAGCCCGCGAGGTGACCGCGGTGCGTCCGGAACGGGACGGCGGGACGGGGAAGCCCGGATCGCCGCAGGTCCCACCGGCCGGATCGGACACCTTCCGGGCGGCGGTGGACGCCCTCTCCGACCCCCTCAACGACCCGCTGCCCGGTACGGGCACCGCGACCGGGGACGGCGGGACCGCCCCCGTGATCGACGATCGGTACGAGTCCGGCCCCCCGGTGTCACCGGGACCGGCCGACCCGTCGGGGGCGGGCCCCGGAACCGGCGGGGCCCCGTACGGCACCACCGGACACGAGGCGTACGGCACGACGGCGTACGGGGCCTCCGGCTCGGACGGGTACGGCTCGGACGGGTACGTGTCGGAGGGATACGGGTCGGACGGCTACGGCGCCGGAGGATACGGCGCGGGCGGCACCGACGCCCACGACACGGACGCCCGCGCAACCGGGGTGTACGGCGCCGAGCCGTACGGGTCCGCCGGCCACGGCACCTCCCCGTACCGGGACGAGACCTCCGGCACGTTCCCCGGTGACTCCCCCGGGCCCTCCCCCGGGCACCCGGCCTCCGGGCACCCGGGCGCCACCGGCGGGAGCGACCCCTACGGCACTCCGTACGACACGCCCACCGACCCGTACGGCGCCGACGCCCGGAGCGGGGCCGGTGCCCCGACCCCGGCGTTCCCGACCCCGGCCGACCCGTACATGTCCGCCGACCCGTACGCGTCCGCGGGCGCGCCCGACGAGACCATGGCGCTGCGGCGTCCCGCCGACCTGCGCTCCGCCGGCAACCCCTCCGCCTCCCCGGCCACCGTCCCCGACCGCTCCGCCGGCACCGGCGGACGGCGCCGCACCGCGCCGGGGTCGACGGGGACGCCGGAGACCCGTGCCGGGACCGGCGCGGGGGAGGGGCGCGCGGCCCGCCGCAAGGCGGAGAAGGCCCGCCGCTCCAGCCGGGCCAACACGTTCGCCAACGTCGCCGGCGAGCTGATGATGACGACCGGCGTCCTGCTCCTGCTCTTCGTCACCTACCAGTTGTGGTGGACCAACGTCGAGGCCCGCGCCCACGCCGACCGCGAGGCGGACTCCCTGGCCGATCTGTGGGAGGGCGGCTCCGACGGGGAGGAGACCGACAACCGCGACCCCGGTGTCTTCTCCGCCGGCGAGGGCTTCGCCCTGCTGTACCTGCCGACCCTGGACGTGCGGGTGCCGGTCGCGGAGAGCGTGGACGAGGCCACCGTCCTGGACAAGGGCATGGTCGGCCGCTATTCCGAGGCCGACCGTCTGCCCACCGCCATGCCCTGGGACGACGAGGGGAACTTCGGCCTCGCCGGCCATCGCAACACCCACGGTGAGCCGTTCCGCTACATCAACCTGCTGAACGAGGGTGACCCGATCATCGTGGAGACGGAGACCACCTACTACATCTACGAGATGCGCAGCCGGTTGGACTCCACCTCCCCGTCGAACATCACGGTGCTGGACCCGATACCCGAGCAGGGCGGGTTCACCGAACCCGGCCGCTACATCACCCTGACGACCTGCACCCCGGAGTTCACCTCCACCTTCCGGCTCATCGTCTGGGGCGAGATGGTCGCCGAACAGCCACGCGGCGAGGGGAAGCCGGATGCCCTCGTCGCCTGAGCCGGCGCGCCGCCGGGGCACCGGCCCCACGGCACCGGGCGGGGGTTCCGCGGCCCCCGGGGAACTCCGACCACGCGGACCACGCGGACCACGCGGACCACGCAGACGCGCAGCAGAACGCGGAGAACGATGAGCAAGCGGCCGATGACCACCCCCCGGGAACCGGCGGGGCCGGTCCACACGAGCGGGGCGCCGGGGACCGAACCCGGTGCCGACACCGCCCCGGGGAGCACCCCCGGGGCGACCGTGTCCCCCGACGGGACGGGGACGACCGACGCGGAGGGCGCCGGAACGGACGGGACCGTCCGGGTCCCCGGCCCCTACGCGGCCGACGTCGGTGACGCGTCCGCCCCGGGCGGCACCCCCGGGGCGACCGGAACGACCGGCCCGGCCGGGAGGGACCGCGACGGGAGGGCCGCCCCGGCCCTCGACAAGACGACCGACGCCCCCCGCTCCGGCGACGGCCCGGGCCGACCGGGTAACCCCGGCGGCCCGACCGACGCGGTCGGCGGCCCCTCCCCCGCCCCCCGCCGTCCCGGCCCGGTGGCCCTCGCCGTCGGCGTCTTCGGCGAGCTGATGATCACAGCCGGCGTCCTCCTCGGCCTCTTCGTCGTCTACTCCCTGTGGTGGACCAACGTGGTCGCCAACCAGGAGGCCAACAGGGCCGGTGACGCGATCCGCGAGAGCTGGCAGGCCGGTGGGGACACCGAGGAGAACGGGGACCCGGAGGAGCCGCGCGTCTACCGGCCCGAGGACGGCATCGGCTTCCTCCACGTCCCCACCATGACCGGCGACGAGATCCTCGTGAAGGAGGGCATCGACCTGCCCACCCTCAACGGCGGGATCGCCGGCTACTACGACCAGCCGGTGGAGTCGGCGATGCCCTGGGACGAGGAGGGCAATTTCTCGCTGGCCGCCCACCGGGACGGTCACGGCGCGAAGTTCCACGACATCCACAAGGTGCGCGAGGGCGACCCGGTCGTCTTCGAGACCAGGGACAGCTGGTATGTCTACCGGGTCTTCTCGATCCTGCCGGAGACCTCCCGCTACGACATCGGGGTACTGGACCCGATCCCCGAGGGGTCCGGGGCCACCGAGCCCGGCCGCTACATCACCCTGACCACCTGCACCCCGATCTTCACCTCCACGTACCGGTACATCGTGTGGGGCGAGTTGGAGCGGGTGGAACCCATGTCGGCGGAGCGCACCCCGCCCCCGGAGTTGACGGAGTCCTGACCCCGAGGGGTCGTCAATCGGTGTGCGACCCCGCCCCGGGCCCGTCGATTCGCGGACGCGTCGGGGGCGGGGCGGCGGCGGACCCGGGAACGACCACGGCCCCCGGAGGGAAACCCTCCGGGGGCCGATCGATCACCTGACCCGGGGCACCGGGTCGGTGGAGCGTAGGAGAGTCGAACTCCTGACATCTGCCATGCAAAGACAGCGCTCTACCAACTGAGCTAACGCCCCTCACCGGACCAGGGTACCGAATGCGGGCCCCGGTTTCCGACCGGGTATCGCCCCGCGCGCCCCGCCTCCGTAGGATGACGCGCACCTTCGCTCGGGTGAAGGCACAGGGCGGAACCGGGGACGACAGGGGAGACGCGATGGAGACAGCCCAGCAGGAGGCCGCGGAGAAGGCCCGCGAGCAACAGACCACCTGGTACGGCGAGCCGCTGGGCACGCTGTTCCGGCGTCTGATCGCCGACCTCGGTCTCAACCAGGCCCGGCTGGCCGTGGTGCTCGGCCTGTCCGCCCCGATGCTGTCCCAGCTGATGAGTGGTCAGCGCGCCAAGATCGGCAACCCCGCCGTCGTGCAGCGCGTGCGCGCGTTGCAGGATCTGGCGGCCGAGGTGCGGGCGGGCCGGATCAGCGCGGCCGAGGCGACCACCGCGATGGAGGAGATCCGACGCGACGCCGGCGGGAACGTCCTGGGCACCTCCACCACCACGCGGACCACCGGCACCGGTGTGCCGGCCAACCCGAGCAAGCGAGTGGTCCGGGAGATCCAGGCGCTGCTGCGTTCGGTCTCCGACGCCGGCGAGATCCAGAGCGCCTCCCGGATGCTCGCCGACTCCCACCCGGACCTGGCCGAGTTCCTGCGGGTCTACGGCAGCGCCCGGACCCGGGAGGCCATCGAGCACTACGAGCGGCACCAGGGCTGAGCCCACCCCCGTCCCGTCCGCCGACCCCCGCGCACGGCCACCGCGCCCCGGCCACCGCGCCCCGACGGGGAACCGGGAGACACCACCGTCGCGTCCCCGTGGACGGAAGGGCTCCCACCACCGGGCCGCCGCCGAACGGCAGCGGAACCGCAACAGTCGGAGGCCGGCCGGAAACCACCCCGGCTGCCTATGCTGGAACGGTTTCGTGCGGAACCCCGCACGGGGAGCCGAACCGGGTCCATCGGTCGAGGGGACCGGAACCCGCGGGTACCGGGAGGCACCGGCGGTATCGGTGCGCACCGGGACACACCGGCGCGGACGGCGAACGGGAAGCGAGCGGACGAAGGCGCGATGGGCGAGATCTTCGCGGGACGGTACGAGCTGATCGACCCGATCGGGCGCGGTGGGGCGGGCGCCGTCTGGCGTGCCTGGGACCACCGACGCCGCCGGTACGTGGCCGCCAAGGTGCTCCAACAGTCGGACGCACACGCCCTGCTGCGGTTCGTCCGCGAGCAGGCCCTGCGCATCGACCACCCGCACGTCCTGGCACCCGCCAGTTGGGCCGCCGACGACGACAAGGTCCTGTTCACCATGGATCTGGTCTCCGGTGGCTCGCTCTCCCACCTGATCGGTGACTACGGCGCCCTGCCGCCGCGCTTCGTCTGCACCCTGCTGGACCAACTCCTCGCCGGGCTACAGGCGGTGCACGACGAGGGCGTGGTGCACCGCGACATCAAGCCGGCCAACATCCTGCTCGAGCCCACCGGGCTCGGCCGCCCCCGGCTGCGCCTGTCGGACTTCGGTATATCGATGCGCAAGGGCGAGCCCCGCCTCACCGAGGCCAACCTGATCCCGGGCACGCCGGGCTACTTCGCGCCCGAGCAGATGCGCGGAGCCGAACCCGACTTCACCGCCGACCTGTACGCCGTCGGCCTGGTCGGCCTCTATCTGTTGACGGGAAAGAAGCCCGACTCGATCGGCCTGTACGGGGAGTACGAGGACGCCGGCGGGATGCCGGACGCCCCCGCCGGTGTTCCCGAGGCGCTCTGGCAGGTCCTCGGCACGCTGCTCCAGCCCGATCCGCAGGTCCGCTTCCGTACCGCCAACGGGGCGCGGAAGGCGCTGGCCTCGGCCGCCGAACTGCTGCCGGAGGCCGAGGAGCGGGAGGCCGTGGAGGTCTTCGACCAGATCGGGCCGCTGCCGGCCGGGTACGGACCGAACGGCCCGGAACGCGCGGACCCCGGCGTCGCGGGGGCCGGCGGGGCGGTCCCGGAGACCACCGGCTACCACCTGGCGCCGCCGGTGGCCGCGCTCCCGCCGGCCGGCCCGGCCACTCCGTCCGGTGGCACGCCCCCGCCGCCGGCCGGCCCACCGACCCCGCCCTACTCCCCCGCCGGCGCGTCGCCCCTCTCCCCCTACTCCCCCGCCGGGGCGTACGGGTACCCGCAGGCACCGCCGCCGGTACCCCCGCCGCCGGCCGGCCCGCCGGTGCACGAGCAGCCGACCACGCTCTCCCCGCCCGGCACACCCGCCGGGTACGGCGCGGCGGGTCCGCACACCCCGCCGACCCCGCTGATGGCCACGGCCTCCCCGGCGCCGTCCCCCGTGTCGGCCGGTGCGTCGGCGCCCGGCTCGCGCCGGGGACCGGGCCCCTCACCGGTGATCACGGTGACCCTGCTGGTGCTGGCCCTGGTGTTGATCGGCGCCGGCACCTGGGCCGTCGTCACCGCCTGATCCCCACCGCCCGCACCGGACCGCCCGATCGATCTCCCCCCGTCCGGCCACCTCCCGGCGCCGGACCGGGCGCCGGACGGGGAGGGTCGGGCACCGCGCCCCGGACGGACGACCGGGACGCGGAGGAGGCGGCGACGCCTACCTGTTGGACCCGGCCCGGGCCCGGCGACCCCCGGCCCGGGGGCCGTGCCAGTCCAGGCACACGACGGTGGCGTCGTCCTCCAGGTGTCCGTCACAGGCTTCGAGGACCGCTTCGGCCATCGTCCGCACGACCTCCCGGGGGTGTTCGTCGGCGGTCTCGTGGATCAGGCGGGACAGGTCGATGATCTCCGCCTGACGTTCCTGCATTCCGTCGGTGTACAGCACGAGGCGGTCACCGGGGCGCAGGTCGAGTTCCTGCACCCGGTGCGGGATGGGCGAGGGGACCCCGAAGGGCAGGTTGGCGGCCAGGGACACCTCGCTCACCGTGCCGTCGCGCAGGCACAGGGGCCGGCAGTGGCCGGCGTTGACGATCTGCGCGCCGGTCCCGTCCAGGGCGACGCGCAGGAACTGACCGGTGGCGAGGGTGTGGTGTTCCCGGTCGAGGAGGGCCTCGTGGGCCCGGCGGGCTTGCTCGGCCAGGTCGGCTCCGGCGCGACGGGCGCCGCGGGAGGCGTTGACCAGGAGGGTGGCCATCAGGGAGGCGTCGACGTCGTGCCCCATGGCGTCGGTGATGGACAGGTGCAGGGTGTCGTGGCCGAGGGCGTAGTCGTAGGTGTCCCCCGCGATGGAGTCGGCGGGCACCAGGGTCGCGGCGAGGGTGAACTCGACGGCCTCGAAGGAGGGTGCGGTGGGCAGGAGTTGGCTCTGGATCTCGGCGGACAGGCTGACCGTGGTGGTACGCCGGTTCCAGTGGTAGATGTCGGTGAAGCGTCGATCGGTGGCGACGATGTACGCCAGCGCGTGGGCGGCCTCGCGGATCTCGTCCACCATGTCCTCGGTGACGTGCGGCAGGGTCAGCTCCAGGACCCCGATGGTGTCACCGCGGTTGGTCACCGGGGCGATCATCCGCTGTTCGTCCCCGCCGTTGGCGATCCGCACCGGTTCCTGGGTGCGCAACACGTCCTCGTAGACGCTGCCTGCCAGCGGGATCGACTCGAGGGGGCGGCCGGGCCACGAGGCGATCCCCTCGTCGACCCGGGCCATCCGCACACCGGCGAAGTCGACGAACAGGAACGACACCGCCCGCGCGCCGAACCGATCGCGTAGATTGCGCGCCACCACGGCGAGGGACGCCGAGGGCGTCGCGTTCTCCGCCGCCGCGAGCACCTCGGCCAGGCCGATCCGGTTATCCATCGTTGTCGCCTCCCAACGTCCTCGTTCGCCTGCCCCGACTCGACCGCGAACACCACCCTCGTCCGATTTCACACTTCTTTCACCTTGTCCGAGGGACCGGCGCACCCGGCCACTCGCCCGCGTGACCGGTGGGGGAGGTTCCGCGGGAGCCCTCGGGGGAGGCGCCTCGCGGGAGACGGTTCCGACGCGCCTGCCGGGTGGAGCCTACTCCCGACCACTTCACGAAGCGGTGGAATGCCCCCATCGTCCGACGTGCGGAGTCACCTCTTCCGCACACCGGGATCACCGCTCGCCGTCCGGGGCCGCTCCCTGCTCCCCCGCGTCGGGCGACCGCCGACGACGAACGGCGGCGGGGCCGCCCCCGGCCGGGAGCGACCCCGCCGCCGTCGGTGGTCGGGGAACAAACGACCGTCAGCCGCTCCTCGCGGCGGATCGCCGCCCGAGCAGGGTCCAGCCACCGAGCACCGCCAGCAGTGCCACCCCGGCGCCGATCCCGGCGAAGCCGAACAGCTGCCGGGTGTCCCGCCGGTCGGCGGCGATGTCCGCTTCGCTCAGGCCCTCCTCGGCCTGCCGACGGTCCTCCTCGGTCACGCCGAACCCGGCCGCGAAGGGGTCCCCGTCGTACAGCGGCGGCTCGACCGGCGGCTCACCCGTCACCGACAACCGGATGGTCAGACCGATGGATTCGATGTCGGTGACCTGCTCGACCTCCCGGTGCAGGTGGATCACCAGGTAGTGCCAACCGGCGAAGCGGGCGCGGGTGACCTCGCTGTCCCCCTCGAAACGGTGGTCGTAGGCGACCGGGGCCGGAGCGAAGCCCTCCACCAGGGTCTGCTCACCGCTGTAGGAGCTGTCCACGCCGACGATCCGCGCCCGCGCCGGGTTGTAGACCTCGGCGATCAGGGCCCGGTAGACGGAGGTGAAGCCGTCCCCGGTGGGCGCGTTGGCCAGTTCCACGGTGACCGCCGGCTGCTGGTGCCAGTCCACCGGCACCCGGTAGAAGAGTGTCTGCCCGGGGGCGATGTCGTCCCGCCACACCCCCTCGCCGATGGAGCGGGCGTCGTTGAAGCCGGTGCCGCCCGTGACCCGCTCGGCGGTCCCGGTGGGCGCCGGCGGCATCTCGTCGAGCCAGGTGCCCGGGTGCGGGGCGGCGGTGTCGCCGCCGAGCACCTCCGGTTCGCGCATGACCCGTAGTTCCAGCGGCCACGGGGCCGGGTCGGAGGTGGCCTCGCTGGTGCGGGACACCTCCAGCAGGTACGTGCCGGCCGCCTGGCAGGACCGGTCGGGGTCCACCACCCGGGTGCTCCAGGCCGCGATCGGACGGGCCGCGTCGTCGGCGGCGAAGGTGCGGCTGTCGTTGTTGCAGCTTTCCCCACCGGTGGATCGCAGCTCGGTGCGGATGCCGTCCGAGGAGGCGACCCGGGTACCGGGGGCCGGCGCGGCGACGGCCGAGAGGAACCAGCCGGAGACATCGTCCAGGACGACGCTGTAGTACAGCGTCTCGTTCGGCTCGATGGAGTCCGTGTAGAAGGAGTCGGCCTCGATCCGGGGCGCGTCGGCGGTGCTCGCCGTGCCCTCCACCGGCTCGGCCTCCGCCGCCGTCGCGTAGCGTGTCGGGCCGGCGGTACCGGCTCCGTCCCCGTCGTCCTCCGCGTACGCGGCGCCGGCCGACACCGGCAGCAGGGCCGCCGTACACGCCGCCACCGCCGCCGCGCGCAGGCCCCGGCGCACCCGTCCGGCGGGCGCGCCGGTGGCGGGTGCCGCACCCCGGGTGGGCACCGCGTCATCGGTGGGTACCGCGCCCGCCGGCGTCAGTCCGTGTCGTACCGCCCCCATCACCGGTCACCCCTCGTGTCGTTCGTACCGTCGTGCGTGCCGCCGGGGGCCCCCGGCGGGATCCCGGCCACGCCCCGACCGGCCGCCGGACCGGCCACCGCCCCGGTGGCCGGTCGTGCCGGGGCGGGGCGCGGCGCGCGGGCCCGGGCCACCGCGAAGGCGATGCCGGCGATCACCAGCACGGCTCCCGCACCGGCGAGCGCCGCCAGCAGCGGGGCGCCCCATCCTGCCCCGTCGGCGGCACCGGCGTCCCCGGCGGTGCCGGAATCGTCGCCGCCGTCACCGTTTCGTTCCCCGTCGGCATCGCCGTCACCGGCCCCCGCCTCGTCCCCGTCACCGGCGGCCACCGGTGTCGCGTCGTGGCCGGGGCCGGTCAGCTCCTCGCCCACCACGTCCACCCGCAGCACGACACCGATCGCAGCGTTGCGCGCGATCTCCGTCGCGCCGGGCCCGAGCGAGACGGCGATGTAGTGGTCGCCGGGCGCCCGCACCGGAGCCACCGCGGCCGAACTCTCGTACCGGTTGGTCCAGGTCACCGGCACCGTGCCCATGTCCACCGCCGACTCCTCGCCCCGGTAGGGACGTTCGGTGCGGAAGTCGCCGCGCCCGATGGGCGCGCGGTGCGGCGCGTACGCCACCGTTCGCACCCACGAGGACCCGGGGCTGCCCTCCAGCGTCGGCTCGTTGCCGAACTCCACCCGGTACCGCAGCTGTTGGCCCCAACCCACCGGCACCCGGTAGAAACGGGTCTGGGCGGGGAGCAGACGGTCGCGGTGCACGCCCGGGGCGAGTTCCACCGCGTCGTTGAAGCCGGTGCCGCCCTCGATGTCCACGGGCTCGTCGGTGGGCAGCGGGGCGTCCGGGCCGGCCGCTCCGTAGGAGGTGGCCGAGGCGGCGGGACGCACCCCGTCCGGCAGCGGTTCCTCCACCGCCACCCGCAACTCGATCGGCCAGTGGGCGCCGTCGGAGTCCTCCTCGCTCTCCCGCTCCACCGACAGCAGGTACCGGCCGGCCGCGTCACAGGTCGAGGTCCCGCCGGGACTCGGGACCCGGGCCACCGCCCCGGTCAGGATCATGGCGCCCTCGTCGTCCCCGAACCGCACGTCCTCCCGGACGCAGCGGCGCAGTTTGTCGGAGGAGTCGGAGAGGGTCAGGCGCAGGCCGTCGCGGCGGTTCACGGCCACCCCGGGGTGGGGCACGGCGGTGACCGCGAGATCGGCGGTGGACACCTCGTCCAGGTCCACCCCGTACCAGCGGGTCTCGCCGGGGCCGATCCGGTCCAGGTACCGGCCGGGCTCCAGCGCGGGCGCGGCGCCGGCGTCCGGGCCGCCCTCCACCTCCTCGCCCTCGAAGCGGTAGCCGTCGGCGGAGAGCCGGGCGGCCCGCTCCAGCTCGCGGCCCAGCGCCTCGCCGTCGGGGGCGTCGTAGTAGGTGCCGTGACCCGCCTCGGCGACGCACTCCAGTTCGGCGCGGCCCTCCTCGCCGATCCGGAAGCCGACGGTGTCGATCCGCAGGTCCACCCCGTCGCCCGCCAGGCGCTCGGCGACCTCGCAGGGCGGCTCCTCGTCGCAGTTGGACTCGCCGTCGGAGATCAGCAGGACGGTGCGGCGGGCGATGGCCCCGTGCGGCACCTCCGGCAGGTCCTCCACGGCCCGCTCCAGGGCCAGGGAGGTGGGGGTGTTGCCGGTGGGGCCGACCGAGCCCAGGGCCTCCCGGATGGCCCCGGGATCCACCGGCCCGACCGGCTGCGCGAGCCGGGTGTCGGTGCAGTCGCTGCTCTCGGAGCCGTACAGCCGCAGACCCGTGGGATAGCCCTCGGGGAGGGCGTCCACGGCGGTGCCCAGGGCCTCCCGGGCGTCGTCCATGCGGGTGGTGCCGGTGCCGTCGTCCTCGGCCATCGAACCGGAGGCGTCCAGCACGAGAATCAGGCCGCCGGGAAAGTCCGCGGGGGCGGCGTGGGCCGTCGTCCCGGCCGGTGATCCCGGCGGGAGCGCCGCAGGCAGGGCCGCGGCGAGGAGGGTCCCCGTCAGAACGGTCAGGGCCGCGAGGGCGGGGACGGGGCGCCGCCCCGCCCGGAACACCCCCCGACGCGGCACGGGCGCGGAGCGGGTCCCTCCGCCCGGGCCACCGGCGCCGCGGGCGGCGTCGGCCCCCGCGGAGCCCCCCGCGTGCCGACGGTCCCGGCCGTCGTCGCCGGTCGATGCCCCCGGTATCGCGCCCATGCGTGCTCTCCCCCTCGTGGCTCGCCCCGCTCACCGGCCGGGCCGCGCCGGGCTCCGGCGGGGTCCACCCCGGCGCGAACCCCGATGAGCACCGTACGAGTTTGCACGCGCACACAACAAGCCGAGGTGTGTCACGGTCTCGCCACAACCACCCCGACATGATCACGAAGGGGCGGCGGGCCTCCACCGGCCGGACGGCGGCGGGGAGTTCACACCGACGCCATCACCCCCGCACACGCCCGACCCCGGGTACCGTCCGCCCGTGAGCCGATCCGGCCCCGGACGCGCCGCGGGCCCCGCACCGCCGGGTGGCGATGGGGGCCCGTCACCGGTCCGACCCGCGGCCGGATCGGCTCACGGGAGGCTCCGGAGGCGCTCAGTTGTCGGTGGTGCCGACACCGGCGGGAACGGCGTCGCCCGGAACCGGGTCGGTGGCGTCGGTCCACAGATCCTGCTCGGCCTTGCCCTGCTGGATCTGGCGGTACACCAGGATGCCGCCCGCGGCGACCAGTGCGACCAGGAGGAGCTTCTTCACCGTGCTACCTCGTCCTTCTTCGACATCATGTGGAGCATCCGGCGCCGATGATACCCAATCGTGTCCTGTCCGACGGGCCCCGCTCGCCGCGCCGCGACACCCGTTTCCCGGACCTCCGGGGGAGGTTGGGAACGAGACCCCGGCCCACACCGGCGAGCCGGCTCGAACCCGGGCGGCCGGTCGGGCCCGGCGGCACGCGACGGCGTCACCCCGGGTGACGACCGCGGAGGACGACCGTCACCGTCGACGGAGCCCCGAACAGGACGCCGGCGTCAACCGATGGCGTCGAAGAGGCCCGACCGGAACCGGTCGGGCCTCTTCGCGCTGGTGGGGCTAACAGGACTTGAACCTGTGGCCTCATCCTTATCAGGTCACCCCCCAGGCGGGTATGCCCCGCTCCAGCGGTCCCCACCTCGCAGGAGCCCTGTATATAGAGGACAGGGGACCACCACCACCGTCCACCACCGTCCACCCCCGTCCGCTGCTGTTGGCGTCACCTATGGGCGTCAATGGGCGTCACCGTCTTGAAGCTCCACGCTTCCCACTCTCTCGAAGTGTTACCAGCCCGCAGTCATGGCACTCGAGCATTTACCCCCTCGGGGTCCGGAGTTTCTTCCCGAGCCTTCAACCTGCCGTTGGCCCCGGTACTCCCTCAACTCCACTGCGTCATGCTCTGCACAATTCTGCCCCCACGTTCCACCCTCTCAATTAGAAATTATTTCACTTTTCTCATCCCACCGCCGCCCTCGACGACCCGGAATCGGCCAAGGAAGGTCATTGATACTCATCCCCCTTTCACCATCTTCGCGAGAAGTGACACCAGACCACGCCCGAAGCTGCTCTTCGGTCATTCCACTAAACAGCCCTTCCTCTCGAATCAATTCGCCACCATCAGAGAACGACATTCTGGCCCGATCTTCCCTCTGGGGAACCCAAAGACCCCCCAGAGGAGAATCATCGGGATGGTGGTATATATACCTTCGAGAATTCTTAACGGTCTCTTGATTGATTACTTTTTCCATCTGGGTAGTTCCCGACACTTCAAAGTCCGGAGCCCGAGACGCATCACCAAACTTCGACGCAAGGTGACGACGTGGCTGAATGGCCAAAGCAACCCGACGGCTGAGGGGAACGAGAAAGACTCCCGCCGTGAGAATTCCCACCCCTTGCCATTTTGGATAATCTGAAGAGACAACCAGGGAGACAGGATGATCCGATGTAACGAGAGAGCGTCTATTAAATCGGTAAATCGTCCAATGTGAGTCACACAGGTAAGCAGCGGTATCAGGCAGGAGATTCCCCACCATGACCATGTGCTGATTAACATTCGGAGCTAGATCGGGCCCGCCTGGCTTAGTTATATCCCGCCACTCCCAGTCCAACTCCTCATCAGAAACGACCCTTGATTCTGATTCCTGAATCAAGGAACGCAAAGCTTCTTTACCGGAGGCACCGACCACTATTCTAATAAAACCGGCACTAAGGCTTCCCTGGCTGCTTCTAATGTCTTCGCTGCGAAGATGCTGCAAGGCAACCCAGGTAGCAAATGCCTCTCTATGCTCTCCTTCGATCAATTCACCAGAAAGAACCTTCCGAAGTGCCTCGGCAGCCACACCTTCGACCTCACCGAAAAGCTTCTCGAAATGGTCCGACTTTGAGCCATCCGGCAACGTAATGGAATAAAAATCCTTAACGACCGTTGCGTCACCGATTGACTGAACAATTGACGGGTGTCCGGGTAGCGAAACTCGGCAAATACGTTCCGCATCACTGGCAAAGCCCTTCAAGTAGAACTTTGATACCGTGTGCTGTCGACGCACCCGCTTAGCCACTCTTCCTCCCAAATGTGCACAGAACATTTTAGCCTCCCGGAGAACGATCATTGCTCTGGTTGCCACCCTTGAGATCACTGAGCCCGGAGGTGGCAGGGGCATGTGAAGCTGGAAGATGCATTCCGAGAAAGGAGAGAGGATGCCACAGGCCGCTCCACGGGGTAGGTATCTGGAGGTTGCTGGCAAGCTCCGGGACCGCATCCAGGACGACACCACCATGGTCAAGTTGCCACCGGTCTCGGCATTGATGACCGAGTACGGAGGGGTCTCCCGCACGCTGATCAACCGGGCTCTGGCCAAGCTGAAGGCAGAAGGGCTGGTCATCTCGGTTCAAGGGGATGGCTGGCACGTCGTGCGAGCCGGACAAGACAGTCGGCCGCTTGACGAGCGGATGTTGGACGTCTTCGCACACGACGCCTTGGACGTGGGCAGCCGGTTCCCCAGCGAGAGCAACCTGTGCCAGCGATTCGGGAAGTCTCGGACCGCTGTCCGAAGCGCCCTCGCTCAGCTCGAAGGCGCCGGGCTACTGAAGCAGGACCCGGGCAAGCCGCGGGTAGTGATGGCACTACCCACAGACAGGAGGAAGCCTCAGTGAGCCTTACCGCATGGGCCTACCCGCTCGCCGAATCCCTTCTCGCAGAGCCGCTTCCACGCCGGTGGGCCCACTCCCTCGGGGTCGCCGAGCGGGCCCGCAGCCTCGCGCCCATGCTGGGCGATGACGCCGAGCTGCTGGAGGCCGCCGCCGTCCTCCACGACATCGGCTACTCGCCCGATCTCGTGGCCACCGGTTTCCACCCGCTGGACGGTGCCCGGTACCTCCGGAGCCTGCCGGAAGCCGATGAGCGCGTGATCCGACTGGTCGCCCACCACTCGTGCGCCCACATGGAAGCGGACGCCCGGGGTCTGCGCACCGAGCTGGAGACCGAGTTCCCCCGTGAAGACGCGCTGCTCAACGACGCGCTGTGTTACTGCGACATGTGCACCACGCCGGATGGCACACCGACGAACCCGGTCGATCGGATCAACGAGATCGCGGGGCGGTACGGCGATGACAGCCTGATCGGCCGGTTCATCCGCCGGGCGGAGCCGGAGATCCTGAAGGCGACGGCCCGCACCATGACGCGGGTGGCGGAGAGCAAGCTTGCTGTTCAGCCGATGTAGGGCTCGGTGCGGGTGCGGTCCATCGCGTGCTCGATGCGCAGGCGCATGGTCGGGTGGATGTCGAGTTCCTTGAGGTCCGCTGGGGAGACCCAGCGGACCTCTGTCGTCTCCGAGCTGGTCCTGATCGCCCCGCCGATCGGCCGGGCGCGGAAGCACATGCTGAACTGTTGGCGAACCTCGCCGTCGTCGTAGGCCATGACGTGGCCGGGGTCGGTGTAGATGCCGGACAGGCCGATGACCTCAATGTCTATACCCGTCTCTTCCTTCGCCTCCCGGAGCACCGTGTCGGCGATGAACTCGCCCGCGTCGTGGCCACCACCGGGCAGGGCCCACCGGCCGTTGTCGGAGCGCCGGATGACCAGCACCCGGCCTTCGTCGTCCTGGACGAAGGCGACGACGGAGGGGACCACGGAGTTGGCCGGTGGGGCATCGGGGTCGTGCAGGTAGTCGATGCGTCCCATGTCAGCCAGCCTTCGGGAAGTCGTCGTCGGTCACGGGTCGGGCACCTTCCCAGGTGCGGTCGATGCTCTGAGCGTACGTGTCGAAGAGGCCCGCGCCGGGCAGTCGGCGCAGGTGTAGCACGGGGGCGAGGTAGGCGCCGAGGCCGTAGACGTGGGTGTTGACCAGCATCTCGTCATCGGCACGGAAGATGCTGTTGTAGAGCGTGGTGCTGTGGAGTCGGAAGCCGATGTCCGGTGCTCGCCTCATCAGCGGCCGGTAATTGACCAGGGCGTTGCGCACCTTGTGGCCCATGGCCATGTGTCCCTCGTCGATGCCCCGCTGGGAGACGGCCTGGCACTCGGGATCCCCCAGGAGCATCCGTATCTCGGCAGTGCTCGCCTTGTGCTCCAGCACGGAGAAGAACAGCGGGTCCTCCGATAGAAAGCCACCGGCGTAGGCGAGGACGTCCAACCGCTTCTCCGCGCGCTGGTACATCTCCCGCCACAGACCGCCGGGGACGACGTGGCGGTGTGGGTAGACGGTGACGATCTCGGCTCTGCTCAGGTCTGCGGCGCTGGTTACGGTCCGCTCGTCCTCCGGCCACAGGAGTGCCGCATCCACACCCAAGGCCGAGGCGGTCGCGTACTGGTGTCGCCGGTAGGGCGTGATGCCCTTGGTGATCCAGCGTTCGACGGTCTTCGGGTCCACTCCGAGCCGGTCGGCGAGGTCACGCACCGAGAGTCCTCTCGCCAGGATCGCGGACCTCAACTTTTCGTTGGGCATCTCCACTCCCACAGGGACGTCTAGGGGCGTCTTGAGGCTACGAAGACATTCCCGAGATGTCCATGGCCGTGGTCCCGAACTCCCTTGAGCTGCGGTGATGCTGAGGGCACACCAGGAACCAACCCGGCCGGGAACAGCAGGACCCGGCGCAGACTTGACAACCCTCTAAGCGAGACATGTAATACATGCATTGCTTTGGCGTCCGGAGGACTCGGAGACGGGTCCGAAGGCAGCGCTTGGTGCTTGAGAACTGAACAGTCGTGGGTCGCCGCCTCCCTGACAAAAGGCGGTAGATCGGCCTCTCACCTGTGGTGATGCCGGTCGCTTGAAGGATTTCTGCGGGCTCTGATGCCTGCCCGATCCGCCAGTCCGGTACCGGCGGTGAGGGGAGCTGTCAGCTCCGTGAAACCAGACGGCCCCGGAAGGTGCGCGAACACCGGCCGGGGCCTGGACCACCCACACCTACCTGACTAGGGAGTGATCCTGCCGTGGATCGTATCGCCGTCACCGCGCTGACCGACAAGGAGCGCGAGGAGTTGCGGCGCAAGGTCGCCGAGCGCAACGCCCAGTCCCGCCGCGACGCCCAGCTCAAGGGCAACCGTCGCTGACCGTCCGACCATCCAGCCCACCCGTGGCGCCCCACCCCGATCCGGGGGTGGGGCGCCGTGTGGTGTGTTCCGACAGGAGAGACCTGCTGTGAAGAGCTTCATCGGTCGGCACGAGGTGCGCGACCACCACGACTACCTCGAACTCTCGCTTGGCACCGACCCGGCCCTGTGGTTGGGCGTGGAGGGGGAGAGCGCGAGCGAGCGGGCGGCCCGGCTTGATGCGGGGTTGGACATCCTGGCCGATGACCCGGACCTGGCCCCGGCCGTGGTCGCGGTCATCACCGAGGCCATCGGTCATCGCCCCGGCCCCCTGGTCGCCGTCCTCGCCCCGGTCGGGGGTGTGCGATGAACCAGCCGAGCACCACGGCGGCCGGGGCCGCCCGGGCCGCCGCCGAGGCCATCCGCACGCTCAACCACCTGACCTTCCGCCCCGACGCCGAGGCGGAGTGGGAGATGCCGGGGGACGTCTACTCCGTGATCGGCGCCCTGGCCGCCCTGGCCGAGCGCCTGCCCCAAGCCCTCGGTCAGGCGGGCGAGTTGCTGGAGGCGCTGCACGCCACCGGGCGGTTGCGGCACGACTCCGGGGACCCGGCCCGCCTGGACACCGATGTCCACAACCTCCACGCCGCTACCGAACAGGCCACCACCATGGCCAACCTGCTGGCCCGTGCCCTGTCGGACGCGCACAACGACCTGGCCCGCATCGGCTACCGGGACGAGGAGGAGCGGTGATTCGGATCGTGACCGCCCGCCGCCTGCGGGAGACCGAGGGCCGACTGACCGGAGCCCGGGCACGGGCCCAGAAGGCCGAGACCCGGGCCGACCAGCTCACGGACCGGGCCGTGGCCGACCTGGCCGCCGCCTCGGAGCGGGCCGAGGCGGCCGAGCGACGCGCCGCCACCGCGCGTTGGGACGCCGAGCTGGCCCGGGCCGCGCTGGAGGACGTCCGAACCGAGGCGGCCGGGTGGCGCGGGGAGCTGGAGGCGGTGTTGCGGGGCCCGGTGGTGGTGGTCGTGTTGCTGCACCGCGGGCGGCTGCACAGTGTTCACGCCCGTGAGGAGGACGCCCGCCGAACGGCTGAGAGCGACCCCGTGGCCCCCGCCGATCCGGGCGGCTGGACGGGATGGAAGCCGTTGGCCGAAGCCCCGAAGGAGACCATCTGGTGTCTGCGGCGGGTCAGCGTTCAGCGCCCCGCCCCCAGTGCTCACGACACCCCGACCGGTGTTCACGGCGTTCCGGCCGGTGTTCACGGCGGGCCGGTGGGGGGTGGTCGGGATGGATGAGCGCACGTTGCGGGAGGCCGAGCGGGTGTTGTCGGTCGGTACCTGGCTGATCGTGTTCGGGGCGGTGGTGTTCTCGGTGCTCACCGTCACCCCGCTGGTCGCCCGGGTGACCCCGGAGGGGTGGAAGTGGACCGCTCCGCTGCTGCCCATCGTGGTCGACGCCGCCGTGGTCATCGTCGTGCGCCTGGACGCCGCGCTGGCGCGGGTGGGGGGACGTGCGGGGGGTTGGCCGGTGCTGCTGCGCTGGATGACCGGCCTGATGACCCTGGCCCTGAACACCGGCGCCTCCGCTTTGAAGTCGGATTGGGTGGGGGTGGCGGTGCACTCGGTGGCGCCGTTGCTGCTGATCGTCGCCTCCGAGGCCGGGTTGGCCTATCGCCGCGCCCTGGCCGCCGCCGTCGCCGCGAAACGTGCCGAGGAGATGGCGCAGAAGGCGGCCCGTGAACGGGCTCGGGTGGAGCGTGAACAGCGTGAGCGCGCCGAACGCGAAGCCGCCCGGGAACGGGAGGAGCGGCGGGAGCGGGAGGAGCGCGAGCACGCCGCGCGGTTGGCCCGTGAGGAGCGGGAGCACGCCGCCGCGCTGGCCCGTGAACAGGCGCAGGCGGAGCGTGAACGCGAGCGGCTGCGGCTTGAACACGAGCAGCGGATCCGTGAACAGGAGAGCGCCGAACGCGAACGCCAGCGGGTCGAGCGTGAACAGCGCGAGCGGGCCGAGCGGGAGGCCGCCCGCCGGGCGGAGGCCGAACGCGCCGAACGCGAACGCCACGAGGCCGAACGCCGGAGGGCTGCCGAGGCCGAACGGCGTCGTCTGGAAGAGGCCGAGGCCGAGCAGCGGCAGCGTCGTGCGGAGGCCGAGCGGGCCGAGACCGCCCGCCGGGATCGCGAGCGCATCGAGGCGGCCGAGCGGCGCCGTGCCGAGCTGCTGGCCGCAGGGCCCGCCACCGTCAAGCAGCCCGAGGAGGAGGCCCGGCAGACCGTGGCCGACGCCCACCAAGCCGGACTCTCGATCCGTCAGGCCGCCGACCTGTGCGGCTGGTCGGTCGGATGGGTCACCGCCCGCTACGGCGAACTGCGCCAGGCGGTGCCCGCATGATCCGGCGTCGTGTGCTGGACCTGTGCTGCGGCGCGGGGGGCGCGGGGCGGGGATACGCCCGGGCCGGGTACGAGGTCACCGGCGTGGACATCCGCCCCCAACCGAACTATCCCTACCGCTTCGTTCTCGCGGACGCGATCGACCACCTGGCCGACCTGATCACCGGCGGCGGGATCGAGCGCTACGACCTGGTGCACGCCTCCTGGCCGTGCACCCGGTACGCCCGGGTCACCGCCTGGCGCGGCTCCCGCGACTCCCACCCGGACCTGCTGACCCCCGGTCGGGAGCTGTTGGAGCGGTGCGGGCGGCCGTGGGTGATGGAGAACGTGCCCGAGGCCCCGGTCCGCCCGGACTACCTGTTGTGCGGCTCGATGTTCGGCCTGAACATCCGCCGCCACCGGGCGTTCGAGACCTCCTGGGGCGGGGGCGGGGAACTCCTCCCGCCCTGCTGGCACCGGCCCGGGCTCTTGCCCTTCGCCCACAAGGGTGAGCGGGCCTACGCCGACGCCATGGGCTGCACCTGGATGACCAACACCGAGGGCCGCCAGGCCATCCCACCGGCCTACACCCAATGGATCGGCCACCGCGCGATCGACCACGCGGCCGAGCCGGTCATCTGAATCCCCGCCCCACTCCGGTGCCCGGCCGCCCCTACCCGGCGGCCGGGCACCGCCCCTTCCCCGACCTTCTTCGACTCCGGGAGATACGACGTGCACCACCACCACGACGACCACATTCCCGATGACCTGGGCGGCCTCTACCACGACGGGCACTTGCGCTCGATCATCACCTCCTACGGCAACGAGCACCACGACGCGCCCACCGGCTCCGCGCTGCTGGCCGACGCCCGTACCCTCCCCGCTCTCCCCGGCCCGGTGGACCGGCAGGGCCCCGGGACCACCGGCCGCGACGCCACCATCCGGCGCGAGGTGATGAACACCCCCGGTGCCCGGCGCCTGGTGCGGCACACCGCCGAGAAGGCCCGGCTGCTGTTGGCCGCCCTCCCGGCGTGGGCCGGACACGACTTGATGCGGGTCGATGTGCACGTGGTCGACGACCACGGACACCACCGCTCGGTCGCCCTGGCCGAGGAGATCGCCGCCCACCTGCGCGCCCACGGCATCGGCTGCCTGGTCGAACACCGCCACCTCCACCACCCCACCCCGAAGGAGGACCGGTCATGACACAACCCACCACCACCGCCGAGGCCCCACCGACGCCACCCGACACCACCCCGCCCGGGGCCGGACCGACCCCGACCACCCCCGAGACCACCACGCCGACCACCCCGGCCGCTTCACCGAAGCCCGAAGTGCGGCACACCCCCGGCGGCCTTCCGGCCGTGCCGGTGGCGGTCAACACCGCGAACACCCTGATCGGCGGCCTGTCGGCGGGGGCGATGACGTTGGGGCCGGTGGCCATGGCCGCGTCCGCCGTGGGCATGACGGTGGTCGCGGCCGGAAGCGCCGTACTCGCCCGCCGGGCCGGTCGGGCGGGCAAGGGGCGCCGGGATCCGAGGTATGGCTCCCACGGTTCGCGGTCGGGTGCGGGTCGTTCCGGCTCCGTCCCGGGGTTGCGGTTGGGGGCTGCCAACCTCCGCACCGGGGCCCGTTCCGGCGGCTCGAACCCTCGTCCCGGTTCGGGTTCGGGTTCGGGTTCGGGCTCGGGTGGTCGGGGTGGTGCGGGTCGGTTGCCCGGTGCCCGCACCGGTTCCGGCTCGGTCGGCCTGACCAAGCCCAAGCCCGGATCCGGTGGCGGGTCGGGTGCGTCGGGTCGGTCGGGGACCTCCCGGTCGGCCGGGGCCGGGTCCCGGCCCGCGGCTGCCGGTGGCCGCTCCGGTGGCCCGGTGGGGGCGGTGCGTGATCTCCGGCGGGAGCGGCGGGCCGCCGATGCCGGACGGACGCGGGCCGAGCGGCGTCGGCGGCAGGTCGCCGAGCGTCGGGCGGTGGCCGATGCGCGCCGGGCGTCCCGACGCGGGCACCTCGCCTCCCGCCTGCCGGGGGCCGGTTCGCGGTCGGGTGGGGGTGGGTTGCGGGGTCGGGTGCGGCGGGCCCGGCACGGGGCGCTGATGGCATCCCGGCGGCGCCGGGATGCCGGGCACCGGATGCGGGTTGAGAAGGCCCGCCGGTTGTTGCGCACCGCCGCCGCGCGGCGGCGGATGCGGCGCCGCCTGGCCAGTTCGTGGCTGCGTTACCGGGCCCGGACCCTGGCCGCCGCCGCCCTGTCCCTCCCGGTCGGGGCGTTGGGGTTGCTCACCACGCCGTTGGGCCGCCGTCTGGGGTGGCCGTGGCTGATGTATCCGGGGCGGCGCCTGTACCGGGTGCTCGCCGGAGGTGCCCGGGCCGCCCATCAGGGGCGGATCGGCGCCGCGCTGGATGAGGCGCGGGCCATGGACACCGCCGCCGAGCGGGAGATCACCGAGCGGGTGCCGCGCGCACCCCACCACCACCGTCAGGGAGTGAACAGCGTGTCGGAAAACACCGAGAGCACCGAGAACAGCGGTCCGGGCTTCCTGTTCGGGGAGGCGGCCTCGGAGATGGAGTCCGCCGCCCAGGGCTATGACCCCGACGGCATGATGCAGGTCCTCTCCACCGTGGAGGCCATGCCCGAGGCGCTCCAGTCGGTGGCGAACGTCTTCCAGATCCTCGCCGAACGCTCCGATTCGGAGTTCCCCCTTGAGAAGGAGGTCGGGGAGGCCCTCTCGGAGGTCTACACCCACCTGATGCTCGCGGTGAACGCGGCGGCGGACGTGCCCACCACCTTCCGCAACGTCCACGAACAGGACATCCGCCGCCACGAGGACCCCCGCAACAACGCCGAACACAAGTGGGACACCACCAACAACCAGTAACCCCCATCCCGCGACGCCTCGACGGGCGGGTCACGGCAGGCGCCGTGACCCGCCCGTCGGCGCATCCCCCCATTGGTCGAGGAGAAGTTCGTGTCCGAGCATCAACTGAATCTGAAGAACCTGCCCAAGCGCAAGAAGAACAAGGAACGTGCCGGGGTGCCGGTGGACTGGGCGGCCCACCACGGGCCGGTCAGCGGGGCGATCTCCGCGACCACCGGCGCCGGGGCCGCCGCCCTGCTGGGCGCGGCCGTCGGCGCCCCGCCCGCGCTGCCGCTGGTCATCGGCGCGGCCGGGGCGCTGGGGCACGGGGTGGGGCACAGCGTCTTCCGTCGCCTGACCGGGCGCACCATCGCCACCCGGGCCGCGTCCTGGCTGCTGGCCGGGGGCTGGACCACCTGGGCGATGACCACCGGCCCGCTGTCCTGGGCGGCGGCCGGATCCCTGACCGCACTCGGGGTCGGGATCGCCACCGCCGCATCCGGAGCCGCCGCGCGGGAGGAGGCCGCCGAGGAACTGCGGATCTCCCAGCAGGCCGCGAAGGAATCCGCGGCCCTGAACCGCGAGCGCCTGGCGGTGGCCCGGGAGTGGGAGGACCGCATCTGGCGGGTGTGCCGGATCCGGGTGACGGTGTTCGCCGTGGAGCACTGGCCCACCGGCGCCGGGTACTCCATCGCCGCCGAGCTGCCCGGCGGCGGGGCGATGTGGGAGCAGATCGCCCAGCGCTGCCGGGCCCTTGCCACCGACGCCCGCCTTCCGCTGGGCTGCACCGTGCAGGCCGAGGAGGGCGACGTGCAGGGCCGCGTCGTGCTGGATGTGGCGACCCGCAACGTCATGGCCGAGACCATCACCTACCCCACCCCCTACACCCCGCTGTCGATCCTCACCGGCATCCCCTGGGGGGTGCGGCCCACCGGCGAGGAGATCCGGGTCTTCCTGCGCGAGGCGTGCGCGTTGATCCTCGGCCCGCCCGGCTCGGGGAAGTCCACCTTCATCGACGCCGTGATCGCCGGATTCGCCCGCTGCGTCGATGTGCTGGTGTGGGTCATCGACCTCAAGGCCGGGGCGGCCGGTATCCCCTGGATGCGGCCCTGGCTCGAGGCCAACGGACTCACCGAGCCGCTGCCCGGCCTGCCCGCCGCCCCCGAGGGCACCCGGCCCGGCATCGACTGGCTGGCGTCCACCCCGGCCGAGGCGGCGTTGATGCTGGACGCGGCCCTGGCCATCAACGCCGCCCGCCAACAGGGCTACCAACGGCTGATGGCCGAGGAGAACACCACCCTGCTCCCGATCGGTGCGCACATCCCGCAGATCATGATCGTGGTCGACGAGGGTGCCGAGGCCCTGACCGCCTCCCACAAGGACCCCGCCCGCAAGGCGGTCGGGGACAAGCTGCGGCAGGTCATGCGCACCACCCGCGCCATGGGAGCACGGTGCGTGCTGACCGCAGTCGACGGAAACGTCTCCGCGATCGGCGACACCCAGGTCCGCAAGTTCTCCCCCATCGGCGTCGCCCTGACCTCCGGTGAGACGGTCGGCAACAACCTCGGCAAGCTCTTCCCCCGCACCCGCATCGACACCGCCCAGCTCTCCCAAAAGGGCGCCGGGGTCATCGGCGACGGCGGCGCCGAGGGCTTCGCCCCCACCCCCTTCAAGGGCTGGAAGACCGGCCCCGGCATGGTCCGCGACGTCATCCTCGCCACCAACCACACCCGACCCGAACTCGACGAGATCTCCGCCGAAGCCGCCGGAACCGCCTACACCGAACGCTGGTCCAAGGCCCGCGCCGGATGGCTGTGGAACAGCAGCGGCCCCGACCGCCCGGCCACCGCACCGGCCCCGCCCACCGCCCGACCGGAAACCGGACAGGGCGGGGTGCCGGGGCTGAACCTGTCCTACAAACGGCAGACCGACCCCCCGGCCGGGCAGTTGGACGCCGACGCCATGGCGGCCCGGCTGATGGAAGAGATCGACCGGGAATTCGGCACCACCAACGAACCCACCCGGCCCGCACCGGCCGCGCCCGGCCCCGGGCTGAACCTCTCCTACAAGCGGCAGCCCGACGCCCCGCCGGAGCCCGACGCCCGCACCGCCGCCCTGCGGCTGATCATCGACGCCGGGCCCGAGGGCACCGGCGCCTCGGCCATGGAACGCGCGCTCGCCCCCGATCACGGCACCCGCCGCCCGGTCATCCAACGCTGGCTCAAGGAATGGGCCGAGGAGGGGGAGATCGTGCGCGTCGGGGAGGGCTCCAAGGCCCGCTACGTCCACCACACCCACGCCCCCACCCCGCCCACCGACCACTGACACCCAACCGCCTGTCTGTCACCTGTCACCCACCCCGCAAAGCGGCCCACAGGGCCCCCAAAGGGCTGTCATCCCGCCTGTGAACTGCGGATTACAGGTGACAGACAGGTGACAGTGACAGACAGGGTGACAGGCCGATGACACCCCCGAGGGAGCCCTACGTGCCCGCTTCCGAACGCATCACCCTCATGGCCGCCGGAGAACTCCGCGACGCCCTGACCGCCCACCGGGCGGGGGACACCGCCGCCGCCGTCGCCGCCCTCATGTCGATCGACCCCGACTCCTGGGCCGCCATCGAACGACGCCTCGCGGCCATGGGCGGCACCGTCACCGAGCTGCTGCCCGACACCCACTGACCGCACCAAGACGAGAGCGGCCCCCTCACGCCAATGACCGGGGCCGCCCTCACACCTTCCCAACCAATAATCAGGAGGTTCCTCCAGCATGACCCATGACCCCCGTTCCGCGCTGCTGCGCGCCGCCCTGGAGGCGGCCGAACGCGGCTGGCCGGTCTTCCCGCTGCGGCCGGGCACCAAGCGCCCGGCCCTGCACCGGGAGGACCGCTGCCCCGCAACCGGCCCCTGCGCGGCCGGACACCTGAAGTGGGAGCAGCGCGCCACCACCGACCCGGCCCGTATCCGTGCCGCGTGGTCGAGCCGCCCGTTCAACGTCGGCATCGCCACCGGCCCGGCCGGGCTGGTCGTCATCGACCTGGACCGGCCGAAGAACGGATCGGACACGCCTTGCGGCGTGACGACCTTTCGGGCGCTCTGCGAGCGCGCCGCACAGCCCGTCCCCGATACCTACCGGGTGCGGACCGCCAGTGGTGGGGAGCACCTGTACTTCACCGCCCCCGAGGGGGCCCGGTTGGGCAACACCGCCGGGACCATCGGCGAGCTGGTCGACTCCCGCGCATGGGGTGGCTACGTGGTCGCGGCGGGCAGCACCACCGACACCGGAGCCTACGAAGCCGTGGGCGACCGTGGGGCGGCCCCTCTGCCCGAATGGCTGCACACCGTCTTGAAACCCGCCCCCACGCGTCCCGGGGGGCCGCTGGGGCTTCCTGCGGTCGACGGCAGCCGCGCGGCCCTGGCCGCACTCCGAGCCGAGTGCGCCGCCGTGGCCGCCTCGCCGGACAAGCAGCGCAACACCACGCTCAACCGCTGCGCCTTCAAGGTGGGGCGCTTCGTCGCGTGGGGCGACATCCCCCGGCACGTGGTCGAGGAGGCCTTCCAAGGGGCGGGAGAGGGGCGGGGGCTGACCGCTGCCGAGTGCCGCGCCACGATCCGCAGCGCCCTGGACAGCTCCATCCGCAAGGCCCGGCCCCGGGAGGCGGCATGAACGCCCCCCGATCCTCCCCCTTGGAAGGCCAACCGCCAGCGAGGGGCGGGAAGGTCGCCGAACCCGCCCCGCCCCCACCCACCGGGGGCGGCCGACAGGTCGTCGCCCGAAGGGCGCCCGAAGAAAGCCCTGACCCGCACCCGCCCACCGGGCGGTTCCCGGTGGCGTGGCTGCACATCGTCGCCCCCGGACGCGGCACCACCCCCACCGCCACCAGCTGGTGCGAGTGCGGGCACCGGGCCCGCGCCGTCGGCCGCCTTCGGGTGCTCGCCCTGATCGACACCCACCGGGCGCACCGGGCTCTCTGCCCCCTGCGCACCACCGCCACGACGAACGAGAGGAGGTCGGCGGCATGAGCCACGAGCCGATCGACGGCGCGACCCTGCTGGACCAGGTGGAAGCCTTCCACCGCCGCTTCAACGCCTTCCCCACCGAAGCCGCCTACGTCGCCGTGACGCTGTGGGACGCGCACGCGCACATGCTCGACTGCTTCGACTCCACTCCGCGGCTGGCGTTCCTCTCCCCCGAACCGGGGTCGGGGAAGTCGCGGGCGCTGGAGATCGTGGAGACCCTGGTGCCGCACCCCATGGTGGCGGTCAACGCCAGCGCCGCCGCGCTGTTCCGGGCGGTCTCGGGCACCGACGGGCGCCCGACGATCCTGTTCGACGAGATCGACACCGTCTTCGGCCCCAAGGCCGGGGACAACGAGGAACTGCGCGGCTTCCTCAACGCCGGGCACCGCCGCTCCGGCGTCACCTACCGCTGCGTGGGGGACGGCTCCACACAGAACGTGGTCGCCTTCCCCTCCTACTGCGCGGTGGCCATGGCCGGACTCGGCTCCCTGCCCGACACCATCCTGACCCGCTCGGTCATCATCCGCATGCGACGCCGGGCCCCCAACGAGAAGGTCGAACCCTTCCGCGCCCGGGTGCACGAGAAGCAGGGCCACGCGCTGCGCGACCGCCTCGCGAAGTGGGCCGAACAGGTCCGCCCCGCCGTCGAGGGGGCGTGGCCGACCATGCCCGAGGGCATCACCGACCGCCCCGCCGACGTCTGGGAACCGCTCCTCGCCGTCGCGGACGCGGCCGGGGGCACCTGGCCCCAGCGCGCCCGGGCCGCGTGCGTGGAGCTGGTGGCCACCGCCGGACGCGACGACAAGGCATCCCTCGGCATCCGGCTGCTGACCGACCTGCGCGACCAGGTGTTCTGCGGCGCCGACCGGATGCCGACCGCCGTGATCCTCGAATGCCTCAACGCCATGGAAGACGCCCCCTGGGGCGATATCGGAGGCAAGCCTATGACCCCCCGCACGCTGTCCCGGCTGCTGGGCGAGTACGTCACCGCCACCAACCAACCCATCAAGCCGAGGGGCATCCGCACCGCCTCGGGGACGCCGAAGGGCTACTACGCCGAGGACCTGGCCGACGCCTGGACCCGGTACTGCCCCCCGCCTCCCACGGGAAGCGCAACATCCGCAACAACCGCCACACCGCAGGTCAACCCCGGCACGGATGTGGCGGAAGCACCGTCCGTGGCGGATACGAACCGCCACACCCCCGGCAGCACCACGCCACTTCCCCTGCCCGCCTGACCGCCCGACCTTCCCCGAAGAACCGCACGGGGTGTGGCGGATACGAACCGCCACACCCCGCCTATCCGCCACACACGCAAGCCGTTGACCTGCGATGTTGCGGCGTGGCGGATGTTGCGGATTCCGGGGAAGGGGGCGACGCCCCCGTGAGTCCAACCGAGGAGAGCGCAGTGAACACCACCCTGCCCGAAGCCCTCACCGTGCCCGAGGTCATGACCGCCCTCCGACTCAGCCGCAGCAAGGTCTACGACCTCATCCGCACCAAGCAACTGCCCAGCTTCACCGTCGGCCGTGCCCGCCGCATCCCGGCCGACGAACTCACCCGCTACATCCGCAACCAGATCGAGGAGACAGCGTAAGTGCCGTCCAGCAAGCGCAAGCCGAACGGCGCCGGTTCCATCGCCCGACGCAAAGACGGTCGCTACCACGGCCGTACGTACGTGACCAACACGGAGGGCCAGCGGGTCCGGGCCCATGTCTACGGCGCCACCTATGACGAGGTGGACGCCAAGTTGGCGGAACTCCGGACCCAGGAACGCAAGGGGGTGCCGACCCCCTCCCGTCCGTGGAAGGTGAAGGAGTGGTTGACGTACTGGCTTGAGGAGATCGTCCGGCCCTCCGCCGAGTGGAACACCTACGCCAAGTACGAGGGGAAGGTACGGCTCTACCTGATTCCTCACCTGGGAACCAAGTCGTTGGCCCGGCTCACCGTGCCACAGGTGCGGGAGACGCTGGCCGGGATGAAGCAGGACGGTGTTCCGGCCCCCACTCGGGCCGAGACGCTGCGGGTACTGCGGAACGCGCTCAATCGGGCCCGGCGGGAGGAGCTGATCACCCGGAACGTGGCCGAGCTGGTGGACATGCCCACCGTGGAGAAACAGGAGCGCAAACCGTGGTCCGCCAAGGAGGCGATCACCTTCCTGGGCACGGCCCACCACCATCGTCTCTACGCGGCCTTCGTCGTGCTGTTGACCCTCGGCCTGCGGCGCGGCGAGCTGCTCGGGCTTCGGTGGCAGGACATCGACTTCGACAACGAGCAATTCACCCCGACCCGGCAGGTGCAGCGGGAGAAAGGGAAGTTGGTCGTGAAGAAGCTGAAGACCGATTCCTCACACGCCGCCCTCCCCCTGCCGGCCTTCGTGGCCGAGGCCCTGCGGGAGCGACGGGCCGTGCAGAGGAGGGAGCGGGAGGTGGCGGGCCCGCACTGGCACCAGGAGCCGGGGGAGGATCTGGTCTTCACCGAGCGGCACGGGGGTCCGATCGAGCCGCGCGGCTTCTCCCGGACGTTCGACACCCTGGTCGGGCACGCTCCGGTGCGCCGGATCACGGTGCGGCTCGCCCGGCATACCTGCGGCACCCTGCTGGCCTTCCTGAAGGTGCACCCGAAGTCTGCGCAGGCGATTCTCCGGCACAGCCAGATCAGCATGACGATGGACATCTACACCCACGTGGTGGATGACGACCAGCGGGCCGCCGCCGCGCTGCTGGCCGATCTCCTCAGAGGAGCCGGCACGGCCCCTGAACAGGCCGTTGGCGTCAACTAAGGGCGTCAAAGAGGCCCGACCGGTTCCGGTCGGGCCTCTTCGCGCTGGTGGGGCTAACAGGACTTGAACCTGTGGCCTCATCCTTATCAGGGATGCGCTCTAACCATCTGAGCTATAGCCCCGCGCCGCACGGAAAGATTAGCGCATGGTCCGGGCCGCTCCCAAATCGGTGCCGGTCCGGCCGGTCGGGGACCTCCGGCTCCCCGGAACGTCCCCGACCGGCCGGGATCACTCGTCCTCGGCGAGGGTCAGCTCGACGCCGCCCACGAAGCCCGCGGAGAGGTTGTACATGAAGGCGCCCAGCGTGGCCAGGGCGGTGGCCAGCACCACGTCGATGACGGCGAGCAGACCGGTGAACACCAGCACCCGGGGCAGCGAGAGGAACGCCTCCAGGTCGAAGCCGCTGCTGTTCTCCGTGCCGGTGGCCTCGCTGATGGTGGCGCCGATGGTGGAGAAGACCCCCATCGAGTCCATGACCACCCACAGCACCGCCACCGCGACCACGCCGCAGACGCCCAGCGCGATGGAGAGCAGGAAGCTCACCTTCATCACCGACCACGGATCCGCCTTGGCCACCCGCAGCCGCGCCTTGCGGGTGCGCGGCACGGTCCGGGCCCCGGTGCGCGGACGCCGCACCGCCTGGTGCAGCTGCTCCGCCCCGCCGTAACCGCCGTCGCCCTGCCGGCCCTGCTGCTCGGGCCGGGTCCCGGACTGCGGCCCCCGGGCCGGACCGCCGGTCTGCGGACGCAGCCGGGTGGTCTCGTCCGGCCGCGCCCCGGAACCGTCGGCCGCGGGCAGCGCGGCGGGCGGCGCCGGATACGCCTGCGGCGGGTGGTAGCGCTCCGCCTGGCCCTTCTCCTGCCCGTCGGGGGCATAGGGGTCCACGGGTCGGGCACTGGTCATCGTGGTTCCCCCACGCGTCGATCCTCCCCGGGAACGGGTGTCCCCGGAGCCGTGCTCGCCGCCGGGGGCCTCCCGATCCCCGGCGGACCGGGAGGGTTGGTCGGGCGGGGTGCCCGGTGCGTCCGGTTCCCGTCCTTGCTCTCCCGTGCCGCCGCCCCGGGGGGCGCCCTCGGCTGCGCTCACGCCTTACTCCTCGTCGCCGTCGGCCTCACCCGATGCGGTACCGGTCGGGACGTCCGCACCGGGCCCGACGGTTCCGGCGTCGGCCTCCGGGCCGGCGTCCACGGGGTCGTTCCCGGGGTCGGCGGGGTCCACCGCCTCGGCGACCTCCTCGGCCTCCCGGCTCGCCTCCGCGTTCCGGGCGACACCGACCACCGCATCGCGCTTGCCCAGGTTGATGAGCTGAACGCCCATGGTGTCACGGCCGGTCTCGCGGATCTCCTCGACCCGCGTGCGAATCACGCCCCCGCCCAGGGTGATGGCCAAAATCTCATCCGTTCGCTCCACCACCAGTGCGCCGACCAGGGTGCCGCGGTCCTCGACGATCTTGGCCGCCTTGATGCCCAGACCGCCGCGACCCTGCACCCGGTACTCGTCCACCGGGGTGCGCTTGGCGTACCCGCCGTCGGTGGCGGTGAAGACGAAGGTGCCCGGCCGCACGACGTTCATCGACAGCAGCTCGTCGCCCTCGCGGAAGCCCATGCCCTTCACACCGGAGGTCGCCCGGCCCATCGGGCGCAGCGTGTCGTCGGAGGCGGTGAACCGGATGGACTGCGCCTTGCGACTGATCAACAGCAGATCGTCATCGGCGGAGACCAGCTCGGCGCCGATCAGCTCGTCGTCGCGCCCGTCGGGCATCTGACGCAGGTTGATGGCGATGACGCCACCCGAGCGGGGCGAGTCGTAGTCCTTGAGCGGGGTCTTCTTCACCAGGCCGGACTTGGTGGCCAGCACCAGGTACGGGGCTGCCTCGTAGTCCCGGATGGCGAGGATCTCGGCGATCTGCTCGTCGGGCTGGAAGGCCAGCAGGTTCGCCACGTGCTGGCCGCGCGCCTCGCGACCCACGTCCGGCAGTTCGTAGGCCTTGGCCCGGTAGACGCGACCCTTGTTGGTGAAGAACAGCAGCCAGTGGTGGGTGGTGGAGACGAAGAAGTGGTCGACGATGTCGTCCTCCTTCAGCTTCGTGCCGCGCACCCCCTTCCCACCGCGCTTCTGGGCCCGGTAGTCGTCGGTCCGGGTCCGCTTGACGTAGCCGCCCCGGGAGATGGTGACGACGATGTCGTCCTCGGCGATCAGGTCCTCGATGGACATGTCGCCCTCGAAGGGCACCAGGCGGCTGCGCCGGTCGTCGCCGAACTTGTCGACGATGGCGGCCAGTTCCTCGCTGATGATGGACCGCTGTCGCTCCGGGGAGGCCAGGATGGCGTGGTACCCGTTGATCTTCGACTGGAGCTCGTCGTGCTCGGCGGTGATCTTCTGCCGCTCCAGGGCGGCCAGCCGGCGCAGCTGCATCTCCAGGATCGCGTTGGCCTGGATCTCGTCGATCTCCAGCAGCGACATCAGGCCGCCGCGGGCCTCCTCGACGGTCTGGCTGCGCCGGATCAGGGCGATGACCTCGTCGATCGCGTCCAGCGCCTTGAGCAGGCCGCGCAGGATGTGCGCGCGCTCCTCGGCCTTGCGCAGCCGGAAGCGGGTGCGGCGCACGATGACGTCGATCTGGTGACCCACCCAGTTGCGGATGAAGGCGTCCAGCGACAGGGTGCGCGGCACGCCGTCCACCAGCGCCAGCATGTTGGCGCCGAAGTTGGTCTGCAGGTCGGTGTGCTTGTACAGGTTGTTGAGCACGACCTTGGCGACGGCGTCCCGCTTGAGGACGACCACCAGGCGCTGACCGGTGCGCGAGGAGGTCTCGTCGCGCACGTCGGCGATGCCGCCGACCCGGCCGTCCTTGACCAACTCGGCGATCTTCAACGCCAGGTTGTCCGGGTTCACCTGGTAGGGCAGCTCGGTGACCACCAGGCACTGCCGACCCTGGATCTCCTCGACCTCGACCACCGCGCGCATCGTGATCGAGCCGCGTCCGGTGCGGTAGGCGTCCTCGATGCCGGTTCGGCCGACGATCAGCGCGCCGGTCGGGAAGTCGGGGCCCTTGATGCGATCGATCAGCGCCTCGAGCAGCTCATCCGGAGTGGCCTCGGGGTTCTCCAGGTACCACTGGGCGCCGGCGGCCACCTCCCGCAGGTTGTGCGGGGGGATGTTGGTGGCCATGCCGACCGCGATCCCGGCCGAGCCGTTGATCAGCAGGTTCGGGAAACGCGAGGGCAGGACGGTCGGCTCCTGGTTCCGGCCGTCGTAGTTGTCCTGGAAGTCGACGGTTCCCTCGTCGATGTCCCGGAGCATCTCCATGGCCAGCGGCGCCATCTTGCACTCGGTGTACCGCATGGCGGCGGCCGGGTCGTTGCCCGGCGAACCGAAGTTGCCGTTGGAGTCGACCAGCGGCATCCGCATCGCCCAGTGCTGGGCGAGCCGCACCAGGGCGTCGTAGATGGAGGAGTCGCCGTGCGGGTGGTAGGTGCCCATCACGTCGCCGACCACGCGGGCGCACTTGTAGAAGCCGCGCTCGGGGCGGTAGCCGCCGTCGTACATCGCGTACAGCACGCGGCGGTGCACGGGCTTGAGGCCGTCCCGGACGTCCGGCAGGGCCCGGGAGACGATGACGCTCATGGCGTAGTCGAGGTAGGAGCGCTGCATCTCCATCTCGAGCGTCACCGGCTCGACACGGTCCCCCACCGCCTCGGCGGCCAGGAGGGGCGTGACGGGGGCGTCGGCGGCGCCGTCCGGCGGGGGGGTGATGTCCTCGGCCATGTGGGTGGGTCCGTTCCCTTCGGGGCGTAACAAGCTGGTTCTGTCCGGGAGTCCGGGAGTCCGGAATGGGGAGCCGGGCGGGGTCGCGACCGACCGACGGGGACCGACGGGCGCCGGGGGTGCCCCCGGGCCTCCGGCGCGCCGCCCGGTCGTCAGATGTCCAGGAAGCGGACATCCTTGGCGTTGCGCTGGATGAAGGAGCGCCGGGCCTCCACGTCCTCGCCCATCAGCACGGAGAACAGGTCGTCGGCGGCGGCCGCGTCGTCCAGGGTCACCTGGCGCAGCACCCGCTGGGAGGTGTCCATGGTGGTGATCCGCAGTTCCTCGGCGTTCATCTCGCCCAGACCCTTGAAGCGCTGGATGGAGTCCTCGCGGACCCGCCGGCCCTGCTCGCGGCCGAGCCGGATGAGGCTGTCGCGCTCGCGGTCGGAGTAGGCGTAGTCGAAGTCCTCCCGGCCCCACTTGATCTTGTACAGCGGGGGCTGGGAGAGGTAGACGTGACCGGCCTCGACCAACGGCCGCATGAAGCGGAACAGCAGGGTCAGCAACAGGGTGTTGATGTGCTGGCCGTCGACGTCGGCGTCCGCCATCAGGATGATCTTGTGATAGCGCAGCCGCGAGATGTCGAAGTCCTCGTGGATGCCGGTGCCGAAGGCCGAGATGAGGGCCTGGACCTCGGTGTTCTGGAGGACCTTGTCGATCCGGGCCTTCTCCACGTTGAGGATCTTGCCGCGGATCGGGAGGATCGCCTGGTACTGCGGGTCCCGACCGGACTTGGCGCTGCCGCCGGCCGAGTCGCCCTCGACGATGAAGATCTCGCACTTGATCGGGTCGTTGGACTGGCAGTCGCTCAACTTGCCCGGCAGGGAGGCGGTCTCCAGCAGTCCCTTGCGGCGGGTCAGGTCGCGGGCCTTGCGGGCCGCCACCCGGGCGGTCGCGGCCTGGATGCCCTTGCGGATGATGTCCGCGGCCTCGTTGGGGTTGCGGTCCAACCAGTCCGTCAGGTGCTCGTGGACGACCTTCTGGACGAAGGTCTTCGCCTCGGTGTTGCCCAGCTTGGTCTTGGTCTGCCCCTCGAACTGCGGTTCGCCGAGCTTCACCGAGATGATCGAGGTCAGGCCCTCGCGGATGTCCTCGCCGGTGAGGTTGTCGTCCTTCTCCCGGAGCAGCTTCTTCTCCCGCGCATAGCGGTTGACCAGAGAGGTCAACGCGGCTCGGAAGCCCTCCTCGTGGGTACCGCCCTCGTGGGTGTGAATGGTGTTGGCGAAGCTGTAGACACCCTCGGTGTACTGGGTGTTCCACTGCATCGCGATCTCCACCGACAGCAGCCGCTCGGTGTCCTCCGCCTCGATGGAGATGACCGAGGGGTGCACCGGCTCGCCCTTGCGGGAGTTGAGGTGGCGCACGAAGTCGACGATGCCGCCCTCGTAGTGGTAGCTCACCCGTCGGGCCTGGTTCTCGTCCGCGCTGCCCGCCGTGTCGGCGCCCGCGGTCTGCTTGGCGGACTCCCGCTCGTCGGTCAGCGAGATGGTCAGGCCCTTGTTCAGGAAGGCCATCTCCTGGAAGCGCCGGGAGAGCGTCTCGAAGGAGTAGTCGGTGGTCTCGAAGATGTCCCCGTCGGCCCAGAAGGTGACGGAGGTGCCGGTGCGGTCGGTCTCCTCGTGCCGGGCGAGCTCCGCGGTCGGGACGCCCAGCCGGTACTCCTGGGTCCAGCGGTGGCCGTCCGTGTGGATCTCCACCTCCACGCGCGTGGACAGCGCGTTGACCACGGAGACGCCGACACCGTGCAGACCGCCGGAGACCGCGTAACCGCCACCGCCGAACTTGCCACCGGCGTGCAGCACGGTGAGCACCACCTCGACGGCCGGCTTGCCCTCGGAGGGAACGATCCCCACCGGGATACCGCGACCGTCGTCGACGACGCGCACGCCGCCATCGGCCAGCAGCGTCACCTCGATCCGGGTCGCGTGCCCGGCCAGCGCCTCGTCCACGGAATTGTCGACCACCTCCTGGACGAGGTGGTGCAGACCCCGCTCACCGGTGGAGCCGATGTACATGCCGGGGCGCTTGCGAACGGCGTCCAGACCCTCCAGGACCGTGATCGCGCTCGCGTCGTACGAGGAGTCCGCCGGGGAGGCGGTCGCGGCGGCGGCCGGGGTGTTCTCGTTGAAACTGCCGGATTCGGCCACGAAGCGCCCTTTCTGGCACAGCACGGACCTGCTCCACGGGGGCGCGGAGTGGCCGTGTCACTCGACATGGTCCGCGATGAGGCGGAGTCTCCATTCTACCGGTAGGACTGACACCGATGGTGCTTTGCCGGGCCCTGAAGGCACATGAGATGCCCTGAACCGATGGCTCCCGACTCCCCATATGCGGACCCACCCCCGAAACGGCTCACAGGGGCGCTCAGCGCTTCGGACTGTCAACCTTCGGTAGCGTGATCGGGATCACATTCGAGGGCTCGCGACGGCGGGCGTCCGGCGGCGCGGAGCGGGCCGGAACGCGCCTTCCCCGAGGGCTCGCCGGTATCCCTCGCGGGAAAGCCGGGAAAGGGGATGCGGGAGGGGCGAACGGGGCGTGGGGAGACCGGCGCCGGGAGGTGTTCGACGCCCGGGGGACGGCGTCGCCGGGGCGGGAACGGGGTGGGGCCCGCGACCCGTGCGGTGGCCTCCCCGCCGGGTCGGACGAACCCCGGGGAGCGGCGAGCGGGACGGGCGAAAGTCAGACCATCCCGGGGGCACCCACCGGGGGCCGGCCGGCGAACCGTGCGGATCACGGGGTCCGTCCGACCCGGGCCAGGTGGCCGTCCCACACGTCGAGGGTGGACAGGTCCATCCGGCGACCGCCGTGCCGACGGGCCATCGCCGCCGACTTCAACAGGGTGTTGCGCTGGCGCAGCACCCGCTCGTAGT
>NZ_JAJUWS010000015.1 GCF_021390475.1 Streptomyces sp. ST2-7A
GTGTCGTAGGCGGCGGGTTGGGGGTTGGGGGGGCGGCCGGTGTCAGGGGCCGCCCCCTCATCCGTACCGACACCGGCCCCGCCGGCGCGAGCCGTGCCGAGGTCGTCCGCTCGGACACGCGGACGGGGCCCCGCGTCGGCGGGACCCCGTCACGGAGCCGTCGGCCCCGGCTGAAACGGTCAGGCGTTCTGCCCGACACGGCTGCGGCGGTAGAGCACCGCACCACCGGCGAGCAGGCCGGCCGCGGCCAGGCCGGCGGCGGCCAGGGGCAGCTCGGAACCGGTCTGCGCGAGGGAACCGTCACGCGGCGCGGAGACGGCCACCGGGGTCTCGTCGTCGGCCTCGTCACCGCCACCCTGCGGGGTCCGCTCGCGCGGCGTGTCGGTGTCGGGCGTGTCGGTGTCCGGCGTGTCGGTGTCCGGCGTGTCGGTGTCCGGCGTATCCGGCCCCTCGGGCTCCTCGTCCACGGGCGGGTTCACCGGCGGGTCCACGGGCGGGTTCACCGGCGGGTTCACCGGCGGGTCCACCGGCGGGTCCACCGGCGCGGGCGGGATCTCGCCACCACCGGAGACGTTGGTGCAGCTGTTGCCGACGGCCGGGTTGAGGATGCCGACGAGGTCGATGGTGTTGCCGCAGACGTTCACCGGAACGTGCACCGGCACCTGAATGGTGTTGCCGGAGGCGACACCCGGCGAGTTGGTGGAGGCCCCCTCGGCGACGGCCCCGTTGTTGCCCTCCGAGACGTTGGCGCAGGTGTTGCCCACGGCCGGGTTGAGCAGGCCCACCACGTCGATGGTGTTGCCGCAGACGTTCACCGGAACGTGCACCGGCACCTGAATGGTGTTGCCGGACAGTACGCCCGGCGAGTTGGTGGCCGCCCCGGCGGCGTCGGCGTTCGCGAACGCCGTCCCGCTCCCCGAGAGCGCGAGCACGCCTCCCGCGGTGGCGACGGAGATCAGGCCCTTCCTGGTGACCTGTCGCATGGTGGTTCCCCTGCCTTGGTTTGCCTCGTCGAAGTTGCTGATGGACCGCTTGTCGGTCCGGGGGCGGCCGGGCACTCGAGGTCGTGCCCGCGCCGCACGGATGCCCGACGGCCCCGGAGCGCGGTAGAGCACCCCGGGGCCGCACGGCATCAAGCCCACATGGGAATGGGGCGAAGCGTCAGACGTTGACGCAGACGTTGCCGAAGGCCGGGTTCAGGATCCCGACGAGGTCGATGGTGTTGCCGCACAGGTTCACCGGCACGTGGACCGGGATCTGGATGACGTTGCCGGAGACGACACCCGGGGAGTTCACCGCGGCGCCCTGGGCATCGGCGTCGGCGACGGCCATGCCGGCACCCGCCATGACGAGACCACCGGTGGCAGCGGCGACGGCGACGACCTTCTTGATCATTACTTCCTCCTCGTTGACATCACAGCCCCATTGAGGGCTGCACCAGCTGTAACGAGGGGGAACGGAGGGGGGCACGAGCCCCGGGGCCCATTCACCCTTCCTGACCACGCGTCGCACGCCCGACCGACCTCCCACGGGCAGGGGGCGGGGGCCGGCCGGCACGGGCATACGACGGGAACCGCAGGTCAGGAGTGGTCGATGAAACGGTCGAGCACCCGGACACCGAACTTCAGGCCATCCACCGGTACCCGCTCGTCGACCCCGTGGAACATCCCGGCGAAATCCAACTCCGGGGGGAGCTTCAGCGGCGCGAAGCCGAAACCGCGGATGCCGAGGTCGTCGAAGGACTTGGCGTCGGTGCCCCCGGAGAGCATGTACGGCACCGCCCGGGCCACGGGGTCCTCGGCCACCAGGGCAGTGCGCATGGCGTCCACCAGGGCCCCGTCGAAGGTGGTCTCCAACGCCTTGTCGGTGTGCACGTCCTCCCGCTTCACCCGGGGGCCGATCAACCGGTCGACGTCGGCGAGGAACTCCTCCTCGTACCCCGGCAGGAACCGGCCGTCCACGTGCGCCACCGCCTGACCGGGGATGACGTTCACCTTGTACCCGGCGTCCAGCTGGGTCGGGGCGGCGGTGTTGCTCAGCGTCGCCCCGATGATCTTGGCGATGCCGCCGAGCCGGGTCAGCGTGGCCTCCATGTCCTCCGGGTCCAACTCGACCCCGAGGGCGTCGGAGAGCTCGTCCAGGAAGGAGCGCACGGTCTTGGTGACCCGCACCGGGAAGGTGTGCCGGCCGAGCCGGCCCACCGCCTCGCACAACTCGGTGATGGCGTTGTCCCGGTTCACCATCGAGCCGTGGCCGGCGGTGCCGTCCACGGTCAGTCGCATCCAGTGCATGCCCTTCTGGGCCGTCTCGATGAGGTAGAGGCGGAGGTTCTCGTTGACGGTGAAGGAGAAGCCGCCGACCTCGCTGATCGCCTCGGTGACGCCCTCGAAGAGGTCCGGGTGGTGGTCGACCAGGTAGCGGGCGCCGTGCGTGCCACCGGCCTCCTCGTCGGCGAGGAAGGCCAGCACGATGTCGCGCGGGGGCCTGCGGCCGGAGCGCAGGCGGTCGCGCACGACCGCGAGGGTCATGGCGTCCATGTCCTTCATGTCCACCGCGCCCCGACCCCAGACGCAGCCGTCGGCGATCTCCCCGGAGAAGGGATGGTGGGTCCAGTCGGCGGCGTTGGCGGGGACCACGTCGGTGTGCCCGTGGATCATCAGGGCCGGACGGGACCGGTCCTCGCCCTCGATCCGGGCGACCGTGGAGGCCCGGCCGGGACGGGACTCGAAGATCTTCGGCTCCAGACCGACCTCGGCCAACTTCTCGGCGACGTACTCCGCCGCCGCCCGCTCACCGGGACCGGAGTCGTCCCCGAAGTTGCTGGTGTCGATCCGGATGAGATCGCGGCACAGGTCCACGACCTCCTCTTCGCCGGTGATGGGAGTCGACTGACTCACTGGTCCTCCTCGTGCTGGGGTGCCCGCGACGGGGTCCGTCCATCCTCCCCTCTCCCCCGACCCGACCCAAGGGTCGGCGGCGGTGATCGTGGGCTCCCGGACCTTTGCTAAGGTTTCCCCTGTCGCCGGGGCACGGCCCCGGCACGGCACCTTGTCCGGGTGGCGGAATGGCAGACGCGCTAGCTTGAGGTGCTAGTGCCCTTTATCGGGCGTGGGGGTTCAAGTCCCCCCTCGGACACCACACGACGACCCCGGCCCCTCGACCGGGGTCGTTCGCGTCACGCCGGTCTGCGCGGTGTCCGATCCGAGGGCCTCCGGCCACCCCGGGGCATTCCGGGTTCGCCGTTGTCGTTTCCCCTCATCGACCGGTGACGTTCACGTGCGGACCGGGGGCGGCGACTCCTCGCCGAAAACCCACGGTGCCAGGACGACCGACCACCCGTCCGGATCCTCGAAGAGGACGGCGCCGCGTTCCGGCCAATACGGGTTGGCCGCGGAAACCGGAGCGTGCCCGTACCCGCCGAGCCGCCGGATAGCGGTGGCGACCGCTTCGGGGCCACGGAGATAAAGCACGAGCTGATTTTCCGGGTGCGGTTCGGGAACGCGGGGCGGATCACCGTGTTGGAGCAGTTCCATGTGCACCCGATTGTCGGGCAGGCCCACGACGACGCCGTCGTACCCGCGATGGCCACGCCACTCCGCGAGCACCGGCAGGCCGAGGGCATCACGGTAGAAGGCAAGGACGTCGTCATACCTGGCGGTCGGGCGGGCGAAACGCACGGCTCCGACATCCAGGTGGGAAGGCCAGAAGGGTCGCATGGGCCGATGTTGACGGAATGCGGCACGGGGGCGGTATCGCCCTTTGGACGTACGGGCAGGCCGATGGGCTGAGTGTCACTGCCTCCGCCTCGACCTCCGGACCTCCGTCCCCGGCGGTACGCCCCGTCCGACGCGCCGGGGAGGTGGAGCACCGGGGCCCAGCAGGGTGGTGCCGGTGGATGTGGACGGGCAGCAGGTCGGTGTGATGAGAATCTCCGAATGCACTCGTTACTCGTCTCCGCAACGTTCCGTTCACCACGCACCGCCCGGGCGGTCCGGATCCCGATGGCGGTGGTCGTCGCGCTCGGCGTGGCCCTGCTGACGGGGTGCGGCACCGTGGCCGTCGGCGATCCGGGCGGGGACGGGCCGCCGGTCGCGCCGGTGGATCCCGTCCCGTCGCCCCCCTCTTCGGATGAGCCGTCCGTGGATCCGGAACAGGACGACTTTTCCTGCCCCGCGTCGGGGCTGCGGGCGACAGCCGACTTCACCAATCCCGCGATGGGACTGCGGGTCATGGGGTTGCGGCTCGTCAACTGTGGTGACACTCCTCGACGCATCGAGGGATATCCGGTGGTCACCCTGCTCGACGAGGACGCGGAGGCGCTCGACGTGGAGGTGGTGAACGGCTCCGGGGACATCGCCGTCGTGGAGGGGTTCGACGATCCGCCGGTTCCCTTCGACCTGGAGCCGGGCGAGCAGGCGTCCGCCGAGTTGATGTGGCGGAACACCGTGACCCACGTCGATGATTTCCGTTATCCGGCGCCGTACCTGACGGTGGCCCCGATGCCCGGTGAGGAAGCGCAGTTGGTGATTCCCGACGGTGACATCGACACCGGTAGCACGGGGATCGCCGGCGTCTCGGCCTGGAAGCCCTTTCCCCCGGCCCTGTGATCAACCGGCGGGAACACGGGGTGGGTTACTGGGTGATCGACGTTCGACGGTACTCGGATCCGTCGTGGGTACGGGTCAACAGGCCGGCCTCCACGAGGTATCGGCGAAGGGCCGGGGAGTCGTCGTGAATGCCCGCCGGTGCCTCGTTGACCTCGCGTTCGGTGTATCCCCGTCCGGGGTTGAAGAGGGTCCGCGTCAGGGGTTCGAGGACCTGTGCGCGGCGGGCGGTGCGACGCGGGATGGTCTTCACCCGTCCGTCGGTGAACATGACCGAGACATCGCGCGCCCCGCCCGATTCGTGGTGTGTCCCGGGGTCGCCCGTGGCCGGGAGCCTTCCCGGGCCGTCCGTGCCGGGGCAAACCGTTTTCCCCGGAAGCCATGCTCCTCGTCAGCCCGGACGGATCACGATCACACGTTCGAGTGATCTCCCATCACGAGCACCCTGTGTCACACCGACAACCCTTACCGTGATGGCGGGTCTTGAGGGGATGCCACCCGAGCCCGGAGCCGAGGTCGAGGAGGGTGTGGGATGAGTGAGCAGGGTGACGACACCGGACTTCTGCGCGGTGTCGGGCGCCAGTCGAAGCTGCTGCGCGAGCGGGAAGGGCTCTCGCGCGAGGAGTTGGGCGCCCGGGTGGGTTATGGAAGGGAATAGATCGCCTCCGTGGAGCAGGGGCGGCGCATCCCCTCACCGGAGTTGATCGATAGCGCGGACGAGGTCCCGGGAGTCGGTGGCCTGTTGCGGGCGATGAAGGAGGAGCCGGCGCAGGCCCGCTACCCGGCCTTCTTTCGCGACGCCGCCCGTCTGGAGGCGCGGGCGGTGGAGATCCAGATCATGCCGATGGAGCGGCAGGAGAATGCCGGGCTGGCAGGTCCCTTCACCCTGATGGAGACCTCCGACGGCAAGCGGGTCGCCTATCTGGAGGTCCAGAACGTGAGTCAGTTGCACACGAAGCGGGAATCGGTTCGGGGGTTGGAGGCCGAGTACGGCATTCTCGGGGCCCGGGCGCTCAACCCACATGAGTCGTTGACCTACATGGGGAAAGCGCTGGAAGGGGAGCCATGAGCCCGGAACGATACGAGAACCTCACCCCGTGTCGATGGGTCGGGAGCGGTTACAGCAGCGAGGAGGGCGGCGAGTGCGTGGAGGTGGCCGCCGTACCCCGGTGGGCGCTGCTGCGGGATTCCAAGCGGGCGACGGGTGCGGTGGTGGCCGCGCCGGCGGAGGGGGGGTCCGCGTTCCTCGAATTCGCCGTCGACCGAGGACGACCTGACGGCGACTGATGGTTCGGCGGGCCTCGTCAAGCGGTGGTGCCCGCCTCCCCGGCGGGGAGGCGGGCACCACCGATGCCGGGGATGGGTGTCAGGCCGGTGCGCCGGCCTTCCCACTCTCCTCGGCGGCGGGCTCGGCGGACCCGGCCGCGGGCCCGGAGGCGGCCGCCATCCCCGCCGCGTGTTTCGAGCGGCCGGGCATGAAGGCGAAGGCCACGGCGGCGGCCACGAAGGCGAGGATGGAGGAGACGAGCATGGCCTGCGTCAGGCCGTTCATCCAGGCGGCCTCGAAGGTCGCGAGGTAGCCGGCGGCGGCCTCCTCCCCCGCGCTCTCGGCCACGGCCGGCACCACGGCGTGCAGGGCGACCGCGAAGCTGTCCTCGGCCAGGCCGCGCAGTTCGGCCGGCAGGTCCCGCACGGCGTCGGCGATTCCGGAGGCGTAGCCGGAGGCCAGCAGGGATCCGAGGATCGCGATGCCGAGGGCGCCGCCGAGTTCACGGGTGGTGTCGTTCATGGCCGAGCCCATACCGGAGCGGTTGCGCGGCACGCTGGACATGAGCAGTTCGGTCGCGGGCGGCATCGCCAGGGCCATGCCGACGATGACGACGAGGATGGGCAGCAGCACGCCCCAGTAGGTGACATCCGCTTCCCAGCCGGAGCCGAGCAGGAAGCCCACGGCCATGACGGTCAGGCCGACCGAGATGACGGCCCGGGGCCCCCATGCCCGCACGATGTTGGGCACCAGGGGGGCGAGGATCATCATCGGCAGCATGATCGGCAGCGTCACCAGGGATGCCTTGAGCGGGCCGTATCCCAGAATCAACTGGAAGAGCTGGGCGAGGGCGTAGAAGGCACCGAAGAGCGCGAAGAAGGCGATCGCGCAGGTGAGGGAGGAGACGCCGAAGACCGGGTTGCGGAACAGCTTCAGGTCGAGCATCGGGTGATCGGTGCGGGTCTGCCACCAGGCGAAGAGGCCGAGACCGAGGACTGCGGCCACGGCGCCGACCAGCACGCCGGGGTCGGTGAAGCCGTGCGAGGGGCCCTCGATGATGGCGTACACCAGGCCGAGGATGCCGATGGTGGAGAGAACGCCGCCCCACCAGTCGACGGGGGTCCTGCGCTCATCGCGGGACTCGGGGGCCAGGATCTGATTGGCGACGAGGGCGCCCACGGCGAGCAGGCCACCGACGACGAAGACCGAGCGCCAGTCGTAGCGTTCCAGCAGCATCCCACTGAGGACCGAGCCGAAAGCGGTGCCCACGCCCGCGATGCCGGTCCACACCGCGATGGCGCGGGGGCGCTCGTGGCGAGGGAAGACGTTGTTGATGATCGACAGCGTGGTGGGCATGACCATGGCCGCGCCCAGGCCCATCAGGCCGCGGGCCAGGATGAGTCCGGCACCGGAGTCGACGGCGAGGGCTGCGTAGGCCGAGGAGGCGACGAAGACGACCAGACCGGCCTGCATGACGATGCGGCGGCCGTAGCGGTCGCCGACGGTGGCGGCGGTGAACAGCAGGGCGGCGAAGGTCAGCGAGTACAGGTCGATGACCCAGGTCTGCTGAAGGGTGGTCAGCCCCAGGTCGGTACTGAGTGACGGCAGCGCCAGGTTGAGGCTTCCGTTGGCGAGCATGACGGTGAGCAGGCTGGTGCACATGGCGGTCAGGACCCGCCATCGGCGCCGGTACACATCGGGGGGTATGCCGTCGAGATCGTCCGCCGGTACGGGGGCACCAGTGCCCCGGGAGCCGTCGGACGCGCCGGGGGCGTCATCGGTGGGCCGGCCGGGGGCGATCTCCCGATCCGGGGTCGTGGCGGAGTCGGGGGGCGGTGGGGCGGACATGGCTCTCCAGGGTGCTGACCGCCCGGGGGCGGAAGGGCGCGGGCACGCCGGGGCGGCCCGGGGATGGTGACGGCGCACCGGGGCGACGGCGGCCCGGTGGCGGGGAGGGACTCAGGGGGCGAGGACGGCTCGCAGGCCGGCCAGGACGCGATCCACCTCGGCGACCAGGGCGTCGGGGTCGGCCGGCACGTCACCGGGCGCCGCTTCGGCCCGACGGCACTCGACGGCCATCCGCATGACGCAGCCGGTGAGCGCGGCGGCCAGGCGGGGGTCGATGTTCTCGCCGGTGCGGGCCAGACGGCGCTCGAAGACGGCAATCAGTGCGCGTTCGGCCTCGGCGAACATCTCCAGCAGGAAACCCGCCAGTTCGGGGTTCTCCGTGACGAGTCGGTGGGAGGTGGCGATGCCGTCGGGGTCGCGGACGATGTCGCGGGCGTGGCCGCGCACGAGATCCGCCAGGGCGGCCCCGAAGGAGAAGTCGTCGGCGTGCACGAAACGTTCGACCGCGTCGGGGGCGAGGGCGGGAGGCGCCTCGAGGAGGGCGTCCTCCTTGCTCCGGAAGTAGTTGAAGAAGGTGCGGCGGGAGACTCCGGCCGCACCGGCGATCTCGTCCACGGTGACGGCCGCCACGCCACGCTCCAGAGCCAGTTCGCGGGCGGCGCGGCGGATGTCCCGGTGGGTACGGCGGCGACGGGTGTCCCACAGGGTCCCACCGGCACGGCCGGTGGCTTCGGTCTCCGCGTCCTGCGACGCCGGTGGTGGGGTCACCGCCGGTCCCTTCGTCGGTCTCCCCCGCCGGCACGGCCGGCGGGGTGGGGGTTCGTGGGGGTGGGCTCGACACCGAGCTTCTTGCCCTCAGTGCAAGGCTAGCACCGGGTGCACGGCACCCCGCCACCACGCCCCTCCGTCCGTCTCGCCGGACCCCGCCCGGTCAACATCGTGGGACGGGCCGGGAACGGCCGCGTTTCCGGCATCGCGCACGGGCCGTGGCCCCCGACCCGAAAAGCCGTCAAAAAGACGGTACCCGAACGGGTTTGAGAAATTCGGTTCGGCATTCAACCGAACCCTCGACCCGATGTTCCGAATTCAATGAAGAAGAACCCGTCGGGAGCGGTTGCGACTCCCCGGAAACCGGGTTGGACTTGAGTCGTAGGCAATGACCCCTTCCTTCGATAGGACGGTGAACATGTTTTCCACCGAGTCGACCACGCGGGACCTCCACAAGACTCTGGAGATGGATGTCGAGGCCGCGCTGAACCCGACCGAGGCGGATGGCACCTTCCGCGACTCCCGCGAATGCGTGGCGCTTCTGCTGCTTGCCGGAGCGCTGCTGCTCTCCCCGCCCACCCCCCGGCCGAAGAAGGGCTGACGAGGCGGATATGAAGCAATTGTCGGGCGCGATCCACGACCTTGCTTCGGAGGTGGTCTCCGTCCTTCGGGACGGGGACCACCGCTCCGTGGCGGGGGCCGGCGCCGTACGGGGTGACGAGGCCGTCCTGCGGGTGGCGGCGGCCCGGGCGCTGGGAGCCGATGTGCTGTTGCCCACCACGCTGCTGCGTCACCCGCCGGAGGAACCCGTACTGGCACTGGTGAGGGAGGCGATGCGCGTCTATCCGCCGGGGCCGGACGCCTCCTCCGCGACCGTATGGAGCCACTGGGCGATGGAGCGCACCGTGCTGCGTCTGACCTCGCCCGACGGCGTCGCCGAGGAGGCCGGCCGCCGTCCGGCCGGGGTCCCGCCGGACGCGCAACCGGACGTCTCCGAACTGGAGTCCGCCCCCTGGCAGCGGTTGACCCATCAGCTCGCCGTGCTCGGCGCCCTGGCCGTGCCCGGAGCGGATTCGGCGGTGGCCGAGCTCGCCGGACGGCGCTCGTTGGACGTCTCGCGCGGATTCGTGCGGGCGGTACGCCGTCGCGACTGGCTCCAGGCGGCGGGCGCGGGTCGGTGGTTGGCGGCCGTCGACGGGGCACCGGAGACCCTCGGCCTGGACACCGGTCTGGACTTCGTCCTGCACATGGGCGGAGCCGACCCGAGAGTGGCCCTGCACGCCCGCGCGGCGCTGTGGATGCGCGCGGCCGGCGCCGGACCCGGCCTCCCGTCATGAGGGACGACGCGCGAGACGACACCGACACCGACCGGGAAACGACCCGGGTATCCGTCGCGAGGGGCGCATGAGGAGCTATTTCCCCGATCGCCTCGCACTCGAGGCACTCGAATGGATCGAACGAAACTCCTCCAAATTCGAACTACCCGACGATGTCACCGGGGCGGATTCCGATCCGAATTGGACGATGAAACCGGTGGGCGAGCTCGCCCAGCTCTCATCCTCCATTATCGGCGTCTCCGAACCGGATGGGGAGGTGCGTCGACTGGCGGCCGAACTGCTCGATTTCTGTTGGCGCCAGGTACACGAGGGAATGACGCTGCTGCGGATTTTCCGGGAGGAGCCCACGGCGACCTATCCGCTGGAGATCTACGCGGCATTCGCCGGTGGCGGACTGCGCCATCCGGGTTTCGAGGAGTTCGCCTCCTCCGTGTGCGCCACCCGCTCGTGGCGGTTGGCGGAGCAGGACCCCAACCGACGTCTGGGCGTGCTGGACGCCGAACGGCGCAGCGGGCTGTCCCCGCACGGGCCCTTCGAGCCGGCGCTGCGGCGCACCTGGCTGGGCGGCCTCCCCGAGCCGTGGACGATGGACCGGGGAGCGGGGTACCACCTGACGCACACCGTGTTCCATGTCACGGAGTGGGGGCGGGCGCCGCACCGGATGCCGGAGGACCTGGAAGCGTACCTGGGTGCGTGGCTGCCCTGCTGGTTGGACTCCTGCGTGGAGGCCGGACAGTGGGACCTGACCTGTGAACTGCTGGCGGTGGGAGCCAGCATGCCCGGTCCCCCGGACGTGGAGCACCTGGGCCCGGCGTGGGAGAGCGTCGGTCGGGCCCGGCGCTCGGACGGCTCGCTGCCCGAGGAGGGCACCGGCCCGGCGGGAGACGACCCGGACACCGCCTTCGCGTACAGCTATCACTCGACACTGGCGGCGGCCTTCGCCGCCGCGCTGACCGCGTTCCGGCTGCGGACCGCGTCGCCCTCCCGGAGCGGACCCCCCGTCGGGTCCCCCGGTGGGTCCCCCGGCGAATCGAACGGGCGAGAAACATGATCGACACCCCTCATCCCGAACCACGCCCCGAACCACACCCCGCGTCCCGCACCACCGGCGCCCTCGCCCCCGACCCGGCGGACACCGCGCTGATCCACCGCGTCGGGGACCGGGCCGTGGCCTGGCTGCACCGGCACCGGGACGGTTTCCGCCCCCGGCCCGATCCCGACACCCCCGACCCGGAGGTCCGCGACCGCCTCAAGCCGATCGGTGAGCTGGCGCTGATCGGCAAGGTGTTGTTCCGGGAGGGAGTGGCCGGTTCCCGGCAGGCCGCACGGGCCCGGCAACTGCTGGACCAGGCCTGGCGCGAGCACCTGGACGGCGGTCGTCTGCTGGCGTGGATGCAGCGAGAGGAACCGCTGTCGCCGATCCCGTTCGAGATCTACGTACCGTTCCGCGAGTTGGGGTACTCCTCGCCGGAGGTGGAGGAGTACGCCCGACTGACCCAGCGCATGAAGAGCTGGTCGGCCCTGGAGGCGTTGCCGGTGCGGCGGTTGGGGCTGGCGGCCTTCGAGCGACGCTTCGGGTTGCCGCCCTCGGTCGACGCCCGGGAGGCGGTGGGCGCGACTTGGCTGGGACACCTTCCCGAGCCGTGGACGGTGGAGCTGAACATCGGATACGGCATCACCCACACCGTCTTCCACCTCACCGACTGGGGTGAGAACCCGGACGCTCTGCCGCCGGACATCGCGGAGTACCTGGCCCGATGGCTTCCGGTGTGGACCGACGACTGGCTGGAGATCGGCCACTGGGACCTGCTCGGTGAACTGCTGGTGGTGGACGCGTGTCTGCCCCGGCCCGCCCTGGAGGACCGGATCTGGCGGGCCTTCGCCGCCGCCCAGGCACCGGACGGGGCGATGCCCGCGCGGGGACCGCTGCCCGAGGGGGATCCCCGGGAGATCTTCGACGAGGTCTACCATCCCACCCTGGTCGCCGCGTTCGCCTCGGTGCTGGCCACCTCCCGGGCGATGGGCGCGCCGGTCGGGGAGCCGGTGTGAGGGCCGCGCTCCCGGAGACCGGGCGAACCCGCGGGACGGGGGCGTCACCGCCCGCGTCCCGGGAACCGCGCCCCCGCGTCCCGACGGGCCCGACACATCCCCTGCCGGCCGCCGACCCGGCGGTGCGGGGGGCGTTGGCGGAGGCGGTGGGGGCGGTGGACGCCCCCGACGTGGTCGTCGCCTGGTCACGACGCGGGGAACGGGCGGTGTGCACGGGAGGCACCGCCCCTCCCCCGACCGTGCCGCGCGAGGTGTCGCGCTACGAGATCGGGTCGGCGGGCAAGACCCTCACCGGACTCATGCTGGCCGTGATGGTGGGCGCCGGACGGGTCCGGTGGACCACCCCGGCGCTCGGTCTGCTGGTTCCGGAAAGCGTCCCCGGGCCGGCCCCGATCACCCTCCTGCACCTGGTGACGCACACCTCGGGTCTGCCCCGACTGCCGGCGGACCTGTATCCGTCCGCCCTGCGGCACCGGGCGACCAACCCCTACGCCGGGTATCCGACGCGGCGGGTACTGGATGCCTTCGCCCGGTACCGTTCCCGCCGACCGCCGGGAAGCCGGTGGCGGTACTCCAACCTGGGTGTGGCGGTCCTGGGGCACGCGTTGGGGGCGGCGGAGGGCATCTCCTGGGAGGGGGCGTTGGAACAGCGGGTGCTGGCCCCGCTGCGCCGCGTGGGAGCGGCGAACATCGGCACCGCGCCGGCGTCGGGCGCCGACCCGTCCCGGGGCCCGGTGGACGCGGTCGGTCACGGTCGGGACGGGCTGACCCCGGTGCCGCCGCTGCTCATGGGAGGTTTCCCGGCCGCCGGCGCGGTGCGCGGTGATCCGGTCTCCCTGCTGCGCCTGATGGAGTTGCACCTGCGGCCGGTGGGGGCGCCCGACCCGGTGACGGCCGCCGCGCTGGAGACGGTCCGCGTTCCGGTGCTGCGGCACGGGCGGCACCGGGAGCGGACCCACACCGTCACCTGGTTCCACGAGGAGGGCTCCCGGGGGCCGGTGTTCTTCCACGCCGGGGCGACCTGCGGGCAACAGGCGTTCCTGGGGTTCCGGCCGGGGACGGGGACGGCCGTGGTCGCGGTGTGCACCCGGCGTTACCGGCTCGGTGACGCCTTCCCGTCCGTCGCCCGGGGATTGCTGGACACACTTCCCTGACCCGGTCGCGCCGGCTCCGGGCCCACCGCGGTCCCGCCCCTTCGGGGATCAGCGGTCGGCGGGCTCCGCCGCGGTCGCCGTACCCGGCGCGTCGTCGTCCTCCCCCGGTCCGGGGTCGGGGCGACCGTGCCAGTCCAGGCACAGGATCATCGCGTCGTCCTCGGACTGCGGGCTCCCCCGGTAGCCGGCGAGTTCGCCGAGGATGGCGCGGGGGACCTGGGAGGGGGGCAGCAGGCGGGTGCTGGTCAACGCGCGTGTCAGGGCCTTGTCGCCATAGCGCTCCCCCGCCGGTGAGGAGACGTCGTAGACGCCGTCGCTGACGAACAGCAGGCGGTCGCCCGGCAGGACCCGGAAGTCCTGAGCGGCGTAGACGGTGTCCTCGAACATGCCCAGCGGCAACTGCGCCTCGAGTTCGACGGGTTCGGCGGTGCCGTCGCGCAGCCGCCACATTCGGGGCGAGCCGGCGTCGACGATCCCCACCTCCCCGGTGGCGAGGTGGAAGCGCAACAGCAGCACCGAGACGTGGAAACGTCCGCGGTACTGCCCGTACAGGGCCTGATCCGCCATGTACGCCTGGTCCTGGAGATCGAGGCCGGCGCGGCGGGCGTTGCGCAGCGCGTTGACGGCGAGGCTGGTGAGCAGAGCCGCCTCGATGCCCTCGCCCATTCCGTTGGTGATGGTGAGGGTGAGATCCTCGGCGGAGGTGGACCAGTCGAAATTGTCGCCGTGAATGGCGTAGGCCGGTTCCAGTTGGGCACCGAGATCGAACTCGGGCCGGCTCAGGGCGCGGCCGGGCAGCAGTTGCCACTGCATCTCGGCGGCGAGGGTGAGCCGCTCGGCACGGCGGGCCCGGAGGTAGACATCGGTGTCGCGCTCGGCGACCACGATCTCGTGGCCGAGGATCTCGGAGATCTCCCGCAGTTCCGCGACCACCTCGTCCGAGCACTCCTCGGTCGCCAATCGCAGGATCAGAACCCCGATCCGGTCGCCGCGGACGGTGACGGGGAGGTGCAGCGTGGCCACCTCCGAGCCGACCACGTCGGGGATGTAGGGTTGCTGGGAGCCGAAGGCCCGTCCCGGCGCGCCGGTATGGGCGGAAACGGTCTCCGATGTGGAGGACGGGGCGCCGACCGGGTGAAGCGTGTTCATCCCGTAGTCGGCCACGAGCAGTTCGATGTCGGTGGCCGAGTAGTGCCGTCCCAGCGCCGTGCGGGCCGCGGCGAGGAGATCGTGGGGCGGCGCATTGCGCAGGACCCGCTCCACAGCCGTGAATCTGTCCACCGTGTTACAACCGCTTTCTCAAGAAAACATGCCGGATGGTACGGGAGAAGACCGCCGGCCGGGCGTCAGGGGTGACAGGGCCTACCGGGAGTGCCACAGTTATGCGTGTGAATCCAGCATCGTCCCATCGTCGAGGCCTCGATGCCGCCGGTGCGGCGTCGGAGGTCATCGAGCTGTTGGAGATGCTATGGGAGCGGGGTCGTGATGCCGCCTCCACCGCCCCGGTGTCCTCCTCCCAGCTGCGGGTGCTCTATGTCCTGGAACGGGACGAGGGAATCAACCTGCGCACCCTGGGCGAGATGCTGGGTGCGGCGCCGTCGTCGGTGAGCAGGCTCTGCGACCGACTGCAGGCGGTGGGATTCGTGGAACGGATGCCCAGCGCGACGAGCCGGCGCGAGCTGGAACTGTGGCTCACCCCCCGGGGGCGCTCCTACCTGCGGGACCTGCGGGCCCGCCGCGAGAAGACCCTGCTGTCGGCGATCTCCGCGCTCTCCCCCACCGAGCAGAGGGCGCTGATGGACGGCCTCTCGGCGTTCCGCGGCGCCGTCGACGGCAGGTCGGTGGAGAGGCTCCGTCCCGCCGATGGGGACGGTGAAGGTCTCGGCCCGCCGGAGACCGGCGGTTCCGGTGCCGGCGGCACGGGAGGAGCGGGGGCGGAAGTCGACGAGCCGACCGACGGCGGAAAGGACGATGGCGGGCCCTCCCGGCCGGGAAAGATCGCGCGCGAGTCCCCGGACGACACCCTGCGGGCCGGAAGCCTGCGTCCGCGGCGCGGTTATCCGGCCGACGGGGCGGGGCTCGGTTCCGGGGTGCGAGCGGCCGACGACGCCTCCCCGGCTGCGGGTCGGCGAGCCCGGACGGCCTAGCCCCGGCTTCTCGACACTCTCCATCGCTCCCACGCTGTTCTCGAATGACCCGACCCCGGGTGACGGAGGGGGGTGCGTCCCCGCACCACGACGGCGGAGCCGATCCGACGGCGCGGCCGGCGGGTCGGTGGCCACCCGGCAGTATTGCCACCACAATACAGTTGTCAAATGGCAACTGTCCTCCCGGGGACCCCGGGAGGAGGGCCGGTTCCGGGAGGGAGCCGGGTACGGCGTGTCGGACATCGCCCCGGCGCGGGACCGGCGACGGCCGCGGGGGCATCGACGGCGCCCCGACCGGGCCCCACGGATTCACGGAGAGCGACGGCCACGCTCATGCCTCTCGCAGGCGTTCGATCATCGCCGTCCGCAGGGCATCCAGCACCCCGATCAACTCCGACTCCTCTCCCGCGGCGTCACGCTGCGCCCCCTCGCCCCGGGCCCCCTCCACCCCCGGGCCGTCGCGGTTCCCGCCCGATTCCCCGTCCAGCAGTTCCCGCAGCACCTCCCGTCTACGCGCGCGGACCTCCAGGAGAGTGCGCCGCCCCGCCGCCGTGAGCGCCAGTTCGGTGCGCCGGCGATCCCCGACCGCCCGCCCGCGCCGCAACAGTCCCGCCTCCTCCATCCGCGCGCACAGACGACCCGCCGCCGAGGGCGTCAGGCGCAGCCGGGCACCCAGTCGCCCGCAGGTCAGCGGCTGCTCGGCCGCCAGCACCTTCAGGGCCCGCAATTGGGCGGGGGGCACCGGATCCCTGATCCGGACCCGGGTCGTCTCCCAGAGTTCCACCAGTCGGGCGGCGGCCCGGGCCGCGCCGGACCCGCCCGCGTCCTCCCCGGTCACCGGTTCGGCCCCGGGGGCCGCGTCCGTCCCCCGGGGCCGAACCCCGTCGGGGGGACGGTCGACGCCGCCCGTCCTCCCCGGATCCCCGCCCCCGAGGTCCTCGTCGAAGGGCCGAACGGCCATCGGGTGCTCCGTTTCGTCCTGGTGCTCGTACGGATGGGCGCGGGCCGGATCACACCGGGGAACGGTCCCCTCCGGGCCGCGGGTTGCGCAGGTTGTGTGCCGTTGTCGGCCTCCGGCTTTCGGGGGCCCGCGAACGGGGCTAACATTTGTCGCCCGGAAACGAATGGCGCGGCGTGATCGTTGTCCATGTGTGGTACACCGGATGCTGTTCCGGGTGTACCACGGAGCCGGGTTGTGATGCGGGAATCGGGCGGGCCGAAGTCGACAACAGCGAAGGATTTCATGGTGAGTGTCAGCGAGGTCGCCGTGCGGGACCACCTCACGGGTGTGCTGGCGGACCACGACGAGGAGATCGCCGACCGGTGGGTGCGGCTCCAGATCGAGCAGGGCGCGGTGGGGTCCAGCATCAGTGAGACCGAGTTGCGGGGAGAGGCCGACGCCCTGATCGCCGCCCTCCGCGCCGGTCTGGAGAGCGACCTCCCGGCGAACCGCGTCGTGACCTCGCACGAGGACCTGCGGGCCGCCGTGACGGACTTCTCCCTCCAGCGGGCCCGGCTGGGCACCGCCCCGACCGTGACCTCGCTGGCGGTCCTGTCGCTGAAGGAGGCACTGCTGGAGTCGGTGCAGCGCCGGGTGGCGGACACCGACGAACTGCTCGCCGTCGCGCTGACCGTCAACCGACTGCTGGACGCGGCCGGCGCCCTGAGCTTCGACATCTACGTCACCGGCCGCGAGGAGATCATCAGCCGTCAGAGCCGGCAGCTGATGGAACTCTCCACCCCCGTCGTCCAGCTGTGGAAGCACGTGCTGGCCGTGCCGCTGATCGGCACCCTGGACACCACCCGTACCCAGGTGGTGATGGAGAACCTGTTGGAGGCCATCCAGATCCACGAGGCACAGGTGGCCATCATCGACATCACCGGCGTCGCCGCCGTGGACACCTCGGTGGCCCAGCACCTCATGCAGACCGTGAACGCGGTCCGACTGATGGGGGCCGACTGCGTGATCAGCGGCATCCGACCGGCGATCGCCCAGACCATCGCCCAGCTCGGCATCGACCTCTCCACCATCCTGACCCGCACCACCCTGGCCGACGCGCTCGCGGCGGCCGTCCGGATCACCGACGCCCCCGGCGTCTCCGGCGACCGCACGGCAGTCCGATGAGCGCCCACGTGCCCGCCGGGGTTCCCATCCTGCGGCTGGGGGACATCCTGGTCACCGGCCTGCTGGACGAACTGGACGACAAGACCGCCAGGGCCTTCACCAACGAACTCACCGAGCGCATCGCCGCCGACGGTCCGGCCGGCGTACTCATCGACATCTCGCGCCTGGAGATCATCGACTCCTTCGTCGCCCGCACCCTCAGCGAGCTGACCACCACCGCGCGTCTGCTGGGCGCGCGGGTGGTGGTGGCGGGCATGCGCCCGCCGGTGGCCATCACGCTGGTGGAACTGGGGCTGGCGCTCGAGGGGGTCGAGACCGCCCTCACCGCCGAGCGGGGCATGCAGTCCCTCGGTTGGTACCACGGTTCGCAACCCCCGGAGAGGGGAACCCGGTGAAGATGACCGACGAGGTGGTCGCCCCGGGGCGTTCCCGTCCCGCGCCGCGTCAGGCGCCGGGCCCCACCGGCCGGTCCCACGGCATGTCGGGGGCCTCCCCCGGCATGCCGTCCGTGCACGAGGTGCGCACGGAGGAGGATCTGCTGGTGGTGCGGCACGCGGTACGTGCCGCCACGCTCAACTGCGGTTTCAGTCTCATCGATCAGACCCGGGTGGTCACCGCCGCCAGTGAGCTGGCACGGAACACCTACATCCACGGCGGCGGTGGCAGCATGGCCCTGGAACGCCTGAGCCGACACGGCCGCTCCGGGCTGCTGTTGGTGGCCCGGGACGAGGGCCCCGGCATCGCGGACGTGGAGCAGGCCCTGGAGGACGGGTACACGACGGGGGCCGGCCTGGGCCACGGACTGGGCGGCGCTCGCCGCCTGATGCACGAGTTCCGCATCCACACCGAACCGGGGGTCGGCACCACCGTCAGTGCCATCCGCTGGACCGAGCGGTGAGCCGGTGCCCCAACCGCTCACCTCACAGATCCACATCGACCACGAGAGCTCCGTCCAGCACGCCGGGTCCGTGGCCAGAAAGACGGCCCTCTCCCTGGGATGGACCGACGCGCTGTCCGAACAGGCGGCGGTGATCGCCGGGGAACTGGCCGGCAATCTCGTCAAGCACGCCTCCCGGGGCGTGGTCTACATCCAGCCGTTGCCGCCCGGCGACGCGATGGAGGTCGTCGCCGTCGACCGGGGACCCGGCATGGCCGATCTCGCGCTGTGCATGACCGACGGATACAGCACCGCGGGCACACTGGGCGGTGGGCTGGGGGCGGTCCGTCGGATCGCCCACGAGTTCACCATCCGCAGCGAGTGGGGAACGGGCACCGCGGTCTCCGCCCGGCTCTCCGCCGGCCACCGCCCGGCGGGCGACCCGGAGCTGGGGGCGATCTGTCTGCCGGCGGAGGGTGAGCGGGTCGGCGGTGATGCCTGGAGGGTCGACGAGACGGACGGGGTGCGAACCCTGGTGCTGGTCGACGCCCTCGGACACGGCGAGACGGCGGCCGAGGTGGCCCGGGCAGCGGTCCGTGTGCACCGTCGGGATCCCTACCGGCCGCTGCCGGAGGTGCTGACCGCCCTGAACAAGGGACTGCGCCACACCCGGGGCGCGGCCGTGGCCGTGTTGCGCACCCGGCCGGGCCGCGCCGAGTGGTGCGGCGTGGGCAACATCCGGTGCCGGGTGGTGTCGCCGGACGGGACCATCACCTCCGTCGCCTCCGGTCCGCCGGGTATCGTCGGCTGGAACATGCCCCGGCCGGTGGTGCGGCGCGTGGATCCGCCGCGCGGATCGACGGTCGTGCTGCACAGTGACGGCATCGACGAGCGTTGGACCAGGACCCCGTCGCCCTTCCTCCTGCGCCTGCCGCCGCCGCTGCTGGCGGCGGCCCTGACCCACGCCCACCGCATCGCCCGTGACGACAGCACGGTGCTGACCCTCGGGACACGAAGAGTCCATGACCTCTGAGACCGGCCGTCACCGCGCCCCGGACCGGCTGCGGCGCGCGGTGCGCCGCCTCGCGCTGGACCACCGGCTGCCCGTGGAGACGCGGGCCCGGCTGGTGCTGTCCGTGACCGCGTCGGCCCGCGGGGAGTTCGCCGCCCGACGGTGCGTGCGGTTGAGTTCCTCGGTGGAACGGGAGGCGGACGACCGTCCCGGACTGTTGGTCGTCGGTTGCCGACCGGCCGGCACCGGGCGACGGTTGAACACCGAGGACCTGCCGCTGCCGGCCGAGGAGGGGTCCGACGGGGCGCTGACCTGGCGGATCCCGCTGCCGCGGACCCCCGACGGAACGGCGGACGCCGATTCCTCGGACGGCGAAGCGGTGGAGGAGGAACTCCTCGCGGTCCTGGGACGGATGGACACGCTGGCCGCCGCGCGCCGGGACCTGGAGTACGAACTCGCCGAGACCAACCGGGGCGTGCTCGCGCTCTACGTCCAGTTGGAGGAACGGGACGAGCGGTTGCGGACCGCACACGGCCAGATCCTGCGGGAACTGGAGGACGCGTTGCGTCCGCCGCCCCTGGAACTGCCGGGGCTGGAACTGGCGGTGCACTACGAGCCCGCCGGGACCGACGCCCCCACCGGCGGGGACCTGTACGACTGGTTCGCCCTGCCGGACGGTTCGGTGCACATCACGGTGGTCGACGCGCTCGGACACGGTGTGACGAGCACCCGCAGCGCGCTGACGGTGACCCACGCGGTGCGCACCCTCGCCCTCGAAGGGCACCCCCTGGAGTCGATCGTGGCGCGCACCGACGAGGTGCTGCTGCCGCTGGACCGGAACCTGATGGCGACGGTGTTGCTGGCCCGGATCCATCTGCGCGCCGGTGTACTGGAGTTGGCCAACGGCAGTCACCCACCGGCGCTGCTGGTGCGGGGGGACGGCACGGCGGAGTACCTGGAGGTGCCCGGCCGGGGCATCGGTTTCCCGCTGCCGGGCAGCGAACGGCTGCTGCGGGTCCCGGTGGCGCCGGGTGATCTGGTGATGCTCTACACCGACGGTCTGACCGAGAGCCGCCGGGACCCGCGCGAGGGCGAGATCCGGTTGATGGAGTCGGTCCGCAAGCACGCCCGGCGCCCGTTGGAGGAGCTTCCGGGCGCGGTGGCGGAGGACATGCACACCGTGGTCCTGCATCCGGACGACACCCTCGCGCTGGCGGTGCGGATCCCCCCGGCCGAGCCGGTCGGGCCGGCGGCGGCCGCGGAGGGGACGATCGGCCGGGAGGCGGCCGCGATCGCGCTCCGAGGAACCTCCGGGGCCCACCGATGAGTACCGGGACCGGTGGGACGGACCGGGCCCCGGAGTCGAAACCGGATGCCGGGACGCGACGCGTTTACAGCTTCGACGGGACGTTGTAGCCTGCCGGACCATGGGAGCGCTCCCATCGCCACCTGTCACCGCGCCCTGTCTCGCATCGGGCCGGTCGACTCCCCCACGGGAAAGATGCGGAGTAGCGAAGTGATCAACAAGAGCCGTAGGCACCACCGGCCCCGACGCAAACGCCTCGGGGCACTCGTCGGCGGGGTGGTCGCCGCTCTGGCGGGCGGCCTGCTGTTCGCCATGCCGCAACAGGCGTCCGCCGAACTGCCGTCCGGCACCAACTTCTACCGGGACCCCGATTCCCAGGTGGCGCGCTGGACCGCCGCCAACCAGGGCGACCCCCGACAGCCGCTGATCAGCCGGGTCATCGGTGAACGCGCCCAGGGGATCTGGTTCGCCTACTACAGCCCCTCCACCGTCACGTCGGATGTGCGGGCCGTCACCGGCCCGGCAGCCGCCGCGGGACAGGTCCCGGTGCTGGTGGCCTATCAGATGCCGAACCGCGACTGCGGCGGCGCCTCGGCCGGTGGCGCACCGAACCTGGCCGCGTACGACCGCTGGATCGACGGCTTCGCCGCCGGTCTGGGCAACAGGCCGGTCGTGGTGATCCTCGAACCGGACGCGCTGGCCCTGGTCCACTGCCTGAGCGCGCAGGAGCGGGCCGCCCGTTACGCCTCGCTCTCCCGGGCCGGCCAGGTCATCCGCTCGGCCAACCCCTCCGCCCGGGTCTACTACGACGCCGGCCACTCCTCGTGGCACAGCCCCGCCGTGATGGCCGAGCGCCTGCGCGCCGCCGGGGTGGTGCAGAACGGGAACGGCATCTTCAGCAACACCTCCAACTTCCGGGCGACCCCGGACGAGGTGGCCTTCACCAAGAACGTGTTGAACCATCTGGGCGGCTCCGGACTGGGCGCCGTCATCGACACCAGCCGCAACGGCCTGGGGCCGACGGCCGACAGCGAGTGGTGCGATCCGCGCGGTCGCGGGGTGGGTATCGCCCCCACCGCGAACACCGGTGACCCGCAGATCCACGCCTACTTCTGGATCAAGCCGCCGGGTGAGGTGGACGGCTGTGCCGGGCCGGCCGGTCAGTTCAACCCCGACATCGCCCACGAACTGGCCCAGAACGCCCGGGACGGGGGGCCGGGCGGCACCACGGGGGGCACGACCTCCGGCACCACCTCGGGAACCACGTCGGGTGGCACCTCCGGCACCACGGCGGGCACGTCCGCGGGTTCCTCCGACGGGGGCACCACCTCGGGCAGCGGCGGCAACCCCGGGGGCGGTTGCGCCGCGGAGTACCGGGTGCCCAACCAGTGGTCCGGCGGCTTCACCGGCGAGGTGGCCATCTCCTGCTCGGGCGCGTCGCTCAACGGCTGGACCGTCTCCTGGACCTTCCCCGGCGACCAGCGGCTGACCAACGCGTGGAACGCCGAGTGCTCCCAGCAGGGCAACCGGGTGACCTGCTCCAACGTCGACTGGAACCGTTCGGTGCCGGACGGCGGTTCGGTGACGCTGGGCTTCAACGCCGGTGGCAGCGGCCAGAACTCCCGTCCGACCAACCTCACCGTGGCCTGAGTCGATCCGTGCGGTGGCGCGGGGCCGCCGGTCCGCCTCCGGGGCGGACCGGCGGCTTCCCCACGACCCCGGGCGTCGGCCCTCCCGACCCGACCCGTGATCGTCGCCCCGGGAGGGATGACGTCCGACGGGTCGGGTCGGGCGGGACCCCGTGCGGTAAGGGCCGCTCCGGGACGTGGCGGGCGGGCCGACGGGGGCCGGTGTCCCGTCGGCCCGCCCGGCGCGGGAGTGGTCCGCCGGGACCGGGGGCGCGGTGGACACCGCGCCCCCGGTCCCGTGCCACCACACGCCGCCCCTCCCCGGGCCGTTCCCGGCCGGGGTCCGTGGACGGAACGACTCAACTCCCCCGGGTGGCCCGGATGGTGTCGGCGTACCACAGGCCGCTGTCCTTGACCGTGCGCAGTTGGGTGTCGTAGTCCACCCGCACGATCCCGAACCGCTTCGCGTATCCGTACGCCCACTCGAAGTTGTCCATCAGCGACCAGGCGAAGTAACCGCGCACATCCACCCCCTGCTGCCGGGCCCGGGCCACCGCCCGGATGTGCTCGTCCAGATAGGCGACGCGGTCGAGGTCGGGAACCGAGCCGTCGGCCGCCGGCCGGTCGTCGAAGGCGGCGCCGTTCTCGGTGATGACCGTGGGCAGGCCGTAGTCCCGCTGCAGGCGCAGCAGCAGTTCGGTGAGCCCCTCGGGAACGATCTCCCACCCCATCGCGGTGCGCGGGCGTCCGTGGTCGACACCGCGCACGACGGGCAGGCCGTCGGCGTCGGTGGTGGAGCCGTCCTCCGCCGTCCCGCTGTGCAGGTGGCTGGAGTAGTAGTTGACGCCCAGCACGTCCAGGGGGGCGGCGATGGTCTCCATGTCCCCGTCGCGCACCGGCATGGTGACGCCGCGCGCGGCGAGCGCGTCGAGGACGTCCTCCGGGTAGCGGCCGTTCACCAGCGGGTCGAGGTAGAGCCGGGTGCCCATGCCGTCGGCGGCGCGGGCGGCGGCCAGGTCCTCCGCCGAGTCGCCGGCCGGCGCGTGGTGGCCGAGGTTGAGGGTGATGCCCAGTTCCAGCGGGCGGGAGCCGGCGGCCTCGCGGAGCCGACTCGTGGCGAGCCCGTGCCCCAGCAGCAGGTGGTGCACGGCGTGCATGGCGTCGCCGAAGTCCTTGCGGCCGGGGGCGTGCTCACCGGTGTGGTAGCCCAACCAGGCCGAACACCAGGGCTCGTTGAGCGTGGTCCAGTGCCGAACCCGGTCGCCGAGCGCGGCGTACGCCAGGGAGGCGTAGTCCGCGAAGCGCTCGGCGGTGTCCCGCGCCGGCCAGCCGCCGGCGTCCTCCAGTTCCTGCGGCAGGTCCCAGTGGTAGAGGGTGATCCAGGGGGTGATGTCGCGGGCGAGCAGTTCGTCGGCCAGCCGGTCGTAGAAGGCCAGGCCGCGGGCGTTGGCCGATCCGCTGCCGTGCGGCTGGATGCGGGGCCAGGCCAGGGAGAACCGGTAGGTGTCCACACCGAGGTCGGCGATCAGCGCGACGTCCTCCGGCATCCGCCGGTAGTGGTCACAGGCGATGTCGCCGTTCTCGCCGCCCTCGACGGCACCGGGAACACGGCAGAAGGTGTCCCAGATCGAGGAGGTGCGGCCGTCGGCCTCGGTGGCCCCCTCGATCTGGTACGAGGAGGTGGCCACGCCCCACCGGAAGTCGGTGGGCAGTCCGGCGACGGCCTCGGCGACCGGGCGACCGGTGGGGGCGGTGGTGCGGGACGGGGCGGCGGTCATGAGACTCCAGATCCGTGGTGGGTGTGCAGCAGGCAGGCGACGGAACGGGACGGGGCCGTCCCGTTCGGGGGGTGGCCGGGGTGCTCCGACCGGTCGTCCGCCCGGGACGGGGGAAGCAGCCGGGGGGTCTCCCGGTCGCAGGGTTCGAAGGCGCGCGGGCAGCGGGGATGGAAGGCACATCCGCTCGGCATCGCGCGCAGGTCCGGTGGTGATCCCGGGATGCCGGTCAACTCCCGGCGCGGGCCGTGCAGGGCGGGGAAGGAGTGCAGCAGGCCGTGGCTGTAGGGATGGTGTGCCTCGCGGTACAGGTCACGGGCCGGGGCCTGCTCGACGATCCGGCCGCCGTACATGATGGCGATCCGGTCGGAGAACTCCACCAGCAGGGACAGGTCGTGGGTGATGAAGACCACCGAGAAGCCCAGGCGGTCGCGCAGGTCGGCCAGTCGGGTGAGGATCTGGCGCTGCATCACCACATCCAGGGCGGTGGTGGGCTCGTCGAGGATGACGATCTCGGGATCCAGGGCGAGCGCCATCGCGATCATCACGCGCTGCCGCATCCCGCCGGAGAGCTGGTGCGGGTAGCCGGAGAGGCGGTCGGCGGGGATGCCGACCAGGTGGAGCAGTTCGACGGCCTTCTCCGTACGGGCGGCCCGGCCCATGCCCGGCCGGTGGGCGGCCAGCACGTCCGTGAGCTGGCTGCGGATGGAGTGCACGGGGTTGAGGGAGTTCATCGCCCCCTGGAAGACCAGGGAGATCTCCTTCCACCGGAAGGCCCGCAGCTCGCGGTCGGTGAGGTCGAGGATCTCGGTGACCGAACCGTCCCGCGCGTGGTGGCGCACCTCTCCCCCGGTGATCACGCCGGGGGGCGGGAGCAGCCGGGTGACGGCGTAGGCGAGAGTGGACTTGCCGGAGCCGGACTCGCCGGCGAGGCCGAGGATCTCGCCGCGCCGCAGGGTGATGTCGATGCCGGTCAGGGCGTGTACGGCGGAGTCGCCGAGGCCGTAGTCCACGTGCAGGTCGCGGACCTCCAGGACGGGGGGTTGGCTCATCGGTGGGACTCCTCGGACGGACGGGGTCGGTCCGCCGATCCGCCCGGCGCGGTGTCCGTCGCGGGAACCGGCGGGTCGGCGGGGCCGGTGGGCGGGGTCGGGTCGGTGGGCTTCCCGGTCCCGGCCGGTTCGGCGGTCGATCGGTCGGAGCGGACCACCGGGGTGAAGCCGATCCGCATCCGCACCTTCCGGTCGCGGGCCCCGGCGGTGCGCAGACGGGGGTTGATGAACTCGTCGATGCCGAAGTTGATCAGGGCCAGGGCCGTGCCCAGCAGCGCGATGCACAGGCCGGCCGGGACGAACCACCACCAGGCGCCCTGGGCGAGCGCCTGGTTGCTCTGCGCCCAGAACAGGACGGTGCCCCAGTTCCAGTGCGAGATGTCGGCGACGCCGATGAAGGCGAGGGTGATGTTGGAGAGCACCGCGAAGATGACGGTGCCGATGAAGCCGGAGGCGATGACGGCCGTGAGGTTGGGCAGCAGTTCGAAGACGATGATCCGCCAGGTCGACTCGCCGGTGGCCCGGGCCGCCTGCACCCAGTCCCGGTTGCGCAGCGAGAGGGTCTGGGCCCGCAGGACCCGCGCTCCCCAGGCCCAACCGGTCAGGCCGATGACGGCGGCGATCGCCAGGTCGCTGCTGTCGGGCAGGAAGCTCGCGATGATGATGATCAGCGGCAGGCCGGGCAGGACCAGGAAGACGTTGCTGACCGAGGAGAGCACGTCGTCGCCCGCGCCGCCGAGGTAGCCGGCGGTGACCCCGACCAGGACCGAGAGCACGCTCGCGATCAGGGCGGCGGTGAAGCCGACGACCAGGACTCCCCGGGTGCCGACCAGGATCTGGGAGAAGATGTCTTGGCCGGTCTGGGTGGTCCCGAAGGGGTGTGTCCACGAAGGGGGTTGGAGGATCTCCGGGCCCCGGGCGGAGGGGTCGTGGGGGGCGATCCAGGGACCGGCGACCGCGATGAGCACGAAGACCCCGATGATCGTCAGACCGATCAGTGTCTTGCGGTTGCGCAGGAAGCGCAGCCGGTCCCGGCGCGGGGCGGGGGCCGGGGCGGTGTTCGCCTGCGCGGTGGCGGCGGGTTGCACGCCCATGGTCAGGCCTCCCGTCGAGTGCGTGGGTCGAGCAGGAGATAGGCCACGTCGGCCAGCAGGTTGGCCACCAGGACGGCCAGCGTGATGATGAGGAAGACCCCCTGCATCAGCGGGTAGTCGTTGGCGGCGACGGCCTGGAAGAGGACGTAACCGATGCCGGGGTAGGAGAAGACCATCTCCACCAGCAGGGTGCCGCCGACGATGAAGCCCAGCGAGAGGGCGAAGTTGGAGATGTTCGGCAGGATCGCGTTGCGTGCCGCGTAGGCGTACATGACCCGGCGCTCGGAGAGTCCCTTGGCCTGCCCCACCAGGACGTAGTCCTCGGAGGAGACGGTCACCATCATGTTGCGCATGCCGAGGATCCAACCGGCGACCGCGCTGACCACGATCGTGATGCCGGGGAGGATGCCGTGGTACAGCGCGCTGCCGATGAACTCGAGGCCGAACGAGGGCACCAGGGAGTTGTCGAAGCCCCCGGAGGCGGGGAAGACCGGCCACTGCACCGCGAACACCGCGATCGCGATCAGCCCGAGCCAGAAGTAGGGGATGGACGAGAAGAAGGTGGTCAGCGGCAGCATGCCGTCCAGCCAGGAGCCCCGACGCCAACCGGCGTGGATACCGATGGCGGTGCCCAGCACGAACGCGAGCAGGGTGGTGATGCCCATCAGGGCGAGGGTCCACGGCAGGCTCTGGGCCAGGATCTCGGAGACCCCGGTGGGGAAGTAGGTGAAGGAGGTGCCGAGGTCACCGGTGAAGATGTTGCCCAGGTAGTCGAGGTACTGCTGCCAGGTCGAACGTTCCTCGTCCAGGCCGAAGAGGGTGCGCAGCGAGTCGATGGCCCGACTGCTGAGCTGTCCCTGGAACCGGTTGATCAGGGACTGCACCGGGTCACCCGGCATCAGGCGCGGGATGAGGAAGTTGATGGTGATGGCGGCCCAGGCGGTGAGCAGGTAGAACGCCAGGCGCTGGAGGACGAACTTCACGACGCCGCCCCCGTTCCCGGCGCGACGGCCTCCCGCGACGTCGCGGTCGCGTCGTCGGGGCCGCTCGGAGCGACGGCCTCCGGGGCGTGCAACCAGCAGGCGGCCCAGTGGCCCGGCTCGGGGAGGTCGAAGCGCGGCGGGAGTTCGGTGTGGCAGCGCTCCATGGCGAACGGGCAGCGCGGATGGAAGCGGCAGCCGGTGGGCGGGGAGATCAGGCTCGGCGGCTCGCCGGTGCCCCGGTCCCGGGAGAGCGGGTCGTCGGCGTCGACCGGGATGTCGGGGGTCTCGGGTCCCGTGTCGGAGTCGGTGCCGGCGGCGCTCCCCTCCCGCGCGGTCTTCCCGGTCTTCCCGATGTCGACCGTGCCGCCGGTGTCGGCCCGGGGGGCGCCGGCCTCCCCGATCGGCACGCCCGCGTCGACGCCGGTGATCCGGTCGGGGTCGGGCGCCGAGGCGACGAGGAGCTGGGTGTAGGGGTGGGCCGGCCGCTGGGTGACGGTCTCGCTGTCACCGCCCTCCACCATCCGTCCGGCGTACATCACCAGGGTCTCGTCGGCGAAGTAGCGGGCGGAGGCGATGTCGTGCGTGATGTAGAGGATCGCCAGGTCCAGGCGTTCCTTCAGGTCGCGCAGCAGGTTGAGGATGCCCAGCCGGATGGAGACGTCCAGCATGGAGACGGGTTCGTCCGCGAGCAGCACCTCGGGGTCGGCGGCCATGGCCCGGGCGATGGCCACCCGCTGGCGCTGGCCACCGGAGAGTTCGTGCGGGAAGACGTCCAGGTAGCGGGCCGCCGGGGTGAGGTGGACACGGCCGAGCAGTTCGGTGAGCGCCTTCTCGGTCTCCGCGGCGCCCTTCCCGACCCGGCCGTGGACACGCAGCGCGCGGGTGAGGTGATAGCGCACGGTGTGCACCGGGTTCAGTGACCCGAAGGGGTCCTGGAAGATCATCTGCACCCGTCGGCAGTACGCGCGGAAGGCGCGTCCGCCACGACGGGAGACGGCGGTGCCCCCCAACAGCAGCTCCCCGGAGGTCTCCGGGTGGAGCCGGGCCAGCAACCGGGCCACGGTGGACTTCCCGGAACCGGACTCCCCGACCACGGCGGTGACCGCGCCCCGGCGCAGGGTCAGCGAGACGTCGTCCACCGCGTGCACGACGGGCCGTTCACCGCGGCCAGGTGTCCGTACCGAGCGGCGAACGGGGAAGTGTTTGGTGAGCCGACGCGCCTCCAGAACGACCTCGCGGTCGCTTCCGGGTGAACTTCCGGGTGGGCTTCCGGGTGGAGTGGTGGTCTTCTCCTGCATGACGAGGTGGTCTCCAGGGGTGGGGCGGGAACGCGGGGCGCGGCGGATCGCGGCGGCTGTGGCACGACGCCGACGGGGGGAGACGGCCGGGACCCCGGCCCGGCCCACCCCCGTGTCGGGGCGGGCCGGGCCGGTCCCGGTCACGCGGTGGGCGGCAGCGGCGATCGGGCGGTGGGTCGGGGAACCGGGCGGGGAGGTCCCGCCGAGGGGTTTCCGGCGCCGACCGGGTCAGGAGGCCCGCTCCAGGCGCAGCACGATGTCCAGGACGTTGCGCTGGGTGGGCTGCGGGGGGCCGTAGGGGTCGGACTCGTCGGGCCAGCCCACCCAGTTGCGGGTGTTGTACTGGGCGCCGATCGGACCGGCTACGGTCGGGATGACCGGGGCCTCCTCGACGATGATCCGCTGCAGGTCGTACAGCGCCTCGGTGCGCACGTCCTCGTCGGGGGACTCGGCGTACTCGCGCAGGGCCCGGTCCACGTCGTCGTTGCGGAAACGGCCGAAGTTACCGCCGGGGGAGGCCTCGCCGAGCGGGCGGTAGACCGCCGGGTCCATCATGTGCTGGTACATGTCGTACGGGGTGGGACCGGTGTTGGCCCAGTGCAGCGTGGCGTCGAAATCACCGGTGTCCACGGCGTTGCGCCAGGCGTCGACGGTCTGGGTCTCCACCCGGGCGGAGATGCCGATCTCCTTGAGGTTGTCCTCGATGATGGAGAGCGCCGTGAGGTAGTCGGACCAGCCCGCGGGGTCGGTCAGGGTCACCGACACCGGCTCGCCGTCGGGACCGCGCAGCGTGTCACCGTCCAATTCATAATCCGAATCGACGAGTTCGGCACGGGCCGCCTCGACGTCGGGTTCGATGACGACGCCCTGGAACTCGGGGGCCAGGAAGGGCTCGCCGGCCGGGAGCGGAAGGCCGGTGGGGTTCTCCAGGGCCGGGTAGAGGCCGGCGTGGGCCTGCTCGTGGATGGCCTGGCGGTCGATCACCAGGGAGACCGCGCGACGCACCGCCGGGTCGTCGAAAGGGGCTCGCTCGGTGTTGAGCCACAGGCCGTGGACCCCCAGGCCGGTGGGAAACCACAGGTGGTGGTGCTCGGGGTCGCGGTCCAGATAGATGCGCTCGTGATCCGGCATGAAGACGAAGGACCACTCGGTCTCTCCGTTGGCCAGGGCGGTGGTCTGCGCGTTGTTGTCGTTGTAGGAGGTGTAGCGCAGTTCCTCGACCTCCGGCAGACCCTTCCAGTAGGAGTCGCGACGGGCCAGGGTGATGGTCTGCGGGGTGAAGCTCTTGATGACGTAGGGACCGGTACCGACCGGTTCACGGTTGTCGAAGGTCTCGGGAGAGTCCAACTCCGACCAGATGTGCTCGGGGACGATCAACGTCTCCAGGATCCGGTTGCGGTTGGTGAACTGCGAGGCCCCGAAGGTCATCGTGACGGTGTCGCCGTCCACCGTGATGTCCTCGAAGGGGATGCTGTAGCCGTTGAAGGCCGGGGTGTCCCGGATGAGTTCGAAGGTGAACGCCACGTCCTCGGGGCCGAACTCCTCGCCGTCGGACCACTCCGGCCCGTCGACGATGGTCAGTTCCAGGGCGTGGAAGTTGTCCGACCACTCGTGTCCCGAGGCCAGCCACGGGGCCGGCTCCCGGTCCGGCTGGATGACGTTGGGCATGGCCAGCGGCTCGTAGATCACCGAGCGGTAGCCGAGCGAGGCGCCGGCGGAGGTGTCCAGGAACGGGTTGCTGTTGTTGGCCTGCGGGCCGTTCGGCATGCCGATGTTCAGGACGCCGTCATTCTTCGCGGAGGCGTTGCCCGCGTTCTGCGATCCTCCGGAACAGGCCGTGGCGAGGACGCCGAGGGCGAGAAGGGCGGCCGTGACCGCCGTGGTTCTGCGGGTACGGGGACGAACTCTCATGGGTGATCTCCGGGTGTGCGGGTGGATCGGGACGGTGCTTCCGGGCCCGGAACGGGACCGGGCACGGAGGTTCGGGGCGCGCGGGAACGACGGCGGTCGCGGTGTGGACGACCGTCGGTTCGGGGCGGCGACGGGCGGTGGACGACCCGGGGCGGGGAAACAGCCCGGGACGACACGGACGGAGGGGTACGGGACGGTTCGGCAACGCCGTGTGGCGAACCCGGACGATGTCCGCGGGTCAGCCGGGGGCCGAGGCGCGGACGACCAGTTCGGTGGGCAGGACGACCGGGTCCGGGTCCAGGGGGGCACCGCCCAGATGGCGCAACAGCATCCGGGCGGCGGTCTCCCCCATCGCGTGCATCGGTTGCCGGACGGTGGTCAGGGGCGGGTCGACCGAGACCGCCAGCGGCAGGTCGTCGAAGCCGACGACCGCGACGTCCTCGGGGACCCGGCGGCCGGCCGCCCGCAGCGCCCGCAGCGCGCCCACCGCGGTCTGGTCGTTGAGGGCGAAGACGGAGTCGAAGCGGCGGCCGGAGGCCAGCGCGCGCTCCACCGCGGTCTGGCCGGAGGGCAGGGTGAACTCGCTGTCGACGATCAGGGCGGGATCGTGTCGGACCCCGTACTCGCGCATCACCTCCGAGAAGCCGGTGAGTCGATCGCTGACGCAGCCGAAGTGCCGGGGACCGGCGACCACCAGCGGGGTCCGGCGTCCGGTCTCCATCAGGTGTCGCGCGGCCGCCGCGCCGCCGGCGGTGTTGGTGGTGGCCACGGCGGGGAAGGTGGGCCGTTGCCCCTGGTCGTCTATGAGCACCAGCGGCAGTCCCTGCCGGTGCAGGGCCTCGATGGCGGGCAGGGTGTCACCGGGGACGATCGCCAGCAGCCCGTCGAAGGCCCGGGCGGAGACCTGGCCGGTGAACTGGGCCATCGACGCCTCGCCCCGGTTGCAGGTGAACAGCAACAGCCCGTACCCGGCGGCCTCCACCACGTCCGCGACCCCCTGGAGCATCTCGCTGACCCAGGGCCAGGTGAGGGAGGGAACGAGGATGGCGAGGGTGCGGCTGTCCCCGCGGGCCAGCCCCACGGCGCGGGAGCTGGGCACGTAACCCAGTTCGGCGATCACCGTGCGGACCCGGTCCGCGGTTCCCGAATCCACCTCGCCCTTGCCGTTGAGCACCCGGGAGACCGTCGTCTTGCTGACCGCGGCGGTGCGGGCCACATCGGCGATGGTCACACGCATGGGAACTCCCGGGGCAGGCGAGGGGGACCCGCGTCCGGACGGGACGCGGTACGGCACCGGTTCCGGAACCGGTTCCGGCGGTGGGGGTGCGCGCAGTCAACTCCCCCCGGGCGAGACCGTCAAGACACCTCGCGGAAACATTTCGGAGAGCGCTCCCCCGGCGGAGTCGCCTTCCGAAGTCGAAGCCCCTGGCGTCCGAGGGTTTCCGGAGATCGCCACGAACCCGCCCCGACCCGCCCCGAGACCATTCTTTATCGCACCTCAACAAGGTTTCGGGAGCCCGTAACCCCCGTCGGGGAAGATGGATCACGATGTCGGGAGCACTCGCCCCGACAGGTCACCGGAGAGGGAAATGCCGGAAAGATCACCACGGCATCCCCGCGCGGGGGCCATAGCTGTGAGAGCGCTCTCCGAAACATCACGGGATCGTCTCGCGCGAGGACACGCCGGGGACACGATCCATGGCCACCCGATGGGCGTTTTGTTCCGGAACGGCCCGCGAGGTTACGGGTTTTTCCTCACGGCTTGACTCATCGCGGGGTGGAACCTATGTTCCACCCCTCAAGAGAGCGCTCTCGCGCCTCTCTCTCCAGTCCGCCGGTTCACCCACCCGACACCCGATCGCGATTCGCTCGCGCGAAGGACTTCGCACCGGTGCGCCGGACCCCACCGATCAGGAGAACCATGTCCGACTCCCCCACCGCTCCCACCGACCCCGGGACGGCCCCGGCCGGCGGGGCCCCGGCCGGCCACGCGCGCCGACGCCGGCTGCGCCCGCGCCACGTCGTCCCGGCCGCCATCGTGGTCGCCGCGGCCCTGGGCGCCGGTCAGCTGATGACCGGCTCCTCCGGCGCACAGGCCGACCCGGGCGCCGAGGTCGCCGCCGACGTGGTGCGCGTCGCCGAGTTCGTCGCCGAGTGCACCTTCAGCCACCGGCTGCCGGACGACCCGATCGTCTTCCCCAACCTGCCCGGCGCCTCGCACATGCACAGCTTCTTCGGCAACGATGCCGTGGACGCGCACACCACCGTCGAGGACCTGCTGCAGGGCGAGAGCAACTGCGACCCCCACGTCGACCTGTCCGGCTACTGGGTCCCGACCCTCTTCGTGGACGGCGAGCCCGTCGAGCCGGCGACCGCCACCTTCTACTACCTCGGCGAGGGGGTGAACGACGACGTCGTCGCCGACATCCGGCCGATGCCGCCGGGCCTGAAGATGCTCGCGGGCAACGCCGTCGCCACCTCCCCCGACGAGGCGTCCTCGCGCTGGTCCTGCCTGCACGCGGGCCACGTGGAGCCCTCCAAGGACTTCGTGGAGTGCCCCCCGGACACCATGATGGAGTCCTACCTGGACTTCCCGCAGTGCTGGGACGGTGTCAACCTGGACTCGGCCGACCACAAGAGCCACATGTCCTACCCGGTCGCGGGCCGGTGCCCGGAGAGCCATCCGGTGCCGGTGCCCAAGCTGCGCCAGGTGCTGCGCTACCCGGTCAACGGCGACCCCTCCCGCTTCGAACTGGCCTCGGGCCCCGGCTACACCATGCACGGGGACCTGTTCAACGCCTGGCCCGAGGACGAGATGGAGCGTCGGGTGCGCGACTGCATCAACCCGGTCATCAAGTGCGGCCCCGATGGTCGCCCCTGACCCCCGCGGTCGGGTGACCGGCGGGGTTCGCCGATGAGCGGACCCCGTCGGGGCGCGGTGCTCCCCCGATCGGCGCGGACGGCCCGTCCTTCCCTGGTGGTCGCGGTGGTCGCGGTGTCGGTGCTCGTCGGGTGCGGGGGTTCCCCCGCACCCGACGGGCGACCGGATGCCGCCACCACCGACGGGGGGCACCACGCGGAGCCGGACACCCCGGCGGGCACCCCGGCGTCCGCCGGAGCCGCCGCGCGGGACCGGTTGACCGGATCGGATCTGGCCTGGCTCCAACTGATGATCCCCATGAACGACCGCACCCTGCTCCTGCTCGACCTGGTCTCCGAGAGCACCGACGACGACGCCCTCGCCTCCTTCGCCGACCGGCTGGCGGAAAGCCACCGAACCGAACTGGAGGGGCTGCACGCCCTCCGCGAGGAGGCCGGCGTCCCCGACACCAACCCCCACGAGGGGCACCACATGACCGGCATGGTCACCGACGGCCGGCTCGCCGAGGTGGCCGCCGAACCGCCCGAACGCTTCGACACCGCCGTCATCGACCTGCTGCGCGAGCACCTGGAGCACTCCCGACTGGTCTCCTCCGGGTTGCTCGACGCCGGCTCCGACGAGGAGGCGCTGGCCCTGGCCGAAAGCCAGGTCGAGCGCCGCGACGACCAGTTGGCCGAACTCTCCGGGATCGCCGAACCGCCCGGGCCGCGAACCCCGGAGGGCTGAGAGCCCTCCTTCGGCCTTTCGATCCCCCGTCGCGTCCGGACGGGCGGGGCTCACCCGTCCCACCCGTCCCACCCGTCCGGGCCGGCCCGCACCGCCGCGCCATCCCGCCGCCCCGGCTGCTCATCGCTCATCCCGCACCACCCACGTCACCCGCACCGCACGGCCTCACGAAAGGAACGGGACGGGACATGACACCCACCACCGTCGCACCGCCGGGACGCCGCGGATCCCCCCGCCGTCGGCGGACCCGCCCCCTCGCCGTCGGCATCGCCATGGTCGTGGCGGCCCTCGGCCTCACCCCGCTGACCGCCACCGGCGCCGCCGCCGAGCCGACCCCGATCTCACAGGGCAGACCCGCCGTCGCCTCCTCCACCGAGTCCGACGCCTTCCCCGCCTCGTCCGCCGTCGACGGCGACCGGGGCACCCGCTGGTCCAGCGCGTTCGCCGACGACCAGTGGTTGCGCGTGGACCTCGGCGCCCCGGTGGAGATCGAGCGGATCGTGCTCGACTGGGAGACCGCCCACGCGGCCTCCTACGAGATCCAGCTCTCCGACGACGCACAGGGCTGGACCACCGTCCACGAAGCGACGGACTCCGCGGGCGGAACCGAGGACCTGGAGGTCTCCGGCACCGGCCGCTACGTGCGGATGCGGGGTCTGGAGCGGGCCACGGAATACGGCTTCTCGCTGTGGGAGTTCGAGGTGCGCGCGGCCGGTGACGGCGGCACCGATCCCGGTCCTGCGCCGGGCGACGAGGTACTGCTCTCCCACGGCAGGCCCGGCACCGCCTCCTCCTCCCAGCACGACGGGAACTGCCGGGAGTGCGGCCCCGACAAGGCATTCGACAGCGATCCGGCCAGCCGCTGGGCCACCGAACCCGAGGTGGGGTGGACCGACCCCGGCTGGATCGCCGTGGATCTCGGCGCGCCCGCCGAGATCAGCCGGGTCGTCCTGCAGTGGGACCCGGCCCACGCCCGCTCCCACGAGATCCAGCTCTCGGACGACGGTCAACGGTGGCGCACCGTGTGGTCCACCACCGAGGGGCGCGGGCTGATGGAGACCATCCACATCCCGGCGGACGACAACACCGGTCGTCACGTGCGGATGTACGGCACCGAGCGGGCGGGCCCCTACGGCTACTCCCTGTGGGAGTTCTCGGTGTACGGCACCGGTGGGGACCCGATCGCGCCGCCGCCGCTGCCGCCGAACCCGGGAGAGCCCTTGGAACTGGTGTGGAGCGACGAGTTCGAGGGCCCGGCGGGCAGCGTCCCGGACCCGACCAAATGGCGCTCGGACCCCGGCGTGGGGCAGAACAACGAGCTGCAGTACTACACCGAGGGCGACAACGCCCTGCTGAACGGCGAGGGCCAACTGGTGATCGAGGCCCGGCGGCAGGAGACGCCGGGCACCACCTGCCCGGTGGACCCGCTGTCGGGCAGCACGACCTGCCAGTACACCTCGGGTCGCATCAACACCCACGGCCTGCTCGACTTCGCCTACGGCCGGGTGGAGGCCCGGATCAAGGTCTCCAGCACCCGGGGGCACTGGCCCGCCTTCTGGATGTTGGGCTCCTCGTTCTTCGAGGACGGTCGTCCCTGGCCGCACGTCGGGGAGATCGACATCATGGAGCACATCGGCTCCGAACCGAACGTCGTCCACTCCACGCTGCACGCCCCGGCGTACTTCGGCGGCGGCGGGTACGGGTCCTCGTTCTCCCTGCCCGAGGGGCAGTCCTTCGGTGACGATTTCCACCTCTACGCGCTGGACTGGAACAGCGAGGGGATGATCTTCACCGTGGACGGCCACGTCGTGCACACCGTGGACCGGGAGGAGTTGGAGACCACGGTGGGCCCGTGGGTCTTCGACGGGAGGTTCTTCCTCATCCTCAACAGCGCCGTCGGCGGCGACTGGCCCGGTCCGCCGGACTCCTCCAGCGTCTTCCCGCAGCGGATGGCGGTCGACTGGGTACGCGTTTATCAGTGAGTCACGGCGGGTGATCCGCGCCCGGTGATCCACCGCCGGTGATCCGCTTCCCCGGGATCACCGGTCGCCACCTCCCCGGGGGTCGGGAGCGCGCCCTCCCCGACCCCCGGGCTCGCCGTTTCCCGGCCCGCCTCACCCGCTCTCGCGCACCACCAGCGTCGGGTGGAAGACCACCGAGGGCGGCGTCCCCTCCCCCGGTTCGGCGATTCGTCGCAGCAACAGCCGTGCCATCTCCGCCGCCATCTCCTCCACCGGCTGGCGCACCGTGGTGAGCGGCGGCTCGCAGGCGGCGGCCACGGAGTTGTCGTCGAAGCCGATCACCGCGATGTCCCCCGGTACCCGCCGGTCCAGGCGGTGCAGCGCCGCCAACGCGCCGGAGGCCATCAGGTCGGAGGCGGCGAAGACAGCGTCGAGGTCGGGGTGGTCGGCCATCAGCCGGCGCATGCAGCGTTCGCCCGACTCGCGGGTGAAGTCCCCTTCCGCGCAGGGCACCTCCACCACGCCGGCGGCGGCCATCGCCGCCCGGAAACCGGCCAGTCGTTCCTGGCCCGCCGGCATGTCCGAGGGGCCGGAGATGGTCGCCGGTCGCCGCCGTCCCTCGGCCAACAGGCGGTCCGCGGCCAGCCGGGCACCGGTGAACTGGTCGAGGTCCACATAGGTGAGGGCCACCGGGACCGCCGGACGCCCGGCGAGGACCACCGGCAGGCCGGTACCGGCCAACCGGGCCGGGAGGGAGTCGCCGGGGTGGGAGGAGATCAGCACGACCCCGTCCACGTGTCCCCGCCGCAGATAGCCGGCCAACTGCTCGCGGGAGGGTTCGTCGTCGGCGAGCATCAGGCTCAGCTGGATCCCTTTCGGGCGCAGGACGCCCAGCAGCCCGGTGACCACCCGCCCGAAATAGGGATCGGTGAACATCCTGCCGACGAACGGGCCGGAGACGTCCCGGTCCTCGCGCTCGGAGACCACCAGGGCCACGGAGTCCGTGCGGCGGGTCACCAGGGAGCGGGCCGCGCGGTTGGGGACGTATCCCGTCTCCGCGATGGCGCGCTCCACCCGGGCGCGCAGGCCGGGGTCGACGGTGGGTTCGTCGTTGATCACGCGGGAGACGGTGGCCCGGGACACCCCGGCGGCCCGCGCCACGTGTTCCAGCGTGACGGACCGACCGTCGGCGGAAGCGGGGCCGGGGTCGGGATCGGGATCGGGGGAATGCGAGGTCATCCCGTCTTTATACCGGCCGGAGGGCTCCCGACGGGCGGGGTTCGCCGGCCGGGAGCGGAGCCCGACCGGTGGGGTCGCCGCACGACGCGACGGCGCCGGGAACGGATTCCGTTCGGCCGCCGGAACTCGGGGGTAGGCTCGCCCACCGGCGGCCGGGGGCCGCCGGTGGGCGGGTCGGACCCGCCCGTAACGCGGGCGGATGGGAGCGCGGATGCGGCACAGGATCTCGGAGTTCGACAAGCGGCTCTTCGCCCGGATGGCGGCCCGCCGTTCCCGGCCGGGCGACGCCGTGCTGCCCCGGCTGAGCCGGGCCGCGAACAACGGCAGGCTCTGGATGGCCACCGCCGCCGGAATCGCCGCGCTGGGGGGACACCGCTCCGGACGGGCCGCGATGCGCGGTCTCGGCGCCATGGCCATCGCCTCCCTCACCGTGAACACCCTGGTGAAGGCCGGCGTCCGACGGCAGCGACCGACCCTCGACGAGGTGCCGCTGGGACGCCGGCTGAGTCGGCAACCGCACACCTGGTCCTTCCCCTCCGGGCACGCGGCCTCGGCCGCGGCGTTCGCCACCGGGGTGGCGCTGGAGTCGCCCCGGCACGCCGCCGTGGTGGCGCCGCTGGCCGCCGCGGTGGGTGTCTCCCGGGTGCACGTCGGCGTGCACTATCCCGGTGACGTGCTGGCGGGCTGGCTGTTGGGGGCGGGTGCCGCCGTGCTCACGCTGCGGTGGTGGCCGCGACGACCGGTGGTGCCACCGGAGATCCGGCACATGGCGGCGGCCCCCGCCCTGGGCGAGGGGCACGGCCTGTTCGTGGTGGTGAACGCGGGTGCGGGCGCCTCGGCGATGTCGTTCCCCGGTCCGGACTCGGCGGAACGCATCGCCCGCCTGCTGCCGCGCGCCGAGGTCACCGAGATCGGTCCCGCCGGTGACGAGGAGGGGCCGGGGTTGGTGGAGGCGCTGGACCGGGCGGCCCGTCGGGCGGCGGAGGTCGGCGGCGCCCTCGGCGTGTGCGGCGGGGACGGCACCGTGAACGCGGCCGCCGAGCGGGCCGCCGAACGCGGCGTGCCCCTGGCGGTCTTCCCCGGCGGAACGCTCAACCACTTCGCCCAGGACCTGGGCGTGCACTCGACGGAGGAGACCGCCGCGGCGGTGGAGGGGGGAACCGCGATCCGGGTGGACCTCGCGCTGGCCCGCCCGCTCGCCGCATCGGCCGACGGCCGGGGGCCCCGCACCGGGCGGCTCGACGGCTCACCGGGTGTGGCGGGTGAGGACGGCGCCCACCGGGAGACCGAGGACCACGGCGCGGGCTACCCGTTCGTGAACACCTTCAGCATCGGGATGTACCCGCAGCTGGTCGCCGAGCGGGAGCGGCTGGAGGAGCGCCTCGGCAAGTGGCCGGCCGCCGTGATCTCCCTCTTCCGGGTCCTGCGCACCTCGGAGCCGCTGGAGATCCGGGTCAACGGACGGCCCCACCGGGTGTGGCTGCTCTTCGCAGGCAACGGTCGCTACCTGCCCGACGGCTTCGCGCCGGTGCACCGACAGGCGATGGACGAGGGACTTCTGGACGTGCGGACCATAGACGGGGACACCCCGCTGGCCCGCACCCGGCTGGTGGGGGCGGCGCTGCTGGGCACCATGAGTCGTTCGCGGGTCTACACCGCGGCCCGGCTGCGACGTCTGGAGCTCTCCGAACTGGACGGCGTGGGGACGCTGGCCCGCGATGGGGAGACGGCACCCGCGCCCTCGGCCCTGCTGTTGGAGAAGCGGCCGGGTGCCCTGGTGGTCTACCGTCCCGCGACGTGAGGGGACGCGAGGGGACATGGAGGAAAGGGGCACCCCGGCCGGGGTGCCCCTTCGGGCGTTCAGGCGCGGCGCGCCCCGGCATCCCCCGTCGGGCACCGGTCCGACCCTCCGGAGGGAGGGCCGTTTCACCCGCTTTCCAGGGGTTTTTACCCAATCCGGGGTTTCCACCGAATGCCGGCGATCCCGGGTATTTGCCGTGAAGTGATCGAATACACCCCGAGTTCCCTTTCGTCGCCCCCACCTCGTTTTGCTAACCTGCGACGAGTCGGGCCCGGGGCGTCGGTCGGCACGGCACCACCGAACAACGCCCGCCCGGAGCCGGCCCACCCGCTCATCCGCCCGAGGGAGTCCCGTGTCTCACGCGCCGCCACCACCCGCCGAGCCGCCCCGCATACCGGAGCGTCCCGCGTGGGATCCGCCCGGCGCGGAACCGGGCGCCGGAGGCGACGCCGGTGACCCCGGCGATCCCGGACGGCGTCCCGGCCCGCTGGAGCGGTTCGCCGCGCTCCCCCGCCCCGCCGTGATCGGCGGCGTGGTGGCCCTGGGCATCGGTGGCGCGCTGCTGGTCGGTTCCCTCGTCGGGGGCGACACCATCGCCCCGGGCACCACCGTCAACGGCGTGGATATCGGCGGGCTCACCCCGACCGCCGCCGAGGAGCGACTCGCGGACGAGTTGGGTCCGGCCGCCGACGAGCCCATCGAGATCGTCATCGGCTCCGCCGACGAATCCCCGGAGGACTCCGAGCCCCTCGAGCTGGACCCGACCGCCGCCGGTATGGCCCCCGACTTCGGGGCGACCGTGGAACGGGCCAACCGCCCCAGTCTGCTGGGCCGCATCATCGGTCGCACCGGCGGCGAGGTGGACCCCGTGGTGACCGTGGACGAGGAGCGGACCCGCGAGGAACTGGCCGCGCTCGGCGAACAGGGCGGCACCGAGCTGCGCGAGGGTGCCATCTCCTTCGAGGAGGGTGCGCCCGTGGTGACCGAACCGGTCGCCGGCACCGCGCTGGACGTGGACGGGGCGTTGCGAGAGGTCCGGTACGCCTATCTCAACGACTCCGTCGAGCGACCCGTGGAGCTGCCGGTCGAACAGGCGCGACCGTTGATCGACGAGGCGGAGATCGAGCGGGCGCTGCGCGAGTTCGCCGAGCCCGCCATGTCCGGCCCGGTCACCCTGACCGCGGACGGGGAGAGTGTCTCCGTCCCGGCGGTCGTGCTCGGAAACCACCTGCGTATGGAGGCGGACGGGGGCGGCACCCTGGTGCCGGAGTTCGACGGGGCCGCCCTCGCCGAGGATCCCTCCTTCGTCTCCGCCACCGAGGATCTCGTCCAGCAGCCGCGCGACGCCGTGCTCGGTCTGGACGGGGAGAACGTCGTGGTCCGGGAGGACGCCCGGATCGGCCGAGAATTGGACGCCGAGCGGCTCACCGACACCATCCTGCCGCTTCTCACCGAGGAGGGCTCGGCGCGTTCCGCCGGGGCCCCGGTCAACGAGACCGAGCCCCGTCTGACCGCCGACAACCTGGACGAGCTGGGCATCACCGAGCAGATGTCCTCGTTCACCGTCAACTTCGACCCGTCCCCGTACCGGATCACCAACATCGGGCGCGCGGCGGAGCTGATCAGCGGTTCACTGGTGATGCCCGGGGAGATCTGGAGCTTCAACGAGACCGTCGGCGAGCGAACCGAGGAGAACGGCTTCGTCGAGGGCATCATCATCCTCAACGACCAGTACCAGACCGCCGCCGGTGGCGGTGTCTCGGCGGTGGCGACAACGATGTTCAACGCCGTCTTCTTCGCCGGTGTGAAGCCGGTGGAGTACGGGGCGCACTCCTTCTACATCGAGCGCTACCCCGAGGGCCGGGAGGCCACCGTGGCCTGGGGTCACCTCGACAACCGCTTCGAGAACGACTCGGGCAACGCCGTCTACATCCTGGCGAGCTCCACGGACACCTCGGTGACCATCAGCTTCCTGGGAACGAAGAAGTACGACGAGGTCGAGTCGGTGACCGGGCCCCGGACCAACGTGGTGGAGCCGGGCACCCGCGAGGGCGTGGCCGACGACTGCGTGCCGCAGCCGCCGCTGGAGGGCTTCGACGTCGAGGTCGAGCGGGTCTTCAAGAACGGCGGCGAGGAGGTGAGGCGGGAGTCCTACCGGACCCGCTACACCCCGCGCGACGAGGTGGTCTGCGACGACAACGGCGGCGCGGCCGACGACGCCGCCGAGGCGGCGGCCGACGGCGAGGCCGCCGAGGCCGAGGAGTGAGCACGGACGGGCGGTGACCCGCGGACGGCGAGCCGTGTGCGGCTCCCGGCGTCAGGTGGCTCTCGCCGCGGACCCGGGCCGCCGGGCGGCCCGGGTGCAGGCACGGGCGGCCCGGACCGTGCGGCACGGCCGGACGTAGTCGTTGCCCACCACGTACCGGCGGCGGGCCCGGCGCTCCCCGACGAGCAGTCGCATCGTGGGGGCGAGTTGGCCGTCGGGGGTCTCGCCGGCCGGGTGGACGCCCCGGGTGTTCTCCCCGCCCTCGTACGGCGCGGCGCAGACCGTAGGGCCCCCGGCCGGCGATCCGGGGGTCAGGGCCCGGCGGACCGAGGAGATGTGCCGGCCGGTGACGCCCCGCACCGCACAGGCGGCGACCGGCGCCTCCACCTCGTCCGCCACCCGGGAGGGTGCGGCGCCACCGTCCACCGGGATCGGTCGCAGTGCGCGGCCCGGTACCCCGCCCGCCGCGTCGACCTCCTCGACGGCCGGCACCGCACACGGCTCACGGACCGGGCCCGGGATGCCCGCGGGGCCCGGCCCGGCACCGCCAGGCGATCCCCGGGGTTCCGGCGACGGGCGACGCGGGGGGAGGGTCCGGCGGGAACGGGCCGCCGATCGGAATACCGGACCGCGGTGACCATCGGCCTGTGACGCCCCGTTCACGGGATGGTCGTCCCGCCGGCCCGGGGAGCGGGATACCCGACGTGATCCGCCGCGATCCCGGTGCCGCCGCCCTGCGACAGTTCGGCCGGGTGGGCGCCCCGCCCACCCGGCCGAACCGTCGACCCGTGCCGCGCGGTTGACCTCCGGGGTGCTGCGGGCGGCGCTGGAGGGCGCGGGATGCCCGCCGGAGGCGTGGCGGGTGCCGGCGCTGCTCTCGACGAGGATGGACACCGGATGACGGCGGTGGCCCGACACACGCCGCTGCCGCCACCCACCGCGACCCGCCCGATCGACCACCCGGTGGACGAGGGTCGGTCCACGCGACGCCCCGGGGGCCGGCCCGGGTGCGGGAGGTGGACGAACGGGGGCGCACACCGGGAGGCGCTGCCCGGTCGTGACGACGAGTCACCGTTGCGCCTCCTCCTCGAACAGCTGATCTCCGGCCCGGAGACCGTCGATTCGGGTGATTCCGACACTCTTTCGGGTTAGCCCGCTCTCCGTCGGCGCATGGTCGCCGGTCGGTCGGGGCACAGACGCCGACACCGGAATCCGGAAAAAGCCTCGGATTACCGGAATTCCGGCACACCGGACATTCGGCATATCGGGTGTCCCGGTCGACGGCGTGCGTCCCCGACGGCCCGGGCCGCCGCGTGCCGCGCACGAAGGAGGAGCGTTGTCCGAGACCACTCGACGGGGATTCCTCGGCCTGGCCGCCGCCACCGCGGGAGCCGCCGTCACCCTGCCCGTCCTCACCGCCCCCGGCGCCCTCGCCGCCGAGGGTGACTCCCCGCTCCCCGACACGTCCGGGGCCGCCGGCCCCGAGGCCCGGGGGTCCGGGATCGTCACCCGCGCGGACCACCCCAACGCCGAGTTCGCGCCCGACGGTTGGCCCGGCGACCATCCCGAACCGCTCAACGCGGCGGTCTCCTGCTCCCTGCCCGACGGCTTCGACGACGGTGGGGAGGTGCACGACTGATGGCGGTCTTCGTCACCCGCACGCAGTGGGGCGCCCGACAACCCACCGGTCGCAGCACCCAGATCACCCCGGACCGCGGCGGGGTGACCATCCACCACGTGGGCGGTGCGCGCGTCGCACGCGCCTCGCACTCCGACTGCGCCGCGCAGGTGCGCGGTATCCAGCGCCAGCACATGGACGGCAACGGCTGGGCCGACGTGGCCTACAGCCACCTGACCTGCGTGCACGGCTACGTCTTCGAGGGGCGCGGCGAGGGGGTGCGCACCGCGGCCAACGGCACCAACACCGCCAACCAGAACTGGTACGCCGTCTGCGGGCTGGTCGGCGGGTCCTCCTCCGCCTACGACACCGTCACCGCGGATCTGCTGGACGCCTTCCGGCTGGCCGTCGCCCGGCTGCGGAACCAGGGCGGCGCCGCCCGGGCGATCAACGGCCACCGCAACCAGCTGGCCACCGAGTGTCCGGGAAACCTCTACCGGTACGTGCAGGACGGTTCCCTGGAGCCGTCCGGAGGCCGGACCCACACCGTGCGGGAGGGCGAGACGCTGTACTCGATCGGCCGGCGGTACGGCGTTTCCTGGCAGCGGATCGCGGAGGCGAACGGCATCACCTCGCCGTACACCATCTTCGTCGGCCAGGTCCTGATCATTCCGGACTCCTGAGCGCCGGCCCACGCCGCCGCGTCGCGGCGGCGGGGTCGGCTCAGCCGAGGTCGGAGGCGATCGCCCGCCCCGCCACCCGGCCCGAGAACAGGCAACCGCCCAGGAAGGTTCCCTCCAGCGCCCGGTACCCGTGCATCCCGCCGCCGCCGAACCCGGCGGCCTCCCCCACCGCGTACACCCCCGGCAGGGGATTCCCCTCGGCGGTGAGCACCCGGGCCCGGTCGTCGGTCTCCAGGCCACCGAGGGTCTTGCGGGTGAGGATGCGCAGCCGCACGGCGATCAGCGGTCCCGCCCCGGGGTCCAGCAGTCGGTGCGGGGAGGCCACCCGGACCACCTTGTCGCCGAGGTAGCGGCGGGCCCCGCGCACCGCGGTGAGCTGCGCGTCCTTGCCGAAGGGGTTGGCCACCTCGCGGTCGCGGGCCTCGATCACCCCGCGCAGCGCGGCCTCGTCGATCAGGTCGTCCCCGGTGAGGGCGTTCATCCCGCGCACCAGGGCGGGCAGGTCGGGCTCGACCACGAAGTCGGCGCCCCGCTCCATGAAGGCCCGTACCGGCCCCGGGGTCCCCGAACGGACCCGACCGAGGACCCCGCGCACACTCTTCCCCGTCAGGTCGGGGTTCTGTTCGGAGCCGGAGAGCGCGAACTCCTTCTCGATGATCCGTCGGGTGAGCACGAACCAGGTGTACTCGTGACCGGAGCGGGCGATGTGGGCGAGGGTCGCCGGGGTGTCGAAACCGGGGAAGAGCGGGGCCGGGAGCCGCACTCCCCGGGCGTCCACCCACAGCGAGGAGGGGCCGGGCAGGATCCGGATGCCGTGCCGGGCCCACACCGGCGACCAGTTCTCGATGCCCTCGGTGTAGTGCCACATCCGGTCGCTGTTGATCAGCCGACCGCCGGCCCGCCGGGCGACGGTGAGCATCTCGCCGTCCACATGGGCGGGGACGCCCGAGAGCATCCGGCGCGGCGGGGTGCCGAGGCGTTCCGGCCAGTGGGCACGGACCAGGTCGTGGTTGCCACCGATGCCTCCGGAGGCGATCACCACGGCCCGCGCGCGGAGCTCGAAGGAGCCGACCGGCTCGCGGTTGCTGGGGGCGCCGCGCCCGGCCGGGTCGGGGGCCAGGATCTCGCCCGCGACCGTGTCCACCGCGCCCGCGGTGCGCCCCAGGGCGGTGACGCGGTGGCGGAAGCGCAGACCCACCCGTCCCGCCTCGACGGCGCGCCGCACCCGACGGACGAAGGGGTCCAGCACGCCGGGGCCGGTGCCCCAGGTGATGTGGAAGCGGGGCACGGAGTTGCCGTGGCCCGCGGCGTCGGCGCCACCGCGCTCGGCCCATCCGACGACGGGGAAGAAACGCACCCCCATCTCGTGCAGCCAGGCCCGCTTCTCCCCGGCCGCGAAGTCGAGGTAGGCCTCCGCCCAGTGTCGCGGCCAGCGGTCCTCGGGGCGATCGAAGCCGGCCGAGCCGAACCAGTCCTGCCGGGCGAGTTCGAGGCTGTCACGGACCCGCAGACGACGCTGCTCGGGCGAGTCCACCAGGAAGAGGCCGCCGAAGGACCAATGGGCCTGGCCGCCCAGGGACGCCTCGGGCTCCTGGTCGAGCACGATGACCGAGCGGCCCCTTTCGGCCAACTCGACGGCGGCGACCAGACCGGCCAGACCGGCCCCGATCACCACGACGTCGGCGGCGGTGTCGGCCGGGGCGTCCGGACTCCGCCCGTCCGCGCCCGCTGTGGTCTGCGACATGTGGCCTCCCTCCCGGTCCGGATGGGCCGTTGGGCGATCATCGGACCCGCCCGCCGTGCCGTCAACACCCCGGGGCCGTCGGAGGACCGGCCCGTCGGGGGAGCGGGCCCGGACCTCCGACCTTGACGGGTGGCCACCGGGCGACCACCCGACCGGACCGGATGGCGCCTTCCCGCGTTCCCCTCCTTTCCACCGTCCCGACGGTGCCGCCGGCCCCGCGCTCCGACGTGCTCCCCGGCCCGGGGGAGACGGTGCGCCCGGGCCCGGTGGACACACCGGGCCCGCGGAGCTCCCGGCCGGGCGGGGAGGCGACGGCGACCCGGGTGCCGCCCGGTTCGGAGGCGGGCGACTAGGCTCGGGATCATGGCTGGTCGGGCGTGGTCCTCGGTGCTGATGTATCTCTCCCCCCGGCGGGTGCAGCGGGAGGGCACCACGCCGGACTACCGGTTCTCGCTCGCCAACGAGCGCACCTTCCTGGCCTGGGTGCGGACCGGGCTGGCCCTGCTGGCGGGCGGGATCGCGGTGGATCAATTCCTCACCGAACTGGCGCCGGGCGTACGGGTGACGGTGGCGGTGGCGCTGCTGGCCACCGGCGCCCTGTGCACACTGCACGCCGTGCGGCACTGGGTGCGGTGCGAACTGGCGATGCGTCGCGACCGGGACCTGCCCTCCTCCCGTTTCCCGCTGCTGCTGGGGCTGACCGCCGGGACGCTGGGCACGGTGCTCGCGGTGGCGATCGTGGTGGGCGGCCTCCGGTGACGCCGGGGAACCCGGTGCGCGCCGGGAACGCCGACGCGACCGCCCCCGATCCGGTGCCGACGCGGGACCCGGCCGTCCAACCCGAGCGCACCGACATGGCCTGGTGGCGCACGGTGCTCGCGTTCACCGTGCTGATGCTGCTGGTGTGGCGGGGGGCGGTGATGACCGGCGACGCGGCGGGTTTCGCTGCGGCGGGGGCCGGTACGGTCGGATGGGCGTGTTTCGGACTGCTGGCCCGGCGACGGACGGCGGAGTTGCGTCGGGGACGTCCGCGTCCACCGGCCGTGCGGTACGCCACCGTGGTGGCGATCCCGGTGACGGCGCTGCTGCCGGCGGTGGCGGCGGGACTCGCGTTCACGGGTCGGTGAGCGCGGCCCCGACGGCGCCCGGACGGGTGGGCCCGACGCACCCGGGCCGGGAAAACACCGCCCGGGTATGGACGGCATACCGACTGGTCGGCATCATATGGGGGACCCTCCGCCCCCCACGTCCCGGGAGCCCGAGCCGATGGCCGAATCGATCGCCGAGCCACAGCCCTCCTCATCACCGGGCCTGGACCCCGAACGCCTGCGAGCCCACCTGGACCGCGAGCGCCCCGGACTGGTCCGCGGACCGCTGAGCGCCTCCCTGATCGAGGGGGGACGTTCCAACCTCACCTACCGGGTGACCGACGGCACGGGATGGTGGGTGGTGCGACGGCCGCCCCTGGGCCACGTGCTGGCCACCGCCCACGACATGGCCCGCGAGCACCGGGTGATCACCGCCCTGGGGCCGACCGCCGTCCCCGTCCCCGGCACGGTGTTGCTGTGCGGGGACACCGAGGTGCTGGGCGCCCCCTTCTACGTGATGGACCTGATGCCCGGCACCCCCTACCGCGACGCCGGACAGCTGGCGGCACTGGGACCGGAGCGGACCCGGGCCGTCGTACTGGACCTGTTGGACACCCTGGTGGCCCTGCACACGGTGGACCCGGCGGCGGTCGGTCTCGACGACTTCGGCCGACCGGAGGGCTACCTGGAACGCCAACTGCGCCGTTGGGAGAAGCAGCTGGCCGCCTCTCGCAGCCGCGACCTGCCGGGCATCGACCGATTGCGGGAGGAACTGACCCGCCGACCGCCCGTCTCCGGCGCCCCCGCCGTGGTGCACGGCGACTACCGCCTGGACAACGTGCTGGTGGACGACGGGGACCGGGTCACCGCCGTGTTGGACTGGGAGATGTCCACCCTCGGCGACCCGCTGACCGACCTCGGGCTGCTGGCGATGTACTGCGACCAGGAGCCCGTCCCGGACACACCGGTGAGCGTCACCGGCACCGCCCCCGGGCACCCGTCCACCGCCGAACTGGTCGAGCGCTACGCCACCGGCTCGGGGCGGGACGTCTCCCGGCTTCCCTGGTACACCGCCTTCGCCTGCTTCAAGCTCGCCGTGATCCTCGAGGGCATCCACTACCGCTTCACCCTCGGCCGCACGATCGGCACGGGCTTCGACCGGATCGGCTCGCTCGTTCCGGCCTTCATCGCACAGGGACTGACGAATCTCCGGAAGGACTGACCCATGGATTTCGCCCACGACGCCCGTACCGAGGAACTGCGGAAGAGGCTGGAGGCGTTCATGACCGAGCGGGTGCTGCCCGCCGAGTCCGTCGCCCGGGAGCAGCGCGCCGCGGCCGCCGACCGCTGGGAGCCCGTTCCCGTCCTCGCCGAGTTGCAGCGGGAGGCCCGCGAACGCGGGTTGTGGAACCTGTTCCTGCCCGACGAGCGGTACGGCGCGGGCCTGACCAACCTGCAGTACGCGCCGCTGGCCGAGATCACCGGCCGCAGCCCGCAGTTGGCGCCCGCCGCCCTCAACTGCGGGGCCCCCGACACCGGGAACATGGAACTGCTCGCCGAGTTCGGCTCGCAGGAACAGCGCGAGCGGTGGCTGGACCCCCTGTTGGAGGGAACCATCCGCTCGGCCTTCGCCATGACCGAGCCGGCGGTGGCCTCCTCGGACGCCCGCAACATCGGAACCCGCATCGAGCGGGACGGCGACGAGTACGTGATCAACGGCCTGAAGTGGTACATCTCCGGGGCGATGAACCCGCGCTGCGAGGTGTTCATCGTGATGGGGAAGACCGACCCCGGGGCGGACCCGCGCCGGCAGCAGTCGATGATCCTGGTGCCCCGCGACACACCCGGTCTCACGATCCGCCGGGCGATGACGGTGCTCGGTTTCGACGACGACTGGCACGGCGGCCACGCCGAGATCTCCCTGGAGAACGTGCGGGTCCCGGCGGGGAATCTGATCGGCGGGGAGGGCAGCGGGTTCGCCATCGCCCAGGCCCGGCTGGGTCCGGGCCGCATCCACCACTGCATGCGACTGATCGGCATGGCCGAGCGGGCCATCGAGCTGATGTGCCGCCGGGCCCTGGAGCGCACCGCCTTCGGTGGTCCGCTGGCCGACCAGGGCGTGGTGCGGACCTGGATCGCGGACGCCCGGGTGGCGGTGGAACAGATGCGCCTGCTGGTGCTCAAGACCGCATGGTTGATGGACACGGTCGGCAACCGGGGCGCGCACACCGAGATCCAGGCCATCAAGATCGCGGTGCCGCGCACCGTCACGGAGATCGTGGACCGCGCCATCCAGGTCCACGGCGCCGGTGGCCTGGGACAGGACTTCCCCCTGGCGGAGCTCTACGCCTCGGCCCGCTCGCTGCGGCTGGCCGACGGGCCCGACGAGGTGCATCAGCGCTCCCTGGCGCGGCGGGAATTGGCCCGCTTCGCCGACTGACGGGAAGGAGCGCCGGACGGCCCCGCCGGGCGCCCGCCCCTCCGGGGCCGGTCACCGACCGCGCCCGGCGGAACCGGTCGGGCGCGGTCGGTGACGGGCCCCGGAGGGGCGGACCGTGCTCCGCAACCGACCGCCGGTCCCCTCCCGGTACCTCCGGGTCCGGCCGGGGACCGGCGACGTGCCGTCGCCGGTCCCCGGACACGGGCCGCCGGGACGGGGCGTCAGGGTATGACGACCAGACGACCGGTGGTGGTTCCGGCGGCGACCCGCCGTACGGCGTCCGCGGCGCCCTCCATCGGCACCCGCTCCCCCACCAGCGGCTTGATCGCGCCCTCGGCGGCCAGCCCGGTCAGCTCCCGGTGACAGGCGACCACCGCCTCGGGGTCGCGGGAACGGTACAGCCCCCAGTGCAGGCCGAGCACCGAGTAGTTCTTCACCAGCGCGTGGTTGAGGCCGGGGCGCGGGATGCTGCCGGAGGCGAAGCCGACGACCACGATCCGGCCCTCGAAGGCCACACACTTCGCGGAGGCGTCGTAGGCGGAACCGCCGACGGGGTCGTAGATCACGTCGGCCCCACGCCCGCCGGTGGCGTCCTTGACCAGGCTCGGCAGGTCGGCACCGGCCTCGACGCGGTCCAGCACGGTGTCGCAGCCCAACTCGCGGGCCACCTCCGCCTTCTCCGGCCCACCGACCACCCCGATCACCGTGGCGCCGGCGGCCTTGCCCAACTGCACGGCGGCGCTGCCGACCCCGCCGGCCGCCGCGTGCACCAGCAGGGTCTCCCCGGCCCGCAGACCGGCGCGACGGTGCAGGCCGAACCAGCCGGTCTGGTAGCCGATGTGCAGGGCGGCGGCCTCCGCGTCGTCCAACGCCTTCGGCGCGGGGAAGATGTCGGCCGCGGGCGCGAGCACCTTCTCCGCGAAGGCACCGCCGGGCAGCTCCGGCTGGGCTATCACACGACTGCCGGGGGCCGGCACGGTGCCGGGGTCGACGCCCGGCCCGGCGGCCAGGACCTCCCCGCACAGCTCCACACCCGGCGTGAACGGCATCGGCGGCCGGATCTGGTAGTGCCCCCGGCACAGCATCGCGTCGGGGAAGTTGACGTTTGCGGCACGCACCCGGATCAACACCTGTCCCGGCCCGGGTTCGGGATCCGGCACCTCCTCCAGCCGCATGACGTCGGTCGGCTCGCCGGTCTCGTGGACCCGCCATGCCCTCACGATGGACCTCCCTGTGTCGGTATGACCGCGATGTGGACGCGGACGTGTGGTGACACCCGCCGACGGGGCCGACGCACCGCTCCGGCGCGCCGCCACCGGCGGCGGGGATGAGGAGGGTCCGGTGCCCTGCGCCCGATCAGGGGCGCAGGGAGCGCAGCAGCATCGCCGCCAGGTGGTCGGCGACCTCCTGCGGGGAGAGCCGCCCGTCCCTGCGGTACCAGGTGCTCAGGTGGTGGACGGATCCGAAGTGGTAGTCCACCACCAGCTCGGCGGGCGTCTCGTCGGTGAAGACCCCCGCGCGCTGTCCCTCCTCGACCAGCGCGCGGAACCGCTCGTGGTAGCGACGCCGTTCGGCGCGCACCTGCTTCTGCTTCTCCGGGCTCAACTGGTGCATCGAGCGGAAGAAGATGACCGTGTCGTCGAGGTTCTCGATACTGGTGACCACGACGTCGGCGGCGGCGTCCCGCAGCCGCCGGTCCACGGGGGCGTCGGCGTCGGCGAAGGCGTCCAGGCGCTGCTGCTGCAGGCGCAGCACCCGGGCGTAGACCTCGTGGAGCAGGTCGTCCTTGGAGCCGAAGTAGTGGTAGAGCGCGCCCTTGGTGACGCCGGCGGCGTCCACGATCTCCTGGACCGAGGTGCCCTCGTAGCCGCGTTCGGCGAACAGCCGGGTGGCGGTGGCCAGGAGTCTGCGGGGCACCTCGCCGCGCGCCGCCGCGGCGCGACCCTGCTCGCGCGCCGGGTCCCGTCGACCGGCCTGCCGCCCGCCGCCCGGTCCGCCGTCCCCGTCGCCGGTCCGCCCGTTGTCGCGGTCCGTCATCCCCACCACTGTCCTTCCGCTACCGCTTCCGCTCCCGCCGGTTCGACGGGGCGGGACACCGCGCGGGCCCGCCCGGTCGGTCATACCGTGCCGGCGGCACCCCGCGTCCGTTCCTCGATCACGCGCTGCATCCTGTTCATCCCGCCCAGCCAGCGGTCGGGATCGGTGACGCGGGCGGTAGCGTACTCGGCCACCCGGGGGTGGGGCAGGATGAGGAACCGTTCCTCGGCGATTCCGGCGCGCACCGCCTCGGCGACCTCCTCGGGACCGATGGCGTCCGCGTCGAGCAGGACCTGCCCCGCGGGTCCCGCGTCGCGGAGCATGTCGGTGCGCACCCCCTGGGGGCAGACGGCGTGCACCGAGATGCCGCGGTGGCGGTAGGTGGCGGCCATCCACTCGGCGAAGGCGAGCGCGGCGTGCTTGGAGACGCTGTAGGGGGCCGATCCCAGCATGGTGAGCACGCCGGCGGCCGAGACGGTGGCCACGAAACGACCCCGGCCTCGCTCCAGCCACTCCGGGACCAGGTCGCGGGCCGCCCGGACGTGCGCCATGACGTTGACGTCCCAGGCGGCGGCCCAGACGTCCTCGTCGGCCTCCGGGCCGCCACCCGGGGCGATGCCGGCGTTGGCGCAGAAGATGTCGATCGCGCCACCGAGGGCGCGGCGGGCGTCCGGCACCACGCCGGAGGCGTCGCCCGGCACGGCGACGCCGTCGATCTCGCGTGCCACCGCCAGGGCCCGTTCGGCGTCGATGTCGTTGACCGCGACCCGGGCGCCGCCCGCGGCGAAGCCGCGGGCCAGGGCCGCGCCGATGCCGCTACCGGCGCCGGTGACCACCACGGCGGCACCGCGCACGTCCCCGCCGGCCGGGACGGTGCCCGACTGCTCGTCCCCTACGGCTGCCATGGTGGGGCTCCCCTCGATCGGTGATGTCCGCGGTCCGCGCCCGCCGGCGCGTCCCGCTCTGCCGGTCGGCCGGGCGGATCCCGGACACGACGGGGTGTCGCGGCGGCAGACTAACCGGTCGGTATGGCCGAGGGGAAGGGGTGCGACCGCGTTGACAGCGGGAGCGGGGCAGGGAATGCTGAGCGGACGCTTAGCCGACGGGGGCCGGTGGGCCGCGCCCGGACGGGCGCGGGAACGGGCCGCGCGGGCCGGAGCGACACCACACCGAGACGAGGAGGCACCGGACATGGCCGAGCCACGGGTTTTCGCGAGCGCCGGGGAACTGCGGGCGGCGATCGGCGAGGAGTTGGGTCCCGGCGACTGGCTGGAGGTGGACCAGAAGCGGATCGACCTCTTCGCCGAGGCCACCGGCGACCACCAGTGGATCCACGTGGATCCGGAGCGCGCCGCCGGCGGACCGTTCGGCACCACCATCGCGCACGGCTACCTCACCCTCTCCCTGCTGCCCGTCCTGGTACCGGGGCTGCTCCGGGTGGAGGGCATCCGAATGGGTGTCAACTACGGTTCCAACAAGGTCCGCTTCCCGGCGCCGGTGCCGGTGGGCTCACGGATCCGGGCCCGGGCCCGGATCGTCGAGGTGAGCGAGGTGCCGGGCGGGGCCCAGTCCGTCCTGACCGTCACCGTGGAGCGCGAGGGCGGGGACAAGCCCGTCTGCGTGGCCGAGACCGTCACCCGCTTCTACCTCTGACGCCTCCCGGCGGCCGGGCGGGGACGACCGTCGGCCACGGGGCCCGTCGGGAGCTTGTCCGGGGTTCCCCCGGGACGGGCTCAGCGCCCGTCGTCCTCCTCGTCCTCCCAATCGGCGCGGTTCTCCCCCGTGTCGCGGCCGCCCCGGCCCTCGTCACGGGAACCGCCGCGTCCGGAGGTCAACGCCCGGGCGCCGTCGGCCCACCCCGATCCCCCGGTCAGCCGGGGAAGCAGCTGGGCGGTCAACAGCGTGGTCAGCACCGAGGTGTCGCCCCCGCCGGAGTCCTCGCCGGTCTGCACCACCACCGGCCGGGGAGCCTCCTCCGCGAGCTTGGCACCGACCTCCAGGCGCCGTCGCGCCAGTTCGTACTCCAGGACCGCCCGGTTGTCCCGGTAGGCCGTGGCGAGCCGCTCCTGCGCCTTCGCCTCGTTCTCCGCCGCCGCCAGACCGGCCCGACCCCGGGTCTCGATCTCGAAGCGGACCCGCTGCGCCTCGGTCTCCTGCTCCTCCAGCATCTGCGCCACGTCCTTGCGCGCCTGGTTGAGCGACGCGTTGACCTCGACGATCTTGGCGTCCCTGGTCTTCTTGGAGCGCTCGATGTCCATCAGCAGGGTGTCGATCCGCCGCTTGCGGGTCAGCTCCCACTCCTGCTCGTAGGCGACCTTCTCCTTCGACACCCGCTCCCGGGTGGCCAGGTGCTGCCGGTACTGCACGGGCAGCTGCACGTCGGGGATGTTGCAGCCGGTGATCCGGACCCCGTAGCGGTCGAGTTGGCGGTTGAGCAGTTCCTGCATGTCCTTCACGTCCGAGCCGCGCAGGTCGTAGGCCTCCTCGGTGCGTACCTGACGGCTGCGCTGACGGATGGCGTCCTGGACCGCGTTGGAGAGCACCAGGTCGAAGTTGCCCGCGCCGATGGTCCGCACGAAGCGCAGCGCGTCGGTGATGCGGAACTTCAGGAAGAACTCGATCGACTTCAGCGGCACGTTCTCCCGTGTCGGGCAGGCGATCACCGGGGCGGAGTAGGGGATCTCGGTGGAGGTGTCCACCACGAAGTCCACCCGCGACCAGGGGTGCCACAGGTAGTGACGGCCGGGGTCGAGGGTGCCGACGACCGCCCCGTAACGGGTCAGGACGCCGGTGGTGCCCTGCTCGATCTCCACGATCGAGGAGCGCCACCACCACAGCATGCCCAGCAGCAGGGTCAGGACACCCACGATGAAGGCGGGGCCGGAGAGCGCCCCGTAGGCGGTACCGGCCAGGCCGTTGTCCGTGTCGTCGGCGGCCACCAGCAGCATCACACCGGTGAGGATCAGGAACAGGCCGATCCACAGCAGCACCGTCCAGCCGGTGCGCCGGCTGTGCCGGGGGATGACCACCGGTACCAGGGCGCCCTCGTCACCCCCGCGCAGCAGGCGGGCGATGTCACCCCAGGAGGCCAGCGCCTCCTTGATGGTGGAACCGTGTCGGTCGGGTACGGGCTGGGACATCACAGCTCCCCTTCCTGCGGGAGGTCCTGCGGGGTGGAGGCGGTTCCGGAAGCGGTGGGTCCGGCGTCACCGGACGGTCCGCCGCCCTCCGACGGGGGGATGGATCCGACCGGCAGGTCGGCCTCCGCGGCCGCCTCCGCGGCGGCGGCCTCCTCGGAGAGGACCGGCGCCCGGGCGGTGGTGCGCTCGGTCGTGCGCAGCGGACGGAGCTCCTCCTCCCGTTCGGCGATGCGGGCGGAGATCTCCTCCATCCGGGAGCGAAGACCCTCCATGTCGCTCTCGGTGAACAGCTCCTCACCGGTCTCGCCGATGATGCCCCGCGCCACACTCAGGAAGTTGACGCTCGCCTCCTCGCCGGAGCCGATCTTCATCACCTGCGGCAGCCGCTCGGCCACCGACTCCAGGGTGTCCAGAACCTGTTGACGGTAACGGTGGTTGAGGATCTCCGGGGCCTTGGCCGCGGAGACCGCGCGGATGTCCAGGGCCTGCGCCTCCAGAAGGGCGGCGTTGGCCCGCGCCTCGGACTCGGCCTCCACGAACCGCTGGCGGGCCACCGAACGGGCGCGGTTGGTCTCGCGCTCCAGCGCCGTGTCCATCTGCGCCTGATATTGCGCGATGTCGGCCTGGATCGCCGAGAGGGTCTCGTTGAGGGAGGCCAGTTCCTTGTTCAGGTCGCCCTCGTTGTTCTCCTTGCGCAACTGGAGTTCGTACTCGTGGGTGTACGCCTCCTTGGCCACCCGCACCATCTCCGGCGCCGCCAGGTCCATCCGGTACTCCTGGCTGGAGGGCTCGGCGTGCGTGATGTTGGCGTTGGTCAGCTCCACCGCCGGGCTGAACTGCTGGTTGAGCTGATCCAGCAGACGGTTGGTGTTCTCGCCGACCATGTCGTAGATGGCCGACGCCTCCTGCTCGTAGATCATGCTGCGGGTGGTCTCGCTGATCGCGTTGTTCAGCTTCTCCTGGAAACCGCGCACCGCCCCGAGCGTGTAGATGAACTCCACCGGGTCGTTGATCCGGAACTGCACGAACAGGTCGATGGAGGCCTGCACACCGCTGCGGGTGGGTGCCTCACGGATCGGCGCGTTGAACGGGTACTCCCGCGTCGTGTTGACGATGTAGGAGACCCGCTTCCAGGGGTTGAAGAGGGTGACCCGGCCGGGACCGACGACCTGCTCGAGCTTGCCGAACCGGGTGATCAGCGCCTGACACCCCTCGGGCACCATCACCATGCCCTGACGCCACCACATGAAGCCGGCCGCCAACAGGGTCAGCACCCAGTAGTGCACGCCGAACAACGGGTTCGTCGCCACCGCGGCGTCCGTCGCGGAGAGCACCAGGACCGCCACCAGGCCGATCGCGACCAGCACCACGGCGGGCAGCATGGTGATCAGGGTCCGCCCGCGCGGCAGCACCATCGGGCAGATCACGTGCACGGTGCCGGAGCGGGTGCGCTCGGTCTCGCTGCGGTTGACCGCCTCCCCCGCACCGTTGAGCGAGGTCGTCTTCTGCTCGATACGGGTGCCGATCGAGGCCCCGTGGTCACGGGCGGCGAGGAAGTCGTCGGGATCCGCGACGCCGGGGGTGTTGGCGTCGGGCTCCTCGCCCGGGTCGCCTCCCCCCTGGCGACCGCCGGCGCCGCCGAAGGTGTTCCGGGCCCGCTCGTTGACCAGACCGGCGGCGGCCTGGCGCGGGTCCCCGCCCCGGGCGACCGACCGGGCCGCCTGGCGGACGTTCTGACTCAGGGACATGGGTGGGCGTCCTCCCCGTTGTCCGGCGCGTCGTCGCGCCGGCATCGTGATGACCGGCGGTCCGCCGGGACCGCCGTGGTGCGGACATGGTCGTGCCGGGCGTTCTCCCGGGGCCCCGCGACGGGCGCCGGTGAACCCGGCAGGGGGCGGGACGGGCACCCCGCGCCCCGGCGCGGTGTCGCCCGTCCGGCGGATTCCTCGGTACCTCGCATGGTGCGTTCGCTCGTCCGATCCCGGGTGTACCGGGTGGCGCGGCCCTTTCGCCCGTCGTACCGGGCGCGCTCCCCGTGCTTCCCGTGCCGTTGGTGCCGGCGCCACCGCTCGTGCTTCCGTGTCCGGATCACCGGGCGGTGGTCCGGGCCCCCGTCCGGTGCGCGACCCCGCGGGGCGACGGAACCGCGCGGCTCCGGGGACCGGCCACCGCACGGACGTCGTGTGCACGATCACATCAGTGACCCGGGGGACGCGCCAGACGGACGCGCGGTTCCCGACCCGGTTGTCACCCGGCCGTGACCTCGGGGACGGCCGTACGCCGCCCTCCCCTCCCCTGGTGCCCGAACCGGCCGGTCGGAAACCCGCGGACCGGCTCAGGGCGCGCCGGGGTCGTCCGTTCCCCCCTCGGCCGGGCGGGCCGGCGGGGGCGCGTCCCCGGGGGTGGAGGGGGCGGTCCGGTCGGGGAGGTCGGTGTCGGAGGGCGCGTCCAACGCCTCCGCGGCCCGTTCCACCGCCCGGGTGGTGGTGTCCGCGTCGGCGCCGACCATGCGCAGCGCCAATCCCGCGTACAGCAGCGCCAGCTCTCGGGGGGTGTCGGGGCCGGCCGGGTCGTACCAGCGCGCGACGTCGATGCACAGCGACAGCAGGGCTCGGGCGGTGCCGCGCACGTCCCCCACCCGGAACTCGTCGGATGCCACTCCGTCCGCGATGACCCCCCGCACCAGTTCGGCGGTGCGCCGGCGCAGCCGCTGGATCTCCGCGTAGTGCTCCTCCCCCAGCGCCGCCAGCTCGTACTGCACGACCCGGGCGCGGGTGTGGTGCTCGGCGTGCCACCTGGCGAAGGCGCTCACGGCCACCGCCAGCCGCTCGGCGGCGGTACCGGGACCGTCCGCCGCGTCACCCAGGATCCGCGCCACCCGCTCGTGGCCGTAGACGCTGATCTGGTGGAGGAGCTCCTCCTTGGTGCGGTAGTGGATGTAGAGCGCGGCGGGGCTCATGCCGGCCCGTCCGGCGATGTCGCGGGTGGTGGTGGCGTGGAAGCCGCGCTCCGCGAAGGACTCCACGGCGGCCAGCAGCAGGCGGCCGGCCGTCTCGTGGCCCGCGGAGGCGGCGAGGGAGTCCGCGCCGTCCCGGCGACGTGTCCGAGCCGGCATGTCCGCCTCCGCTTCGCGCGTCCTCCGGGCGCGGGGCGGGCACGCCGGTCGGGCGTTCCGTCCTCCGCGCGGCCGACGGGATGCCGGCCGGGGCTCACCCTACACCGAAGCCCTGAGCGTTCGCTTAGCGATGTCGTTCCCCGGACGGCCGACGGCCCAGCCGCCGACCGCTCCGCCCGGCCCGGTGCCCCCGGGTCCCGATTCACCCGTCGTGGACGACCAGCGCCCGGCCGCCGCGTCCCGCCAACATCGCCTCGAAGGCGTCCGGCACGCCGTCCAGGGCGATCCGGTCGGTGACCAGCGCGGAGAGGTCGAACCGCCCGGCCAACACGTGCTCGGCCAGTACCGGCAGGTCACGGGCGGGCACGCTGTTGCCGTAGACGCAGCCGCTCAGGGTTCGGCCGGTGATGAAGAGTTCCAGGGCCGAGAAGGTGACCTTCTGGTCCTTCCCGCCGATGCCCACGACCACCGCCCGGCCACCGCGACGGGTGGCGCTCCAGGCGGCGCGGATGGTCTCCGCCCGGCCCGCGCACTCGATCGCCACGTCCACCCCGAGTCCGCCGGTCAGTGCCCGCACCTCGCGCGCCGTGCGGTCGGAGGCGAGCAGGAAGTCGGTGGCTCCGGCCGCGCGGGCCAACGGCTCCTTGCCCTCGGAGACGTCCACCGCGACGATCCGCGAGGCGCCCGCGATCCGGGCCGCCTGGAGGACTGCCAGGCCCACCCCGCCGACGCCGATCACCAGGACGCTCTCGCCCTCCCGCACCCGGGCGTTGTGGTGGACCGCCCCCCAGCCGGTGAGCACCGCGCAGCCGAGCAGGGCGGCCTCGGCCGGCGGGATGCCGTCGGGCAGTGGGAGCACCGCGTGCTCCGGGACGACCGTCTCCTCCGCGAAGGCGGCCACGGTCAGACCGGGGTACAGCTCCCCACCGTCCTCGTCGCGCGCGTAGGGGGTGGTGGTGCCGGCGTTGGCCTCCGCGCACAGCCAGGGCTCGGCCAGGACGGCGCAGAAGTGGCACCGGCCGCAGGAGGGGGCCCAGTTGAGGATCACGCGCTGTCCGGGGCGGATCGACTCGACGCCCTCCCCGACCTCCGTGACGGTGCCCGCGCCCTCGTGTCCGAGCACGGCGGGCACGGGGTGTGCCAGGGTGCCGTTGGCCAGGGAGAGGTCCGAGTGGCAGACCCCGGCCGCCGCGAGCCGGACGCGCACCCGGCCGGGGCCGGGGCGGGGCAGCCTGATGCGGGTCACCCGCAGGGGTGCGCCCACCGCCGGGAGGACCACGGCGCGCACGGACTCGGTCGGGGTTCCATCGATGCCGGACATGCCGATCACGCTAACGGCGGGGACCGCGCGTTGTCAGCGCCGGCGGCCCGGGCCGCCGCGTGGTCGGGGAGGATTCGGCACGTTTCGCCCACCCGGCTGTGCCCGGGACACAGCCGGGTGGGCGGGGGCCCGGGCCGTGGCACAACGGCATGCCCCTTCCGGTGGCGGGCGTTCGACGGGAGACCGGCCCTCCCGGTGGGCGGGGAGCGGATGCCCGCGCCGATCGGGAGTGTCCGTGCGCGGCTCGCCGACCCGTTCGAGGCGGATTCACACTCACGGGTGACGGATGTCGCGGCAATCCCGTCCATCGGGTGACGCTGGGGCCCGGCACCCGCGACACGCGCCGCCGTGCGCCGCTGACCGGGGGCCCCGGATATGGCACGAAAGAGGCATGACACACCGGCGGATGCCCAACGAACGGCTGCGATGCCTGCTGGACGAGGCCGACTGGACCCAGGAGGCGCTGGCCCGGTCGGTGAACGCGATCGGCTCCGAGATCGGGTGCCCACTGCGGTACGACCGCACCGCGGTGGCGCACTGGTTGGCCGGCACCCTGCCCCGGGAACCCGTCCCGGAACTGGCCGCCGAGGCCCTCTCCCGAAGGATCGGACGGCCGGTGACACCGGAGGCGGCCGGTTTCGGGCCCGGTGGCACACGCTCCCCGGCGCGGGGAACCGCGAACGCGCCGACGCACGACACCGACTCCGGCCACACGGCCGGGGAAGCCACCCCCGGGGACACGACGGACGGTTTCGCCGCCGCGTGCCGGACGGACGCCGAGGGTGCCCGCCTGGCCCCGATGCGACAGCGACCCTATCGGGTGGCGGAAACCGAGGTACCGGGCCCACCGAGCGAATCGGTCGACGACCGGACGGGCGAGTGGATGTTCGATCCCCGGGTGACCTCCCCCGCCCGGGGAGCCGGCCGGGCGGGGAACACCTCCCCGCTTCCGGTCCGGGGGACGGGCCCGGCGCCCCCGACCCCGGGACGCCTCTCCCGTCCGCCGGTCGAACACGCCCACCGCGCCCCGCACCCGCGCGACCCCGGGGCACCGGGGCACGGCACGGGCCGATCCCGCGAGGAGGGGCCCGGCTCGGGAACGGCACTGTGGACGGACCGGGGCGGCAGGCCGGGGCAGACCGGCCGGTTCGAGGAGGGGGCCACCCCGGCCCTCTTCCCCTGGCCCCCGCGCCCCGGTGGCGGCCGGGGGAGGAACGGGCGGCACCGGACCGCCGGACCGCGCGTCGAGGGCCACCGACCGGCCGGCGCGGGTACCGCCCCCGCCCTGTCGGTCCCGGCGGGCGGCCGACCGGGCCTCCCCCTCCCCGTCGGCAAGCCCGACACCGGCACCCCGGCGTCCCCGGCCCCGCCGCCGCCCGCTGCTCCGGTCCTCCTCGACGGGGGAGCCGAACTCGCGGCGCTGGAGGACGCCATCCGTTTCTTCGCCGGCTCGGTGAACGCCCGGGGCGGGCGGCACGCACGCGGCGCGCTGGCCTCCTACCTGGCCGACGACGTGGCGCCGCTGCTGGGTTCGCGCCGGTCCACCGCCCGGCGCCGCGAGGTGCTGGTGGCCGCCTGTCGGCTGTGCTTCCTGCTCGCCCGCATGTACGAGGACGGCCGGCTGCACGGGCTGGCCCAGCGCTACTACACCTTCGCCCACCGGCTGGCCTCCGAGGCCGGGGACCGCGCCGCCTGGAGCACCGTGGTGCGGGCGATGAGCGCCCAGGCCCAGCGGTTGGGACATCCCGCGGCGGCGCTGCGCCTGGCGGAGACCGCCGGACGGGCGGTACACGGCGCCCCGCCCGGCCCACAGGCTTACGTGCAGGCGCAGTTGGCGGTGGTACTGGCGCTCAGCGGCGAACGGCGGGGCGCGCTGGGCGCCCTGACCGCGGCCGAGCGCGCCGCGGAACGCGTCGGGGACCCTCCGGGCCCGTTCGACGGCTATCCGACGGCGGCGTTGCGCTTCCAGTCGGCGGCGGTGCTCGAGGCGCTGGGAGACCTGCCCGGCGCGATCACGCAGTTGCGGACGGCCGGTCGGGAGCGGGACCCGGCGGACGTGCGCGGACACGCGCTGACCGACGCCCGACTGGGGCACCTGCTGTTGCGCCGGGGGCACCTCGAGGAGGCCTGCGCGGCCTGGGAGGGGCTGTTGCGGGGACGGGACCGGCTGCGCTCGGAGGAGGTGGAACTGGCCGTGCTGGAGATGCGGCGGGCCCTGCGTCCGCACCGGGGACGCGGGGACGCGGCGGAGATCCTGGCACGCTCCCTGCCCTCGCCCGGGCCCGGTGGAGGCTGACCCCCCGACGCCCGGGCGGGTGCGGGATCCCCGGTGGGCACCGGACGCCCCCGACCGCCGGGGATCCCGGGGGCGACGTTCCGCGTCGAACCGTTGACGGGACACCACCGCATTCCTATGCTCAGCCACATGAATTGTCGTCGGTGACGCGCCGGGGCGGCACCGGACAGCCGCGGGAGGGCACCATGGACGACACACACGGTTCGGGACACGGCCACGGGAGCTCCGGGAACCCCGCGGGGTCGCGACGCCCTCCGGCCGGTTTCGGCAACGAGCACAGCAGCGAGGCACTGCCCGGCACCCTGCCGGTCGGCCGCAACTCCCCCCGCCGCCCCGCCCGGGGCCTGTACGCCGAACAGCTCAGCGGCAGCGCCTTCACCGAACCCCGCGCCGACAACCGGCGGTCGTGGCTGTACCGCGTCCGACCCTCGGCCGCCCACCCGCCGATGCGCCGGATCGACTCCGGGACCCTGTTCGGCGCGCCCTTCGCCGATGTCCCGCCCGACCCGAACCGGATGCGCTGGAACCCCGTGCCCGACCCGGAGCCGGGTACCGACTTCGTCCGGGGCCTGTGGACCCTGGGCGGGAACGGCGACGTACGCACCCGCTCGGGTGTGGCCATCCACCTGTACCACGCCGACGCCCCCATGAAGGACCGGGTGTTCTGCGACGCCGACGGCGAACTGCTGTTGGTCCCCGAGCGGGGCACCCTGCTGTTGCGCACCGAGTTCGGGCCGCTGCGCGCGGGCCCCGGACACATCGCGCTGATCCCGCGCGGCGTGCGGTTCCGGGTGGAACTGCCGGACGGACCCGCGCGCGGTTACGTCTGCGAGAACCACGGCCGCCCCTTCACCCTGCCCGAACTCGGCCCCATCGGCGCCAACGGCCTGGCCGCGCCCAGGGACTTCATCGCCCCCGAGGCCGCGTGGGAGGAGTCCGGGGGTCCGGTGGAGGTGATCACCAAGTACGGCGGAGCGCTGTGGTCCGCCGAGTGGGACCACACCCCGCTGGACGTGGTCGCCTGGCACGGCACGCTGGTGCCCTACGTCTACGACCTGCGCCGGTTCAACGTGTTGGGCTCGATCAGCTTCGACCACCCCGATCCCTCGATCTTCACCGTCCTCACCTCGCCCTCGGACACCCCGGGCCTGGCCAACGCCGACTTCGTGGTCTTCGCGCCGCGCTGGCTGGTGGGCGAGGACACCTTCCGCCCCCCGTACTTCCACCGCAACGTGATGAGCGAGTACATGGGCCTCATCGAGGGCTCCTACGACGCCAAGGCGGAGGGCTTCGTGCCGGGCGGCGGATCGCTGCACCCGATGATGTCGGCGCACGGGCCCGACCGCGAGACCTTCGAGCGGGCGAGCGCCGAGGAGCGCGGCCCGCAGAAGATCGACGACGGTCTGGCGTTCATGTTCGAGACCCGGTGGCCGATCCTGCTCACCGGGCAGGCGCTGAATGCCGGACACCGGCAGCGGGACTACGACCGGGTGTGGGAGGGTCTGGAACGGAACTTCCGTCCCTGACACCCGCCCGCGGGACCCGGGAGGGGCGCCCGGGAGGGGGACGGAGGACCCGAGCCGCCCGGGTTACCCGCAGGGAGGGACCGACGTGACCGTTTTCGCCCCCGATTCCCTTGAACTCAACCGCAAGTTGCCGTTGTGGTACCAGGTGTCCCAATCCCTGCGGGCCTCCATACTCGGCCGGCCCGCGGGCTCACCGTTGCGATTGCCCACCGAGGAACGACTGGCCGTGCACTACGGCGTCAGCGTGCTCACCATGCGCCAGGCGCTCAAGGAACTCGAACAGGAGGGGTTGATCAGCCGGCACCGCAGGCGCGGCACCTTCATCGAACCGGACGTGCCGCGCGGGGCCCCGGTGCCGCTGCTGGGCTCGGTGGACGCCATCGTGGCCCAGCAGTCCGGTGAGCCGACCACCCTGTTGGAGCACGGACCGATACCCGTGCCACCCGAACTGGCCGATCGGTTCCCGGCGTTGACCGAGGTGGTCCGGTTCACCCGGCTGCGCCGCGATCCGGACAGCGGGGAGCCGACCAACTGGGCGGAGAACCTGCTGCCCCCGGACGTGGCCGCGCTGATCGACCCGGCGGTGCTGGAGCGCTGGCCCATGACCCGGGTACTGCGGGATGTGGCGGGGGTGGCTCCGGCACGCATCGCCAACACCGTTCAGGCGCGACTGGCGGAGCCGGAGACCGCCCGCTTGCTGGAAATCCCCCTGCTGAGCCCGATCCTGCACTGCACGGGGGTCACGACGAACGGGGCGGGGCGGGTCGTGGACGTGGTCCGCATCCACTACCGGGGAGACCGCTTCTCCTTCTCGGTCTCGGTGGACGCCGCCCCCGGCTGAGCCCGTCCCGGAGGGGCCGGCCGGACGATCGGTTCGGCCCGGCCACGGCACACCGGTCGGGCGGGAGCACGAGCGGGGTCGCGCGCGTCACGCGTGGCGGGGCGGTGGGGTCGGCCGGGTCACCGACACGGTCGCGGCCACGGGGGCCGCGACACGTGCCGTGTGACCGTCCGGCCGTTCAGCCCCGCCCGCCGAAGATGGAGCGCCGCAACCGGCGCAGCGGCGCCAGCAACAGGACCCGGGCGCCGGGGCGCTCCGGGGCACGACTCCGGTCACGAGCCGTCAACTCCAACATCAGCGAGGTGGCGTCCGCCGCTTCGCGCGGGGACACGGCCGGGCCGGAAAGCACGCTCAGGTGACGGTCGAGACGCGAACCACTCGCGCCGCTCCCGCAGGTGATGGCAGGCACTCGGGGCCTGCTCCGTGCCGTTATCCGCTCCATGACTCTCCCACCCGTGACGAGGGCACCCGGTACGGGCGAACCCACCCTAACGCCCCCGAGGGACGACAGGATATCCCGGACCCATGTGTCAGCCTTCCCGATGAGGAACGGGAACGAACGTACCCGGGCCGATTCGACTCTCCTCGGGTCCCCCTCCTCCCCTTCCTCCGCCCATCCGGCCCCCGCTCCCGGACCGCGCTCCCGACGCCCGTCCGGGGCGACGCGCCGAAACCACTGTGCGGGAGACCCCCGCCTGACGGATCATGGGGCGCATGTGTTCCGAGCGCCGCCCCGGTTCCCCGCCCCCGCCGCCCTTCCGGTTGGTGGTCAACGACCCCGACTCGCCCACCGAGACCATCGACACGTTCCTGGTCAGCCGCTTCGCGGAGGGCGAGTTGCCGTACGCGCGCGAACGCCGCCTCGGCCAGATCAAGGAGGGGCACACCCTGCTGCCCCCGGAGGCCGAGCCGATGCTCTCGGTGCGCGGCGACGACGGCTGGACGGTTCTCGCCATGGGCGGGGACTGGGCGGTGCGGTCCCGCAAGTGGCGCTTCGGCGCCATGGTCACCGTGGTCGCCGCCACGGAGGAGCGCGCCGAACAGGTGCTCAAGCAGGCCGTCGACGGCGCCGAGGAGGAGGAACGGACCGAGCCCTCCCGGGTGCCGATGGGCTTCTGGCACCACTCGCCGCGCGGCGGCCCGGTGCGCACCAGCCGGGTCATCGACACCGAGAGCTGGGAGGAGGCGCGCGGGAACTACTCGGTTCCGGTCGCCGGGGCGTTGGACCGGCTGATGGCCACCACCCCCGCCTCCGTCTCCGGAAGACTGCTCCTGCTGCACGGTCCGCCGGGCACCGGCAAGACCTCCGCCTTGCGGACGTTGGCCCGCAGTTGGCGCACCTGGTGCCGGGTGGACTGCGTGCTGGACCCCGAACGGCTGTTCAACGATGTCGGCTACCTCATGGACGTGGCGATCGGCGAGGACGGTCCCGACGACCACGAGGACAACGAGGACGGCGAGGAGGGCGGGGGCTCCAAGTGGCGCCTGCTGCTGCTCGAGGACTGCGACGAGTTGATCCGGGGCGGGGCCAAGAACACGGCCGGCCAGGCGCTCTCCCGCCTGCTCAACCTCACCGACGGCCTGCTCGGCCAGGGACGTCGGGTACTGGTCGGCATCACCACCAACGAGGATCTGGAGAAGCTGCACCCCGCCGTGGTCCGGCCGGGACGCTGCCTGGCCCGGATCGAGGTCGGTCCGCTGACCCGTCCCGAGGCGGTGCGGTGGCTGGGTACCGAGGAGGGGATCGGGCCGGAGGGCGCCACCCTGGCCGAGCTGTACGCGTTGCGCGGCGGCGAGTCGCCCACCTCGGTGCCCGAGCCCCGACCGGCGGGCACCGGCGCCTACCTGTAACCGTTCCCACCGCCCGGTCGGGGGCCCGGGATGGGATCGGGCGAGCGGCCGTTCGCGCGGTCCCTCCCCCGCGTTCCGGGCCGCGCGGGCCCCGGCGGACCCCCGGCCCGCCCGCCGGGTCCGCCGGGGCCGCCGGGTCCGCTCCTCGACGGGTCACGCCGTCCGGAGCCGTCTTCCCGGCGGGGCCGGGTGACAGGGTTTTCCGGAGCCGGAACCGGGCGCCCGGGCCGGGAGGCGAACGACCCGGTCCACCCGGCGGGTCATTCCGCGCGGGGTGGTTCCCCGTCGGCCCATACCGCCCGGACGGCGCCCTCGGCCGCGGCGCGGGTGGCCGCCTCGTCCAGTCCGAGCCGCCTGGCCAGGCGGGCGAACCCTTCGGCCGCCCGGGCGACCTCACGGGCCGCGGCGTCGCCCGAGCCCGCGACGACGGTGCCGTTGCGCCCCCGGGTCTCGATGACGCCGTCGGCCTCCAGGGCCCGGTACGCCTTGGCGACGGTGTTGGCCGCCAGGCCGAGGTCGGCGGCGAGCCCGCGCACGGTGGGCAGTCGCAGCCCGACGGGGAACTCGCCCGAGCGGGCGCCGGCGGCGATCCGGGCCCGGATCTGCTCGTAGGGGGCGTCCGGGGAATCGGGATCGATGGTCAACCTCACCCGCCCGATTCTGCCCCGGGTCCGACGATCGGCGGGGGACGTGCCCGGGGAATCGGAGCGGGAGGGGTCCCCGACGGCCGGTCGGGATCACCGCCGGGCGTCCGACGGCCGCCGGAGCCCCCCTCTCCTTCCCTCCCGTATCGGCGACACCGTCCCCGGGTCGAACACCGGAGGGCCGGCACGGAACCACCTCCCCGGGCGTTCCGGCCTCCCCGCCCCTCCCGGGACCCGCTTTCGGAGCCACCCGACGCAAGGGGCGAAACGGGCGCACCGGACAGCGGTCTTAACCGTCTTTCAGGCTCTCCTTAACAGCGTCATAAGGGAGCCCTTTTCGGCGGTCGGCGCAGGTCAGCGGGGCTAACGTAAGTCTTGCCAGGCGGAGTTGGCGGATCCGGGACCGGGTGTTCGCGCACCGGGCCGGTTCCATCCGGTCGATCCCCACCGAGTCGCGCCGGTGGGGACCACCGCACCACGATGCCCCCCACAGCGAGGAGAAGCCCCCCATGTCCCCCCGACGTTCAGCAGCCACCGTCGGCGTTCTCGCCGTCGCCCCGCTCGCCCTGAGCCTGCTGGCAGCCGGCCCCGCCGCCGCCCACGGATCCATGGACGACCCGATCAGCCGGGTCAAGCTCTGCCGCGAGGAGGGCCCGGAGTCCCCGCGGTCGGACGCCTGTCGAGAGGCCGTCGCCATCGGTGGCACCCAGCCGTTCTACGACTGGAACGAGGTCAACATCGCCAACGCCGCCGGGGCGCACCGCTCGCTCATCCCGGACGGCCGACTGTGCGGCGCCGGTCGCGACAAGTACACCGGACTGGACCAGGCCCGTGCCGACTGGCCCGCGACGGCCATGAACAGCGGCAACCACACCTTCCGGTACACCGCGACCGCCCCCCACCCCGGTGGTTTCGAGCTGTACATCACCACCCCCGGCTGGAACCCCGCCCAGCCGCTGCGCTGGTCGGACCTGGAGCTCTTCGGCGAGGTGTCGAGCCCGTCGCTGGTCAACGGCGACTACGTCTTCGACGCCACCATCCCGCAGCGCCGGGGCCGCCACCTGATCTACAGCGTCTGGCAGCGCACCGACAGCCCCGAGGCCTTCTACACCTGCTCCGACGTGGTCTTCGGCGCCGACACCACCGGTGCCCCCGTCGTGGAGCGCCCCGCCGAGCCGGTGGACGTGATCGAGGGGGTGGATCCCACCACCGTGGGGGACCACCCGGACCACGAGCACCACCACGGGGCCGAGGAGGACTACGACGCCCCGGCCGCCGCCGAGCGGGCCGGCAAGGAACTGGACAAGTACGACCCGAACGAGGCGACGGACGCGCCCGAGGACTCCGCGGAGGTCTCGGAGGACGTCGCCGGCGACTCCGGAGCGGACGCCGACGAGGGCGCTGATGGCGGGCAGCCGAACGCCCCGGCCCCCCACGGAGGCGGCGACGAGGTCAGGTTGGCCACGACCGGCGGCGACCCGGGCACCCTCGCCACGGCCGTCGGCGGTGCCGCGGTCCTGACCCTGGGTGCGGGCGTGCTGCTCGTGACAGCCCGCCGCCGGGCGTCGGGGCGCGGCAGCGCCTGAGACGTTCCTCTCCGGACCGGTGCCGCCGGCTCCCTCCCCCACCCCTGTGGGGAGTCGACGGCACCGCCCCACCGCTTCGGCCGGACCGGCGGAATCCGGCCGAAGCGGAACGGGCCCCGCGCCCCCGACCCCTCGCCCGGACGGGCGGGCGTAGGGTCGGGGGCGCGGTCGTGTGCGGCCCCGGAACCGGGCCGCCGGTCAACAGGGACGGAGCGCGCGCGTGAGCGACACGGGGAGAATCGACACCACGGACCACACGAACGGCGGCGACGCCGCGGACGAGCGGTCGGGGACCGATCCGCGCGCCGGCCTCACCACGATCGACTCGGCGGCCGAACTGCGCGAGGTGGTGGGCGAGCCCCTGCCACGCACCCGTGACAAGGCCCGCCCCTCCCTGCACGCGTTGGATCGGGCGTGGCTGACCCACGCCCCGCTGTGCCTGCTGGCCACCGCCGACGACGAGGGCCGCTGCGACGTCTCCCCGCGCGGGGACCCCGGCCGGTGTGTCCTGGTCCTGGACGACCGGACGCTCGCCCTGCCCGACCGTCCGGGAAACAAGCGGGTGGACAGCCTGCGCAACATCCTGGTCAACCCCCGGGTGGGGCTGATCTTCCTGATCCCCGGACGCGGCGACACCCTCCGGGTGAACGGGCGGGCCCGGATCGTACGGGACGCCCCCTTCATGGACCGGATGGCGGTGCGCGGGCACCGTCCCCGGCTGGCGGTGCTGGTGGAGATCGAGGAGGTCTACCACCACTGTTCCAAGGCGTTCCTGCGCTCGCGCGCCTGGGAACCGGGCACCTGGGAGCCGGAGTCCCTGCCCTCGCGGGCCCGGATCGCGAAGGCGCTGGAACGGCCCGACGACTCCCTGGAGGAGTTGGAGGAGTACTACGGCCCCTCCTACGCCGAGCGCCTCTACCGCTGAGTCCGGGCCGGCGGAACACCACCGAGCACCGGCGTCGTGCGGCCGGCGCCGGTCGACCCGGCCGCGGGACCGGATCGACCGGCTGTCGGTGGGCCCCGCCGCCGGAGCGGCGGGGACGGTGCGGCCGACCCCGCCGGTCAGCCGATGACGGACAGGCAGGTGGTGGGCCTCGCCCGCGAGGGGTCGAGGATGTTGGCCACCTCGTGGAAGACCACGCGGTCGGTCAGCCCCACCCCGGCGTGCTCGGAGAGGTTGAGGGCGCACAGGTCCTGCACGAGGATGTTGCGCACCCCCGGCTCGTCGATGAACTGCGTGCGCCACGGCGTCACGATCTGGTCGTACCGGGTGGCGAGGACCGTGTAGGAGACGCCGGGGACGGTGTAGCCGTCCGCGTTGAGCGAGGTGAGGAAGTCGGATCCGACGACCTGTTGGCCCAGCGCGGGGGCGTTGAGGAACAGGGCCTCGTCGAGGCCGGGGAAGAGGTCCAGCAGACGGGTGAGGCCCAGCAGCGTCGTGCCGTTGGTGCTGGGAGCTATGGCGATCAGCTTGTCGACCCTGTCGGCGGCGCCCGGATGGTGCTTGAGGTAGTACCGGGGCATCAGGCCGCCCTGGGAGTGGCCGACCAGGTCGACCTCCCGGGCTCCGGTGGTCTCCAGTACCCGGTCCACGAAGACCGCCAGGTCACCGGCGGATTCCTCGATGGGGCCGAGCCCGTGGAAGACCGGGACACCGGGGAGGACTCCGTGGTCCAGGGAGAAGACGCAGAAACCGCGGTTCTTCAGATAGGGGGCGAGGCCCAGCCAGTTCACGTGCTTGTTGGCGAGGGTGCCGTGAACCAGCACCACGGGGCGCGGGTTGCGCTCGGAGGGTTTGCAGGACCAGTCGTTCCAGCCGCTGCTCGGGGGAGCGGCCGCCTGCGCGGCGCCGGTCGGGAGCAGGGCGAGGACCAGTGCGAACACCAGCCCCGCGCACAGGCGCGTCCATCTGTTCCGGGACAGCATCGAGTGGCTCTCCTTGGGGATCGCGGGAGTGGATCACTTGGGGGGTGACACCACGGCGATGCGGTCCGGACCACAGTTACTGCCGAGTACATGCCAAGTTACGACCAAGTAACCGAACCGCCCATCCTCGCGACGGTGAAGAAGTGATCACGCGACCTTCACGTTGAGCACACGATGTCCTCCGCGTTCCGGGGGGGACACGGGGATCGGGTCACGCCGAGGGAAGGGAGTCCCGTTGACGACCTCGTCGACCACGGGTGCCGGGAATCACGATGCGGCAGCGGCGGCGATCCGAGCCGGTGACGAGGCGGCCTTCGCCCTGCTCGTCGAACGACACCGCAACAGCCTGCGGACCCACTGCCACCGGATGCTCGGTTCCTTCACCGACGCCGAGGACGCGCCGCAGGAGACCTGGCTCCGGGCCTGGCGCGGCCGACACACCCTCCACGGGGAGCACGGCGTCCGCCCCTGGCCGTACCGCATCGCCACCCGTGCCTGCCTCGACGCCCTCACCGGCCCCGGGCCCCCGTGCCCGCCGTGAACGGCACGGGCGCCCCGGCCCACTCCCCGAGGGCCGAGGTGACCTGGCTGGAGCCCTACCCGGACGAACTCCCGGACCCACCGGCCCCCGAGGAGGAACGCCCGGAGGCGCTCGCCCTGGCCCGGGAGACGATCGAGTCGACCTTCATCGCCGCACTGCAACACCTACCGCCGCGCCAACGCGCGGTGCTGATCCTGCGGGACGTGGCGGACCGCTCCGCCGCCGAGACCGCGGAGATCATGGGGACGAGCGTCGCCTCGACCAAGAGCGCCCTCCAGCGGGCGCGCGCGGGACTGCGCGAGCACATGCCGATGGGCGGAGGGCGGGTACCTCCTGATCCAGGAGGTGGAACTCGAACAGCACGGGGAACGGGTCGTCGGGTTCGAGGTGATCGGCAGGCGGAAGCCCTTCGGGGCGGAGAAGCCCGATCCGGAGATCACGTCCCGGTTCCACGACAACCACGGCAACACCCTCGACCACGTCTACGAGACCGAGGACGACACCCTGATCATCCGGGGTGGCGAGAAGGGCTCCCCCGCCCATTACCGGGGCACCTTCTCCCCGGACGGGAGGACCGTGACCGGGGCGTGGACGTGCCCCGGCGGCGGTGGTTGCACCTCCACGATGACCAGGCTCGACACCCCGGTTTCCCGAAGGACGCCCCGAAGGCCCCCGGGCGGCCCCCGGACCGGTGCGGGGGCCGCCCGGGTCGACGGTTAGCCTGATCGGGTGGCATCACCGGTGGAACTGGTCATCTTCGACTGCGACGGCGTCCTCGTGGACAGCGAGCGGATAGCCCTGCGCGTCAACGTGGAACTCGGCGCCGAGTTGGGCTGGACGATGGACGAGGAGGAGATCCTCGACCGCTTCCTGGGACGTTCCGGCGCCGCGGTGCGGGAACAGATCGCCGAACGGCTCGGCGAGGCCACGGCCACCGAGTGGGATCGGCGGTACCGGGAACGGCTGCACGCCGCGATACCCGACGAACTGACCCCCGTGCCCGGTATCCGATCCGCGCTGGCCGAACTGGCCGGCCGGGAGGAACGCGGTGAGTTGCTCACCTGCATCGCCTCCAGCGGTGACCACGCCAAGATGCGCCTCACCCTGGGCACCACCGGCCTGTACCCGCGCTTCGAGGGGCGGATCTTCAGCACCACGGAGGTGGCCCGCGGCAAGCCGGCCCCCGACCTGTTCCTGCACGCCGCGCGCCGTATGGGCGTGGCGCCGGCCGCCTGCGTGGTCGTGGAGGACAGCCACTACGGGGTGCGCGCCGCCCGGGCGGCGGGGATGCGCTCGCTGGGGTACGCCGGCGGGCTCAGCCGGCCGGAACGGCTGATGGGCCCGGACACCATCGTCTTCGAGGACATGACACGGCTGCCGGAGCTGATCGCCGGTCTGTGAGCCGGGCCGTCCGCGTGGGGCCCCGCGTTCGGGCCGAGCCGCGCGCGGACGGCGGTGACGACTACCGCGCCCCGGGCCCGCCGGCGCTCCGGGGGCCGCCCGGCGCGTCACCGGGCGCGGTCTCCCGGGGATCCCGGTGGAAGATGGTGGTGGGGTGCAGCCGCCCCATGGGGTCGGCCGCGTAGTCCGGCACCCGACCCACCTCGATCCAACCCGCCACCCGGTAGAAGGTCTCCGCCGGGCTGTCGGTCTCCGTGTCGAGCACCAGGAGCGTGAGTCCGGCGGACGCCGCCGCCCGCTCGGCCGCGGCCAGCAGGGCCCGGGCCACTCCCCCGCGCCGCGCCGTGCGGGCCACCATCAGCTTCGCGATCTCCCCCCGATGCCGGCCGTTCGGCTTGGTCACCGGATACAGGGAGATGGTCCCGATCACCCCTCCGCCGGCGTCGCGGGCGATCCACAGCCACAGATCGCCGGCGGCCACCTCCGGAACCCGGTGCTCCCACCAGGTCCGGGCCGCGGCCCGGTCGAGATCGGCGAGGAAGCCGAGGGAGGCGCCACCCGCCACGGCGTCGACGAGGATCTCTGCCAGGCCGTCCAGGTGGGACAGGAGGGCGGGGGCGTTCAGGCGGGTGATCACGGGGCCGGCGGGAGCCGGTGTCGGAAGGACCTCGGTGTCGATGTCGACGCGATCGTCGATCTCCGGGGCGACGGCGGTGGCCGGATCGGTCGTCACACGGATCTCCTGTCGGAAGGGGAGCCGGGAGGCGGCTCCGGTGCGGGTGCGGGAAGAGGGTGTGTCGGGGCCCGGTCGGCGGAGGGATCCATCCGATCGAGCAGGTGACGCAGGCCCAGGCCGTCGTCGGCGACGGCGGAGACCAGGATCGCATCACCCGCCGGCGACATCCGGGCGGCGAGGCCGGCGGCGCCGGGATCGGTGGCGACGGTCGGGGCGGCGGCCGTCCCGGGGGCGGACCCCGGCGCGGCCGGATCCACCCGCAGAATCTGTCCCGCGGCCCGTCTCCCGCCCATCACCGCGCCACTCCGCCAACCGGGTTCGTCCGGCCCGTGGGAGGTCTCCTGGTCGAGCAGCACCCGACCCGCCCGGTACACGGTCAGCCGGGCGACCAGCCGGCCCGGCTCCTCACCGGCCCGCCCGGCGAGGTGCTCCTCCCGGTAGTGCAGACGGGCGCCGGGAGCCAGGTGGATCCGGGTGCGGGCGTACAGGTCGCTGCCGCGCGCCGAGATCAGCGGTTCGGGGGTCCAGTGCAGTTCGGCGTCCCCACCGACATGGAGTTCGGTCAGGTATTCGGCCCGGTCCCCCCGTGCGCCGGGCAGGGCGACACAGGCGGCGGCGGAGACGACGTGCAGGCCGGCGCCCGGCAGAACCGTGACGGTGAGTGCGAGGCGATCGCCGTTGAGCGGCGCGCTCATGGCCCCGACCAGGCACACCCGGGGGCGCGGCCCCGTCGCACGGGTGCGGCGCACCGCGAGGGGGCCCTCCCCCCGCAGCTCCGGCAGGCGTCCACCGGGGGCGGCCGTGATCCGCGCCGAGGCGGTCACGGCGGTCGACCCGGCCCCCGACGGGGGTACCGGACCGGCGGAGGCCGTGGTGCCCCCGCCGCCGGGCCCGGCGGCGGAAACCCCGGGGCGGGGAGTGAGGGGGACGGGAGACGTTCTCACCCCGCCGCCCGCCATGCCGCCAGTCGTGCGGTGATCCAGTCGGTGACCGGGCGCACCCCGTCGGGATCCCGCAGGGAGGTGAAGGCCACCGGCAGGTCGCCGCGCCGCGCCCTCGCGTCCCGGGCCATGAGTTCCAGGTCCGAGCCGACGTGCGGGGCGAGGTCGGTCTTGTTGACCACCAGCAGATCGGCGGTGGTGATACCGGGCCCTCCCTTGCGGGGGATGTCGTCACCGGCCGCGACGTCGATGACGAAGATCTGGGCGTCCACCAGGCCCCGGGAGAAGGTCGCGGTGAGGTTGTCCCCACCGGACTCCACCAACACCAGGTCCAGCCCCCCGACCCGCTCCTCCAACTCCTCCACCGCCTCCAGGTTGGCCGAGATGTCGTCCCGGATGGCGGTGTGCGGGCAGGCCCCGGTCTCCACCGCCGTGATCCGCCCGGGCGGCAGGACGGCCTCGCGCAGCAGGAACTCCGCGTCCTCACGGGTGTAGATGTCGTTGGTGACCACCGCGATGGACAACTCCCCGCGCAACGCGCGGCACAACGCCGCCACCGTGGCGGTCTTGCCGGATCCGACGGGTCCCCCCAGCCCCACCCGCAGGGCCCGGCGCGAACCATCGGGCAGCAGGGGCCCGGCCCCGTGCGTATGACGTTCGGGAAAAGCGACGGGATGATCCAGATGCACGATGTCTCCGATGGGGGCGACGGCGGAAGCGGACCGGGGTCCGTCCCGGGGGTCGGGTGGGATCGGGCGGTCAGGAGGCGAAGAGCCGGGCCGGTTGGAGTGCGTGGAACTCCGCGCCGATCTCCGACAGCGGCCCGCAGGCCGCCGGCAGTTCGTCGGGATCGCCCGAGGCGAGCGCGCGGCGCGCGGCCTCCGTCGCCCGCGTGGCTACCGCGTCGACCTCCGGCGCGAGTCGGGCGAGGACGGCGGTGGCGGCCAGCGGGTCCAATCCCATCAGCCGCACGGCTGCCCCGGCCGGGCCGGAGACCGTCTCGTGGGCGGCGGCCCGGGCCGCGTCGGCGGGAGCGATCCCGGCCGCCCGTGCGACCAGCCCGAGCACCACCGGCTGGTGCAGTCCCCGGGGATGGTCGACGGCGACGGCGTCCAGGGCCGGATCGGGCCAGGCGGCCCGGCCCGCCCGCAGCAGCTGGCGGCCCAGTCGGCGGGCGACCGTCCGGAGGGCCGGGGAGGGGGTACGGGCGTCGGCGGCGACGTCCAGTCCGGCGGGCTCACCGCCCAGGGCGGCCGCCGCCGCCAACCCGGCGGCGACGAGTCCGGCGGTGTGCAGGCGCCCCCGGCAGAAACCGGCCGGTCCGTCGGGCCCCGGACCGTCGGTGAGACGGCCGTCGCGCACGGCGCTCTCGGCCCCGCCGGAGTGGGCGTGGCCACCGGCGGGGAAACGGCCGTCGGCCAGGACCAGCAGCGCGGCGACGCCCGCGGTCGACGGGGGGTGCGGTGATGGATGGGTCATCGGGGCCCCACGGGTCGGGAGTGGACGATCCGGATCGGGAATGCCGGGGCCGGGCGGGCCCACCGGGGTCAGAAGAGGAAGTAGCGCTGGGTCATGGGGAGGGTTCGCGCCGGGGCGGGGACGACCGGCTCGCCGTCGATGGTGACGGAGAAGCTGTCCGGCTCCACCCGGACGTCCGGCCGGGCGTCGTTCTCCCGCATGTCTGCCTTGCCGACCCGGCGGGTGTTCCCGGCCGGCACCCAGCGCTTGGACAGCTCCAGGCGGTCCGGCAGCCCGTCCTCCAGTGCCAGCGGGGAGACGAAGTTGACGGAGTTGCTCCCCGGCGCCCGGCCCAGCGCGCCGAACATCGGGCGCGGCAGCACCGGTTGAGGGGTGGGGATGGAGGCGTTGGCATCCCCCATCTGCGCCAGGACGATCTGCCCGCCCTTGAGCACCAGCAGCGGCTTGACGCCGAAGAACGCCGGCTCCCACAGCACCAGGTCGGCGAGCTTGCCCGGCTCCACCGAGCCCACCTCGCGCCCGACGCCCTGCGCGATCGCCGGGTTGATCGTGTACTTGGCGACGTAGCGGCGCACCCGGTGGTTGTCGGCCGGTCCGTCGCCGGGCAGGGGGCCGCGGCGGAGCTTCATCACGTGCGCGGTCTGCCAGGTGCGCAGCACGATCTCGCCGATGCGCCCCATCGCCTGGGAGTCGGAGGAGATGATCGAGATGGCTCCGAGGTCGTGCAGGATGTCCTCGGCCGCGATGGTGGTGGGGCGGATGCGGGACTCGGCGAAGGCCAGGTCCTCGGGGACCGCCGGGTTCAGGTGGTGGCAGACCATCAGCATGTCGAGGTGTTCCTCGACGGTGTTGACGGTGTGCGGCCGGGTGGGGTTGGTGGAACTCGGGAGCACGTACGGCTCGGAGACCACCGTGATGATGTCCGGGGCGTGCCCCCCACCCGCCCCCTCGGTGTGGAAGGTGTGCACCGAGCGGCCGGCGACGGCGGCCAGGGTGTCGGCGACGAAACCGGCCTCGTTGAGGGTGTCGGTGTGGACGGCGAGCTGTGCGCCGGTGTCCTCGCACACGTCCAGGCAGGCGTCGATGACGGCGGGGGTCGCCCCCCAGTCCTCGTGGATCTTGAAGCCGACGGCGCCGCCGCGCAGTTGTGCGAGCATCGCCTCGCGGGAGACGGTGTTGCCCTTGGCGAGCAGGCCGATGTTGACGGGGAGGCCGTCCATCGCCTCCAGCATCCGGGCGATGTGCCAGGAACCGGGGGTCACGGTGGTGGCCTTGCTGCCCTCGGCGGGCCCGGTACCGCCGCCCAGGAGGGTGGTGACACCGGAAGCCAGGGCCTCGTCCACCAACTGGGGGCAGATGAAGTGGACGTGCCCGTCGATGGCACCCGCGGTGAGGATCCGGCCGTTCCCGGCGATCACCTCGGTCTCCGGACCGATCACCAGGTCGGGGTGGACGCCGTCCATCGTCTCGGGGTTACCGGCCTTGCCCAGGGCGATGATCCGCCCGTCGCGGACACCGATGTCGGCCTTGACGATCCCGGTGTGGTCGATGACCACGGCACCGGTGATCACGGTGTCCGGAGTGCCCTCGGCCCGGGTCGCCCGGGACTGCCCCATGGACTCCCGGATGACCTTGCCGCCCCCGAAGACGGCTTCCTCCCCCGCCCGACCGGGACCACCCGCCAGGTCCTCCTCGATCTCGACGAACAGGTCGGTGTCGGCCAGGCGGATCCGGTCCCCGGTGGTGGGTCCGTAGAGGTCGGCGTAGGCGGCGCGATCCAGCACCGGTCGACCCCCGGGGGGCGTGCGCGGCTCACTCGGCATCGAGGGACCCCCCGGTCTCCCCGCGCAGGCCGGCCACGATCCGGGCTCCGGCCAGCGGGATCAGGTCCACCTCGACCGGCAGACCGGGCTCGAAGCGCACGGCGGTGCCGGCGGCGATGGCCGGACGTCGGCCGCGGGCCGCCGCCCGGTCGAACTCCAGGGCGGGATTGGCCTCGGCGAAGTGATAGTGGGAACCGACCTGCACCGGCCGATCGGCGGTGTTGCGGACGGTCAGGCGGATGATGTCCGCCCCCGCGTGGAGTTCCACGGGGGTGTCGGCGTACAGGATCTCTCCGGGAATCACGGGATGCCTCCGGGGTCAGCCGATGGGCTCGTGGACGGTGACGAGCTTGGTGCCGTCCGGGAAGGTGGCCTCCACCTGGACGTCGTGGATCATCTCGGGCACGCCCTCCATGACCTCCTCGCGGGTGAGCACGGTGCGACCGGAGGCCATCAACTCGGCGACGGTGCGGCCGTCCCGGGCCCCCTCCAGTACGTGGGCGGTGATCAGCGCCACCGCCTCCGGGTGGTTCAACCGCAGACCCCGGGCACGGCGCCGCTCGGCGACGTCGGCGGCCACGTGGACGAGCAGGCGTTCCTGCTCGTGCGGGGTCAGGCGCACCGGGACCGCCCCCCGTCGGGGTTCATCGGGGTCACAGGGGTCATCGGCTGGTCCCGCCTTTCCGTTGTCGGCCGTCGCCGGCCGCCGTGGTCCGCCGTCGTCGCGGATCGGGTCGGGTCGGACGGGTTCCGCGCCCGCGGCGGTCACCGACCGCGACCGACCGTCACCGAAAGAGGCGATCCGTCCGACCCAGCCCGGAGGCTAGTTCGACTTCGTTACAACAGCGTTACTTCCATTCGGATGGGTTTCACGGCCCACCCGTTCGGCCGCCACGGGATGTGATCGAGGTCAAAGGATTGGCCGCGATCGGGGTCGGCAGGGCAGGGTAGGTGCCACGGTCGGGAGCGCGCCGGGGGAGACCCGGGCGGACGCGAGCGAATACACGCCGGCGAACCGGCGCCGGACAACGCCGTCCGGCCGGGCCCGCCGGGAGGGTCGCGACAGTCGTGACAGCGAGCACACGGAGGAGCCCCATGAAGATCGGGATCGTCGGAGCCACCGGGCAGGTCGGAACGGTGATGCGGGAGATCCTCGCCGAGCGGAAGTTCCCGGTCGACGAGCTGCGCCTGTTCGCCTCCGCCCGCTCGGCGGGCCGGACCATCCCCTGGCAGGACACGGAGGTCACGGTCGAGGACGCGGCGAAGGCCGATTACAGCGGCCTGGACATCGTGCTCTTCTCCGCCGGCGGCGCCACCTCCAGGGCCCTGGCCGAACGGGTCGCCGCCTCCGGTGCCGTGGTCATCGACAACTCCTCCGCCTGGCGACTGGACCCCGGGGTGCCGCTGGTGGTCTCCGAGGTCAACCCGGAGGCGGCGGCCGACCGCCCCAAGGGCATCATCGCCAACCCCAACTGCACCACCATGGCCGCCATGCCGGTGTTGCGCCCCCTGCACGCCGAGGCGGGCCTGAACGCGCTGGTGGTCGCCACCTACCAGGCCGTCTCCGGCAGCGGCGTGGCCGGCGTGGCGGAGCTGGACGGGCAGGCCCGGGCCGCCGTCGAGCAGGGCGCGGACCGCCTGGCCCGGGACGGGTCCGCCCTGGACCTCCCGGCCCCCGCCACCTACGTGCGTCCCATCGCCTTCAACGTACTGCCCATGGCCGGCTCGATCGTCGACGACGGGCTCGGGGAGACCGACGAGGAGCAGAAGCTCCGCAACGAGAGCCGCAAGATCCTGGGCATCCCGGACCTGCGGGTCTCCGGGACCTGCGTGCGGGTCCCGGTGTTCTCCGGTCACTCCCTCCAGGTCAACGCCCGGTTCGAGCGGCCGATCGCCCCCGAGCGGGCCCTCGAGCTCCTGGCGGACGCGCCGGGCGTGGAACTGTCCGACATCCCCACCCCCCTGCAGGCCGCCGGTCGGGACGCGAGTTACGTGGGCCGCGTCCGGCGCGACGAGACCGTCGAGCACGGCCTGTCGCTCTTCCTCTCCAACGACAACCTCCGCAAGGGGGCGGCACTGAACGCCGTGCAGATCGCCGAGCTGGTGGCCGCCGAGCGGGGGTGAGGGCCGGCGGCCCCGTCCGCCCCTCCCCCATCGTGTCCTCCACGCTTCCCGGGCCCCCGGGACCCGCCGCCCGGTGGGTCCCGGGGGCTCACCCGTACGCGGCGTTCGTCACCCGGTCGGGTGGAGCCGATCACCCGACGTCCCGTCAATCCAGTTATGGCGCAACTACCCTGAGTGGACGCCATATCGTATGCACCAGAACCGTCACAGAATCCCGTTCGTTCGTCTATTCCCTTGGCGGATTGTCAGCATCATGGACCACCATGGGGGTAAGCGGACCACCGCGGAGCAGAGAGGAGGCGTCCATGGGTTCGGTGCGCAGGGCCAGCGCCTGGCTCGGTCTGGTCGACGACCGCGAGATGCGCTACTACGACGACGAATACGCCGATGGGCCGGAGCCGGAGCCGGTGCCGGAGCCGGAGGGCCACGCCGAGCCGTGGACCACCGACCCGCGTCTGCGGGTGGCGGCGGAGACCGCCGAGGAACAGGGCGGCCGGATCGCCACCATCACCCCCCAGGGCTTCCGCGATGCCCGACGGATCGGTGAGCTGTTCCGTGACGGGGTCCCGGTGGTGATCAACCTCACCACCCTGGAGTCCTCCGACGCCAAGCGCGTGGTGGACTTCGCCGCGGGGCTGACCTTCGGGCTGCGCGGCACCATCGAGCGGGTGGCCAACCGGGTCTTCCTGCTCACGCCGGCCGACTACCGCGTGATCAGCGGTGCGCGGAACAGCTCGACCGGCTTCTTCAACCAGAGCTGATCACCGGGCGGGCGGCGGATCACCGCGACCGCCCGGCCCGGTGTCGGTTCGGCCGCTCCGGCACCATCGCGGCGCGGTCGGTACCGGGGCTTCCCCCGAAAGGCCCGGGGCGGCCCACCCGCCGCCGGGGGCCGGGGAGGTCGCCACGGTCGCCCTGATCCGGTTCGACGCCGACTCCCCGATTCGATCACCCCGGGTCCGGCGTTCAGCCGCGGAAGGCGTCCAATCCGGTGAGTGCCTTCCCGAGCACCAACTGGTGCATTTCCGAGGTGCCCTCGTAGGTGAGCACCGATTCCAGATTCGTGGCGTGCCGCATCACCGGATACTCCAACGAGATGCCGTTCGCCCCCAGAATCGTGCGGGACATCCGGCAGATCTCCAGCGCCTCGCGCACATTGTTGAGCTTTCCGAAACTGATCTGTTCCGGCGTGAGGGACCCCGCCTCCATCCGGCGACCCAGGTGCAGGGCGAGCAGCAATGCCTTGTGGAGTTCCACCGCCATGTCGGCGAGTTTCGCCTGGGTGATCTGGAATCCGCCGATCGGCCGGCCGAACTGTTCCCGGGTGCGGGAGTACTCCAGCGCCGTCTCCAGACAACTGCGGGCGGCTCCCGGCGCCCCCCACACGATCCCGTAGCGGGCGTGCCCCAGGCAGCCCAGCGGCGCGCCCAGCCCGCGCGCCCCCGGCAGCACCGCGTCGGCGGGCAGCCGCACCCCGTCCAACACCAGTTCCCCCGTGATCGAGGCACGCAACGACCACTTGTGGCGGATCTCCGGTGCCGAGAATCCGGGGGTGTCCCGGGGCACGACGAAACCGCGGATGCCCTCCTCGGTCCGGGCCCACACCACGGCGACATCCGCGATCGGGGCGTTGGTGATCCACGTCTTGCGACCGGTGAGCACCCAGTCCGAGCCGTCCCGACGGGCGAAGGTGCGCATCGACCCGGGGTCGGAGCCGTGATCGGGCTCGGTGAGACCGAAGCACCCGATGGTCTCGCCCGCCGCCATACCGGGCAACCGCTGCTCGCGCTGCTCCGACGAGCCGTAACGGTGGATCGCGTACATCGCCAGTGAGCCCTGGACCGACACCAGGGAACGGATACCGGAGTCCGCGGCCTCCAACTCCAGGCAGGCGAGTCCGTACTGCACGGCTCCCGCCCCGGCGCAGCCGTACCCCTCCAGGGTCATGCCCAGGGCGCCCAGCGCACCGAGTTCGCGGGCCAGCTCCCGCACCACCGGCAGTTCACCGCGCTCGTACCACCCCGCGATGCCGGGCAGTACCCGGTCCGCGGCCCACCGCCGAACGGTGGCGCGGACCTGCGACTCCTCGGGGGTCAGCAGGTCGTCGATGCCGAGCGGGTCAGCGGGGTCGAAGCGGGGCGGCCGGGGTGCTGCCGGCATGGGGGGCCTCCGGTGCGGTCGGCTGGGGGGCTGCGGTGCCCCCGGGGGACGCTACGTGCCGGTAATCCCCCGCCGCAAGATCGGCGACGGCCCCGTCGGGAATGGCGGTGGTCACACCCGGGGGCGGAGTGCCGTCCCCTTCCGTCCCACCGTCCCCGCCCGTCGTGTCCTTCCCCGGGACCTCCCGCTTCCCCTCGCCCGGCCCCATCCGCTCGCGGGGCAGGCGCAGCGCCGCGAGGGCCCCGAGCAGGAGCAGCAGCGCACTGGCCGCCAGGGCCGCGTGGGTACCGGCGACGAAGGCGTCCACGGCAGCCGCGTGCAGGGCTGCCCCGGTCTCCCCGCCGATCGCGTCGGCGACCGCCCGGGCCTCTCCCAGGGAGTGGCCGACGGCGACCCGGTCCTCGTCCCCCAGACCGCCCACCGCACGCACGGCGGGGGCGTAGACGGCGTTCATGACGCTCCCCAGCAGGGCGATGCCGATGCCCGCCCCGAACTGGTAGGCGGTCTCGCCCAGCGAGGCGGCCTCCCCCGCCTGATCCGCCGGCGCGTCGTTGATCATCGACTCGTAGGAGCCGAAGAGGGTGGTCTCCAGACCGAAGCCCAGCATCACGAACCCGGTGATCAGCAGGGCGGGGTTGTCGTGGTGGCCGATCTGCATCAGCAACAGGACGGCCAGCGCGGTGAGGACGAATCCCCCGGAGATCATCAGGCGGGGCCCCATGAGCCGCAGCATCCACGCCCCCATCAGCCCGGCGGCGATCGCGGCCAGACTCAGCGGCAACAGGCGCAGACCGGTCTGCAGCGGGCTCAGCCCCAGCACCAACTGCAGGTACTGCGCGGCGATCAGCGCCAGTCCCACCAGGGCCAGCACGGTCAGGACGATGCAGCCGACGGAGGTGCCGAAGGCCGGCCGGGAGAAGGCCGTCAGGTCGATCAGCGGGTGCGGCCGGGACCGCTGGCGGCGGACGAAGGCGATGAGCAGCACCGCCCCCATCGCACCCACCAGGAAGGTCCAGGGCGTGAGGAGGTGCCCGCCGCCGATCCGCTTGACGGCCAGGATGACGCAGAACAGGCCCGCCGCGCCCATCAGGGCGCCCGGCACGTCCCACGGACCGGTTCCCACCCGCCCCCGGGACTCGGGGAGCAGCCGGGCCCCCACCGGGAGGCAGATCGCCATGAGCGGGATGTTGATCAGGAACACCGAACCCCACCAGAAGTGCTCCAGCAGGATCCCGGCCACCAACGGCCCCACGGCGGCTCCGACGGCGGCGACCGCGCTCCATACGCCGATGGCCATCGCCCTCTCCCGTCGATCGGGGAAGACGTGGCGCAGGATGGAGAGGGTGGCGGGCATGATCATGGCCCCGCCCACACCGAGCAGGGACCGCGCGGTGATCAACAGGGGGGCGGAGGTCGCGCAGGCCGCCAGGGCCGAGGCGAGGCCGAAACAGGCGTAGCCCATCAGGAGCACCCGACGGCGACCGATCCGGTCCCCCAGGGTGCCGAAGAGGATCAGCAGCGAGGCGCAGACCAGCGGGTACACGTCCACGATCCACAACAGCTCGATCGGACCGGGTCGCAGGTCCGCGCTCACCGCGGGTATGGCCACGTGCAGGACGGTGGCGTCGAGGGCCACCAGGAACAGGCTCGCGCAGAGCACGACCAGGACGGCCCAGCGATTGGTCGGGCCCGCGGCGGGCGGGGCCGGGACGGGTGGGGCCACGGGGGCCCGGTCACCGATGCCGGGCGGATTGGCCCCGGACGTCTGCGCCATCTGCACCTCCCTCTCCGCACCGACCCGATGGGTCGGGGCCGTGGGTCACCCCCGCGCCCGGGAGAAGGCCGGGTGAACCGGACGCGACGGAGGCGGTGCGGGGGACGGACGAGGAGTTAGCGTACGCCGGCGCCGGAAGCCGCTTCGCATCCACGAATCCCGGAGGGCCCTCCCGGCGGGGGACGGGGGCGGTGGGGGCGGGGCCGTGGGGTGCCCCGAGTGGGAGAACCCGGCCCGCCGGGAGGGGCGGAGGAGGGCTCTTCGGCGAGGCTCGCGGGAGGCCCCCGGGCCGCCGACCTTTTCGAATCGTTCACGGGGAGTTCGTCGGCGACGGGTTCGCACCGGCACGAAGCACGAAGAGGGGGCGGGGGAAGACGGAGGGAGCGTTCCCTCCCTCGGGACGAACATCACACCCGGATCCGGGATCCCCCGGCTTCGCGTCGGGCCGCGCAGCGCCGGACCGGAGGGACGGGAAAACCGGACGGAAGGCGAATTCCCCCCGGCCCGGCCCGCTTCCGGAGGCCCGGCGGAATCCCACCGGCCCCGCCCCGGCCCGGGCCGGGGCGGGGAAACGAGCCGGCGCGAAGGGCGGAAACCGCTTCCCCTCCGTACCGTTTCCCGCCGGGGAACGTCGGATCCCCCGAACGGTCGATCCCGTTCCAATCGGAAGAGGAATTCCGATTCCCCTCGCCCAACCCCCGGAAAAGGGTGGCCGTATTCCACCGCGGGTCTTCGGAACGGCGTCCGATCGGCCCATGGATGACGACACGGAAGATCGCGCCCCGATCACACCCGTGTCACGGCACGCCGGTTCGACTCGAAACGCCCGGATCACCGGCTGTAATCTGGCGTGCGTGAACACCCGACGGATCTTTGCCCGGCTGGAGCAGGAGCCGCAGCGTCCCCACGCGGCGGCTCCCGCCATGAGCCCTGTGCGCAAAGCCCTGTTCGGGGCCACGGCGGCCTTCTACTCGACGATCGTGGCGGCCGTTCTCGCCACGTCCCCGCTGGTCCGCCTGGACTGGCAGGTGATGTTCTTCCGACCCTACAAGCAGTGGCCGGAACTGCACCCCTTCCTGGATTGGTTCGTCGTCCTGGGGCAGCGCGGACCGACGGCGGTACTCATCGCCGCGTGGCTGGGCTGGCGCTCCTGGCGCCAGCGCACCCTGCGCCCCCTGTTGGTGATGGGCACCGCCCTGCTGCTGCTCAACGTCACGGTGGGGGCCGCCAAGCTCGGCATGGGACGGGAGGGGCCGCACTACGCGAACGTGGTGGGCTCCAACGAGATGTTCCTGACCGGGGACATATTTCCCTCCGGGCACACCGCCAACGCGGTGGTGACCTGGGGCATCCTGGCCTACCTGGCCACCACCCCGCAGGCACGACGGATCCTGTCGGTGACGGCCGCGTTCTTCGCGCTGGGAGTGGGGACCACCACCGCCTACCTGGGCACGCACTGGGTCAGCGACGTGCTGCTGGGCTGGGCGGCGGGGCTGCTGATCCTGCTCGCGCTGCCCTGGTTCGAGCCGCTGATCGCCCGGGTGGAGGTGCGGATCCTGACCACCAGGGACCACCTGCGGGCGCGGATGGCCGCGGCCCGGGAACCGCAGCGGCGTCCCGCGCCGCGCCGCCCGGCTCCGCGCCCCTCCCCGGTCGCCCCGTCCCCGCTCGGGGACCGCCGGCCGGCGGGCGAGCCCGCCGTGGCCGGCCGGGTACGGCCGGGTGTCCGGCCGACACCGGTCGAGCGGCGACCGCATCGGGCCTCGCCCGTCGGTCGGTCGCACCCCGGCGGGCGCCCGTCGGGCGACCACCCCTCGCGCTCCGTGGGCAGCCACTGACGGTCCCGGCGGCGGCGCACGGCCGGGGGGAGGGTTCCGCGGGTGGGCCTCAGCCCTCCCAGGCCCGCACCACGCGCCCGGCCTCCACGGCCAGGTTGAGGCGTCCGGCGATGTACTCCATGGTGATCACCGCGTCCGGCGGGAGAACGCGCACGGTGGACCAACCGCGTTCGGCGGCCCGGCGGCGGGCATCGGCCTCCGGCAGTCCGACATAGGCGTCGGTGCCCTCGTTCGGGAGGTGCGTCGGGGGGCCGGTGGGGTCCGGGACGGCCCCGGCGGAGCCCGGGACCTCCGGTACGCCGGGCGGGTTGCCCGGCGGCTCAGCGGTCCCACCGGGCGGGAAGGGGCGACGACCGGGCTCCCGATCGGGGGGGTCGGGAATGTGCGATGTGGGTGCCATGCCACCCACCGTAGGCGCCCGTGCCGCCACCCGGAAGGCGCAATCCCCCTCGGTGGCCCCTCGGCGTGTCGTGTCACGGTTCCATCACATCGGCTCCCGCCGGCCGACCGTTCGGCAACGCCGTCCGAACCGGTGTCACCGGCCCACCGGGGGAATCCGGGGAAGGCCTGTGGTTCTTCCTCGAATTCCGTCGGGGAATGTCCCGGGGATTCGAAGGGAAAGCATTCCGTTCGAAAATTGTCCGAGAACCATCGTCCCCCCTCTCGGAGGTGTCGGGATTTCGTCGGGCGCGCCCCGGAGCAATCGGAGGGAATGCCGGGGCGACATTCCCCGCCGGTTTCCCCTCGTCGTTTCCGAACGGATCGTCCCGGCAGTCGGGGCGGGATTCCCTTCGGATCCCGTCTTCCCCTCGCGCGGACCGGAAGCGGGTCCGGTACCCCGGGAGGGCGGGAGGAACCGGAGCGGGGAACCCCCGCCGGGACACGACCGCCCCCGACGGATGTTCTCCGGGGGGTGGGAGCGGGTTCCCGCGTGCCCCCGACTCCCCGGCGGGGCGAAGGAAACCGGTGCCGAGCCGGGATTTCGCGACGTGGCGGGCCCCCGGACCGCAACGATCCTTCACGACCGTTCCCCGTCGTTTCCCCATGGATCGGCCCGACACCTCCCAAAACCGACGTCATGAACGGCGCCGGCCGGCACGATCCCGAACGGATCGACGTCCGCCCGGGCGTGACCCCGACCCCCTCCCGGCGTTGAGCAGGGCAACAGAACCGCCCACCGCCCGCACGCGTGCCGTACCGGGCCGGAACCGAGGAGCACCAGTGCCCACCATGCTCGACGTCAGTGACGACGTACGCGCCGAGATCGGCGATGAAGAGGCCGATCGGCTGCTCGCCGGTGAAACCGCCCCCGGCGCCTACGACTGCACGTCGTGCCGGACCCCGGGCGATCCGGAGCGCGATCCCACCAGCACCGTGCTCTTCGTCGGCGAGGAGACGGCGGTCCTGGCCTTCGCCCACGCCGGCTGCCTGCCCTCCCGGGTGGTACCGGTCTCCGAGGAACAGCTGCGCGGTGCCGTACAGACGATCACCGGCGAGCAGCCACCCGTCTCCGCGGAGGAGTTGGGGGGTACGCCCCGTCAGGCCGTGCTCGGGGTGACCTGTGGTCAGATCGCGGTGGGCGACGACCTCTACCCCGCCCTGGTGATCGAGCCGACGGCCCCCATCGCCCGGCCGGGCAGCGACGGACCGGAGGACGTCTTCCTCGAACTGCTGGGGGAGCAGGGTTTCCAGCGGGTCGCCGACCCGGGCCGCATGCCGGAGGAACTGCCGGGCTGGTCGGTGCTGATGGTGGACGGCGAGTTGCACTCCATCCTCCAGCCGGGCCTGGTCGGGGCGCCCTCGGCGCCGTGGTGGCAGGCCCACCGCCCACTGGCGCTGACCGACGAGTGGCGGGCCACCGCCAAGGACCGGCACACGGTCCTGGTCTACGCGGCCCCGGTGGGCACCATCGGGCGGCAGCCCCGCGAGGACCTGCTCCGGGTGGCGCTGGAGAAGGCCGCGGTGGACGGCGCCCTGGTCGCCGCGGCGCTGCCGCTCTCCGGCACCTGACCCCCGGGGCCGGGTGCCCCGGCGCGGGCACCCGGCCCCGCCGATCCCGGTGGGTACGGGGCGCGGAGACGGGGCCGCGCTCCCGGCCGCGGCGACTTCCCGGGCCTTTCCCCGCATCCGTGCCGGGTCCCGCTCGTTGACCGGGCGTGCAGCCCATCGACTCGTCCCGTTCCGACACCGGCGGACAGGGGCGCCACCGGCACCCCACCGGTCTGGTGCCCGCCCTGCGGATTCCGCCGCCCCCGCCCCGACCGACCGTCTCCGCGACGCCGATCTACGACGCCCTGTGCGCGGAGTACCGCAGGCTCTTCCGGACCCTTCCCGGGGACCGGTCCGGGGAGGAGGAGTCCTTCGACGCGTTCGCGAACCGGATCTCCTCACGCGGCGGGGCGGTGCGCATCGCCGAGGCGTTCGGCCGTCAGCCGGTGCGCGGCGAGGGCGTCGACGGCCGGGGCGCGGGGGGCCCGACCTCACGGACGACCGGATCGGCCACCCGGGGGATGCTGATGCCTCCCCGCCGGTCCTCGGACCCCTGAGCCCGCCCTCCCGCTCCCGGCCCCCGCGCTCCGAGGGCGGGGCGCCCGGAACCGGCCCCCGGTCGCGCTCCGTCACCCCCGGCGCCCCCGTGGCCCCGGGTCAGGAGCGGCGGTTGCCGCGCTTCTCCCGAACCCGCACCGAGACCTGGATCGGGCTGCCCTCGAAGCCGAAGCGCTCCCGCAGCCGACGCTCGATGAAGCGCCGGTAACCCGCCTCGAGGAAGCCGGAGGCGAAGAGCACGAACCGGGGCGGACGGGTGCCGGCCTGGGTGCCGAACAGGATGCGCGGCTGCTTGCCGCCCCGCACGGGGTGCGGGTGCGCGGCGACCAGTTCACCGAGGAAGGCGTTGAGTTTGCCGGTGGGCACCCGGGTGTCCCAGCTCTCCAGCGCCGTCTCCAGCGCGGGCACCAGCTTCTCCAGGTGCCGGCCGGTCCGCGCGGAGAGGTTGACCCGGGGTGCCCAGCGCACCTGCACCAGGTCCCGCTCGATCTCCCGCTCGAGGTAGAACCGGCGCTCCTCGTCGAGGGTGTCCCACTTGTTGTAGGCCAGGACCAGGGCACGGCCGGCGTCCACCGCCATCGAGATGATGCGGGTGTCCTGGACGCTGATCGGCTCGCTGACGTCGATGAGCACCACTGCCGCCTCGGCCTTCTCGACGGCCGCGGCGGTGCGCAGGGAGGCGTAGTAGTCGGCGCCCTCCTGCAGGTGCACCCGGCGACGGATACCGGCGGTGTCCACGAACCGCCAGGTCCGGTCACCCAGTTCGATCAACTCGTCCACCGGGTCCCGGGTGGTGCCGGCCTGTTCGTCCACCACCACGCGCTCCTCCCCCGCCAGCTTGTTGAGCAGGGAGGACTTACCGACGTTGGGACGACCGACCAGGGCGATCCGCCGGGGTCCGCCGACCGTCTCGCCGAAGCTCTCCGCCGGGGCCTGCGGCATCGCGTCCAGGACCGCGTCCAACAGGTCGCCGGTGCCCCGTCCGTGCAGCGCGGAGATCGGGTGCGGCTCGCCCAGGCCGAGCGACCAGAGGGCGGTCGCGTCGGCCTCGCCGGAGGGGCCGTCCACCTTGTTGGCGCACAGCACCACCGGCTTGCCGGCGCGGCGCAGCAGCTTGACCACGGCCTCGTCGGTGTCGGTGGCGCCGACTGTGGCGTCCACGACCAGGATCACCGCGTCGGCGGCGGCGATGGCGAACTCGGCCTGGGCGGCGACCGCCGCGTCGATGCCGAGTACGTCCTGCTCCCAGCCACCGGTATCCACCACCTTGAAGCGGCGGCCGGCCCACTCGGCGTGGTAGGTCACCCGGTCCCGGGTGACGCCCGGGCGGTCCTCCACGACCGCCTCGCGTCGCCCCAGGATCCGGTTGACCAGGGTCGACTTGCCGACATTGGGGCGGCCGACGACGGCCAGCACCGGCTGTGGACCGCCACCGGCGGCCATCTCGCCGCGCAGTTCGTCGGCCTCGAAGCCCTCTTCCTCGGCGAGCCGCAGGAATTCGGCGTACTCCTCCTCGCCGACCCCCGTGGGTGCCGGGGCGGGGGTGTTCTCCTCGTGCATGGTCCGTCTCCAGCGTCGTGCGTCGTACGTGGCTTGGTCTGTTGGTCGGGCCGCCGACCCCCGCGGGGCCGGGATCCGACCGGGGCGAGGTCAGCGGCCGGTGAGGCGGCGGGCCCGGGTCAGGTGTTCCTCCAGCCGGCCGCGCAACCGCTCCGTCGCCGCGTCCAGCGCCGCCCTGGTGCGGCGGGCACCCGGTTCCGCCGCGACGAAGGGATCGCCGAAAACGACGTCGACGCGTCCGCGCAGCGGGGGCAGGACCGGCACCAGGCGGCTGCGCCGATCCGCGCCGCCGAGCACCGCCACCGGCACCACGGGGGCGCCGGAGCGCACCGCGAAGTAGGCCAGACCCCCGCGCAGGGCGGCGAAGTCCCCCGCCCCCCGGCTGCCCTCGGGGAAGATCCCCAGCACCCCGCCGCGCTCGAGTACCCCCAGCGCGGAGACGACGGCGGTGCGGTCGGTGCCACCCCGGTCCACGGGTATCTGTCCGATGCCGGTCAGGAAGCGTCCCAGCGGCCCGACGAACGCCTCCCGCTTGATCAGGAAGTGCACCGGCCGGGGAGCGGTGCCCATCAGGACCGGGCCGTCCACGTTGTGGGCGTGGTTGACGGCCAGGATCACGGGGCCGGACGCCGGCACCCGGTGGGCGCCCAGCACGCGGGGGCGCCAGGCGCCGTGGATCAGGCCGATGCCGATGCGTCGGCCGACGGCCGCTCCGCGCGGCGTGGGAGGTATGGCCCCCGGGGCGCCGGGCGCGCCCGATCGGCGGGGCGCGACGGCGGGTCGGGCCGGGTCGGGGATCACGCGGATCGCCGCTCCTCGATCATCGTGACCACCCGTGCCACGACCTGCTCCAGGGTGAGGTCACCGGTGTCCAGCTCCACCGCGTCCCCGGCCCGGGCCAGCGGCGAGGTGGTCCGGGAGGAGTCGGCGGTGTCGCGACGCACCAGGTCCGCCCGGGTGGCGGCCAGTCGCGCGGCGTCCTGCGGACCGCCGAGCTCGCCGCTGCGCCGGGCCGCCCGCACCTCGGGGGCGGCGGTCAGGAAGATCTTCAGGTCCGCGTCCGGCAGCACGGTGGTGCCGATGTCCCGCCCCTCGACGACGATGCCGGCCCCTGCGGCCGCCGCGTCGGCGGCGATCGAGCGCTGCAGTTCGGTGATGCGGGAGCGGATCTCCGGGACGGCGCTGACCGCGCTGACCGCGGCGGTGACCCCGGCGCCCCGGATGGGGGCCGAGACGTCCGTGCCGTCGACCGTGATGGTCGGGGCCAGCGGGTCGGTGCCGGAGACGATCTCCGGCTTCTGCGCGGCGGCGGCCACCGCGTCGGTGTCGGCCGGGTCGACGCCCCGGGTCAGCATCCACCACGTGATGGCGCGGTACTGGGCGCCGGTGTCCAGGTAGGCCATGCCCAGCCGGGCGGCGACCCCCTTGGAGGTGCTGGACTTGCCCGTGCCGGACGGCCCGTCGATGGCGACGACAACGGGGGTGGGAGCAGACACGGTGGTGCGCACCTCTCTCGGCGACTGTCGGTGACCCGCCGGGGGCTCCCGGTGGGTCTCGGTGGGTCTCGGTTCCCCCGGCGGACGCCCGTCGGGGTGGTGGGTCGGCCCCGGGGACGGCGGCGCGGCCGGCGCGGCCCGGCCCGCGGGGGACGCGGGCCGCACGGGGACCGGCGTCGGGGACCCCGGTGGGCGCCCGACACACCGGGCACGGGGACGGCGCGGCACGCCGACACCCCGGCCCAGCCTATCGGCTCCGTCGGCACCCCCCGCGCGCCCGACCCCGCGGCCGGCTAGTGCCGGATGGACCAGCCCCGCTCCCGCAGCGCCGCCGACAGGATGGGAGCGGCGACCGGGTCCACCAGGAGCTGCACCAGACCCGCCCGCCGACCGGTGGCATGCTCGATGCGGACGTCCTCGATGTTGACGCCCGCCCGACCGGCGTCGGCGAAGATCCGGGCCAGTTCGCCAGGGGTGTCGGAGATCAGCACGGCCACCGTCTCGTACTCCGCGGGAGCGGCACCGTGCTTGCCGGGCACCCGCTCCCGGCCGGCGTTGCCGCGGCGCAGCACGTCCTCGATTCCGGAGGCACCCGTGGCGCGCTTGGCGTCGTCGGCCGACTCCAGGGCCCGCAGGGCGCGGACCGCGTCGTCCAGATCGACGGCGAGCGCGGCGAGCACATCGGCCACCGGCCCGGGGTTGGCCGACAGGATCTCGATCCACATCCGCGGGTCGGAGGCGGCGATGCGGGTGACGTCCCGGATGCCCTGCCCGCACAGTCGCACCGCCGTGTCCTCGGCGTCCTCCAGGCGGGCGGCGACCAGGCTGGAGAGCAGTTGGGGGGTGTGCGAGACCAGGGCGACCGCCCGGTCGTGCGCGTCGGCGTCCATCACCACGGGTACCGCCCGGCACACCGAGACCAGTTCCAGGGCGAGGTTGAGCACCTCGGTGTCCGTCTCGGGGGTGGGGGTCAGCACCCAGGGCCGCCCCTCGAAGAGCGCCTCGTCGGCGGCGAGCGGCCCCGAGCGCTCCCGGCCGGACATCGGGTGGCTGCCCAGGTACCCGGTCAGGTCACCTCCCAGCTCGACCAGTTCGCGACGCGGGCGTCCCTTGACGCTGCCGACGTCCAGACAGGCACGGGCCCCGCCCTCCCGCTGGAGGCGGGCGACGGTGGGGGCGATGTGGGCGGGCGGGACGGCGACCACCGCCAGGTCCACCGGTCCGTCGGGCGGCTCGTCGATGCCCGCTCCCAGCGCCGCGGCGGTGCGCGGGCGCTCGGGATCGACGTCCCGCAGGTGCACCCGCACCCCACGGGAGGAGAGCGCGAGGGCGACGGAGGTGCCGATCAGCCCGGTGCCGATCACGAGGGCGGTTCGCATCGTCCCAGAGTAGTGGTCGGGCGGGGGCGCGGGGGCACCCCGCCGCCCCCGCCCGGGACCCGCGATCCGACGCAGGCGGGGGATCGGCCGGCGGGACGACGGGTCAGAGACCGACCTCCCGCATCAACTGCCCGACCTCGGTGTGGGTCAGCCGGCGCAGCCACCCGGACTTCTGGTCGCCCAGGGCGATCGGGCCGAAGCGGGTGCGCACCAGCCGGTCCACCGGGAACCCGGCCTCGGCGAGCATGCGGCGCACGATGTGCTTGCGCCCCTCGTGCAGGGCGACCTCCACCAGATAGTTGCGGCCGTGGTTCTCCACCACGCGGAAGCTGTCCGCGCGGGCGAAGCCGTCCTCCAGCGGCACACCCTCCTTGAGGCGCCGGCCGAGGTCGCGGGGCAGCGGCCCCTCGATCGCGGCCAGGTAGGTCTTCACCACGCCGTAACGGGGGTGGGTCAGCCGGTGGGCCAGCTCACCGTGGTTGGTGAGCAGGATCAGGCCCTCGGTCTCGGTGTCCAGCCGGCCGACGTGGAACAGCCGGGTCTCCCGGTTCTGCACGTAGTCGCCCAGGCACTGCCGGCCCTCGGGGTCGTCCATGGACGAGACCACTCCGGCGGGCTTGTTGAGCGCGAAGAACAGGTGGGCCTGGCCGGTCACGGTCAGGCCGTCCACCTTGATCTCGTCGCGGTCGGGGTCCACCCGAACGCCCTGCTCCACCACGACGCTGCCGTTGACCTCGACCCGGCCCCGGTCGATCATTTCCTCGCAGGCCCGTCGGGAGCCCATGCCGGCGCGGGCGAGGACCTTCTGCAGGCGCTCGCCCTCGGCGTCGGCCGCGCGGGGGGTCGCGGGGCGTCCGGCGTACCGCTCCCGGTTGCGCTCCTCGACGCGGGCGTCGTACTCGCGGGGGCGTGCGGGTCGGTCGCCGCCCCGGCGTCCTCCCGCTCCGCCGGCCGGGCCGCCGGAGCGGCCCCCGGAGGTACCCCCGGCGCGACCACCGCCCCCGGCGCGACCACCGCCCCCGGTGCCGCCACCGCCCCCGGTGCCGCCGCCGGCACCGGCACGTGGGTGCCGCCGCTCCTCCGGGCGGGGCCGACCGCCCCGGGGTTGGTCGCGGCCACCGCCCGTCGAACCCCGCTTGTTCCGGTCACCGTTACGGTCGCTGCTGCGCATCAGTCATCCGTCGTCTCTCGTGGCCCGTGGGGCCTCGGCTCGTCGGGGCCGGTGTCGGTCGGTGGGGGCGCGGCCGGCGCTCCGGCCGGATCCGTCACCCCGGGGCCGCCGTCATCCGGTCTCCCACCGCCCGGGGCGTCCGCCCCGACGGTGTCGGTCTCGTGGTCGCCCCGGAGTCCCGCCGAACCCCCCTCCGGAATGTCGGGTGGGGACTCGGCCGGGCTCCGGCGCGCGGTGCCCCCGATACCGGCGACACCGTCGTCCGCGCCCGGCCCGGTGGGCCGGGGGGCCTCGGTTCCGGTTCCGGGTCGGGGCCCGGGGCCGGCGCCGAGGGGGACGTCGGGGTCGAGGTCGAGGGCCGACGCCACCGCCTCCCGGCTCTCGCCCTCGATCGCGTCCGCCTCCGGCAGGAGGGGCGCGAGCGGCGGCAATTCGTCCAGGTCTCGCATGCCCATGCGTTCCAGGAAGTAGTGCGTCGTCCGGTACAGGATCGCACCTGTTTCGGGTTCGGTGCCCGCCTCCTCGACCAGACCCCGTTGCAGGAGGGTCCGCATCACCCCGTCACAGTTGACCCCGCGCACCGCGGAGACCCGGGATCGGCTGACCGGTTGACGGTAGGCGATCACCGCCAGCGTCTCCAAAGCGGCCCGGGTGAGGCGGGCGGTTCGGCCGCCGAGGACGAAACGTTCCACCGCCGTGTCGTATCCGGGGCGGGTGTAGAACCGCCAGCCGCCGGCGACCTCCCGCAGTTCGAAACCCCGCCCCTGGCGATCGTACTCGGCCGCGAGTTCGCGCAGCGCGCCGACCACGACGCGGTGGGGGCGTTCGAGGACCGCCGCGAGCTGCCGGGCGGAGGCGGGCTCGTCGACGACCATGAGCACGGCCTCCAGCGCGGGCCGCAACTCCAGGTCACCGGGGGCCGGCGAGGGGGGTGCCGGGTGGTCGGGGGGCCCGGGCTCCCCGGACGGGTCGGGGAACCCGGGGGCGGACGGGTGCGCTGCTGGTGCCACGGGAAACCTCACGGGTGGTCTGCCGGGTGGTGTCGGGGAGGGGTCGGGAGGTGGTTCAGCGGGTTCCGGCGGTGCCGGCCGGGGGCGGGGCGGCCGGACGGTCGAACTCGTCGCTCACCATCGGTTCCCGTTCCCGACCGGTCCACCGCACGGTGAGCGGGCCCAGCGCCTCGTCCTGGTCCAGGGCGACCATCCGATCACGGTACAGCTCCAGGAGGGCGAGGAAACGGGCGACCACGGTGAGGGTGTCGGGGGCGTCCCCGACCAGTTCGTCGAAGCCCGCGGTGCCGGCCTCCCGTAGCCGGGCCACGAGGATCGCCGCCTGTTCTCGCACCCCGACCAGAGGGGCGTGGATGTGCTCGACGTACACCTGCGGACGCGGTCGAGGACGCATCGCCAGGACCGCGAGCCGGGCCAGGCCCCCGGGTCCGACCCGCAGCACGACCTCCGGCAGGAGCGCGGCGTGGGCGGGCTCCAGGGAGACGGTCCGGGGCCGGCGGCACTCCTCGGCCTCCATCCGCAGGCGCATGAACTCGGCGACCCGCTTGTAGGCCCGGTACTGCAGCAGCCGGGCGAAGAGCAGGTCGCGGGCCTCCAGGAGCGCCAGGTCGGCCTCGTCCTCCACCTCGGCGGAGGGCAGCAGTCGGGCGGCCTTGAGGTCGAGCAGGGTCGCCGCGACCACCAGGAATTCGGTGGCGTGGTCGAGGTCCCACTCCGATCCCCGGGAACGCAGGTGCGAGATGAAGTCGTCGGTCACCCGGGAGAGGGCGACCTCGGTCACATCCAGCTTGTGGGCGGAGATGAGCTGCAGGAGGAGGTCGAAGGGACCCTCGAAATTGTCCAGGACCACGGTGAATCGGCCCTCGGGGGCCGCGTCGGTCCCGCCGTTCGCGTCCGGGGGGTCGGCGGGGGCGGTCCCCCACTTCTCCCCCGCCGGGCAGCCGGCGCCCGTCCCGGGCGGGTCGGCGCCGGGGGCCGGGGGCGACTCCGCTCCGGCGTGCGGCTCGATCTCCCCGTCGGCCGGGGCCCCGGAGGCCGCCGGATCCCGCTCGGGCGACGACGTCGGGACCCGCGGGTCCCGTTCGTCCCCGTCGGTTGTCCCCTCGGTGGAGGTCTCCCCGGCTCCGGCGGGCGGTGGTGCCTGCGGCTGCGTCCCGGCCCCCTCCCCGGCAGGGGAGGCGTCCGCGGCGCCGGTGGGCCCCCTGCCGAGGGGACGACGGGGACGACGGGGTGCGGGTGGGGACGATTCGGGCACGGACATCTCCCGCGCACCCTATCGGCCCGCGCCCGGAACGTCGTCGCGGGACCCGGCGTGCCGTGACCGGAACGCTCCCGCCACGGCGGGGCGCACGGCGGCGTCGGGGGGGGGCGTTCGTCGCCGGTGCTCAGCCGGCGCTCAGCCGGCGGACGAGGATGCTGGCGTCGCCCCGGGACTCCAAATCCGCCAGAACGACCGCCACGGCCTCCCGCACGATGCGTCCCCGGTCCACCGCGAGGCCGTGCTCGCCGCGCAGGACGAGTCGGGCGTGCTCCAGATCCATGAGTTCCTCGGCCGACACGTACACCGTGATCTTCTCGTCGTGTCGCTCGCGGCCGCTGGGGCGTCGGGGGGCCCGTCCGCGGCGCGGTGTCTCGGCGGCGCCCCGGCCACCGGCACGGGGGGCGCCGCCGGAACGCGCGCCGGGCGGGCCGGATCCGGTGGCCGGGCGGGTTCCGGGGGCCGAGGGGCGCTTGCCCTGCCCGGGTACGGCCGGTTCGACGGATTCCGCGGTGGGCGCCACGGCGGGCCGGGCGCCGACCCCCTCCCGCGACGCGGGACCCTCCGGGGCCTCCGCCGGGGCGGGGACGGTCGTCGCGTCGGGGGCGGTGGGGTCGTCACCGTCACCGGGGTCCTCCCGGGACGACGAGGCCTGCACGGCGGCCCCGCCGGTGGTACGGAAGAGTTCGTCGGCCGCCGGGAGACTCACTCGGCGTGGCACCGGGCGAGCACCTCCCTGGCGAGCTGGCGGTAGGCGGCGGCGCCCACGGAGTTGGAGGCGTAGGTGGTGATGGGTTCACCGGCCACGGTGGTCTCCGGGAAGCGCACCGTACGGCCGATCACGGTGTGGTACACGTTGTCGTCGAACGCCTCCACCACCCGCGCCAGCACCTCCCGGCTGTGCACGGTGCGGGAGTCGTACATGGTGGCGAGGATGCCGTCCAGGTGCAGGCCGGGGTTGAGCCGCTCCTGGACCTTCTCGATCGTCTCGGTCAACAGCGCGACGCCGCGCAGGGCGAAGAACTCGCACTCCAGCGGGACGATCACCTTGTGGGCGGCGGTGAGGGCGTTGACCGTCAGCAGGCCCAACGAGGGCTGACAGTCGATCACCACGAAGTCGTAGTCGGGCAGCAGCGGCTGCAGGGCGCGCTGCAGGGAGGACTCCCGGGCCACCTCGCTGACCAGTTGGACCTCGGCCGCGGAGAGGTCGATGTTGCTCGGCAACAGGTCCATGCCGGCGACGGCCGTCTTGAGCAGCACCTCGTCGGGCGCCAGCCCGCGCTCCATGAGGAGGTTGTAGACGGTGAGTTCGAGCTCCATCGGGTTGACGCCGAGTCCGACGGAGAGGGCCCCCTGGGGGTCGAAGTCCACCAGCAGGACGCGCCGACCGTACTCGGCCAGGGCCGCGCCCAGGTTGATGGTCGAGGTGGTCTTCCCCACCCCGCCCTTCTGGTTGCACATCGCGATGATCTTCGCCGGTCCGCGTTCGCCCACCGGCCCCGGGATGGGGAAGTAGGGCAGCGGGCGGCCGGTGGGACCGATCCGTTCGCGGCGCTGGCGCGCGGCGTCGGGGGCGATGGTGGCGGCGTACTCGGGGTCGGGTTCGTACTCGGCGTCGGGATCCTGGAACTTCCCGGCGCCGAAGTCCTCTTCGTAGTCGTCGGCCGCTCCGGTTGGCCCGGGGCCGTTCGTACTCTGATGCGCTGTCATCTTCGGTGCGTTCCGGTGCGTGGTGAAGGTGTGCACGGCGACGGAACCGATGCCCGCCGTGCCCCCGGGACCCAATAGGCCACCGGGCGCTCCCGGGATCGTCCCCCCGGGAGTAATTGTCGACTCATTCACAAGTCGTCTTACCTCCTTGGGGACCAGGGAACTTCCGGACAGGGTCAGCGTTGCACCATGCCGACGTTTGGCGACTCTATGGCGTGTCGGCGGTCGACAGCAACACAATCCGCCGGACCGACACCCTTGTGTCGGGGATTACCCCTTCCCGAACAGCCCTTGTGTCAAGGGGGCATGGGCAGCGCACGGCGCGTCGGTGCGACATGTGTCACGGGGACGAAAAGAGCAAATCACCGATTGGCCCGCGAGTCGACCGTTCGGATGGTCGGATTCCGGCCGAAAGCCGACTCGCGCGGACAGCGGGGTGAGTCCCCCGGTCCGGCCCCGCATGACGGTTCGTCCGGGATCGCACCACGGGCAACACCCGTTTCCCGGGCGGAATTCGGGGGCGCGGGGGCGCGCGGACCCCGATTTCACAAGTCGACTGATCGTTCGATTGACACATCGTCCGGGTGAGCGAACACCGGGTCGACGGATGACCGGCGGAACGGGGCGCCGTCCCCATCGACCGACACCCGACACGACGGGAAAGCACCCGGGAGCCCTCACCGAAGCGAGCCGTCGGTGGGCAGGCACCCGTGAGGGGCTCAGGCCGGGATGATCCCCGGGTCCACCCGCGGCAGACCGTGTGCCTCGGCGACCGATGCGTGGGTGACCTGCCCCTCGTGCACGTTCAACCCCCCGGCGAAGGCCGGATCGGCTGCCAGCGCCTCCCGCCACCCGCGGTCGGCCAGCCGGACCAGATACGGCAGGGTCGCGTTGGTCAACGCCCGGGTGGAGGTGCTGGGCACGGCTCCCGGCATGTTGGCCACGCAGTAGAAGAGGGAGTCGTGGACCGGGAAGGTCGGGTCGGCGTGGGTGGTGGGCCGTGAGTCCTCGAAGCACCCTCCCTGGTCGATGGCGATGTCCACCAGCACGCTGCCCGCGCGCATCCGGGAGACCAGTTCGTTGGAGACCAGCTTCGGCGCCCGGGCGCCGGGGATCAGCACCGCCCCGATCACCAGGTCGGCGGCCTCGACGGCCTCCCGCAGCGCGTAGTCGTTGGAGGTGACGGTTTGCACCCTCCCCCCGTAGATGCGATCCGCCTCGCGGAGCTTGCGGATGTCGGTGTCCAGGAGCGTCACCCGAAAGCCCATGCCGACCGCGATCTGCATCGCGTTCCACCCCGAGACGCCGCCGCCGATGACGACCGCCTCGGCCGCCGGCGCGCCGGGCACACCGCCGGGCAGCACCCCGCGCCCACCGGCGGAGCGCATGAGGTGGTAGGCGCCCACCTGGGGGGCGATCCGTCCGGCCACCTCGGACATCGGGGCCAGCAGCGGCAGGGAACCGTCGGGGTTCTGCACCGTCTCGTAGGCGATCGCGGTGGTGCCGGAGGAGATCAGGGCGTCGGTGCACTCCGCGGAGGCGGCCAGGTGCAGGTAGGTGAACAGCACCTGGTCCTTGCGCAGCCGGTGGTACTCCTCCTCGATCGGCTCCTTGACCTTGACCACGAGGTCGGCCTGCTCCCACACGTCATCGGCGGTGGGCAGGATCTCGGCGCCGGCCGCCCGGAACTCCTCGTCGGTGATCGCCGAGCCCAGACCGGCGCCCCGCTCCACCCGTACGAGGTGTCCCCGTCGGGCCAACTCGTGGACTCCGGCCGGGGTGATCGCCACCCGGAACTCGTTGTTCTTGACTTCGCGCGGAATGCCGACCTTCACGTGGATCACGGTCCTTGGGTTGCGCCGCCGGGGGTCGCCCGGTCCGTCGGCGGGGAGGGTGGGGCACGGGAGGCGGCACCGACCACCGGGGAGGGGATCGCCGCTGCCCCGGCGTCCGTCACACCCGCCGCCCCGGTGGGGGCGGGCACGGCGCGAGCGACGCCCGCACCGCGCCGGACGTCCCGGAACACGTCACGAAACATGCATACCCAGCACATACCCGGCACAACGGAAGTCGCCGACCTCTCGCGTTTCGGCCATTGTTAATGAAGGACGAGTCGCTGTCCAGCCTTGCAAAGAACACTTAACAGAGAAAATTAGCTGCGTTTCACAGGCGTGCGCTCCGTGACCGCGAAAAAATTCGAACCCTCCACCTCCGGGGCGATCGGCCCGGAACGCCCCCGCACGTCGATCACCCCCGCGCCGACTCCTCCGACGCCACCCCGTCCCCCCGGGCCCCCAGCGCCCGGGGGCGTTCCTCCACGGGGTCCCCGACCTCCGGCGACCCGCACTCCCGCAGCAGGGCCTCCCCCGCGCGGCGGTGCGCCCGGGCGTCGGCCGGCAGTCCCAGCCGCTGGGCGCCGGCGGCCAGCCGCAGCCGCAGCGCCGCCTCCAGACGGCGATCACCCGCCCCGCGAGCCGCCCGCAGCGCGTCGTAACCGGCCCGCAACGCCTCCTCCGACTCACCCGCGTACTCCCGTACCCGGGCCACCTCCGCCAGGGACCTCGCGTACGCGACCGCGTCCCCGCGTCGGCGATGGGCGGCGGCCGCCGCCCGCCAGGACAGCAGGGCGGGGCGCCACTCCCCCGCGTCGGTGTGCACCGCCCCCAACAGACCGTGCAACCGCGCCTCCGCGTCCCGGTCCCCCGTCTCCTGGGCCCGGACCAGCGCCCGGCCGTACCAGTCGGCGGCCCGCTGCCAATCCCCCAGTTCGGCGTGGGTGCCGGCGATCGACTCCAGCGCCCGCCCCATGGCCGGAGGGACCCCGAGCCCTCCGAGACCGCGCAGCGCGTCCAGCGCCGCGCGGTAACGCTTCAGCGCCGCCGCGGTACGACCGGTCGCCATGTCCAGGTCACCGAGGTTGAGCAGCGCGGCGGCCCGTTCACCCGCCAATCCCTGGCGCCCCGCCACGTCCAGCACCAGTTCGTGCAGGCGGTACAACTCCGGGGCGGCCGCCCGTTCACCCCGGTGGGCGGTCAGCGCGGCGGCCAGCGCGGCGATCAGCCGGCGTGCCAGGGTGTCCAGTTCCCCGTCGGCGACGGCCAGCCGGGCCGCGGCCGACAGGCTCGGCAACCGGCTGTCCAACCACCGGCCCGCCTCCCGCCGGGAGGAGAACCGCAGGGGGGAGGGCAACGCGGCCGAACGCTCCCGGGCCGGGGACCCCTCCGGCTCGGTGACCGCCCGGCAGGCCACCAGCCGCCGCACGGCGCGCTCCAGCACCCGGGCGCGGGCCAGCAGGACATCCGCCGGACGCTCGTGCCGACGCACCAGGTCCCGCAGCAGCGGGTCCAGGCAACCGGGCACCTCGTACAGCGGCCACGGTTCGTCGCCGGACGCCGATCCCGGCTCCCGCGCCGTTCCGGTCCCCCCGGACCCCCCGTCGGGGGCGGGCGGCGCGGGGGGCGGGGTCCCCGATTCCACCGGCCGCACCAGCCCCAGCAGCGCGAAGCCGCGCAACGCCCGGTGGGCGGCGCCGACCGAGGAACCGGCGAGGGCCGCGGCGATGTGCGCGTCCACCAACCCGGCAGGGGCCAGGACCAACAACCGCAGTATGCGCGCGGCGGGGGGACGGAGGGCGGAGTGGGCCAGCCGGAACGCCCGGTCCAGCGGACCGTCACCCGGGTCGGGGGACGTCCCGGACCCCCCTGCGCCCCCCTGGCGCGGGGGGTCCCCGGGGTCGGCCGGCTCCCGGGGAACGGGCTCGGTCATCGCCCGGGTCGCCCTGGCGACGGCGGCGTCGGGGTTGGCGGCGAGCCAGCCGCCGGCGAGCAGCAGCGCGGCGGGCAGATGGGCGCAGGCCTCGGCGAGGCGCTCGGCCGCGCGGGGATCGACCGTGACCCGGGTGGACCCCGCGCCGCGGGCCAGCAGCCGCAGGGCGGCGTGCTGCTCCAGCGCGCCCACCGTGCACGGCCGCACGTCGGCCACCCCCGTCAGCGGGCCGCGGGCCACCACGAGCACGAGGCAGTCCCGGTTGTCCGGGATCAGTTCGCCGACCTGCTGGGCACTCACGGCGTCGTCGAGGATCAGCAGGACGCGTCGGTCCGCCAGGGCGTCGCGCAGTGCCTCGCAGCTCTCCTCGGCGTCCGCGCCCGGCGGCGCGGCGGCGCCCAGGGCGCCGAGCAGGTCGCGGGCGGCGCGCTCCACGGGCACGGCGGCGCCGCCCGGGTCGGTGAGCACGACCCGCAGGACACCGTCCGGACAACCGCCCTCGGCCCGGACCCGGCGGGCGAACTCACGGGCGAGCGCGGTGCGCCCGGTCCCGGGGCGGCCGGCGATCAACAGCACCCGGGCACGGGCCGCGGGACGACCGGCCATGGTGTCCAGACCCGCGCGCCCGACATCGGCGCGCAGGGTGGTCAGCTCCCGTCGGCGGCCGAGGAAGGCCGGGCCGGGCGCGGGGGGCGCGGACCCGGCCGGCCGTCGGTCCTCGGCCGGGTCCGCCGCCCGTTCGGTGAGCTCCGTCACGCTCCGAGCCTAGACCGGCACCGACGGGATCAGCCGTCGGGGACACGTTCGGGGAGACCGGGACCGCGCGTTCGGCCGAACCCCGGGGCCCCTTCCCTTCCGAGCGCGGGCGCGGCGCGCCCGGCCGCCGGGGCGGTGCCGTCCGGATCCGGTTCCCCTCCGGCCCTCAGTCCCGGATCGGGCGAGCGGACCAGGGGGCCTCGGCGGGGCGCAGCGCGTCGATGCCACCGGGGGCGCCGCGGGCGGCGAGCAGGGAGAGCACCCCGACCACCAGACAGGTGTTCCCCAGCTCCCCCGCGAGGACGGCACCGCGCAGCTCCTCCAGCGGCACCATGGCGCGTTCCATGTCGGCCTCCTCCTCGGAGACCTCGTAACGCTCCCCCTCGGCCGGGGACAGGCCCCGGGCCAGGAAGATCCGCACCGCCTCGTCGGTGCCACCGGGGCTGGTGTACAGATCCACCAGCACCCGCCAGTCCTCCGCCCGCAGGTGGGTCTCCTCCCACAGTTCCCGGCGAGCGGCCGGCAACGGCGGCTCGCCGGGCACGTCGAGCAGCCCGGCGGGAATCTCCCACAGCCGGTGCCGGACCGGGTGACGGTACTGGCGGATCACGGCGACCCGGTCCCGCTCGTCGACGGCCAGCACCGCGACCGAGCCGGGGTGGACCTGGTAGTCCCGGCGCGCCACCGAGCCGTCCGGCATCCGCACCTCGTCGGTGCGCACCCCGGTCTTCTTCCCGGTGAAGGGAAGGTCGGTGGAGACCACCGGCCAGGACTCGGGGAGGTCGCGCAGGGGCGTGTCGGTTCCGGTGTCCGTCATCGTTCAGGCGTTCCCGTGCTCGGTGGAGGAGGTGGTGCCGGTCCGCCCGGGGTCCTCGGCGCGGACGCGGACGGCGGCCCCGATCAGCCCCGCGAAGAGCGGGTGGGGACGAGTGGGCCGGGATCGCAGCTCGGGGTGGGCCTGGGTGGCCACCAGGTAGGGATGCGTCTCGCGCGGGTACTCGACGAACTCCACCAGCTTGTTGTCCGGGGAGGTGCCGGAGAAGACCAGTCCGGCCTTCTTCTCCAGCTCCGAGCGGTAGGCGTTGTTCACCTCGTAGCGGTGCCGGTGGCGCTCCTCGACGTACGGCTCGCCGGCGTACGCCTCCCGGACCACCGACCCCTCGGCCAGCTTGGCCGGGTACAGCCCCAGCCGCATCGTGCCGCCCAGATCACCCTCACCGGCGACGATGTCGAGCTGCTCCTCCATGGTGGAGATCACCGGGTGGGACGTGGCGGGATCGAACTCGGTCGAGCCGGCGTCGTCCAGACCGGCCAGCGAACGGGCCGCCTCGATCACCACGCACTGCAGACCCAGGCACAGGCCCAGCAGCGGCACCCGGTTCTCCCGCGCCCAGCGGATGGCGCCGATCTTGCCCTCCACGCCCCGCTCGCCGAAACCGCCGGGGATGCAGATCGCGTCGACGTCACCGAGCTGTTCCCGGGCGGCGTCGGGGGTGCGGCAGTCGTCGGAGGTGACCCACTTCACGTTCACCCGGGCGCGGTTGGCGAAGCCACCGGCGCGGATGGCCTCGGTCACCGAGAGGTAGGCGTCGGGCAGGTCCACGTACTTTCCGACCAGGGCCACCGTCACCTCGTGCTCGGGCGAGTGCACCCGGCCCAGCAGGTCGTCCCACTGGGTCCAGTCCACGTCCCGGAAGGGGAGGTCCAGGCGGCGCACCACGTAGGCGTCCAGGCCCTCGGTGTGCAGCACCTTGGGGATGTCGTAGATGGACTTCGCGTCGATGGCGGCGACCACCGCCGCCTCGTCCACGTCGCACATCAGCGAGATCTTGCGCTTGATGGAGACCGGCACCTCGCGGTCGGCGCGCAGCACGATGGCGTCCGGCTGGATGCCGATGTTGCGCAGCGCGGCGACGGAGTGCTGGGTCGGCTTGGTCTTCAGCTCCCCGGAGGGGCCGATGTAGGGCAGCAGGGAGATGTGCACCACGAAGACGTTCTCCCGGCCCACCTCGTGCCGCACCTGCCGGACGGCCTCCAGGAAGGGCAGCGACTCGATGTCGCCGACGGTGCCGCCGACCTCGGTGATCACCACGTCCACGTCCTCCGTCGCCATGCGACGGACCCGGTGCTTGATCTCGTTGGTGATGTGCGGGATGACCTGCACCGTGTCGCCCAGGTACTCGCCGCGCCGCTCCTTGGCGATGACCGAGGAGTAGATCTGGCCGGTGGTGACGTTGGCGCTGGAGTCCAGGTCCACGTCGAGGAAACGCTCGTAGTGGCCGATGTCCAGGTCGGTCTCGGCGCCGTCGTTGGTGACGAACACCTCGCCGTGCTGGAAGGGGTTCATCGTGCCGGGGTCGACATTGAGGTAGGGGTCGAGCTTCTGCATCGTGACCCGCAGCCCCCGGGCCTTGAGCAGGGCGCCCAGGCTGGACGCGGTGAGGCCCTTCCCGAGCGAGGAGGCGACACCTCCGGTGACGAAGATGTGCTTGGTCGTCGAGGTCCTGAGCGGCATGGCCAAGAGAGCGCTCCCGTGGTCGCGAGGTCGATTGCACGTCGGCGCCCGGGGCGGGATGATGGGAATTTCCGTCAGGGGCGCCGCTGCTGCGGTTCGGGGGTTTTGCGGCCCTCCGCTCCACGGACCACCAGCGTATCAGCGCCGGGGGACGCGAACACGAACCGGGTGGGAGCCGCCGGTGGTCCGGGGGCGCGCGCCGGGTGACCCGGCTCCGCCCGCACGCCCCCGGGCCCACCACCGCGGGCCCACCCGACCGGGGGCCCACCCGACCGGGGGCCATCGGTGCCCCCGGTGCCCCCGGTGCGGGAGAGCACGAACCGGGGGTGCGACGGTGGAGGACGTCCCGGCGCACCCGTCCCGCGCGTCGTTCCGCTTCTCGGTGACGCGGACGCGGAACACATGCCCGCGGCGTATTCTGCACGGACGCTCGCGGGCAGGACGCGGGAGACGCCCCGGGTGGGGGAACGGCACAGAGTGGGAGACGCAGGTGGCAGGGCTCATCGAGGACTACGGATTGATCGGCGACACTCAGACCGCCGCGCTCGTGGGCCGGGACGGCTCCGTCGACTGGTTGTGCCTGCCGCGGTTCGATTCCCATGCCGTCTTCGCCGGTCTGTTGGGCACCGAGGAACACGGGTTCTGGCGGATCGGTCCGGCGCAGGGCACCGGCGAGGACCCGCCCCGCGCCACCCGACGCCGGTACAAGGGCGATTCGCTGATCCTGGAGTCCGAATGGGACACCCCGCGCGGCACCGTCCGGGTGACGGATTTCATGCCACCCCGCGACGGGGCACCGCAGTTGATCCGCATCGTCGAGGGAGTCAGCGGTCGGGTGCCGATGCGGTCGGCGCTGCGCATGCGTTTCTCCTACGGCTGGGTGGTGCCGTGGGTGCACCGGATCGGTGAGCGCATGGTGGCCGTCGCCGGTCCCGACTCCGTCTGGCTGGACACCACCGCCGAGACCTACGGTCGGGACCTGACCACCTACTCCGACTTCACCGTCGCCCCCGGCGACCGGGTGGCGCTCACCATCAGCTGGCAGCCCTCGCACCGGGAGGCCCCCCCACTGCCCGAGCCCGAGGAGTCCCTGGCGGCCACCGAGGAGTTCTGGCGGGAGTGGATGACGCACTGCACGTACCACGGCCCCTACCGGGAGGCGGTGGTCCGTTCCCTGATCACCCTCAAGGCCCTCACCTACGGCCCCACCGGCGGCATCGTGGCGGCACCGACCACCTCGCTGCCCGAGGAGATCGGCGGCTCCCGCAACTGGGACTACCGCTTCACCTGGCTGCGCGACGCCGCCATCACCCTCTCCTCGCTGCTGCGCACCGGCTACCGGGAGGAGGCCCGGGCCTGGCGGGAATGGCTGCTGCGCGCGGTGGCGGGCGACCCGCAGAACCTGCAGATCATGTACGGCATCGCGGGTGAGCGGGAGCTGGGCGAGACCGAGTTGGAGTGGCTGCCCGGCTACGAGAACTCCACCCCGGTGCGGATCGGCAACGGCGCGGCCGGCCAGCTCCAGCTGGACGTGTACGGCGAGGTCACAGAGGCGTTGCACCTGGCGCACATGACCGGCCTGGCCCGCAACGACCACGCGAACCTGCTGCTGCTCAAGCTGATCGCGTACCTGGAGGACCACTGGGACGAACCCGACGAGGGCATCTGGGAGGTCCGCGGGCCGCGTCGGCACTTCGTGCACTCCAAGGTGATGGCCTGGGTGGCGGTGGACCGGGCGGTGAAGCTGATCGAGTCCGGCGAGGTGGACGGTCCGCTGGAGCGGTGGCGGGAACTGCGTGACGAGATCCACCGCGCGGTGTGCGAGCACGGCTACGACTCCGAGCGGAACACCTTCACCCAGTCCTACGGCTCGAGGGAACTGGACGCGTCGCTGCTGCTCATCCCACAGATGGGCTTCCTGCCGCCCGACGACAAACGGGTCATCGGGACCGTGGAGGCCATCCAGCGGGAGCTGTCCACGCCCGACGGCTTCATCCTGCGCTACCCCACCTCCGGCGACGAGGAGGGCGTGGACGGCCTGGTGGGCGATGAAGGCGCGTTCCTGGCCTGCTCGTTCTGGATGGCGGACGACCTGGCGATGATCGGTCGGGTGGACGAGGCGCGGAAGCTGTTCGAGCGCCTGTTGGCCCTGCGCAACGACCTCGGACTGCTGGCCGAGGAGTGGGACTCCCGCCTCCAGCGGCAGGTGGGGAACTTCCCGCAGGCCTTCAGCCATGTCCCGCTGATCGACACGGCGTTGCGGTTGACCGCCTCCGGCGCCTACGGCGGCTGACCGGCACCGGCACGACGACCGCGATGGGGGCGGCCGGGGGCCACCTCGGGCGTTCCCCGTCGCGGTCCCTCGCCCCCGCCCGCTCCGGCGGATCCGGCCACCCGGCCCCGCCGGACCGTCGGATCCGCCGGGGGTCCCGGTCCGGGGCGGGTGTCCGTCGGGCTCCTCCGATCCGACGCGGTCGCGCCCCGTCGGGTCGTCCGGACGCGGTCTCACCCGGATGCCGCGTCACGCCCGGGAAACGCGTCACCCCGAGCCCGCGTCACCGACATGCGAAATCACCCGAACGGCTGACCACTGGGACAATCGTTCGCCCGCCGGGGTGGGTCAGGAGCCGCGCGGGCGGGAGAACTCGTCGTAGACGGCGAGCAGTAGGGCCACCGCCCGCTCCTCGGCCGCGACACGATCGCCGGGGCGCGGCATCGCCGGGGGGCGCGGCACCGGCGCGGGGGCGAGTCGGGCGTCCCTGGCGCCGCGTCGACGGGCGTGGTCCAGCAGTTCGGGCGTATCGGCCAGGACCACGGTCGCCGCTCCCGCCACCCGCCGCTCGGCGGCACGCCGCAGTCCGGCCCGGATCCGCCCGCCCGGCGCGAGGGTGTCCGGGTGGTCTCCGACCGGCCGAACGGGCCAGCCCACCACCAGCGGGAGTCGACGGCGCAGCGCGGCGGACACCGCCGGCAGGCCGCCGGCCGGACCGTGGGCGTGCACCACGTCGACCTCGGCGGATCGGGCCCGCAACTCGGCCGCCCAGCGGCTGAGGGAACCGCGCGGGAGGGGCACGACCTCGGCCCCCAGGGCCACGAGTCCACCCAGTCCACCGCGCTCCACGAGTTCCGCGGGCGCGCAGACGGTGGCGCGGATCCCGCGGGCGGGCAGCGCCCCGGCCAGCGCTCTCACCCGGGGCGCGAGGTGCCCCTCGCCCGCGCCGAGCAGATGGAGGACGCCGGTGCGGGGACGGCGCGGGGGAACCGGGGAGGGCAGGAGGCGTGCCCGGCGGTCCGGCCGCAGACCGCCGCCGACTGTTGCCATCACGACAGGGACTCCTCGGTGGATTCGAGGGGAGGGGCGGGGACGCGGTTCGGGTGGGGCCGAGGGTTCGGAGAGGCACCGGACGGCCGGGCGCCCGCCCGGTGGAAGCCGGGTGGGAGGACCGCGAAACGGAACGTCGCGATCGCCCCGGCCCCACCGTGCGGACGGAGAGATCGCCCCGTCCCCCAAGGATGCCGGCTCGCACCGACATCGACGCCGATACCCGGGGTTCCGGCCTGCCGCCGGCAGGCGTCCGACCGACTGTCACGCGGGGAATCGGGTACCGGCGTGACGCCGTCTCGGCACGGCGTCGGCACCTCCGATCACCTCCGGACATCGGTTCCCGCGCCGCGTGCGCGCCCCCGGGGACGGGCGACGGCCGGCGGGACCGTTCGGGCGGCGGGACGACCCGACGCGCGAACAGTACGGACGGTCAGCGCCCGGTGTCGTCCCGCCGCCCGGAGGCCAACCGGGCGGCCGTGGCGAGCAGTTCCTCGGCATGGGCCCGCGCCGACTCCGAGTTCTCCTGACCGGCCATCATCCGGGACAACTCCCGGATCCGGCCCTCCCCGTGCACGGGCACCACGCCACTGCGGGTGACCGAGCCGTCGTGGGTCTTCTCCACCACCAGGTGCCGGTCGGCGAACGCGGCGACCTGGGGCAGGTGGGTGACCACCACCACCTGGGCGGTGTCGGCCAGGCGGGCCAGTCGCCGGCCCACCTCGACGGCCGCCCGGCCGCCGATGCCCGCGTCCACCTCGTCGAAGAGGTAGGTCGGCACCGGGGTGGTACCGGCGAAGACCACCTCGATGGCGAGCATCACCCGGGAGAGCTCACCACCGGAGGCTCCCTTGGCGATCGGCCGGGGGCGGGCCCCGGGGTGTGGGGCGAGCAGCAATTCCACCTCGTCGACCCCGTGCGGGCCGCACCCCACGGCGCGACCGTCGAGTTCGACGCTCTCCTCGCCCTCCACCGCCTCCAGGGGGCGCAGATCCACCGACACCCGGGCGTGCGGCATGGCGAGTTGGGTCAGTTCGTCGGTGACCGCATCCCCGAACCGCTTGGCCGCCTCGGCCCGGGCGGCGGTGAGGGTGTGCGCCAGGTGAGCCAGGTCGCGGCGGAGTTCGTCGCGCTCGCCCGTCAGACCTTCGATCCGCTCGTCGTCGCCCTCCAGTTCGGCGAGCCGGGCCGTCCCCGCCTCCGCCCAGCCGAGCACCGCGTCGAGATCCTCCCCGTACTTGCGGGTGAGCCGGCCCAGGACGGCCCGTCGTTCCTCCACCGCGGCCAGGCGCAGGGGATCGGCGTCGAGACCGTCGGCGTACCCGGCGAGATCCTGGGCGACGTCCGCCAGCAGGATGCCCACCTCGCCGAGTCGGTCGGCCAGGCCGCCCAGCACGGGATCATGGGCGCGGACCGCCTCCAGCGCGCGGTGCGCCTCGGCGACCAGGGTGGTTGCGTCCACGCCCTCGGGGTCGGTCGGGTCACCGGCCAGCACGCCGTGGGCGGTGGTGGAGGCGGTGGCCAGGGCGTCGGCATGTCCCAGCCGGCCCGCCTCGGCGTTCAGTTCGGCGTCCTCGCCGGGCCGGGGCCCGGCGGCGGCGATCTCCTCCAGGCCGAGACGCAACAGGTCGGCCTCGCGGGCCCGCTCACGGGCCCGCTCGGTCAGCTCGACGAGCAGTGCGGAGATCTCGCGCAGTCGCCGGTAGGTGCACCGATAGGCCTCGAGCGGGACGGCGACCGACTCCCCCGCGTACCGGTCCAGCGCCTCGCGCTGCCGGGCCGGACGCAGCAACCCCTGCTGATCGGTCTGGCCGTGAACGGCCACCAGCTCCTCGCCGAGTTCGGCGAGGAGGGCGGCGGGGACCGTTCGACCGCCCAGGTGGGCGCGGGACCGGCCCTCGGCGGAGACGGTGCGGCTGACCAGCAGTGCGCCCTCCTCGAGGTCGGCCCCGGCGTCGGCGGCCCGCCGGGCGGCGGGGGCGTCCGCGGACAGCGCGATCCGCCCCTCGACCAGGGCACCGGCGGCCCCCACCCGCACCAGACCGGCGTCGGCCCGACCTCCGAGCAGCAGACCGAGGCTGGTCACGACCATGGTCTTGCCCGCCCCCGTCTCACCGGTCACCGCGGTGAAGCCGGTGGACAGCTCGACCACGGCGTCGTCGATCACGCCGAGGTCCTTGATCCGCATTTCCTCCAACACGGGTACGACCATACGAGGTCCGGGTCCCCCGATGCGACGCGCGTCCCCGACCGGTGTGCCGGGAATCGCGACCGGCCCGGCGGGAACCACCGCGCGGCCCGACCGCTCCCGTCCGACGCGACGGGTGGTGAGCACCCATGAATACCGGTATGTCCGGGAAAGTTCGGGTAGAGATGGTCCCGGCCGGTCGGGTTCGCCCGCCGCCCCCGGCCGATCGGGTACCCCGCTCCGGGGTCCGGACCCGTTCCACGGCGGGACCGGCCGCCACCGGCCCGGCCCACGCCCCTCGGAAGGACGTTCCATGACCGACGCGCCCGCACCGTACGAGGACTTCACCACCCTCCCCCTCGCCGGCACCCGTCGCACCGGAAGCGGAGGGGAAGCGCGTGCCGACCGCGACCCGTGGTCCGGCGAGACCCTCGTGGAGATCCCGCAGGCGACCATGGGCGACGCCGAGGAGGCGCTGGACGCCGCCCGCCCGGCACAACGCGACTGGGCCGGTCGGCTGCCCCGCGAACGGGCGGCGGTGATGAGCCGCATGGTGGAGGTGCTGCACCGCCGCCGCGAGGAGATCGTCCGCTGGCTGGTCCGCGAGAGCGGCAGCACCGTCGCCAAGGCGAAGGCCGAGTGGGCGGCGACCGTCGCCGACTTCACCGAGGCGGCCTCGCTCCCCCACCGGGTGGCGGGACGGATCCTGCCCGCCGACATCCCCGGCAAGGAGAGCCGGGTGTACCGCAAGCCGCTGGGCGTGGTGCTGGTGATCAGCCCGTGGAACTGGCCGCTCCACCTGAGCTGCCGCTCGGTGGCCCCGGCGCTGGCCCTGGGCAACGCCGTGGTGCTCAAGCCGGCCGGTGACACCCCCGTCACCGGCGGCCTGCTGCCCGCCCTGCTGCTGGAGGAGGCGGGGCTACCGGCGGGGCTGCTGAGCGTGGTCGTGGCACCGGGCAGCGAGGTCGGCGACCCGCTGGTGGAACACCCGATCCCCCGGCTGGTCTCCTTCACCGGCTCGACCCCCGTGGGACGGGGCATCGCGCGCAAGGCGGGGCTGAAGAAGCTCGCCCTGGAGCTGGGCGGCAACGCCCCCCTGGTGGTGCTGGACGACGCCGACCTGCCGCGCGCCGTCGAGGCCGCGGTCTTCGGTTCCTTCTTCCACCAGGGGCAGATCTGCATCCGCACCAACCGGATCGTCGTGGATGACTCGCTCCACGACGGGTTCGTGGACCTGTTCGTCGAACGGGTGCGCGCGTTGCGCACCGGCGACCCCTCCGATCCCGAAACCCGGATCGGGCCGCTGATCAACGAAAGTCAGGTGGACGGGGTGCGCGACATCGTGGAACGGTCGGTGGGGGCCGGGGCGAAGCTGCTGCTCGGCGGGGACCCCGGGGGGCCGACCGGCCTGTCGCTCCCCCCGCACGTGCTGCTCGCCGAACCGGACGCCCCGAGCGCCGTGGAGGAGGTCTTCGGGCCGGTGGCGACGATCCTGCGGGCCCGCGACGAGGAGCACGCGCTGGAGTTGGCCAACGGCACCGACTACGGCCTGTCCAGCGCCGTGTTCAGCGGTGACGCCGAGCGCGGCACCCGATTCGCGCTGCGGGTGGACGCCGGGATGACACACGTCAACGACCAGACGGTGAACGACCAGGCGAACACCGCCTTCGGTGGCGAGAAGGATTCCGGATTGGGGCGCTTCGGCGGCGACTGGGCGCTGGAGGAGTTCACCACCGATCACTGGATCAGCCTCCAGCACACCCCCCGACGGTTCGCCTTCTGAGGTTCCGCTCCGGGAGACGGGCGACGGCCCGCTCCCCGTGCGCCACCCCGGTACCGGGGAGAACGGAGATCGGCATGACGACCGATGGAACGATCGAGACCCGCTCCGCGTCCCCGTGGTGGCGTTCCTGGCCCTCGCTGGTGGTGTTCGTGGGGCTGTGCTACCTCGTGGCCGCCCTCGGCTCGATGGCGAGCGCCGACGCCGGTGACACGTACGGCGCGCTGGACCGCCCGGCGTGGGCTCCGCCCTCCTGGCTGTTCGGACCGGTGTGGACGGTGCTCTACGGCCTGATCGGCGTCTCCGCGTGGCTGGTGTGGCGTCGAGCGGGCGGGTCGGCGCGCACCGCGCTGGTGTGGTGGGGTGTCCAACTGGCCCTCAACCTCGCCTGGACGCCGCTGTTCTTCGGTGCCGAGGAGTACGGTCTCGCCCTGGTGGACATCGTGCTGATGCTCGGCGCGATCGTGGTGACCGTGACACTGTTCGCCCGAATCCACCGTCCGGCGGCCGGGCTCCTGATCCCCTATCTGCTGTGGGTGGGCTACGCCACCGCCCTCAACGCCGCGATCTGGTGGGCCGAGTGAGCCGGGATGGGACGTGGGGCGCAAGGCCCGCGGCGACGATTCGTCGGCCCGGGCCCCGCCCTCCGTTCAGCGCGGTCCCCCCCGCCAGCCGGCCACCGGAAGCGCGAATTTGGCGACCAGGCGATCGGTGAAGGGAGCCCGGTGCAGACGGGCCAGACGTACCGGCACCGCCCCGCGTCGCACCTCCACCCGCGCGCCGGCCGGCAGTTCCACGCTGCGCCGGCCGTCGCACCACAGCACCCCGTGCGACGTGTTCGGCTGCACCTCCACCGCCAGCACCGAGTGCGGGGCGGTGACCAGCGGTTTGGCGAACAGCGCGTGGGCGCTGATCGGCACCATCAGCAGGGCCTCCACCTCCGGCCACACCACCGGCCCGCCGGCGGAGAAGGCGTAGGCGGTGGATCCGGTGGGGGTGGCACAGACCACGCCGTCGCAGCCGAAGCGGGACACCGGCCGACCGTCCACCTCGGTGACGACCTCGAGCAGGCGTTCGCGGGCGGCCTTCTCCACCGACGCCTCGTTCAGCGCCCAGTCCACGTGCGCCGGGACGCAGGCGGTGCCGTCGTTGTAGACCACGACATCGAGGGTCATCCGCTCCTCGACCGTGTAGTCGCGGCGCACCACCCGGTCCACCACCTGGTCGAGGTCGTCGCGCTCGGCCTCGGCGAGGAAGCCCACCCGCCCCAGGTTCACCCCCAGCATGGGCACCCCCGAGGCGCGGGAGAACTCGGCCCCGCGCAACAGTGTGCCGTCGCCCCCGAGCACCACCAGCAGTTCGCATCCCTCCGCGACGCCGGGGCCGTTCTCCACCCGCGCGACCTCGGTGGGCAGCGGCAGATCCTCGGCCTCCTCCACCAGCACCCGCACACCCATCCGGTGGGCCAGCAGTCCGCGCACCACCAGTTCGGCGCTGCGGATGGCGGCCGGGCGGCCGGTGTGGGCGAGGAGCAGGACGGTGCGGTCGGCCTCCCCCTCCGCCGGAGGCAGTCCGGCGCGGGGTTCCGATGCGGTCCCTCCGTCCCGTTCGGGTCGTTCGGGTCGGTCGTCGCTGCTGCTCACCGGGGGCCCTCCGTCACGGCTCGCTCGACATCGCTCGGGTCCGGATCGGGTGCCCCGGCCCGCAACCACAGAAAGTACTCGACGTTGCCGGAGGGTCCCGGCAACGGGCTGGCGGTCACCCCGAGTGTGCCCAGTCCCAGCTCCCGCGCGCGTCGGGCGACGCCGAGGACCGCGTCGGCCCGCAGCGCCGGGTCCCGGACCACCCCACCGCTGCCCAGCCGATCCCTACCCACTTCGAACTGGGGTTTGACCATCAGGAGCAGATCGGCGTCGGACGCCGCGCAGCCGACCAGGGCCGGCAGCACCAGACCCAGCGGGATGAACGACAGGTCACCGGTGATCAGGTCCACCGGTTCCCCGCCGATGATCTCCGGGGTCAGCTCCCGCACGTTGGTCCGATCGTGGACCTCCACCCGCTCATCGGCCCGCAGGGACCAGGCGAGCTGTCCGTACCCGACGTCCACCGCCAGCACCCGGGCCGCGCCGGCGCGCAACAGGACGTCCGTGAAGCCACCGGTGGACGCGCCGGCGTCCAGGGCACGGCGACCGGCCACCTCCAGGCCCAGGGGGCCGAAGACGGCCAGCGCGCCGGCGAGCTTGTGCCCACCGCGCGAGACGTAGTCGGGGTCGTCCGCGTCCTCCCGCACCACCAGGGCGGCGCTGACCGCCACCCGGGTGGCGGGTTTGGTCGCGGGGGCGCCGTCCACCCTGACGCGGCCGGCCGCGATGAGCGACTGCGCGTGCTCGCGGGAGCGGGCCAGTCGACGGCGGACCAGTTCCGCGTCGAGCCGGCTGAGGCGGGGGCGGGTGGCTGCTGCCACGGATCGTTCAGCTCCCGGTGTCGGTGGGGGCACCCGGCGGCCGGGGACCGGCGGGTCGGTCGAGGGCGGCCAGGATCCCGTCGAGACCGCGGTGGACATCTTCGTACACCGCCGGGTGCGCGGTCACGACCAGGCGGTCGACCTCCCGCAGCCGCTCCACCAGGGAGTCGACCGCCGGGTGGCCGGTGGGTTCGAGTGGGGTGCCCAGCGGCTCCGGAACCGCCTCCCCCGGAATGTCCGGCGCCGGCCCCTCCGCGGCGCCGTCCGCGTGGGCGGGCGCGGACGGGGTTCCCGCGCCGTCGGCGGTGTCCGGGCCGGCGGGCTCGACCGACGGCGTCCCGGCGGGCCCGGCACTCCCGGACCGCCCCGTTCCGACCGTCGCGGACACCGGGGCCCCTCCGGACCCGGTGGCGCCCCCGATGGGGGAACCCTCCGGACCCGGAACGTTCCCCCCGCCCCCGGGGCGGGGGCCGGTGGGTGGCGTGTGATCCATGGGACCGACGCTACCGCCCGGACGCCGCTCCCCGCGCCCGGGCCGCCGGAACCACCAACGGCGTGCCGCTCTCCGGATCGGTGATCACCCGGCAGGGCAGCCCGAAGACCTCCTCCACCAGCTCCGCGGTGACGATCTCCCCGGGCGGCCCGGCGGCGACCACCCGCCCCTCGCGCATGGCGATCAGGTGGGTGGCGTAGCGGGCGGCGTGGTTCAGGTCGTGCAGCACCGCCACCAGGGTCCGGCCCTCCTCCTCGTGCAGGCGGGCGCACAGGTCGAGCACCTCGACCTGGTGCGCGATGTCCAGGTAGGTGGTGGGCTCGTCGAGCAGGAGCAGCGGGGTCTGCTGGGCCAGGGCCATGGCGATCCACACCCGTTGGCGCTGCCCCCCGGAGAGTTCGTCGACGTACCGGTCGGCCAGGGCGTCCACGCCGGTGGCGGCCATCGCCCCGACCGTGATCCGCTCGTCCTCCCGCGACCACTGCCTCAGCACCCCCTGGTGGGGGTAGCGGCCCCGCCCCACGAGGTCGGCGACGGTGATGCCGTCGGGCGCCACCGGCGTCTGGGGCAGCAGGCCCAGGATCCGGGCGAGTCCCCGGGCGGGCAGGCGGTCGATGGCCGCGCCGTCCAGCAGCACACGGCCGGCCGTGGGGCGCAGCAGCCGGGAGAGCGCCCGCAGCAGGGTGGACTTGCCGCAGGCGTTGGGGCCGACGATCACCGTGAAGGACCGGTCGGGGATGGCGACGGTCAGGTCCTCGGCGATGACCCGGCGGTCGTAGGCCAGGGTCACCTCCTCGGTGGCGAGGCGGGAGCCGCCGGAGAGGGCGTCGGGGACGGCGGACGTGCCGGACGGGGCGGACCTGACGGACATGGCCGTACTCCTGGCGTGCGGGGAATCGGGTGCGGAACGAGTGGGGCCGGGCCCCTCGGGAAGGGTGGCCGGCGGTGCCGGGCGCGGGGTCACAGCCGACCCGACCGGCGCTCGACGGCCAACAGCCACAACAGGTAGCCGCCGCCCAGGATGCCGGTCACCGCGCCCACCGGGAGTTGCCGATCGCCGAAGGCCGCCTGGGCGACGAGGTCCGCCGCGCACAACACCAGCGCGCCCATGGCGGCGGCGGGCAGCAGGTTCGGGCCGGGGGTCCGGGTGAGCCGGCGGGCCAGTTGCGGGGCGGTGAGCGCCACGAAGGCGATCGGTCCGGCCGCGGCGGTGGCCACGGCGGTCAGCAGCACCGCACCGACCAGGACCACCAGGCGGGTGCTCTCCGGACGGACGCCCAGGGAGGAGGCCGAGTCGTCGCCCATCTCCAGCAGCGTCAGCCGTCGGCCCCGGGAGAGGATCAGCGGCACCAGCACCGCGCAGGCGATCAGCAACGGCCACAGTTGCGCCCAGCCCCGCCCGTTGAGCGAGCCGGTGATCCACAGCACCGCCCGGGCGGCGTCGACGATGTCGGCGCGGGTCATGAGGTAGCCGTTGACGGCGGTGAGGATCGCGGCGGCGCCGATGCCCACCAGCACCAGGCGGTAACCGTGGATTCCCCGCCGCCAGGCCAGCAGGTAGACCAGCACGCCGGTCAGCAATCCGCCCGCCACGGCGCCGAGGGAGACCGCGCCGGCGTCACCGCCGAAGACGACGATGACGGTGAGCGCCCCGACCCCCGCGCCCTGGGTGAAGCCGATGATGTCGGGACTGCCCAGCGGGTTGCGGGAGACCGCCTGGAAGACCGCGCCGGCCAGCCCGAGCGCCAGCCCGACCAACAGTGCCAGCAGGGCGCGGGGCAGGCGGAGTTCGTGGATGACGAATCGTTGTCCCGGTGTGCCGCCGCCGAGGAGGACGTCGATCACCTCCGCGGGGGTCAGCGGGTAGTCGCCCGTACCGACCAGGACCACCGCCGTGCCGAGCGCGGTGAGGAGGATCGCGGGCAGTACGAGGGCACCGCGCGGGTGCACCCGCAGCGACAGGCCCAGGGGGCCGCGCAGCACCGGGCCGCGGGAGCGCGTCCCCGGCCGGTGGGCATCGACGGGGGGCTCGTCCACACGGTCGGTGCCGTCCGCGAACCCGTCGACGCGGTCGGTCGTCGAACGGGGGACGCCGGGGATCGTGCTCACAGTTGGGCCATCCTCCGACGACGCACGAGATGGATGAAGACCGGGCCGCCGATCAGGGCCGTGACGATGCCCACCTGCAGCTCACCCGGTCGGGCGAGCAGGCGGCCCAGGATGTCGGCGCCCAGCAGCAACACGGGCGCCAGGACCGCCGAGTAGGGCAGGATCCAGCGCATGTCGGGACCGGTGATGGACCGCACCAGGTGCGGGATCATCAGGCCGACGAAGACGATCGGACCGCAGGCCGCGGTGGCCGCGCCGCACAGCAGCGTGATCACCACCATCGAACCGATGCGGGTGCCGGGCACTCGGGTGCCCAGCGCGCGGGCGGTGTCCTCGCCCAGCGCCAGCGCGTTGAGCGGGCGGGCGAGGAAGAGCGCGATCACGCAGCCCGCTCCGACGAACGGGAGGATCTCCCACACCGTCTCCATGCGGGCGGAGGCCAGGGACCCCACGGTCCAGAACCGCATCCGGTCCAGCGCGGCGGTGTCCAGCAGCACCACGGCGTTGACGTAGCCGTACAGCGCGGCGGTGATCGCCGTACCGGCGAGGGCGAGTCGCACCGGGGTCGTGGCCCGGCTCCCGCCCAGCGCGTAGACCATCACCGAGACCACCGCCGCGCCGAGGAAGGCGAACCAGATCCATCCCCTGATCGTGGTGACGCCGAGGAAGGAGATGGCCGAGACCACGGCCGCCGCGGCGCCGGCGTTGACGCCGAGGATGCCGGGTTCGGCCAGGGGGTTGCGGGTGAGCGCCTGCATCACCGCGCCGGCCAGGCCGAGCGCCGCCCCGACCAGCAGACCGAGCAGGGTGCGGGGCACCCGCATCTCCAGGACGATGGTGGCGGTGTCACCGAGCCCGTCCTCGACGGCGGCACCCTCCTCGGTGCCCTCGAGTCCGTCGGGCGTCTCCACGGTCGCCCCGGTGGGGGCGGTGCCGCCCGCCACGGCGTCCCAGACCTGGTCCAACGGGATGGCGCGGGCGCCGAGGGCCACACTCGCGGCGGCCACGACGGCGAGCAGCAGCACCGAGAGCAGCAGACCCACCGCCCGACGGCCGCCACGGCCCGGGCGCGGCGACCGGTCGCCGGGAGGGGTGTCGTCCCCGCCGACCCCGGGGGGCGTGGCGGTGATCCCGTCGGGGCGGGGGACCTCGTCGACCGGGGCTCCGGCGAACGGGCCGAAGGCGCCGGTGGGACCGGCCGGGGAGCGCGCGGTCATCGTCGGTCCCGGGGTGGGGCTTGCTCGAACACGCGCTTAGGTTAGCCTAACCTCCATCCGGACCGTTCGCGTGTTCGGCCACGGGGCACGTTCAGGCGTCGCCCCGGACATTCTGTACGACCCCGGAGAACAAGGTACCTCTCGTGAAGACTTCCGTCAGAGCCCGCTCGGCGCTGCCCCGCACCGCCCTCGTCCGCCGTTCCCTGCCGGCCGCCATCGGCGTCCTGTGCGCCGGCGCCCTCCTGACCGCCTGCGCCGAGGGGAACGACGACCGGGCATCGGGCGGGGACCCGGCCTCCGAGGAGAAGGCCGAGGCGTCCGAGGGGGCCTGGAGCTTCACCGACGACCGCGGCGTGACGGTGGAGCTGGACAGCCGTCCCGAGACGGTGGTCGCCTTCGTCGGTGCCGCCGCGGCCCTCCACGACTACGGCGTGACGGTGGACGCCGTCTTCGGCCCCCTGGTGGGCCCCGACGGCGAGCCGGACATCCAGGCCGGCGACCTGCCGGTGAACGAACTGGAGTCGGTGGGCAGCGCCTGGGGCGAGTTCAACCTCGACGCCTACGCCGCCCTGGAACCGGACCTGCTGGTCTCCACGATGTTCGTCGAGGACGCCCTGTGGTACGTCCCGGACGACAGCGCCGAGAAGATCGAGAGCCTGGCCCCCGGTATCGGTCTGTCCGTCGCCTCCCCCAGCACCGTCGTCGAGGCCATCGACCGTCACGCCGAACTGGCCGAGGCCCTGGGCGGTGACCTGTCGGCCGACACGGTGACCGAGGACAAGGAGCGCTTCGAGGCAGCCGCCGAGGAGCTGCGGCAGGCCGTCGAGGACAACCCGGGCATCCGCGTGATGGCCGCTTCCGGTTCCGCCGACCTGTTCTACGTCTCCGACCCCAAGGCCTCCCCCGACCTGTCCTACTTCGCCGAGCTCGGCGTGGAGATGGTGGTCCCGGACGAGGCCCCGGCCGGCTTCTTCGAGGAGCTGAGCTGGGAGAACGCCGACCGCTACGACGCCGACATCATCCTGCTGGACGGCCGCACCGGCGTCATGCGGGCCGAGGACCTGGCCGACAAGCCCACCTGGGCGCAGCTGCCCGCCGTGAAGGCGGACCAGATCGCCTACTGGACCACCGAGCCCCGCTACTCGCACGCCGGCTTCGCCCCGATCCTCGAGGCCCTCGCCGAGGCCATCCGCGACGCCGACCGCGTCGCCTGACACGTCGCCCTCCCGCCCCATCGGGTCGGCCGGCCCCGTCCACCGGCGCCGGCCGACCCCCACGAAGGACGGAGACCATGGCCGAAGACCCCTTCGACTTCTTCGACACCCGCGTCGTTCGGACCCGGGAGCCCGGGCCCGGTTTCGTCCGGGTCACCCTGGCCGGTTCCCGGCTGGCCGACTTCGCCTGCGGGGGACGGGACCAACGCCTCAAGCTTTTCATCCCGGCCCCCGGTCGCGACGAGCCCCTGGTCCCCCGGACCACCGATGTCTCCTGGTACCTCCGCTGGCGCGACATGGACCCCTCCGAACGCGCGGTGATGCGCTCCTACACCGTCCGCGAACAACGCCGCGACGCCGGTGAACTGGACATCGACTTCGCTCTGCACCACTCCCCCGGGCCGGCCGCCCGATGGGCCCGGGACGCCCGCCCCGGCGACCCCGCCGTGCTGCTCGGGCCGCTGCTCGAGGACAACGCCGGGGTGGACTTCCGGCCGCCTTCCGACACCGACCGGGTGCTGCTCACCGGCGACGAGACGGCGCTGCCCGCCATCGCCGGAATTCTGGCCTGGCTGCCCGCCGGAATGCCCACCGTGGTCCTGCTCGACCTCCACCGGGCGGCCGACCTGCAACCGCTGCCCACCCGGGCCGACGCCGACATCCGCCGTCTGGCGGCCGACCGCCCCACACCCGATCCGGCACACCCCGGGGTCCGGGTCGAGAGCGGCGCCGCGACCCTGACGGAGGCCCTGCGCGGCCTGACGCCGCCCCCCGGTCGCCCCTACGCCTGGATCGCCGGTGAGGCGGCCGCGGTCCGCGAACAGCGTCGTCACCTCGTCAACGAGCGCGGGGTGGACCGCTCCCGGATCACCTTCACCGGCTACTGGCGCCGAGGCGCCTCCGAGGACGACCTGCTGGCCGCCGCCATGGCCGGCGGAACGTCGGAAACGGACTGATCCGGGACGGCCGTTCCCCGGCGCGAACCGGGTCGTCGGTTCCCGACGGGGAACGCGGCATCCGGGGCACCGGGCCACTCCGCACACCGTCGCGCCCGCCCCCGCCCGCCCCCGGACGCCCGGAGGCGGGCGTGCCGGCACCGGACTCAGGACCGGCTCGCCCCGGGGGCCGGTGCGAATCCCAGCCGCTCGAGCGCCTCCGTCACCGAGGACGTCACCGCCCCGTCCGCCACCGGCCCGGGCGCCACGTCGGCCACCGCCCACACCGCCGCGCACAGGGCCCGCAGCCCGTCCCAGCGGTCCGTCCCGGCCTCCCCGTCCGGGACCTCCGGAACCCGCTCCAGCACCGGGCGTCCCTCCCGGACCCGGGATCGCCACGCCCCGCACTCGGCGGTCCCGTCCGAGGTGATCCCCACCGCCGGATGGGGCACCAGCAGGCCCCTCAGGTCCGCCGCGATGTACGTCGGACGGTGTTCCGGGGCCGCCGTCACCAGCCGCGCGGCATCGGTCACCCCCGTCATCACCAGCAACGAGTCCACCCCGCCGCGCCACGCTCCCTCGATGTCGGTGTCCAGCCGATCGCCCACCACCAGTGGCCGGCGGGCCCCGGTGCGCAGGATCGTCTCCCGATGCATCGGCGGTAGCGGCTTACCCGCCGCCGTGGGCCGCCGGATCCCACCGGACGCGATCCGCACCACCTCCACCGCCGCCCCGTTGCCCGGCGCCACACCGCGCGGGGTGGGGATCGTGGCGTCCAGGTTGGAGGCGAACCACGGCACCCCCCGGTTGACGGCGAGCGCCGCCTCCACCAGGCGTCCCCAGGGCATCTCGGGACCGCCGTACCCCTGGACCACAGCCGCGGGATCCTCGTCCGCCGACTCCACCGGCAGCAGACCGCGCTCGCGCAGCGCCACCCGCAACCCCTCGCCACCGGCACACAGCACCCGGGCACCCGCCGGCACCGCCTCCGCGATCAGTCGGGCCACCGCCTGGGCGGAGGTGACCACCTCCTCCGGATCCGCGGCCACCCCCAGCCGGGTGAGGTGCTCGGCCACGGTCGCGGGGGTACGGGAGGCGTTGTTGGTGACGTAGGCCGACGCCATCCCCTCGGCGCGGGCCACCGCCAACGCCTCCACCGCGTGCGGCACCGCCTCGCCACCCGTGTAAACGACCCCGTCCAGGTCCAACAGGGCCGTGTCGTACGCCCGGTACAGGGGCACCCCGCTGCCGGCCAGGGGCCGGGGGGTCGAACCCTCCCCCGTCCCCCCACCCCCGGTCGTTCCCTCTTCCGTGCCCCGACTCGCGTCGTCCCGCGTCACCGTATCCACTCCATTCCCCGATCATCCGTCGCCGGACCGGGCGACGGGCCCGGCACCGGACCCCGCGGACCCCGCGGACCCCGATCACGATCGTTTCCGATCATCGCGCACCCGATCCGCCGATGCCCCGGCGTCCCCCCTGTGGGACCGGCCGGGGGCGGACATACCATGCGGGAATGCGTATCGACGGTCTCCAACCGGCTCCGTTCCGTGCCCTCCGCTACGTACCGGCCCGGGTGGGCGGGTTGGCGGCCGTGACCTCCCCTCCCTACGACGTCGTGGCGCGCCCCGACGGCCTGCGCGAGCTCCGGTCCTCCGACCCGCACAACATCGTCCACCTCACGCTGCCGGCGAACGGGGAGGAGGACGGCCACGCCCGGGCCCGCGTCACCCTGCGGGCGTGGTTGCTCGACGGCGTCCTCACCCGGGATCCCGAGCCCGCGCTCTACCTGTACGAACAACGGGGGAACGGTCTATCACAGCGCGGGGTGATCGCCACCGTACCGGTCACCGACCCGGAGGCCGGGGTGGTGCTCCCGCACGAGGACGTCATGCCCGACGTGGTCGCCGAACGAGCCGCCCTGCTGCGGGCCACCGAGGCCCACCTGGAACCCCTGCTGCTGACCTACTCCGGTGAACCCGGTCCCGACGCCCCGGGCGGCCCCACGGCAGCCGTCATCGACCGGACGGTGGCCGGTCCCCCGCTGACGGACATCCGCACCGACGACGGCCTGCGGCACCGCCTGTGGGCACTCACCGATCCCGCCGATCACGCCCGGATCGTCGCCGACCTCTCGCGCTGTCGGGCCCTGATCGCCGACGGCCACCACCGCTGGGCCGCCTACCGCCGACTGCGGGACGAGGCACCCCGTCCCGCCGAACCCGACGGGGAGTCTCCCCGGAGACGGGGGTTGGTGCTCCTGGTGGACTCCACCCGCCACCCCCCGGAGGTGCGGGCGATCCACCGCGTGCTGCCCGGCCTCCCCCTCGAGCGGGCGCTCGCCCTGGCGGGGAACGCCTTCCGCGTGGGACCGGCACTGCCACTGAAGGAGGCGACGGCCCTGCTGCGGGACGCCCCGGGTCCGGCCTTCCTGCTGACCGACGGCCGGGCGACGGAGGAAGGCGCGGGGGAACCGGCGGCACACCTGCTGGACCAGCCCTCGCCAGACCTGCTTGCCGCCCGGATTCCGACGGACCGGCCCGAGACGTGGCGGCTATTGGACGCCACCGTGCTGCACGGGGTGCTGCTCCCGGTGGTCTGGGAGGTACCGGATTCCGCCGAGGGGATCCGGTATCTCCACGACCCGGGCGGCGCCCTGGAAGCGGCGGCCCGTGCCGGGGGCACCGCGGTACTCATGCGGCCGGTGACCGAGCGAACCGTTCGGGAACTCGCGGAACAGGGCATCACCATGCCCCGCAAGTCCACCTCCTTCGGGCCGAAGCCCGCCACCGGCCTGGTCCTGCGCCCACTGTGGGACGAGGACCGAGGGCTCCCGGCCCCGAACGAAAAGGGCCCCGGGGCGAAACCGTGATGGTTTCGCCCCGGGGCCGTCGTCACGCGTGGAAGGCGATTCCCCTCCGGGGAAGGACTCTCCCACCGGCGGGTCACTCCCGGCCGGTCTCCCGGAAGCCGTCGGTCCGCTCGGAGGACTCGGAAAACTCCGAAGCGGCGTCCCGGTAGTCGGGCTCGTCGGTGAGGTCATCCAGCTCTTCCGTGGCGTTCGGCTCCCGCGGCCCATCCGGTGCGTCGAGGAGGTCACCGTCCTCGGCCGGGGACGGTCCCGGGGTGTCCTCCGCCTCGTCCGCGAGGGAGCGCTGCCGCTCCGGACGCGCGCGGAGATCCGCCGACCCGGTTTCGGCCCGCACGTCCTCGGCCCGGTCCTCGGCCCCGATCACATCCGATTCCTCGGCCTCGGGGTCCAGTGCGTCCGTGAACTCCACGCCGTCCAGCTCCGCGAGTCGGTCCGAGGCATCGGTGACGCCGTTCTGGTCGGCTTCCACTGCCTTGGCGAACCACTCCCGGGCCTCCTCCTCACGCCCCACGGCCAACAGCGCGTCGGCGTAGGCGTAACGGAGTCGGGCCGCCCACGGCTGCACGGTGCGGGAAGCCAGTTCGGGGCTCTGCAGGGTCACGACCGCGGCCTCGTCCTGGCCCATGTCCCGACGGGCACCGGCGGCCACCAGGCGCATCTCCACCTGGCCTTCCTTGTCCAGCTTCCCGACCTCCGGCTCACCGGCCATGGCCAGGGCACGCTCCGGACGCCCCAGACCCCGCTCACAGTCGGCCATCACCGGCCACAGGTGCGGCGATCCCGTCATCCGACGGGCGGCTCGGAACTCCGCCAGGGCCTCGGCGTACTTGGCGACGGCGTAGGAGGCGAACCCGGCGGCCTCCCGCACCGCGGCCACCCTCGACGCCAGGCGCAGGGCCACCCGTGAATAGCCGTAGGCGGTCTCGGGGTCCTCGTCCAGTAGGCGGGCCACCATGACCAGGTTCCGGGCGACGTCATCGGCGAGGGTCTTGGGCAGACTCATCAGTTCCTGACGCACCTCCCGATCGACTTCCTCCCCCGTGACGTCATCGGGAAGCGGAAGCCGGCGCACGGGCTCACGATCGCGCCCCGTCTCACGGCGGTCGTCCTCACCGCGACGGCCGTAGCCGCCGGACCCGCCGCGACCCGCACGATCTCCCCCGAAGCCACGGTCATCGCGACGGTCATTGCGGTAGGGGGGGCGGCCGCCCCGGTCACGATCACCGGAGAACGAACGCCGCTCACCCTCATCACGCCGGAACCCACCCGGCTTGTCATCACGACGGTCGTCACGCCGGAACCCACCGGGACGGTCCCCACCACGGTCGTCACGCCGGAACCCACCGGGACGGTCATCACGCCGGTCATCACGACGGTCGTCACGCCGGAAACCACCGGGACGGTCATCACGCCGGTCATCACGACGGAAACCACCCGGGCGGTCATCACGACGGTCGTCACGCCGGAAACCACCCGGGCGGTCATCACGACGGTCGTCACGCCGGAACCCACCGGGACGGTCCCCACCACGGTCATCACGACGGTCGTCACGGTAGGGGGGGCGGCCGCCCCGGTCACGATCACCGGAGAACGAACGCCGCTCACCCTCATCACGACGGAAACCACCGGGACGGTCCCCACCACGGTCATCACGACGGAAACCACCCGGGCGATCATCACGCCGGTCGTCACGGTAGGGGGGGCGGCCGCCCCGGTCACGATCACCGGAGAACGAACGCCGCTCACCCTCATCACGCCGGAAACCACCGGGACGGTCCCCACCACGGTCATCACGACGGAAACCACCCGGGCGATCATCACGCCGGTCATCACGACGGTCGTCACGCCGGAACCCACCGGGACGGTCCCCACCACGGTCATCACGACGGAAACCACCCGGGCGGTCATCACGCCGGTCATTGCGGTAGGGGGGGCGGCCACCCCGGTCACGATCACCGGAGAACGAACGCCGCTCACCCTCATCACGACGGAAACCACCCGGCTTGTCATCACGCCGGTCATCACGGAATCGAGACCTGCGTTCGTCGTCGCGCTCGGCCCGGCCCCGACCGACATCCGCGCCTCCGCGGTCCTCACCACGCTCGGTGCGCCTGTCACGCCGATCGTCGCGGTCGTTCCGACCGCCACGGTCCCGGAAGTCGCCGCCGTTTGCCCGGCGGTCCCCACGGAACCCGCTGCTGCCCCGGTCGCCCGTACCCCGCTTCTCCGAAGCGTTTCCAAAAGAATCGGACATGAGAGATGACTCCTGTCATGGAATGGTGCGTGGAGCCTCTCTCCGGGTTCACTGGACCACGTGACGCCACACACATACGAAAAACAAAAAACCCCGGCCCCAGCTGTACGCCGGGAACCGGGGTTCCTCTCACAGATTGTTCGGCGGCGACCTACTCTCCCACACGGTCCCCCATGCAGTACCATCGGCGCGGAAAGGCTTAGCTTCCGGGTTCGGAATGTAACCGGGCGTTTCCCCTTCGCCATGACCACCGAAACTCTTTCGGATAACCCATCACATGCGTGATGGCCAACCAAAACAGCAACTGGCGAACAAGCACACTTTTCAGTTGAGCATTGGTTCCACCGGAAACTGGTTGTTATCCGGGAACCACACAGTGGACGCGAGCACCTGAGGACAAGCCCTCGGCTTATTAGTACCGGTCAACTCCACCCCTCACAGGGCTTCCATCTCCGGCCTATCAACCCCGTCGTCTACAGGGAGCCTTACCCCATCAAG
>NZ_JAJUWS010000016.1 GCF_021390475.1 Streptomyces sp. ST2-7A
CGAGGCGTTTGGTGGTGCGGTCGTGGTCGGGGCGACCGCTGGTGACCTCGGTGACCATGGTGATGCCGGTCGGGTCCATCCAGGGCGGGGCTCCCCGGAAGACCCGCAGCTCACGCGGGGCGAAGGTGATGTCCGGGATGACGCGGTTCGGAGAGGTCGAGCCGAGGACCAGGCCGGTGTTCCCCGACTGCTGCATCGGGGTCGCCGAGCGGGCGTAGACCTGGCTCACCACGAGCTCGATCGCGTCCTGGTGGTCGCCGTCCGGGGGTGGGGTCACGACGATCTGTCCCTCGATGAGCTCGGCCTTGAAGCCCTCGGGCACGGTGAGCGCCAGGAAGCCCTCTTCGAGGACCTCGTCCCGGGTCTGCGCGCGGTGGTCGGCGGCCATGACAGTCATGGTGCCCCCTCTCCGATACGACGACCAGTGTGGCGGCACCGGGGGTGTTGATGGGACGCGAGTGCCGATATCCACCCGAACGAGTGCGCGAGGCGCGGAAGGTTGACCCCGGCACCCCGGCACCCCGGCCGCCGGCACGAAACCCCCCACTCTCCACCCCGAGCCCTCACCCCGGCCCGAGCGGACGGCGCCCGCCCCGGCCGGGCCCCGTCCCACCCACCCCCGGGTGGGTCATCCCAGGTCGGTGGTGTCCAGGTCGAAGCCGAAGGGGGCCGGTAGGGGCAGCGGACGCCCGGTCGGGACGGTGTGCAGCCGGGTATAGGCCCGACCGGGTGCCCCGGGGTCGTCGACGGGCACGGTCGGGTGGCTGAACAACGACACCATGGCCCGCTCGCGCTCGATGAGCAGGTGGAACGGGATACCGGCCTCGGCGTAGGCCCGCCGCCGCAGCGACTGTTCCTCCTCGCCGCCCGGGAGCGCCGCGTCCACCACCATCAGAACCTCGCGACCCTCCAGCCACGGGGGTGCCCCGCGGAACAACCGTGAGTCCCGCACGGCGAAGACGGCGTCCGGCACCGCCCGCACGCAGGGGGCGTCGGGGCCGCGCCGCAACAGCAGTTCCCGGTGGACGGCGACATCGGTGTCCATGCCGCCCAGCCGCATCACCTGGCCGATGACGGTGCTGATCAGGTCGGCGCACTCGGGGTCGTGCCGGGGTGGGCCGGCGGTCGTCATGGCGACCATCGCCTCCTCCCATGCCCGGTCCCGGACCAGGAACCCGTGCCGACGGGCGAGTGCGTGGAGGGCGTTCGTCATCCGGGGGGTGGGGTGCATCGGTGGAACTCGCTTCGCGGGGATCGGGTGTGTGGGGTGTTCCGGGGGTGCGGGAGCCGGGCTCCCGGGGGCCGGCGGGTCGGGCCGCCCGTGCGGGGACATCGTGGGTCCGGTACCGGGTGGGGACGGAAATGGTACGGCGCCCCGGACCGGCCGGCGGACCGGCCGGTTCCCGCTGGGAATTACGGGACCGACGGTGAGGCGTCGTGTCCCGGCTCCTGCGGCCAGTGTGGGGCTCGTGCCCGGGGCGCCTCCCCGAACTCCTCGGTCATCGCCCGAAAGAGTGAAAAGCCGGGGCGAAAAGGGAGTGGAGGGGTGCGAAGGCGTGAAGAGAAGCCAGGAAGGCGCGGGAGGAGGCGCGGGCGACGGGGAGTGCGCGGCCTCGCCGGCCGGGGAAGGGCCGGTGTGGCGGCCCGAACGGCCCTGGTGCCCCGGCGGCACCACCCGCCCGCCCGGCGCGGCCCTGGTGGTGCCACCGGTCCCGGCTCCCCTCCGGAAGGTGTCCGACGGGCCGCGCGGAGGGGCGCCGACAGGGGCGGCCGGGCGCCGGCCGGCACCGCCCCGGGGAGTGACGGGTTCCGACGCGCATGCGGAATCGCGCTTGAGCGTAGTAGACTCAACATTGTGCATGGTCGGGGCATCAGTCGATCGGCCCGTCGGGGGCGCTTCGGAAGCGGGCGTCCCGGAAGCGGGCGGTCCGGTGCGCGGACCGTCCCACGAGCCACCCACCACCCGACCGGACGCCGGAGGAGGAGAGCCCCCAGGTGAACGCCGAGCTGACCAACAGGAGCCGGGAAGCGATCGGCGCGGCCAACAACCGCGCCCTGACCGACGGCCACCCCGACATCACCCCCGCCCACCTCCTGCTCGCTCTCCTGGAGGGGCAGGACAACGAGAACATCCGCGACCTGTTGGCCGCCGTCGAGGCGGACCAGGCGGCGCTGCGTTCCGACGCCGAGCAGTTGCTCGGCGCGCTGCCGAGCGTGCAGGGAGCCTCCGTCGCCAAGCCGCAGCCCAACCGCGAGCTGTTGGCGGTCATCGCCGACGCCTCCAAGCGCGCCGGTGAGCTGGGCGACGACTACGTCTCCACCGAGCACCTGTTGATCGCACTGGCCGCCCGGGGCGGGGACACCGCCGAGCGGATGCGCCGCCAGGGCGCCACGGACGAGGCGCTGGACGAGGCGTTCCGTGCCGCCCGGGGCGGCCGTCGGGTGGACTCCCCGGATCCCGAGGGCAGCTACAAGGCGCTGGAGAAGTTCGGCACCGACCTGACCGCCGCCGCCCGCGAGGGCCGGCTGGACCCGGTGATCGGCCGCGACCACGAGATCCGGCGCGTCGTGCAGGTGCTCTCCCGCCGGACCAAGAACAACCCGGTGCTGATCGGCGAGCCGGGGGTCGGCAAGACCGCCGTGGTGGAGGGGCTGGCCCAGCGCATGGTCAAGGGCGACGTGCCCGAGTCGCTGCGCGACAAGCGCCTGGTCTCCCTCGATCTCGGTGCCATGGTCGCCGGCGCCAAGTACCGGGGCGAGTTCGAGGAGCGGCTGAAGACCGTCCTGGCCGAGATCAAGGCGAGCGAGGGGCGGATCGTCACCTTCATCGACGAGCTGCACACCGTGGTCGGCGCCGGCGCGGGTGGCGACTCCGCGATGGACGCGGGCAACATGCTCAAGCCGATGCTGGCCCGCGGCGAACTGCGGATGGTGGGCGCCACCACCCTGGACGAGTACCGCGAGCGGATCGAGAAGGACCCGGCGCTGGAGCGCCGCTTCCAGCAGGTGCTGGTCGCCGAGCCGACCGTCGAGGACTCCATCGCCATCCTGCGCGGCCTCAAGGGCCGCTACGAGGCCCACCACAAGGTGCAGATCGCGGACAGCGCCCTGGTGGCCGCCGCGACCCTCTCCGACCGGTACATCACCTCCCGTTTCCTCCCCGACAAGGCCATCGACCTGGTGGACGAGGCCGCCTCCCGGCTGCGCATGGAGATCGACTCCTCCCCGGTGGAGATCGACGAGCTGCAGCGCGGCGTGGACCGGCTGCGGATGGAGGAGCTGGCGCTGGCCAACGAGTCCGACGAGGGCTCCCGGCAGCGGCTGGAGCGCATCCGCCGCGAGCTGGCCGACCGCGAGGAGGAGCTGCGCGGCCTGACCGCCCGCTGGGAGAAGGAGAAGAGCGGCCTGAACCGGGTCGGTGAGCTCAAGGGGCGCCTGGACGAGGTGCGGGGTCTGGCCGAGCGCGCCCAACGCGACGGTGACTTCGAGACCGCCTCCAAACTGCTCTACGCCGAGATCCCGGCGTTGGAGCGGGAGCTGGCCGAGGCCTCGGAGGCGGAGGAGGCCGAGCAGTCGGTCGACGGCGCCGGCCCGGACAAGCTGGTGAAGGAGGAGGTCGGCCCGGACGACATCGCGGACGTGGTGGCCTCCTGGACCGGTATCCCCGCCGGCCGGCTGCTGGAGGGCGAGACGGAGAAGCTGCTGCGGATGGAGCAGGAGCTGGGGCGCCGCCTGATCGGGCAGAGCGAGGCGGTGCGGGCGGTCTCCGACGCGGTGCGGCGCAGCCGGGCCGGGGTCTCCGACCCGGATCGGCCCACCGGTTCGTTCCTCTTCCTGGGTCCCACCGGTGTCGGCAAGACCGAGCTGGCGAAGGCGCTGGCCGACTTCCTCTTCGACGACGAGCGGGCGATGGTCCGCATCGACATGAGCGAGTACGGCGAGAAGCACTCGGTGTCCCGACTGGTGGGCGCCCCGCCCGGTTACGTGGGGTACGAGGAGGGCGGCCAGCTCACCGAGGCGGTGCGGCGGCGCCCGTACACGGTGGTGTTGCTGGACGAGGTGGAGAAGGCGCACCCCGAGGTCTTCGACGTGCTGTTGCAGGTGCTCGACGACGGTCGGCTGACCGACGGCCAGGGCCGGACGGTGGACTTCCGCAACACCATCCTCGTGCTCACCTCCAACCTCGGCAGTCAGCATCTGCTGGACCCGACCGAGAGCGCGGAGCAGCAGCACGCGGCGGTGATGGCGGTGGTCCGGGCGACCTTCCGCCCGGAGTTCCTCAACCGGCTGGACGACGTGGTGGTCTTCGAGTCGCTGACCGGCGACGAGCTGGGGCACATCGCCCGGCTCCAGCTGGACGCCCTGCAGCGGCGGCTGGTGGACCGGCGGCTCCTCCTGGAGGTGTCGGACGCCGCGCTGCGCTGGCTGGCCACCGAGGGGAACGACCCGGCCTACGGGGCCCGTCCGCTGCGCCGCCTGGTGCAGACGGCGGTCGGCGACCCCCTGGCGCGGGAGATCCTCGCGGGCGGGGTGCGGGACGGGGACACCGTGACGGTGGACGTCGATCCGGACGGTGCCGGTCTCCGGGTTGCCGGAACCTGAGGGCGATGCGTAAGGATGGAAGTTCACGCCACCGCGTACGAAGGGACCCATCCGTGTCTGTCGATCCGTCCTCCATCCCGAACTTCGGTGGCCGCCCGCCGCAGTCCGGCCAGTCCGGCCAGTCCGGCCAGCAGGGACAGCAGCAGGGCCAGCCGAAAAAGCCGGTGGGGCCGATCCTGCCGGACCAGGAACTGGTCAAGCGCCTGCTGGACCAGATGAAGCTGAAGTACGTGGTGGACAAGGAGGGCGACCTGGTCGCCCCCTGGGAGCAGTTCCGCACGTACTTCATGTTCCGTGGCGAGAAGCAGCAGCGGATCTTCTCGGTGCGCACCTTCTACGACCGGCAGCACACCATCGAGGACAAGGCGCGCCTGCTGGAGACGGTCAACGACTGGAACCGTCGCACGCTGTGGCCGAAGGTGTACACCCACACCCACGACGACGGCAGCGTCCGGCTGATCGGTGAGGCGCAGCTGCTGATCGGCATGGGCGTGGCGCTGGACCAGTTCATCTCCAGCACGGTGAGCTGGGTGCGGGCCTCCATCGAGTTCGACAAGTGGCTCGTGGAGACCCTGGGGCTGGCCAAGGACGCCGACTCGGCGGAGGAGGGCACGGACTCCGGCGAGGCCGGTGCCGAGGCGGCCGACACCGGGGCCGCCGAGGGCACCGCCGGTGACGACGGCTCCTCCCTCGACAAGGGGGACGCCGACGAGACGGGCGACGGCGACAAGGGCCCCCGGGCCGACTGAGACCCCTGTCCGGCCCCGCGCCGGGACCGACCCATCGGGCCCCCGGCCGCGCCCGCGGCCGGGGGCCCGCCGCTGTCGGGGCCACGGCTCGGTGAGGGGTCCCGCCCGGGGTGACGGGAGACCGGCACCGACGGGGTCGGAGGCCCGTCACGAAGGTCCCGGACGTTCCGCCGCCCGGGACGCGCTCCGGGCGCTTGGCGGGCGCCCCGCGGGCCCTCCGCCGCGTCTGGGGACTCCACCGGGACGGGACACCACCACTCGACCCCCGGCCGGCCCGGACACGACGGCGGTGTGACGGCTCACGCGGGAGTGACGGGCTTTCCCGACCCGACCGACCTCTCCCGACCCGGCCGATTCGCCGGGCGCCGCCACCACGGAGCCGCGCCGGAGTGGACACCACCACCCCAACCCGGGCCGTCCGGTCCGGTGGGCGCCCCGCCTCCGCCCCCGGGCCCGGTCGCCCCGGTGCCGGGTCGCCCGGACACGGCCCCGGGGCGGACGGCACGGCCCCGCCCCCGGACACACCGGGAGCCCCGGACCGTGACGGTCCGGGGCCCCGATGCGCTGCCGTCGGAACGCGGGAGACCCGCGAGGGACGGGAGGGTGACGGTGGTGCTCAGATCACCTTCCGGTCCTCCTCCGCGAAGTGGCAGGCGACCGGGTGGCCCGATCCCCGATCCACCAACGCCGGCTCCTCGGTGGCGCAGATCTCCTGCGCCTTCCAGCAGCGGGTCCGGAAGCGGCAACCGCTCGGCGGGTCTATCGGGCTCGGCACGTCGCCGGTGAGCACCGTCCGCCTGCGCTCGCGCTCCTTCCTCGGGTCGGCCAGCGGCGCGGCCGACAACAGGGCTTGGGTGTAGGGGTGGGAGGGACGCTCGTAGACCTCCTCGCGGGGGCCCGTCTCCACCACCTTCCCCAGGTACATCACGGCGACCCGGTCCGAGATGTGTCGCACCACCGACAGGTCGTGGGCGATGAACACGTACGCCAGACCCAACCGGTCCCGCAGGTCCTCCAGCAGGTTGACGACGCCCGCCTGCACGGACACGTCCAGCGCGGAGACCGGCTCGTCGAGCACCAGCAGCTTCGGCTCCAGGGCCAGCGCGCGGGCGATGCCGATGCGCTGGCGCTGTCCGCCGGAGAACTCGTGCGGGTAGCGGTTGCCGTGTTCGGGGCTCAGGCCGACCAGCGTGAGCAGTTCGGCGACCCGGTCCTTGCCGCCCTTGCGCCAGCGGCCGTGTACCTTCAGCGGCTCGGCGATGATGTCGTTCACCGGCAGCTTGGGGTTGAGGGAGGCCATCGGGTCCTGGAAGACCATGCCGGCGTCGCGGCGCGTCCGCTGCATCGCGGAGCGCTTGAGGCCGGTGATCTCCCGCCCCTCGAAGCGCACCGAGCCCGAGGTGGGCTTGATGAGCTGGAGGATGGCGCGGCCGGTGGTGGACTTTCCGCAGCCGGACTCGCCGACCACGCCGAGCGTCTGCCCGGCGCCGACGGACAGGGAGACACCGCTGACGGCCTGCACCTGCCCGACGACGCGACGCAGCACGCCGCCGCCCACGACGGGGAAGTTCACCACCAGGTCGGTGACGGTCAGCAGGTCCTCGGTGGGGGCGTCGACCGTGGCGGTCGCGCCGGACTCGGGGGTGGTGGTCATCGTCCCTCCTCCCTCTCGGCAAGGAGCTCGGCCTCGGTGCGGAAGAACACGGTGGCGTCCTCCTCGGCTCCGAGTCGGTCGCTGTGGTGGCAGGCGGCACGGTGCTCGCCGATGGGGCCGGTACCGGCCGACGCGGGGGCCTCGCCGGCCTCGGTGAGCCCCTCGGCCGTCCCGCCCACCGCCAGCAGCTCCGGCTCGTTCTCCCGGCACTCGTCGGTCACCAGCGGGCACCGGGGGCTGAACGGGCACCCCCGCGGCATGTGGATCAGCGACGGCGGGGTGCCGACGATGGGCCGCAGTCGCTCGGTCCGCTCGCCCTCCATGGAGGGGATCGAGCCGAGCAGGCCGGCGGTGTACGGCATGTGCGGGCGGTAGAAGACCTCGTCGGTGGCGCCGATCTCCACCGGCTTCCCGGCGTACATCACCAGGGTGCGGTGGGCCATGCCGGCGATCACGCCGAGGTCGTGGGTGATCATCACGACCGCCGCGTTGACCGCGTCCTTCACCTCGAGGAGCTTCTCGAGGATCTGGGCCTGCACGGTGACGTCCAGGGCGGTGGTCGGCTCGTCCGCGATGATCACGTCCGGGTCGTTGATGATCGCCATGGCGATGACCACGCGCTGGCGCATGCCGCCGGAGAACTCGTGCGGGTAGGCGCGCAGGCGGCGGTCCGCCTGCGGGATGCCCACCAGCTCCAGCATCTCCTTGGCCCGGGCCATGGCCTTGGCCCGGGGCACCAGCTCGTGGGCGAGCACGGCCTCGGCGAGCTGGTCGCCGACGGTGTGCACGGGGTTGAGCGAGGTCATCGGGTCCTGGAAGACCATGGCGATCTTCCGGCCGCGCAGCGAGCGCTGCTGCTTGGGCCGCATGGTCAGCAGGTCCTGCCCGCGGTACAGCACCCGGCCGTGGACGCGCGCGCTGCGGGGCAGCAGGCCCATCACGGCCATCGAGGAGACCGACTTGCCGGAGCCGGACTCGCCGACGATGCCGAGCACCTCGCGGGCGCGCACGGTGTAGTCGACACCGCGCACCGCCTTCACGGAGCCCTCGTCGGTGGGGAACTCCACCGTGAGGTTCTCCACCCGCAGGACCTCCTCGTCCAGCGGGGGCTTGGAGTCGGCGAGGGTGTAGGCGGTGTGCACCGATTCGGCGGACTCGGCGAGCGCGTCGCCCTCCCCGGCCGCCGCCTTGAGCAGGTCGTCGGAGGGCTGGAGGGGGGTATTCATGCTCATCAGGCACGCACCCTGTTCTGTCGGGGGTCGAAGGCGTCGCGCAGGCCGTCACCGATGAAGTTGATGGACAGCGCGGTCGCGATGATGAACACGCCGGGCCAGTAGAACAGCCAGGGGCGGGTCATCATGGCCGTCCGGTACTCGTTGATGATCTTGCCCAACGAGGTGTCCGGGGCCTGGACGCCCAGGCCGAGGAAGGACAGCGCGGACTCCAGCAGGATCGCCGACGAGATGGCCAGGGTCACCGAGACGACGATGATGCCGACGACGTTCGGCAGCAGGTGCTTGAAGATGATCCGGGCAGAGGAGGTGCCGACCGAGCGGGCGGCCTCCACGAACTCCTTCTCCCGCAGCGCCAGGACCTCGCCGCGCACCAGGCGGGCGGTCTGGGTCCAGGTGACCAGGCCCAGTACCAGGCCGAGGGTGACGATGTTCTGGTTGCCCCACATCACCGCGACCATGGCGGCGAAGAGCAGGGTGGGGATGGTGATCATCAGGTCGGTGACGCGCATCAGGGTGGCCTCGGCCGGGCCGCGGAAGTAGCCGGCGACGGCGCCGATCACGGTGCCGACCGCGGTGGCCACCAGACCGACGATGAGCGCGATCACCAGGGATATCTGGGTACCGCGCATCACCACCGCGAAGTAGTCGCGGCCGATGTTGTCCTGGCCGAAGGGGTGTTCCCCGAGGTGGATGCCGCCACCGCCGAGGAAGCCCGGCCACAGGCCCAGGGTGGGCCGGCCTCCGTTGACCAGGTCGGCGGTGTTGACGGGGTTCTTGTCCCACCAGCCCGGGATGGGGCCGGCGCCGATCGAGGTCACCGCCAGCGCGACGACGAAGGCGAACATCACCATGCCGGCGATGGCGCCGCGGTGCCGCACGAAGCGGCGGATGACGAGTTGGGTCTGGGTACGGGCCTTGATGTCCATACCCTGGGCGGCATCACTCGCGCCGGGGGTCTGTCCCGGGGCCGCCGCCGGGGTGGGCTGCACCATGACGGTCTCCTTTCAGGACAGCCGGATACGGGGGTCGAGGTAGGCGTAGACGATGTCCGCGATCATGTTGAAGATCACGATCGCCGCGCCCGCCACCAGGAAGAACGCCATCACCGGGTTGGGATCGCGTTCGTTGATGCCGGTGATCAGCAGGTCGCCCATCGCCCGCCAGCCGAAGACCGCCTCGGTGACGACGGCGCCGCCCAGGACGGTGCCGATGTCGTAGGCGACCAGGGTGGTGATGGGGATCAGGCCGTTGCGGAAGGCGTGCCGCAGGATGACGGTGCGCTCGGGCAGGCCCTTGGCCCGCGCGGTGCGCACGTAGTCCTGGTTCATGACCTCCAGCATGCTGGCCCGGCTGTACCGGGTGTAGCTGGCCAGTGAGATCAGCAGCAGCGTCATGGTCGGCAGGATCAGGCTGCCGAAGGAGTCCAGGCCGTGCTGCCAGAAGGTGCCGCTGTAGTTCGGGGTGCTGGCGCCGATGGTGGAGATCGGACGCCCGCGCACGGACTCGCTGAAGGCGGCGAAGGACTGCAGCATCCGGTCCACGAAGATCACGCCGGCGGTGAACACGCCGGTGAGGATCGCGACCGGGACGGCCGAGCGCCGGTACAGCTCGCCGCCGACGAAGCGGCCCACCGCCCAGCAGATCACCACGGTCAGCAGCGCCAGCATCCCCATGAACCACCACGTGGGGTCGTCCAGGAAGGGCAGCAGCGCGAAGTGGGAGACCAGGCCGAGGGCGGCACAGATCACCGCCGCCTTCATGGTGGGGTTCCACTCCAGGCCGCTGAAGAGGGTGGCGAAGCCGACGGCCGCGGCGCCGGCGGTCAGGCCGATGACGATCGGGCCCAGGCCCGGGTCGGCGAACCAGCCGGTGGCCGAGAGCACGGCCAGCAGCACGGCGGTGACGCCGGAGGCGACGCCGAAGGCCATCAGACGGGTGCGGCGGTCGGTGACCAGCAGCGAGGAGAAGACCATGCCCATGAACAGGGCGACGAGTCCGATCACCCACCAGGCCAATGATGGATCGGCCAACCAGTCGTTGAACTCGATGGCGCCGTACTGCTTGAGCAGGGTGGCCACCCAGAAGACCGGGAGGGAGAAGCAGACGAAGACGCCGAAGGTGACGCCCAGGTCCAGCGCGCTGTACTGGCGCAGCGCGGAGATGACACCGATGCCGACGCCGATGACGATCGACAGGACGGTGGCGGCGATGACCAGCTGGAGGGTGGCGCCCAGCGCCCGCTCCAGCATGATGTTGACGTCCTGGCCGACCCGGTTGGTGCCCAGGTCGCCGGTGAGGGCGCCGCCGAGCCAGAGGAAGTAGCGGGCCACGACGGGTTTGTCGAGGTTCATCCGCTCGGTCCGGTCGGCGATGGCCGCCGCCCGGTCCTGCGGGGGGAGTTCCCTGAGGTCGGCCAGGGGATCCCCGAGGTTGGCGGCCATGATGTACACCACGAAGGTGGCTGAGAAGAAGATCAGCACCGAGGTGACGAGTCGCCGCGCGATGAAGGCAAGCATGACGCTGACTCCTGGAGTTCAGGAAGGGAAACCGGAGCGGAGCGCGGACCGCTCGAGACGGGTCGGGACGCGGGCCCGACGTGCGGCGAGCGGGGCCGGGAGGCGATGCCCCCCGGCCCCGCTCGTGCTGTGGTGTCGCGGTCGCCGCGTCGTGGATCCGGCTTCGGGGCCGGATCACTCCGCGTGCGGTGGACGGCGTACTCCCGCGGGGCTCACCCCGCCGGGAGTCAGCCGATCCGCCACTCCGGCTGGTTCCAGACGTAGCTGTCCTGAGCCGGGCTCGGCTTCACGTTCTCCAGGTTGTCGGCGTAGGCCAGCAGACCCGGGTGGGCGAACAGCGGGATGGTGACCAGGTCCTCCCACAGGATCCGCTCGACCTCGTAGATCAGCTCGGCCTGCGCGTCCAGGTCGGTGGTCTCCAGGATCTCCGACAGGACCTCGTCCAGCTCCTCGTTGGCGTAGCAACCGTTGTTGTTGCCCTTGCCCTCGGGGGTGCACTCGGCGCTGCGGAAGGTGGAGTTCCAGCCGCTCACCTGGGCGGAACCGACCCAGGCGTACATCGCCACGTCGTAGGTGTTCTGGGACAGACCACCGTCGAGGTCGAAGAAGTTGGCCTCGAAGTACGGCTGGATGTCGAAGCCGGCCTCGTCGCAGCTCTCCTTGATGAGCTGGGCGGTGTTCTCGCGGCGCTGGTTGTCGGCGATGGCGCCGATGCGGACGGTGGTGCCGACGGCGTCGGCCTCCTCCAGCAGGTCACGGGCGGCCTCGATGTCGGCCTGGCCGTACTGGTCGCCGCCGCTGTACTCCACGGCCGCCTCGTAGTTCGGCTCGAACGGCGCGACGTTGCGGACGTCCTGCGGCTCCGCGGTCTCGGCGATCGGGTTGATCAGACGCTGCACGATGACGTCGCGCGGCACACAGAGGGTGAACGCCTCACGCAGCCGGACGTCGTCGGCCAGGCTGCCGCTGTCGAAGTTGAAGTCCAGGTGCTCGTAGACGTACTGGTCGAACTCCTCCAGCACGACGCCCGGCATGGCCTGCAGCTGGTCCTTGATGTCGGCGTCCGGCTGCGGCTGGATGATCTGGACGTCACCGTTCTGCAGCGCCTGCGGCTGCTCGGTGCCCGGCACCAGTCGGTAGACGACCTCGGCCACGCCCGGGGCCTCGCCCCAGTACTCCTCGTTGTAGGAGAGGGTGACGGTCGAGCCGGGCTCGTAGCCGCTCAGCTTGAACGGACCGGAGGACGGCAGGAGGGACTCGTCCGGGAGCGAACCCTGGATGGTCCAGCCCTCGTTGAAGAAGGTCGCGGCCTCCTCCAGTGCGTCGACGTCCTCGTCCAGGATGGCCTGCGTGAAGTCCTCGACGCTGTCGAAGCCGCCCTGCTCGGCGACCACGTGCGCGGGCATCATCGAGGTGTTGCCACCGCTGGGACCGTTGGACTCCCAGTCGGCGTAGGGACGGTCGTAGACCAGGGTGAAGGTCTTCTCGTCGCCCTCGCAGCCGGGGGACTGGACGTCCTCGATGCCGCCGGTGCCGATGACGGAGAAGAGGGGCTGCTCCTGGGTCTCGGTCTCGCCGGTCGGCTCGCCCTCGTCGTCCAGGACGTCGACCTCGCGCTCGGTGGTCAGGTGCGCGCCCTGCTGGGCCCACCACAGCGTGGCGTCGTTGCAGTCGATCGGGACACCGTCCGACCAGACGGCGTCCTCGTGGATCGTGTACTCGACGGTCAGCGGGTCCTCGGAGGTCAGCTCATAGGTGCCGAACTCGGTGTTCCGCTGGACGGAGCCGTCCTCGCCGAAGTGCCAGAAACCGGTGGTCACCCACAGGTTGACCACGCTGTTCTTCAGCGAGTTACCGGTGGCGACGGTGTTGTTGTAGGAGTCGTACTCCTGGTCGTTGGCGACGTAGATCGAGCCGCTGGGACCGTCGCCGGTCCCGCTCGCGGCGTCGGTGTCGCCACCGTTGCCGCTGCTGTCATCGCTGCTGCACGCGGAGAGGACAAGAGCCCCTCCGAGTGCCGCGGCGACCAGTTTCGACGTTCTGCCGAATCGGGTCATCTTTCGGGCCTTCCGCGGTGTGATGACTTCGGGTGTGAAGTTGCCCGGAAGCCTCCTCACAGATCGCGAAGACAACAAGTGCGTACCGGAGACCGTTGTGCAGCCGAGATACGAATCAATCTGAGTTGTGACCCCGGGATCACCCGAAAGAGGGAGCAAGTCGCACAAATCCACGTCCGCGGTTCGCGGTGAGCGTGCATGACCGTTCGTAATCCGGGCGGCCCCGGGTGAACACCTGACCGGAGATGCCCTCCGGGGGGTGGAAAGTGACCCAAGATGGATCAAATCCCCGTCGCTCCTGGACGGTTCGTGGTTCCTTGGTGAGGTGGCGGCGGGTTCGGTCCGTCCCGGGGTGACGGGCCCGCCCATCGCCCCCCGGTCGTCTCCCGTTCGCACCCCTGTACCCGCTCGTCCCCCGCGTCCGTCGGCGTCCCCTTTTCCCGTCCTCCCGTTCCGGTCCCCGCTCCTCCGGTCGCTCCGGGGTGACGGGGGCGGAGGGTGGGAATCCCGCCGGCCGAGAAATTCGTGCTGACTACATCTTTGCATCCGCCCACCGGTGTGTCGCACCCGGTACCACCGCCCCCGGGTCCGACCCCGGTCGCTCCTTTTCTTCCCCGGGGTCGGACCCGTCACTCTTTTTCGGCCGGCCCGGGCACCGCTCCCATCCGATGTCCACCGACCGTCCCCGGGCCGGTCACCGCACTGCCACGGGATGTCCGCCCGGCGCCGCGTTTCACCTTTCCGGCACCCCGGCACCCCCGTCCGCCGGTTCCCTCGAAAACCCCGACCTTCCGTCATCCCGCCGCCGCACCGGGGCGTTCCGCCGCCCCGTGCCCGCTCGTCCCCGCCCGCCTCCGCGCACCGGGAGCCGCTCGTGCTCAGATCGATCAACGCCCCCTACGCCGACACCCGTCCCGCCGACCTCGCCTGGTCCCTCGACCGCCCGCCCCTGCCCGCCCTCGCCTCCCGCTCCCTGCGGTGGGGGGACGACGAGGCCCCGCGACTCGAACTGCGCGTCCTGGGCGCCTCGCACCAGGTCCTGCTGCACCATCCGACGGGCCGGCTGGTCGAGACCGTCGCCTGCGCCCCCGACCGCACCACCCCCCTGCCGGCGGCGGTCGCCCGCCGGGACGGCGCCGTGGACTACGCCTTCTCCTCACGCGTCGAGCACCTCCCGCCGGTCGATCTCGCCGCCCGCGCCGAGGAGGTGACCGAGCTGACCGCCGATCACCCGCACGGGCTGATCGGTGTCTTCCCCGGCCGCCCCCACTCGCTCACCGCCCTGCTCGCCCACCGTCGGCCCGACGGGGTGGACTGGGAGACCTGGCACACCTACCCCGACGCGGGCGCGGTCGTCGTCACCCGGGGCCGGGTGGCCACCGGCCGTCGGGACACCGTCCCGACCGGCCTTCCGATTCCCGCCGCCCGGCGCACCCCGGAGAACCCGCGCGTCGGCACGGGCCGTCCGACGCCGTCCCGGGTCGGTGGATCGCCCCGAAGTGACGGGAGGACCCGCCCGCCGGCCGGCGGGTACGGGGAATGACCCCCTCCCGGTGGGTAGGCTCCGGCCCATGGAGCACGAGGTGTACATCCCGTATTCCGCCGCGGAGGTGCGGACCGCGCTCGGCGACCCGGCCCGCGCCCTGGACCACGTTCCGGGGTTCCATCCCGATCCCGGCTCCGAACCCGACGCCCCCGGCGGGCGCCTGCGGGTCCGCGTCGGGGGCTCCACCATCACCTACCGGGGCACCCTGGCCGTCGTACCGCGCGGCGAGGGCTTCGCCGTCACAGCCGAGGGGGCCGAGACGCGCGGCGACGGTGAGGTCCGGCTGACCCTGGACGTGGTGCCCCGGCCGGTCGCCGACGGCACCGGCACCACCCTCGTCTTCAGTGGCGTCCTCCACGCCGGGGGCCGTCTCGCGGACACCGAGCCCCGGCAGCGGGACGCCGCCGCCCGGCGCCTCCTGGACCGCTTCGCCGGCGCGCTGACCGCCTCCCTCGGCTCCGCCGGGGCGCGAGCCGCGAACCCGGCGGACGGCGCCCCGGGAGGCTCCGGCGGCGGTATCCCGCTGTTGGGTGCACCCGACAGCGGCGCGGACACCTCCGACAGCGGTGGGCCCCCGGCCGACGCCGCGGCCGGGACCCTCCCCGGCGGGACCGGGGACGCGATGGCGCGCGATACGTCCGACACCCCCGGCCGTGACTCCGGTGGAACTCCCGCCGAGGCGGCCCCCGATGGCGACGGACGCCCCTCCGGTGCCACACCGGGGGCCGGGGAGCCGGTGGAGCCCGAGGGTTCCGACGCCTCCGGCGACGCCGACCGGACCCCCGGGGAAAGCGGAACCGAAGGGGTCGGGGACGCCGAGGCGGAGAGGGCCGAGGGGCCCGACGCCGCCGAGGGGCCCGACGCCGATGACACCGCCGGATCCGACATCGAGGCGGAGCCGGCCGACGAGCCGGCCGACGACGGGTCCGGGACCGTCGACGACACCGACATCCTGCCGCCCGGGCCCGTTCCGGTGACCGGCCCCGACCTGGTCGCCGCCGGTCCGCTCGCCCCCGAGGCCGATCTCGCCCGGCGCACCATGATCGGCCGCAGTGCCGAGGAGGTGGACCACGCGCCCCCGCGCGGTCGTTACGCCCCCGAGCCCGGTCCCGGCGTCCTGGTCTCCGGGCGTGGCGTGCTGCGCTGGGCCGGGCCCGCCGCGGCCCTGGCGGCCGCCGCCGGGGCGGTGTTGGTCGGCCGAGCCCTGCGCCGTCGTCGCTGACCCACCGGCCGTTGCCGGTCGATCGAGGCCGGCGGGGCGCGGCAACTTCCCGCGAGGTCACCGGCCTCGCGGAGGGTCGGCGGGGCGCGGCGTTCCGCGCCGGGTCGCCGTTGCCCGCGTGGGGGCGCGGCCCTTTCCGCGGCGCGCCGTGCTCGCGTCGGGGTGAGGTGTCTCTTGCGGGGTTACCGCGCTCGCGGGGGTACCGCGCCGTCACCGGGGCGCGGCGTTCCGCGCCGGGTCGCCGGGTCCGCGCCGAGGTGCGGTGCCCCTGCGGATCGCGCACTCGCGGGGGTACCGCGCCGTCACCGGGGCGCGGCGTTCCGCGCGGGGTCACCGCGCCCGTCACGACGCGGGGTGTCCCGTGCCGGGGTCGGCCACGGGCGCGCGCGGCCGTCGGGGGCGCGCGCGCAACCGTTCGAGACCCTTTCGTTATCCTTGGCGGGTGACGACATCCGACGCGCGTTCAGACCTCGCCGGGGCCCCCGGCACCGACGCACCGACCCCGCCGGACACCGCCGTGCGGCTCACCGCCGGTGACACCGAGGTGACGGTCCTGCCCGACGAGGGCGCCCGCCTGTCCTCGCTGCGCATCAAGGGCACCGAACTGCTCCGCCCCGGCGATCGGTTCGGTTCCTTCGTGATGGTGCCCTGGTGCGGTCGCACCCGGCACGGTGAGATCCGGGACGGCGGCCGGGTCCACCAACTCCCGGTGGACGCCGGTCCGCACGCCATCCACGGCACCGTGCGGCGTCGCCGTTGGCACACCGCGGCCGTCGACGAGCACTCCGCGGCCATGGTCGTGGACCTCTCCGACCCCTGGCCCTGGCCCGGACGGGTGACCCAGACCGTGCGCCTCGCCGAGGACGGCGGCTCCCTGACCCTCGCCCTGGGCGTGGAGACCTCCGGCGACTCCTTCCCGGCCCAGGCCGGATGGCACCCGTGGTTCCTGCGCCGGCCGATCCCGGACGGCCCCGAGGCGCGGATCGACTTCACCCCCGCCTGGCAGGAGGAGCGCGGTTCGGACCACATCCCCACCGGGAAGCGGGTCTCCCCCGTACCCGGCCCCCGGGACGACTGCTTCGCCATGCCCGACGGGGTGGACGTCACCGTGGAGTGGCCCGGCCTGCTGCGGCTGCGGATCACCAGCCGCGCCGAGTGGGTGGTGGTCTACGACGAGCAGGAGGAGGCCGTCTGCGTCGAGCCGCAGACCGGTCCGCCCAACGGCCTGAACACCCACCCCCGCCTGGTGACGCAGTTGGAGCCGCTGGAGGTCACCACCACCTGGAGCTGGGAGACCCTCGGCTGACCCCGATCCCGACCCCAACTCCTCCGTCCCGACCCGGTTCCGCCGCCCCGCCCCCGGGGCGGCGGGACCGGCCCGCGCCCCGTTCCCCCGCGGCAGCCAAGGACCACGCCGCGGCCGTCGCCGAGCCCCCGCACGGCGCGCGGCGCCCCGTCGCATAGCCTGACCCCATGAGCGAGCGCGACCAGTTGCTGCGGCAGATCCGCGAGAAGGCCGTCGTCCACGGCCGGGTGACCCTCTCCTCCGGCTTGGAGGCCGACCACTACGTCGACCTGCGACGGATCACCCTGGACGGCGTCGCCGCCCCCCTGACCGGCCGGGTCATGCTCGACCTCACCGCGCACCTGGAGTACGACGCCGTCGGCGGTCTCACCCTGGGCGCCGACCCCGTCGCCGGCGCGATGCTGCACGCCGCCGCCGCGCGCGGCCGGCACCTGGACGCCTTCGTCGTTCGCAAGGCCGGCAAGGCCCACGGCCTCCAGCGTCGCGTCGAGGGTCCGGACGTCGCCGGCCGGCGGGTGCTGGCCGTGGAGGACACCTCCACCACCGGCGGTTCCGTGCTGACCGCCGTCGAGGCGCTGCGCGAGGCGGGTGCCGAGGTGGTCGCCGTCGCGGTGATCGTCGAGCGCGGCGGCGCCCCCGCCGTTGAGAAGGCCGGGCTGCCCTATCTGGCCGCCTACGATCTCGCGGACCTCGGCCTGGGCTGACCGGCCGGCCGGGGTCTGGGAGGATGAGCCCGACGATGACGTCGCCACTCGCTCACCCCGGCCGCCCGTGCGGCACGGAGCCGACCCGCACACGCAGATTCCAAGGAGCGGACAGATGCCCATCGCAACCCCCGAGATCTACAACGAGATGCTCGACCGGGCGAAGGCCGGCAGGTTCGCCTACCCCGCCATCAACGTGACCTCGACGCAGACCCTGCACGCGGCACTGCGGGGCTTCGCCGAGGCCGAGAGCGACGGCATCGTCCAGATCTCCACCGGTGGCGCCGAGTTCCTGGGTGGTCAGTACAACAAGGACATGGTCTCCGGCGCGGTGGCGCTCGCCGAGTTCGCGCACATCGTCGCCGAGAAGTACCCGATCAACATCGCCCTGCACACCGACCACTGCCCCAAGGACAAGCTGGACGGGTACGTCCGTCCGCTGCTGGCCATCTCCGAGCAGCGCGTCGCCGAGGGCGGGCTGCCGCTGTTCCAGTCCCACATGTGGGACGGCTCCGCCGAGACCCTCGCCGACAACCTGGAGATCGGCCGCGAGCTGCTGGCCCGCGCCGCCGCCGCCCGGATCGTGCTCGAGGTCGAGATCACCCCCACCGGCGGTGAGGAGGACGGGGTCACGCACGAGATCAACGACGAGCTGTACACCACCGTCGACGACGCGCTGCGCACCGCGGAGGCGCTGGGCCTGGGCGAGAACGGCCGCTACCTGCTGGCCGCCTCCTTCGGCAACGTCCACGGCGTGTACAAGCCGGGCAACGTCGTGCTCCGCCCCGAGCTGCTCAAGGACCTCCAGGAGGGCGTCGCCGCCCGGCACGGCAAGCAGGAGCCGTTCGACTTCGTCTTCCACGGCGGCTCCGGCTCCACCGCCGAGGAGATCGCCACCGCGCTGGAGAACGGCGTGGTGAAGATGAACCTGGACACCGACACCCAGTACGCCTTCACCCGGCCGATCGCCGACCACATGTTCCGCAACTACGGCGGCGTGCTGAAGGTCGACGGCGAGGTCGGCGACAAGAAGACCTACGACCCGCGCAGCTGGGGCAAGCTGGCCGAGGCCGGCATGGCCGAGCGGATCACCCGCGCCTGCGCGGACCTGCGCTCCACCGGCACCAAGCTGAAGTGATCGCCGGCGCGGCCGACCCCACTCCCCGGAGCCCGGGGTCGCCGCGCCGACATCGCCGCCCACGGCCCGGACACCTGTCCGGGCCGTGGGCGTTCACGCTCCGGGGCGCGCGAGGAGGCGTGTGAGCGGGCGCGGGGGCGGGCGGGTTCGACCCCGGGCCGGAGGTCCCGGCACACTGGGGACCATGGTCACGCACGAGAACCTCCTCGGGGGTCCGCCCCCGACCCACCTGCCCGACGACCCCGGTCCCCGCGAGGCCCTGGCCTCCGGCGCCGACCCGGCCGAGGTGGCCGCCGCGCACCCGTCCTCCTCGCTGGCCTGGGCCCAGCTCGCCGACGACGCCTTCGAGGCCGGTCGGCCCGTGGAGTCCTACGCCTACGCCCGCACCGGCTACCACCGGGGCCTGGACGCCCTGCGCCGCAGCGGCTGGAAGGGCCACGGCCCGGTGCCGTGGGAGCACGAGCCCAACCGCGGCTTCCTGCGCGCGCTGCACGCCCTCGCCCGGGCCGCCGGCGCCATCGGGGAGAGCGAGGAGCACGAGCGTTGCTCGACCTTCCTCAAGGACAGCTCCCCCACCGCCGCCGACACCCTCTCCTGAGCCCCTCCCGGGCCGCCACCCGGCCGCCGCCCCGCCCCACCCCGGGGTGGGGCGGGGCGGCCGGAGGAGGCCGTGAAAGGCACGGCGGGGAGGCGGTCGAGTGCGAAGTGACATGGGGGAGTACATCGAGTACTTGACGTACTTACCCTCGAGGTACACCCTGAAAGGGACTATCGAGGAGGTCACCATGTCGGCGGTGCACTACGAGAGCTATACCCGGGCGCGTGCGCACTTGAAGGATCTCCTCGATGCGGCCGACGAGGGTCGGGTTGCCACCATCCGTCGGGATTCGGGACACGCGGCGGTGGTGGACGCGGAGCGGTTGCGCCATTACCTGATGACTGTCTGCCCTTCAAGGGCGGAAGTGGTCGCCGAAGCGGGAGGCTGGTCGGTGTTTCTTCCGGGTCTCCCCCTGGCCGCCGATGGGGCAACCTTCGACGGCGCCATAGAGGAGATGGTCGAGGTGTTGCGTGAGTACGCCGAGGACTGGCAGGAGCGCCTGCGCACCGCCCCCAACCACGAGGGCAACTGGGGTCTCGTACAACTGATCGGCCTGAGTGACGACGACTCGCTGCGTGCCTGGCTGGTGGGAACCGAGCGGTGACTTGGCCCCAGCCCGACCGGGAAAACCACGATCGTTTCTGCCGCGCCGAGCAATGGAAACGTGTCCGGGACGCGCGTGGACGTACCGATACGCGTCACATCATCTACGAGTTGGTTCTGCACGACGGCCGGACCCTGCGAACACGGATCTCCCACCCCGTGGACCGCACGGTCCATGGCGCCGCGATGTGGCGCCACATCCTGCGGGACCAACTGGAGGTGTCGGAGGAGAGGTTCTGGGCGTGTGTCCGAGAGGGGGTGCTGCCGGATCGAGGAACTCCCGAACCTCCGAGTGCTTCGCTTCCCGCCGACGTGGCCTACCTCCTCATTCACCGTGTGGGGCTGGAGGAGGCGGACGTCGCGGGTATGAACAGGGACGAGGCGCTGGCCAGGCTTCAGCGCTACTGGACGGAGGAGGGGTGAGCCGCTCCTTCCACATCCATGGAACCGACGGGAGTGTGTGCGCACCGGGCCCGAGGCCCCAACGGGCTTCTCCCGACCCGGTCACTCTGTCGGTCTCCGCGTTTCGCGTATCCCGGCTTCGCCGGGCGTGCCGGGGTCGTGAAGCCTTCCGGACGGCTCCACGGGGCCCGGCTTCCCCGTGGTCCCCGGGGCGGACGCTTCCATCGGGGCTTTCCGGGACATAGCCTGTCGCCGTCGCACCCGGCGCCGTGCCGTTCCGTCCCCGGTCGGGGGCGGTCGCGCGGCGCCGTGTCCGTATCCGCACGTCCCGGCGCCGCCCGTCGACGGGCGGCGCCCGTTCCCGGTCCGGAGCCCCGGTGACCCCGGGACCCCGGGACCCCGGCCCCGTCCCGCCCATCCGGTCGTTCCCGGAAACCCCAGGAGCCCGCCATGTGTCCCGCACCTCCCGAGTCCCACGAGCCCCCGCGGCCCGCCGAGCGGCCCGCGCCCACGAGTGCCCCCGACGCCTCCGACGGCGCGCCCGCCGATCCGCACCTGGACTTCGCCGGCACCACGCCGTACGAGGACTACGTCCACGCCGACGTGCTCACCCACCTCCAGCGCCCGCTCTCCGACGACCCCGGTGAGATGGTCTTCCTGGTCACCACCCAGGTCATGGAGCTGTGGTTCACGGTGATCGTCCACGAGTGGACCACCGCCGCCACCGCCCTGCGCCGGGACGACCTGCCCACCGCGCTCGCCGCGCTGGAGCGCTCCCGCCGCGAACTGGCCGCGCTCAACGCCTCCTGGGAGCCGCTGGCCCACCTCACCCCCGCGCGGTTCAACGCCTACCGCAGCGCGCTCGGCGAGGGATCCGGTTTCCAGTCCGCGATGTACCGGCGGATGGAGTTCCTGCTGGGCGACAAGTCCGCCTCGATGCTCGTGCCGCACCGGGGCACCCCGCGCGTGCACGCCGAGTTGGAGAAGGCGCTGCACGAGCCGAGCCTGTGGGACGAGGCGCTGGCCTTCCTCTCCCGCGAGCGGGTGCGGGCCGGCCGGGAGCCGCTGCCGACGGAGGCGCTCGAGCGGGACCGGACCCGGCCGTACGAGGCGCACCCGGCGGTGGAGGCCGCCTGGACCGAGGTGTACACCGCCGAGGCCGACGAGCGGGCGACCGGCCCCGGCCCGCTGCTGCGGCTCGGCGAGGAGCTGACCGAGGTCGCCGAGATGGTGTGGCGCTGGCGCAACGACCACCTGTCCGCCACCCGGCGGGCGATGGGCGCCAAGCAGGGCACGGGCGGGTCGGCCGGTGTCGCCTGGCTGGAGAAGCGCGCCCGCCGGACCGTCTTCCCCGAGCTGTGGACGGCGCGCAGCCATGTCTGAGACACAGGTGAACCCCGTGAACCCCGTACCCTCCGCGACTTCGGCGACCCCGGCCGCGTCGAAGGCCACCCCCATCCCGGACGCCGCCGCCCTGGACGCCGCCGACCCGCTGGCCGGGCTGCGCGATCGCTTCGTCCTCGGCGACGGCGTCTACCTCGACGGCAACTCCCTCGGCGCGCTGCCCGCCGGCGTCCCGGCCCGCCTCGCGGACGTGGTCGCCCGCGAGTGGGGCGAGCTGCGCATCCGGTCCTGGACCGAGTCCGGTTGGTGGATCGCCCCCGAGCGGGTCGGCGACCGGATCGCCCCGCTGGTGGGCGCCGCGCCGGGGCAGGTGGTGGTCGGCGACTCCACCGGCGTCAACATCTTCAAGGCGCTGGTCGCGGCCGTGCGGATGGCGGGGGAGGGGCGTGACGAGATCCTGGTGGACGGCGACACCTTCCCCACCGACGGCTACCTCGCCGCCTCCGTCGCACGGATGACCGGCCGGGAGTTGCGCCGGGTCCCGGCCGCCGGGATCGCCGGGGCCGCCGGCCCGCGCACCGCCGTGGCGCTGGTCAACCACGTGGACTACCGCACCGGCGAGCTGTACGACGCGGCGGCGATCACCGCCCGCCTGCACGAGGCGGGCGCGCTGGTCGTCCTCGACCTGTGCCACAGCGCCGGCGCGCTCCCCGTGCGGCTGGACGCCGACGGCGTGGACCTGGCCGTGGGCTGCGGTTACAAGTACCTCAACGGCGGGCCCGGTGCCCCGGCCTTCCTCTACATCCGCGCCGAGCACCAGCCGCGCTTCGACTCCCCCCTGCCGGGCTGGAACTCCCACGCCGACCCCTTCGCGATGACCGACGACCACGTGCCCGCACCCGGTGTGGCGCGCGGCCGGGTCGGCACGCCGGACATCCTCTCCATGCTCGCCCTGGAGGCGGCGCTGGAGGTCTGGGAGGGCGTGGACATCGAGGCGGTGCGGGCCAAGAGCCTGGCGCTCACCGACTTCTTCCTCGCCCGGGTGGAGGAGGCGCTGCCCGCCGGGACGGTGACCTCCGTGACACCCCGGGAGCACGACCGGCGCGGCAGCCAGGTATCGCTGCGGCACCCGGCGGCCCGGGAGGTGATGGCGGAGCTGATCCGGCGCGGAGTGGTCGGCGACTTCCGCGCCCCGGACCTGCTGCGCTTCGGCTTCACCCCGCTGTACACCTCCTTCACGGACGCGGACCGCGCGGTGCGGGTCCTCGCGGAGGTCCTCGCCGACCTCCCGGCGGGGACGCCGGGAGGGGCCGGGGCGTGAGCCCCGCCGACGGGCCCCCGCCCGCCGTTGCGGGCGAGGTCGCGGACACCGTGCCGGGCGGTGGGTCGTCCACCGTGCCCGGTGCCGTGCCGGGCGGTGGGCCCGACGCCGACGCCGGCCCCCACACCGACGGACCGGCGGGCGGGGGCACGGCCGAGACCGGTCGTGACGCCGCCGAGATCGCCGCCCTGCTCGCGTTCGACCCCGTCCCGCCGGACGCGACCCTGCGCTACGAAGTCCCGGTCGTCGACCGGGGTGCGGGCCGACCGGGGGACTCCATCGGCCCCGGGGCCGAGCCCTGTCCGGATCACGTCGTCGACCTGTACGGCACCCGTCCGGGGGACGGTCCGCCGGTCCGGGTGGTCGCCCTGCACGGTGGGTTCTGGCGGGCCGCGTACGACCGTGCCCACCTGTCCCCGGCCGCCGCCGCCCTGGCGGCGGCCGGACTGCCGGTGGCGCTGGTGGAGTACCGGCGGGTGGGAGCCGGCGGCGGCTGGCCCGCCACCGGCGAGGACGTGCGCGCGGCCCTCGACGCACTGGCCGCCGTCGGCCTCGTCGGCCCCGGCGGACCGGACGACCAGGGCTTCATGCTGCTCGGGCACTCGGCGGGCGGACACCTGGCGCTGTGGGCGGCGTGCCGCGCGATCGGTCCCGAACGGGGACGGAGCGGCCCGGCCGCCGGGCCGCGCGGCGTGGTGGCCGTGGCGCCGGTCGCGGACCTGGCGGACGCCGTGCGGACCGGTCTCGGCGACGGCGCCGCGAGCGCGCTGCTGGGCGCCGGCCCGGGCGGGACGCCGGATCCGGCGCTGCTCGCGGACGCCGACCCGGCGGCCCACCCGCCGCCCGCCGTGCCGGTGACGTTGGTGCACGGCACGGAGGACGGTCAGGTGCCGTTCGACCGCTCCGAGCGGTGGTGCGCGCGGCGCCCCGCCGACCGGCTCGTCCCCCTGCCGGACACCGGCCACTACGCCCCCATCACCCCCGGCACCCCGGCCTTCGCCCGGCTGCTCGACACCGTCCGCGACCTGTTGGGCGCCGGGCCGGGGGAGTGAACCCGGGACGCCCCCGACCGGCGGGCCCGTCGGAAGTGGTCGTCGGCGGATCCGTCAGAAGGGCCGGTCGCCGGGGTCGACGGGGTGCCCGTCGGCGTCGCCGGAGCCGAGGTCGAGCACCCGGACCGGGCGCCCCCGCCAGCCCTCCGGCCGGACGGTGACGACCACCGCCCCGTCGGGACGTTCCGGCACCGGGAGGGCGGCCCACTCGGTGTGGGCGTCCGCCCAGTCCCGGCCCCGGGCCACGGCCAGGGCGGCGGCCGGGTCCAGGGGGAGCACGACCAGGCCGGGCAGAGCGGTGATCCGGTCGGCGGTCCCCGGCCGGGTGCGGTCGGCCTCCACGAGGGCGCAGGTCGCCACCCCGAGGAACCAATCGGATTCGGCGTGCGCGCGGTGGATCAGCCGGGAGATCAGGACGTTGCCCCGACCCGCGGCGACCATCGCCGTGTGGTCGAGGACGACGTGCGGCGGGTCGGGCTGCGCCCGCTTTCCCGTCGGGTGACCGGGCGAGGGCCGGGGGATCCCCGGGCAGGCCGTACCGGTCGACGTACCGGTCGACGAGCCGTGCCGCCCACCGACCACCGGGGCGCCGTCCTGCCCGCGGCGGGGCGGGTACGGCCCCCTCACACCAGGTCCACGCGGTGCAGGCGGCGGTCGATCTCCCGGTCCAGGTCGGCGCGTTCGCCGGCGTCGGGGCCGTAGCCGTTCCAGCGGCGCAGCAGGGCCTCGGCGCGTTCGGCGCGCGCGACCCGCTCGGCGGGGGTCAGAGCGGTTTCGGCGAGGCGGGCCAGCCAGCCGCGCAGCGACAGGCCCTCGGCGGCGGCGATCTCGGCGAGGCGGTCACGGGCCTCGACGGGGATGCGGATGTTGGCGTCGGACACCGGGCGTTCCTTCCGCGTGGCGGTGGCGGTGGCGGTGGCGGTGTCCCGGCGCGGGACGCGGGGGATCCCGCACCCCGGGCCGGGTACGTCGGACGGCGTGACACGTGGGCGACAAGCGCCATTGCGTCACTATTTGTCCGTTGTGCCGGGATGTTACGGGTACGCATCCGTACCCGATGGCACGCCGCGCGGGGTGTTCGAACCACCCGCGCCCCCACCGCCCCGCACCCCCGCCGCCCCACGGCCTTCGGCCTCAGAGCCGGCGGTACATCACGTGCAGACCCACCGGCCCGAGGTCGACGTGGTCGAACGCCTCCGGCACCGTGCCGATCACCTCGAAGCCGAGCGACTTCCACAGCCGCACCGCCGCCTCGTTGGCCTCCACCACGGCGTTGAACCGGATGCCCCGGAAACCGGCCTCCCGGCACCACTCGATGACGTGTTCCCCCAGGGCCCGCCCCACCCCCGAGCCCCGGTGCGTCGGATCGACCATGAAGGAGGCCCCGGCGATGCCCGCGCCCCGCCCGGGCAGGCTCGGACCCATCTTCGCCGTCCCCACGACCCGGTCCCCGTCCACGGCCACCACCGTCCGCCACGGCGGGCCCTCCATCCACAGCGGACGGGCCTCCTCCATCCCCAGCCCCTCGGGCAGGGTGTAGGTCCGGCCCTCGTCCACGGTCCTCGCGTAAAAGGGATAAATCTGCGACCAGTCCTCGTCGCGGGCGGTGCGAATCTCCATCCGCCCACCGTACGACCGCCCCCACCGGAGCCCGGACCCGGTGCCGGTTCCCTCGTTCGGGTGGTGGGATCGCGCGCGGCACCCCTCGATCGGCCCCGGAGGACGGCCGAGGGGGACGAGGTGTCCCCGGCATGGCGGAGGGTGGGGGTGGAGCCCGGTGCGGCCCGGCCGGTTCGTCGTTACATGGAGGACTCGAACCCATGGATGTTGATCCCGCACCCTCCCATGTACATCATCAACATTTTCTCGGAGGTGGCCATGTCCCTGACGCGGATCGACATCGACGATGAGGTATTGGCGCGTGTCATGGCGTTCCTCAAGGTGAGGACCAAGAAGGAGGCGGTCAACCTCGCCTTGCGCTTCTACTCCGAGCAACAGGAGCGTGCGGCCCGTATCAGTCGTCATTTCGAGCGAGCGGAGCACTGGGGGGCCGTTGAGGACGCCGAGCGTCTGCACCGGGCGGAGAAGCACGCCCGGTGATCCACCTATTCGACACCTCCGGCCTGGTACGTCCGCTCGGCGACCCCACGCTTCAAAAGGTCTGGTACGACATGATCGACGCCGGAGCGATCGCGTCGTGTTACCCACAGCGGGTCGAGTTTCCCCACAGTGCTCGAAGCGGTCGTGAGTACGACGAGATCACCGAAATGTTCGACGACCTCTATCCGGAGATCGCGGTGCCCAAGAACGCCGGACGGTGGATCGGTGCGGTGCGGCATCGTATGGCCGGAGCCGGGGAGTACCGCAGTGCCTCGGCGGTCGATCCCATGATCGCCGCCACTGCCGCCCATCACGGCCTGACAGTGCCTCACGACGACACCGATTACCGTACCGTGGCCCGCCACGCACCCGATCTGACCGAGCACGGCATCCACGACATCGTGTGAACCCACCCCGCCGTGGGCTGGGTCGAGGCCCCGGGTCCCGACCGGCGACGGGGACGGGGCGGGGCACGTCGGCCCGGAACCGGTGGAGGGGGGATCCGTGACCGCCCCGAGCGGTGCGGACGTCTCCGGGCCCGGCCCGCGCGCCGGCGGGTCGGGCCCGGAACCGGACGGGGCCGGATCCGTCGCGGATCAGTCGGTGTGCCGGACGGTTTCGGTGAGTGTCGCGTACGCCACGATGTTCGCGTCGTAGCCGCCCTCCGGCGTCCACCGGCCGCCGCAGGTGATCAGCCGCAACTGCGGCGTCCCCACCGCGCCGTACACCCGCTCGTCGGGGAACTCCGCTTTCGGGTACTGCTCGACGGCCTCCACGGTGAAGACCGCCGTGGTGTCGTCGGCCCGGTCCACCTCGATGACCTCGCCGGGCTCCAGCATCCCCAGGCCCGCGAACGCCGCCGGGCCCTCCCGGGTGTCCAGGTGGCCGACGAGCAGAGCGGCGCCGCGCTCGCCCGGCGAGACCCCGCCGGCGTACCAGGCGGCGCGCATGGCGTCCTCCTCGGCCGGGGACGGCGGACCGCCGTCCGGGTCCAGGTCCGCGCCGAAGACCTCCACGTCGGCCCGCAGCCACGGGATCCGCACCCGGGTCGGCTCGGCCCGTTCCATCCCGGGGTCGGCCCCGGGCACGACCTCGGCGCCGTCGCCGGCGGCCGGGTCCCGATCCGTGCCGCTCACCGGCGCGGCGGCGGCCCGGGAGGGGGTCTCCGCCCCCGGTGTCGGCGCGGCGGCGGCCAGCGTCACGCACAGCACCACGGAGGCCGTCGCCATCACCATCTCCAGGCCGCGACGGCGCGGGGCCAGTCGTTGCGGACGGGTCAGGCCGGTGGCGGCGAACCGCCGGGCCCGGGAGCGGGAGGCCAGCCGGCGCCAGGGAACCAGGGGCAGGTGCCAGGGCACCCGACCCAGCAGGCGGGCCCCGGCGTGGTAGCGGCGCTCCAGCCACAGGTCCACCTGGTCCAACATCCGGCGCACCCTCTCCCGAAAGGCCCGCACGCGGTCCCGCAGCACGCGGATCGGCCCCCGCCGGCGGTGTCGGGGGCGCCGGGGTTCGGGCCCGTCGGGGCCGGCGGAGCCGGGGGGCGTGGCCTCGGGGCCGGGCGGGGGCTCCGTGCCCCGGGCGGATTCCCCCGCGAACCCCGGCCCCTTCACGGGTCTCCCGATGCCCCACCGGGCGAACACGCCGCCGGCGTCGCACGTCTCGTCCGTTTCGCCGGTTCCCATCGGGTCCCACGGGCCGTCGGGGGCGGTCGCGCCGGCGGGCGTGGTGACGGCGGTCGTTCCGGGAGGTCGTCCCGTCCCGCCGGCCCCGGTCGGGCCGGTCGGCCCGGAGGACTCCGGTTCCCGGCCGGTACCGGGGGCTCCCGCCGGGGAGGTCGGTCGAACGCGCCCACGCCGGACGGCCGCTCCCGTCGGGGCGGTGGAACCGCTCGGCACGGGTGCCGACCCCGTGGCCCACTCGGTGCGGGACGGTGACACCGGCCCACCGATCGGGTCCGGTCCGGACATCCGGGCCGGGACGTCCGATCCGGGCTCCGGGGCCGCCCCTTCCGGTCCGCCCGGGCTTCCCGGTCCGCCCGGTCCTCCCGGTCCGGACGGGCTTCCCGATCCGGACGGTCCGAGGGGCCCCGCCGAGCCGGTGACGCCGAGGCCGGCCGTGCCCGACGCGGGGGCCCGCGATGCCGTGCCGGTGGGCCGGAGGGGGTCGGTTGTCCCGCCCGAAGGGGCCGACCCGGCGCGTTCGCGGGGCACGGGCGCTTCCGAGGGGGTGGGCGAGTCGCCCGACGCGTCGGCCGTCTTCGCCCGGGACGGGTCGGCCGATCCGGCGGGCCCACCCGAGCGGCCGGGATCGTTGCGCGGGCTCATCCCGTCCGTGTCGGTCCCGGTGTCGGTGACGGCCCCGACGAGGGTCGGGGTTCGGAGGGGTGGGATTCGGAGGGGTGGGGTCGGTCCGTCCGGCGTGGCCGGGGCGGTGGATGGCGCGGGATCGGCCGCCCCGACCCGCTCGTTCGTCTTCTCCACCGGCGCGATTCCACCCGTTTCGGTCGGGACGCCGGGCCTCTCGGGGGGCACGGCTCGATGTGGGGTGGTCGGCCCGTCCGGCGTGGCGGCCGACGTCTTCGCCGGCGGCGGCCCGGTCGTCTCGCGCAGCCCGTTCGGACCGTCCTGCGGGGGATCGCCACCCCTTTCGGACACGGCGGTGGCCCTCCCGGTGCCCGCCGGCCGGCCCGGTGGGGTCGGTCCACTCCACCCGGCCGAGGGGTCCCCTCCGCCCGACCGGGGCGGTTCCGCGGCGGCGGCACGGCGGAATCCGCGCCGGCCGGGGGTCCCCGGCTCCCGTAGTTCACGGAGTCGGTCCAGGCCGCCCATTCCCTCGATCCGGTCGTCGCGGTGGCGCCGCGTCAACCACGACAGGCCCCACACACCGTGCGGGACCCCGGCCATCCTCGTCATGCCGGTCATCACCCTGCTCACCCGGGCTCACCCGCGGGTTCGCCCTGTGTCGTTCTCCTCGGCGTCGTCCCGGAGGGGGACGGTCGCCCGGTTCCGCGCCGGTCCGTCGGGGTCCGGTCGGGCCGGGAGGCGGCGCGGTGCGGTCGCTGCGGTCGGGCCGGCGTCCCTGTCGCGCCGGCGGTGGTGTTCGGTCGTTCGCCCCGGCCGGTCCGTGACCGGGACGGTGCGCGAACGGTGCGGCCCGTCCGGCGTCACCCACCGCCGATCGAGCCCCGGCGACGGTCCCCGCCCGTGCCTGTCCACGGGCGGGGACCGGTCGCGCACCCACCGGTGCTCGGGGACACCGGCGGGCGATCATGGGGACGGCCGGGACGGTGTGACGTCACCGACGGCCCGCCGCCGGCTCCGGCTCCGACTCAGAAGCCGTGGCGCCCCAGCGCACGGCGGCGCGAGGTGAAGACGTACCCCAGCGCGCCCGCCGCGGCGATGCCACCGCCGATCGCCAGCGGGGTGGTGAAGTCGCCGCCCGCCGAGCCGCCGAAGCCGGCGGCGGCACCGCCGCTGGGGGTGGCGGTGTAGGTGAAGGTGCCGGTCTGCACCTGGCCGTCGGCGCAGTTGACGTTGATCTGGTAGACGCGGCCGGGCTGCAGGCCGGTGCTCCGGATCTGCCCGCGCCCCACCCACTGGCCGCTGTCGGCGCGCTGGAGGGTGATCGGTTCCCGGAGGGCGACGGAGGTGGCGCCACCGCTCGGGCGGCAGGTCGCCTTCACCGTCACCTGCGTGCCCGCGCCGCCGGAAGCCGGTGAGACGAGCAGCTTGCCGTGGGTCTCACCGCCGGCCCGCTTGCCGTCGTCGAGCACCTCATCGGCCACGGCGGTGCCGGCGGGGCCGAGGGCCATCAGGAGGGCGGCGGCGCCGGCCGCGATCCGCCCTGTGCGGGTGCGTTGTGCGGGAGTGGTTGCCCGGGTGGGGCACGTGCGGTGCATGGGACGTATGACCTCCGGGTCGATGGTCGTCACGCCGGGGGCATGACGGGCTTTCAGTGCCATGCGACCAGCGCCCTTCCCGACCCGCACCCGGAACGCGTCCCGGCGGGTGGTGCCGCTGCGCCGTACGGGTTGTCCGGGGCGTCGGCGTCACCCGTCCGCCGCGACGTCCGACGCCGTGTCCGGGGTCGACGGGAGGGGCCGGGATCGGGCCCTCGACACCGGAAGGCCCGGTCAACGGGATCCCACGCGAAGGGATTTCGGGAGCGGGTCCCGTCCGGCGACCGACGGACACGCGGGATATCCGGGGGACGGAACGGTCGACCGGAGGGGTGAACTCTCCCTCCGCGCCCCGTCGCGCGTCCCTCCGGGGCACCGGAACGCCACGGATGGGGCAAAGGGGCCGGCGACGGGTGTCCGGGACCGGCGTTCGGCGCGAAGCCGGTCGGCCGCTGCGGCGGTGTGAGGCCCCGGGCGTCACGGGCGGTGGTCACGGGGAGAGGTCCACGCCCGGGGTGTGACGTGCGGTGGTGTGGGAGGAGCGCGGGCCGGGGCGGGGGCGTGTCGGAGTGCGCGACCCGGCGGCGCGCCACGGGCCCCGGCGCCGGGACGGGGAGCGGCTCGTCCCCCCGCCCCGGAGCGCCACCGCCCGTGGCGCGCGGCCGGGGTGGTGACGCGTCATCGGCGACCACGCGGTTCCGGGGCCGGCGACGTGCCGGACCCCGACCGGTCCCCGCGTACACCGGTCCCCGGGTACACCGGTGCCCCGGGTACACCGGTGCCCCGGAACCCGGGCGGGTTCCGGGGCACCGACGGCCCGTTCGGTTCCCCGGTTCAACCGGTCACTTCAACTCCAGGTCCCGGCGCCGGAGTCCGGCCAGGCCGAGCCACAGCAGCCCGGCCGCCAGGGCGGTGAGGATCACCAGCGGCGTCCACTCCATCTCCTGCGCGGGCAGGCGCGGCACATGGGTGAACGGGCTGAGGTTGACGAGCCACTGCGGGAAGTCCAACAGCCCGCCGAGATATCCCAGTACGAACGCGCCGATCGGCAGCACCCAGGCGAGGGTGACGGCCCTCGGCGCCCAGCCGATCAGGGCGGCGGTCGCCCCGACCGTCAGCCACAGCGCCGGCCCGTACGCCAGCGAGGCGCCGAGCACGGAGCCCACCAGGTCGCCCTGGCCGAGGGTGGCGGCGCCGGTGACGCCCAGCACCAGACCACCGGCGACCAGCGCCGCCGTGCCGCCCAGCAGCGCGACCGCCAGGTGTCCGCCGGCCCAGCGGGACCGGGAGAGGCCGGTGGCCAGCAGGGACTCGGCCCGGCCGCCGGTCTCCTCGGCCCGCACCCGCAGCGAGGCGAGCACCGCGTACACGGCCGCCACGGTGGAGAGCGGGATCAGCACCATGGACACGAAGCTCTCGGTCAGCGTCGCCCCGCCGAGCTGCGCCAGGGACTCCTGGATCACGTCGACGTCGCCGAGCATCCCCTCCACCTCGCCGATCACCGACCCGTACATCGCGCCGAGCAGGGCGAGGCCGACCGCGAAGCCGACCAACAGGCCACGCTGTAGGCGCAGCGCCATCCCGAAGGGGTGGGCGAGGGCATCGGACGCCCGGGGCCGGCCGCCCCGGGCGGCCCACAGGCCGGCGCCGACGTCGCGGCGGGTGCCGAGCACGTAGCCGAGGGCGGCGAGGCCGACGGCCAGGGCGAGGCACGGCAGCAGCGGCCACCACCGGTCGTCCACGAAGGCGAAGGTGCGCTGCGCCCAGCCGATGGGGGAGAGCCAGGACAGCCACACGCCGCCGCCCGCACCGCCCTCGGCGAGGTCGCCGGTGGCGTCACCGGCGGCCCGCAGGGCGTAGGCGGCGCCCACGGCGGCGAGTGCCATCCCGGAGGCGGCCCGGGTGTGCGCGGTCAGTTGGACGGTGACGGCCGCCGCGCCCGCGAAGACCAGGGCGACGGCGGTGTGCGCCAGCCCGTAGAGCAGGGCGCCGGACGCGGTGGTGCCCTCCGTGTCGAGACCGATGAGGGAGACGGCCATCAGCAGGCCGATGAGGAGGGAGGCGATGGCGGCGGCGGCGAGCGCGGCGGTCAGCTGGGCGTGCCGGCCCAGCACGCCGGCGCGCAGCAGTTCGGAACGGCCGGTCTCCTCCTCGTTGCGCGAGTGCCGGGTGACCGTCAGGACGGCCATCAGCGCGATGAGTACGCCGGTGAAGCCGATCATCTGATGGGCGAGCATGGAGGCGTAGGTGTAGTCGGTGAGGTACTCGGCGGGGCCGGTCATGGCCAGCCCGGCGGGCCCGCTCATCGACTCGATCAGGCCCTGCCGGGCCGCCTCGTCGGCGTAGGCGCCCTCGAAGGAACCGGCGCTCGCCACCGTGCCGAGCACCAGACCGACCGCCCACGCCGCCATGCGGACGCGGTCGCGGCGCAGGGCGAAACGCAGCAGGACGCCGGTGCCGACGAGGGTCGAGCCCCGGGAGTCGTCGCGCGGGGGCGCGGGCTTCTCCAACGGCACGGGACGGGTGGCGGTCATCGCCCGGCCCCGTTCCCGCCGGTGGTGTCGGTGGCGTCGGCCCCGACGGGGGTGGCGGGGGCGGTTCCCGGCTCGTCCGGCGGGTGGGTGCCGTAGTGCCGGAGCATCAGCTCCTCCAGCGTCGGCGGGTGGCTGACCAGCGACCGCACACCGAGCCCGGCGAGTTCGCGCACGGTCTCCCCCAGGTGCTCACCGTCCACGGCGAAGCGCACCCTGCCGTCCTCGAAGCGCAGGTCGTGCACTCCGGGCAGCCGGCCGAGCCCCTCGACGGAGTCGGCGGGGGCGGCGGTCTCGGCCTCGATGGTGGTGCGGGTGAGGTGGCGCAACTCCCCGAGGGTGCCGGACTGCACGACCTTCCCCAGCCGGATGATGCTCACCCGGTCGCAGAGCTTCTCCACCTGGGCGAGGATGTGGCTGGAGAGCAGCACGGTGGCGCCGTCGGCGCGGGCCCGGGCGATCTCCTCCTGGAAGACGACCTCCATCAGCGGGTCGAGGCCGGCGGTCGGTTCGTCCAGCAGGAGCAGGTCCACCCTGGACGCCAGGGCGGCGATCAGGGCGACCTTCTGACGGTTGCCCTTGGAGTAGGAGCGCCCCTTCTTGGTGGGGTCGAGGTCGAAGCGTTCGGTGAGGTCGGCCCGTCGCTTCTCGTCGATGCCGCCGCGCAGTCGGGCGAGGAGGTCGATGGCCTCGCCGCCGGTCAGGTTGGGCCACAACTCGACGTCGCCGGGCACGTAGGCCAGGCGACGGTGGAGGGCGACGGCGTCCCGCCAGGGGTCCCCGTCCAGGACCCGCGCGCTGCCGGAGTCGGCGCGCAGCAGGCCGAGCAGGACCCGGATGGCGGTGGACTTCCCGGCGCCGTTGGGCCCGAGGAAGCCGTGCACCTCCCCGGTGCGGACGGTCAGGTCGAGTCCGTCCAGGGCGCGGGTCTGGCCGAAGGTCTTGACCAGACCCGAGATGCTGATGGCATCGGTTGCCTCTGTCATGATTTTGAGCCTACGCTTATTTCACAAATCTGTGAATACTCCGAAAGTGGAGGGCTGTCGAGGGTGTGGTGGGGCCGTCCCGACGCGCGGGAACGCCCTCCGACGCGGCGTCGGGGGCGTTCCGGTGGGGCGGGGGCGGGGGCGGGGTCAGCGGCGGGTGAGGTGGGTGAAGGCTCGCCAGGCGTCGTGGTGGATGGTGAGGGTGGGGCCGTCGGGGCGCTTGCTGTCGCGGACCGGCACCACTCCGGGGACCCCGTCGGCGACTTCGAGGCACTGCCCGTTATCCACGCCGCTGTAGGTGGATTTCCGCCATGTGTGTGACTCAATCTGCATCTTCACACTCCTTCAAATATCGCTGGATCAGTTCCAGCGATTCGGTTGGTGTCAGAGCGTTCACTTTCGCGGTGTCCATCATTTCCAGCAGTTGGCTCACCCGGGTGGGGGAATCCGTGGGTTCTCCGCTCGCGAATGACTCGACCGTTGCCACCGTGGGCCCGTCTCGCAGTGATAGCACGGTGAGGCTACCCCCGTGCATGGCGTGGATGCCGCGTGCCACGGGGTGGATCTGGATCGTCACGTGAGGGCGGTCGGCGATATCCAGTAGGAAGCGGAATTGCTCATACATCGCATCTTTCGTGGAGATTGCTCGCATCAGCGCGCATTCGTCCACCACCACCCAGTACAGGGGCGGGTCCTCCCGGTCGAAAATCCGCTTCCGGGCCATGCGCGCGTCCACGCGTGCCGCGATGCTCTCCGCCGACTCCCGGGGGAGGCCCTTCGACAGCAGTTCCCGCGCGTATTCCTCGGTCTGGAGCAGTCCCGGGATGACGCTGCTGGTGAATGCCTGGACGCGGACCGCCTCGCTCTCGCGCCGCACGATCATTCGCCCGTAGTCGGCGACCAACTCGGTCTGCGCGGTGGCCAGTAGGGACGTGAAGGGCAGGGGAGGGGTGAAGAGTTCGTCGAGTGCCCGGGCCATTTCCTCGGAGGGTAGGCGCCGTCCCCGTTCCACATCCGCGATATGGGACGGCGCGTATCGGATTCGCGCGGACAGGGCTCGCTGCGAGAGTTCGTGAACCTGTCTCAGGTTTCTCAGCTGCTGGGGAATGAGGCCGGCCGTGGTGGGCGGGGAATCGTCATGACGTGCGTCCATCGAATACCCGTTCCCTTCGGTGCTCGCGGCTCCTTTTGCGAGCACCGTAGGGCACACACACCGGGTGTTTCTCACGCATTGTTGATGTGTGACTACCGAGCGAATGAATGATTCGGATCGTCCGCCTCCATCCCTGCCCCGGCGTCGGCGGCTCACGGATGCCGAGGTGAGGGCCATGTTGGAACGCGCGCGGCTGCCCCGACCGGAGATCGACGACGCGATCGTGGCGGCCTCACTCGAACGCCTGCGCCGGGAGTGTGCCGCGCGGTGGGCGGAGGTTGACACCGGACCGCCCGTGTCGGAGGTGGCCGTGTCGGCGTTGTTCCGGGGTGGAGGGACGGTGCGCGCGGTGGATGGGTCGGGCGGGTTGGTCGAGAGCGGTGAGGACCGGTGACGTACCCGTCCGGGAATCCCCGAAAGAGGGGAAATTCGAACTCCTGGCGCATTTTCCGGAGGGGTAACGAGAAAGCGCCCGGGCGACTGTCGCCACAGTCCCCGGGCATGGCCGATCCGCATTTCAGGAATGGACTCGACATGCACCACCGTAACCGGTCCCACCGTCGGGAACGACCTGCCATTCGCCGATGGTGGGATCGCCTCGTCGGGGCGGGCACCGGCGGGCACCGCGCGGGCGGGACGGGCGCTCCCGCGCCGGCCGCCCCGGAGGCCAATCGGACACGGAGGAAACCCGGCCCGTCGTACCGTTCCCGTCCGGCGCGCCCCACCGCGCGGCCGGTTCCCCCCGACCCGGCGCCTCCCGGGCACCCCGCGCGGGTGTTCGTTCCGGCCCCCCGCCGTTCCCCGGAGAACACCGCCCGGGGCGTCGATCCCGGCATCGCCCCGGTCGGTGGGCGCCGGGTGCCCCCGGTGCGACGTCCCGCCGCCGGCCCCGTCACCCGCCTCGGTGTCCGGGCGGCGCAGTGGAAGCGGCGTGCCGTGCTGCGTCTGGCCGTGCGGGGTATCGACTGGCCCCCGCCGTCGATTCACGGCGTCCGGCAGTCCCGCCGCGTCCGGGTGGGGGTGATCGCGTGACCGCGCGATTCCCGTGCCTGCGTCGGTGTGCGCCCGAGCCGCTTCCGGGCAGTGACCGGCACGTCTGCCACCCCTGCCGCATCGGCCTGCACCACTCCTGCACCGGGCGGGAGACCCGGCGCGATCCCGAGGTGCCCGGCGTGGTCTACCTCGGGTGCTCGTGCCCGGGGTGCGACCCGGGCCCGAGCGACCCCGCGGCGGCCGGTGGGGCGTCGTGATCACGACCGGGGTGGGGCGGCGCGTCCGCGGTGCCCGCCGTCCGGGGCGGGAGGAAGAGGCGTCGTCGCCGGCCTCGTCCGATGTCCCACGCCGACCGGCCGGCGTGGTCGGGGTTCACGTCGTCGGTGGGGTGGCCGTTGGGCTCGTCGCCGGGGGCGGGCTACGGTGACCACGATGATTCCCGCCCAGCGGATGAGCCCGGCGACCCATGCCCTGCTCGGGGTCATCCGGGATTTGGACGTCCGGCTCGTCAGGGCCCGGCTCGCCGCCCGGACGACCCCGGTCGACGGCGCGCCCGTGACCGATGGGCCCGCTTCCGACGGGTCCGTGACCGGCGCGCCCGGGTTCGGGGGGTCGGCCGCCGGCGACGGCCCGGTGACGGGCGGTTCGGCGGCCGATGACGTGCGCGTGCTGGAGGACCGGCGGCGGGGCGCGGTCCGGGCCCTGCGGGCGGTGGTGGCCGGCCGGCACCCCGGGGACGCGCCGGAGGCGGTGGACGCCCGTCTCCTCGCCTGGGGCGTCGTCCCCTGAGGGACACCCCGTCCGCCGGGGCGGGGTGGACATGTCCCGGCCTTCCCCGGAGCGCGGGCCCCGGTGGGGAAGGCACTTCGCCCCGGAGCCACGGGCGCGGCCGGGGACATGCGTCTCCGCCGGTCGGGAGGGCGACGGCATCGGTTGCCTCCGGGCGGACGTCGCGCCTACGGTTGTTTCACAAATCCGTGAATACCCCGAAACCGGCGATCGGGCCGGCAGGATGCCAGCAGGGCCGCGTCCCGCCCCGCCGTCGGCGAACGGCGCGCGGTACGGACGCGATCACGGAGAGGACGGCACGTGCAGGAGGAGCGAATGGCGCCCCGGACCGAACCGGGGACCGACGCCGAGGCGGCACCGGGGGAACCCGGCGGTTCCTGGACGCCGGAGGTCGCCGCCTTCGTCGAGCGCTTCGCCGGGGACCTCACCGACGCCGGGATGCAGCGGATGGCGGCCCGGGTCCTCGCCGCCCTCCTCGCCGAGAACAGCGGTGCCCTCACCTCGGCCGAGATCGCCGACCGCCTGCGGGTCTCGCCCGGCGCGATTTCCGGAGCCGTCTCCTACCTCTCCCAGATGCACCTGCTCTCCCGCGAGCGGCAGCCCGGCACCCGGCGCGAGCGATACCGGGTCCACCAGGACGTCTGGCACGACGCGATGACCAATCGCGATCCCCTGCTCAACCGGTGGATCGGCAGCCTTCGGCAGGGCATCGAAGCCGTGGGGCCGGACTCCCCGGCCGGCCGTCGACTCACCGAGACCACGGAGTTCATGGAATTCATGCGGGTGGGGCTCAGGGATCTCATGCGGCGCTGGCAGGAACACCGGGCCGCCGCGACGACCGGCGAGTCCCCCTGATCGGGGCGGCGCCGGCCCGGGCCGGCCGGACCCCCGGGACCCCGGCGTCGGACCCACCCGGCGCCGCTCCGGTCAGACCCGTTCGGCCCGGACCGCCGGCAGCGAAAGCCGCATCGCGCCCGGCCGGGCCCGCCAGGTGCGGAGGCGCTCCGGGCCCCGGTCACCGGCGTCCGCCCGGTAGCTGAACCCCGGCCCGGAGACCGTCACCCGCTTCGCCCGCGCCACCACCGCCGGGGCCCCGCTGCCCGGCCGCACCACGACCGCCGCCAGCCCGTCCTCCGCCGACAGCGACACCTGCCGCACCGGCCGGTCCAGGTCCGCCAGCACCTTCCCGTCCGCCTCCACCCGCAGCCGCTGCGTCGGCGGCGGGGGCAGCTCGGGCCGCCGGGCCGGCCGCCACCAGGAACGCGGCGGTGGCACCGTGCTCGGTGTCGGGGCCGGGATGCCCAGCACCCCCAGCACCAGTTCGCCCGCGTCGTCCTCCAACGCGTCCACCGGCCGCGCCGGGCCGTGCAGCACCGCACGGGAGGCACGCACCGGGTCCGGCGGCACCCCCAGCGACCGCGCCACCGCCACCGTCGGCGCCGGGCCCACCGGCACCACCCCCAGCGGGTGGCCGTCCAGCTCACCGCGGCCGTGCAGCAGCCGCACCGCCCACAGCAACGCCCGGTCGTCACCCACGACCACCACCCGACGCCCGCCCCGGCGGGCCAGGGCCCTCGCCATCGAGCCCGGACGGTCCGGCTCCAGCAGGCACACCCGGGCGTCGTCCACGCCGGCGCAGAGCACGTCACGCGCGATGCGCACCGACTCCCCGTCCACACGTCTGGCGACCGGGTCGATGACGATGAGCACCTCTCCGCCTCCCGGCAGCTGTTCACCCCCGGGGCACCGGTCCCGTAAACTCTCGGTGCAAGAGCCCCTGTCGCGATTGCGTCAGGGGTTTCGTCGATCCGGGGCAGTCTGCTTGTGAGATGCCCCGCCCGGAAGGGGTGTACGCCTGTGCCCGCACTTGTGCTGCTCGGCGCTCAGTGGGGTGACGAGGGCAAGGGCAAGGCCACCGACCTGCTCGGTGGTTCCGTCGACTACGTGGTCCGTTACCAGGGCGGCAACAACGCCGGTCACACGGTGGTCGTCGGCGACGAGAAATACGCCCTCCACCTGCTTCCGTCCGGGATCCTCTCCCCGAACTGCACCCCCGTCATCGGCGGCGGCGTGGTCGTGGACCCCGAGGTGCTGCTCACCGAGCTGGCCGGTCTGGAACGGCGCGGCATCGACACCGGCAAGCTGCTGATCAGCGGCAACGCCCACCTGATCACCCCGTACCACACCACCGTGGACAAGATCAGCGAGCGCTTCCTGGGCAAGCGGAAGATCGGCACCACCGGGCGCGGCATCGGCCCCGCCTACGCCGACAAGATCAACCGGGTCGGCATCCGGGTCCAGGACCTCTTCGACGAGTCGATCCTGCGGCAGAAGGTCGAGGCGGCCCTCGACTTCAAGAACCAGGTCCTCGCCAAGCTCTACAACCGGCGGGCCATCTCGGTGGACTCCGTGATGGAGGAGCTGCTGCGGCATGCCGAGCGGCTGGAGCCGTACGTCGCCGACACCACCCTGATCCTCAACCGCGCCATCGACGAGGGCCGCGTCGTCCTCTTCGAGGGCGGCCAGGGCACCCTCCTGGACGTGGACCACGGCACCTATCCGTTCGTGACCTCCTCCAACCCGACCGCCGGCGGCGCCTGCACCGGCGCCGGTGTCGGGCCCACCCGCATCGACCGGGTGATCGGCATCCTCAAGGCGTACACCACGCGCGTGGGCGCCGGTCCGTTCCCGACCGAGCTGCTCGACGAGGACGGCGAGGCGCTGCGCCGGATCGGCGGCGAGTTCGGCGTCACCACCGGCCGCGACCGGCGCTGCGGTTGGTTCGACGCGGTCATCGCCCGCTACGCCACCCGCGTCAACGGCCTGACCGACTTCTTCCTCACCAAGCTGGACGTGCTCACCGGCTGGGAGCGCATCCCGGTGTGCGTGGCGTACGAGATCGACGGCCGTCGGGTCGACGAGATGCCGTACAGCCAGACCGACTTCCACCACGCCAAGCCGATCTACGAGTACCTGCCGGGGTGGAGCGAGCCGCTGACCGGGGCGAAGACCCTGGAGGACCTGCCGGCCAACGCCCGCGCCTACGTCAAGGCGTTGGAGGAGATGTCGGGGGCGCCGATCTCCGCCATCGGTGTGGGTCCGGGACGCGACGAGACCATCCAGCTGCGCTCCTTCCTGTGAGCGGCTGAGTCGGCCGGGGGATCGCCCGCAACCGGGGGGGGGCGGTCCCGTGGGGTCCCCGCCCCGCCGCGTTTCCGGCGGCTCCGGTGTCGGCAGGTCGGTAGCCGGAGCGGGGGAGGGGGCCACGGCCATCGGCCGATACCCGGGTGGGTTCGCCGGTACCGGGCGGAGACGTCCCCGGCGCGGCGAGCCCCGGGCACCCCCGACGCCTCCGGGGCGCCCGTCCCGGAGCCCGGGGGATCAGTCGCCGGCGCGGGTGAACTCCCACTCCTCGCCCGGGCCCTGGTGCACGGTCAGGGTGAGCCGGTCACCGTCCGGCTCACCGACCACGAAGGAGGGGAACTGCCCGTCGGGACAGTAGCCGGCCGGCTCGGCGTGGACGTTCAGGCTCGGGCCGAACATCAGCTCGTTCTTCTCCGGGTCGAGGGAGAACAGGGCGTGCTCCCAGGTGCACTCGACGGCGGTGTCCCCGTCCACCCAGTAGTCCCAGGTGGCCGACATGTCACCGGGCAGACCTTCCTCGAAGGTCAGGAGGTAGGAGCGGTTCCACTCCTCGTCCTCATACCCCCACATGCCGAGCAGCGATTCGGGCACCGCGCTGTCGGGGTTCTCCGCGCTCCCGGCGGCGACCGGCCTCAACTGCGCGGACATGTCCCGGTGGGTGTCCTCCCACAGGAGGATGTCCGTCCCGGCCTCCATGAGCAGGTGCTCCTGGTTGGAGGGGCAGGACTCGGGATCGGGGACCTCCCGCTCGCCGTCGTTGTCCACCGTCAGGGTCGTGCCCTCGGACTCCACCAGCCAGGCGGTGCCCTGGCAGTACACGGTGGGGGAGACCACCATCGAGTACACCGCCGGTTCGTCGATCGCGGAGGGGACGATGTCCAGGCGGAGGCGACGGTTGGTGGTCTCACCGTCGGCGTCCACGATCCGTCCCTCCCAGGAGCCGATGAACAGCTCGTCGACGACGTTCTCGTGCTCCTCGTCGTCGTACTCCGGGTCGTCATCCCCGGTGTCCCCGGCGTCGTCCGGGTTGTCGGCGTCCGTGCCGTCGGTGGTGTCACCGCCGTCCGCGTCGCCGGGGGCCCCGCTCCCGCCGGCGCCCTGGTCGGCGCCGGCGGAGTTCGAGCCCAGGAGGCGTGCGGTCAACGCGCCGCCGCCGACCACCAGGACGACGGCGAGCGCGACGGAGAGCATCCGGCGGTGACGGGCCGGCTTGTCCGGACCGGGAGCCCCGGCGGGTGCGGTGGGGCGCTGGGGCGGCGCGCCGAAGCCACCCGGCCCGACCGTCGGGACGCCGTATCCGCCCGGAGGCGTGCCGTACCCGCCCGGCGGAGTACCGGGTCCGGACGGGGTTCCGGCCGGGGGGCCGAAGAACCCGGCGGGGGAGTAGGGCCCGGCCGGCGGCGTTCCGCCCGGTGGGGTGCCGCCGTTCCCGGCGGCGTACGCCCCGGGCGCGTCCGGCTCGTCGGGGTCCTCGCTGTCCAGCAGGCGCACCGCCCGCTGCCCGAGCGAGGCCACCAGCGCGCCCGGCAGCCACGGCTCGCCGCCGCGCACCGGCGCCGCGCCGGTCGTGGTGCCTTCCGCCTGGTCGTCCGGCGGGGCGATGCCGGCCGCCGCCGTCCGCTCCAACAACCGTTCGACGTCCGGACGGTCGGCGGGGTCGGGGGCCAGGCAGGTCTCCACCAGCTCCCGGACGCCCTCCGGCACGCCGTCCAGGTCCTTCTCGTCCTGCACGATGCGCAGCATCAACGCGTGCACGGCGCTGCTCCCCGAGCCGAACGGACCGCGCCCGGTGGCGGCGAAGGTGAGCACCGAGCCCAGACAGAAGATGTCCGAGGCGGCCGTCAGCGGCTCGTCCCGGCACTGCTCGGGGGACATGAAACCGGGCGAGCCGATCACCGCCCCGGTCGCGGTCAACCCGGTGGTGGCGCCCTCCAACGCGCGGGCGATGCCGAAGTCGATGACCCGGGGGCCGTCCAGGGTGAGCAGGACGTTGGAGGGCTTGAGGTCGCGGTGGACCAGCCCGGCGGCGTGGATGTCGCGCAACGCCCGGGCCAGACCGTCGGCCAGAGCCAGGACCGTGCGCTCCGGCAGCGGCCCGTACTCGGCGGCCACCACCTCCTGCAGGGAGGGGCCCACCAGGTAACCGGTGGCGACCCAGGGCACCTCGGCCTCGGTGTCGGCGTCCAGCACGGGCGCGGTCCAGCGCCCGCCGACCCGGCGGGCCGCCGCCACCTCCTGCCGGAACCGGACGCGGAAGTCCGACTGCCGGGCCAGTTCGGCGTGCACCAGCTTGACGGCGACCGTGCGCCCCCGGTCGGAACGCGCCAGGTAGACGCTGCCCATGCCGCCGGCCCCCAGGCGGCCGAGGAGCCGGTACGGCCCCACCCGCCGGGGGTCCCCCTCGCCCAGCGGTTTCATCGCGGTCTCATTTCCGGGTCCCCCTCGTTGTCGCGTCGGTCCAGAGCATAAGCCGGGGTTTCGGGGCGCCGATATCCGCGATCGCACCCGGGTACCCCGGCGCGGCGCGGCGCCCTCCGCAGGTGCGGGGATCGGCGCCGGAACCGGTACGGGACCGGCGTCGGATCGCCGTCACTGCCGCCGTCACTGTCGGAGCGGTCAGGGCATCAGCAGGAAGGGCCACGGCTCGCCGCCGTCGGCCCGGTACAGGGTCATCAACTCCCCGTCGGCGGTGAGCCGGACGGAGGGCAGGTGGGCGTCCGAACAGGCCGTCTTGGGATCGGCCTCCCGCACCGCGCTCGGACCGAACACCGCCTCCCCGCCATCGGCGGAGACCGCGATCAGCGTCAGCTCCGAGGCGCACCGGTAATCGGGACCGCCCTCCCCCCAGGTCAACAACGGCTCGCCGACCGGCCCCTGTTCGACGGTGAGGCGGTGTTCGGCGTCCGGCTCGTCGTGGCCCCAGGTGCCCAACAGCGCGGCGGGCACCGCCTCCTCGGACCCGGCGTCCGGGGCGGGGGACAGGACGACGCCCGGACCGTCGTCGGGGCCCCTCCACGTGAGCGTTCCGTTCCCTCCGGCGGTGACGGTGTACGGCCCGTCGGGCGGGCAACCGGTCTCCGGGAGGCGTTCGGTGAAGGTGGTCTCCACCTCCAGGGTCGCGTCCCCGTCGGTGACGCCGGTCGGCCGGAGGTCCCCGACGCACAGGGTCCGGGCGCCGGCGATCCACACCGTGCCGACGGAACGGCGGGTGCCGTCGGGCGCCAGCTCCAGGCGGACGGTCCCGTCTCCCTCGGCGTCGTCGGCGGTCGTGCCCTGCCGGGCGCCGAGCATGCCGGCGGGGAGGGTCACCATGTGCCCCGCCTCCTCGCCGTCGTCGCCCTCACCGGGATCGTCGTCGCCGCCGTCGGGTACGGGTTCGGTCGTGGCGCCGGCGTCGGGCCCGTCCACGTGGTCGGAGGGAACGCCTCCCGAGCCGGCCGGTGTTCCGGACGAGCCGGATTCCCAGAGCAGTCCGGGCAGCAGCGCCGCGCCGACCACCAGCAGCGTCACGGCCGCCACCGCGCCGAGCAGCACCGGCCACGGCCGGCGCGCACCGCCGCTCCCGCCCGGCACGGGGGCCGATGCGGGGGCCGGGGCACCGGCGGAACCGGGCGCCGGGGTCCACGGCGCGTACGCCGGGTGCGGGGCGGCCCCGAACGCGCCCGGGGCGTGCGGCGGCATCGGCGGGACGGGCACGGGTGCCGGGACGGCCGGTTTCCCGGCCGGTTCGCCCGCCGGTTCGTCGGCCGCCCGTCGGACCTCCGAGAGGAAGGGCTCCGGCAGCCACGGCCCGCCGCCCGGCTCCCACAGCCCGCCCCGGTCGGTGAGCGCCGTGATCTCCTCCGGTGTCGGGCGGTCGGCGGGGTCCGGGGCCAGGCAGCTCTCCACCGGTTCCCGCACGCCCTCCGGTACCCCGGCCAGGTCCTTCTCGTCGCGCAGGACGCGCAGCATCAGCAGAGGGGTCGAGGCGCTCGCCGGCCCGAAGGGGCCCTGTCCCGTGGCGGCGAAGGCGAGCACCGAACCGAGGCAGAAGACGTCCGAGGCGGGGCCCGGGCGTTCGCCCCGGCACTGCTCGGGGGACATGAAGCCCGGCGAGCCGATCACCGCACCGGTGTCGGTCAACACCTCACCCGTCGCCTCCCCCGCCGGCGTCCCCACCGCGCGGGCGATGCCGAAGTCGATGACCCGGGGGCCCTCGGCGGTCAGCAGGACGTTGGAGGGCTTGAGGTCGCGGTGGACCAGTCCGGCGGCGTGGATGTCGCGCAGCGCCCGGGCCAGGCCGTCCGCCAGGGTGAGGACCGCTCCGGCGGGCAGCGGCCCGTGCGGCCCGGCGACCACCTCCCGCAGGGTCGGCCCGGGCACGTACTCCGACGCCACCCAGGGCACCTCGGCCTCGGTGTCGGCGTCCAGCACGGGCGCGATCCAGCGCCCGCCCACCCGGCGGGCCGCCGCCACCTCCCGGCGGAACCGCTCGCGGAACTCCGGCCGGTCGGCGAACCGTCGGTGGATCAGCTTGACGGCGACCGCGCGCCCGTCCCGCGACCGGGCCAGGTACACGCCGCCCATGCCGCCGGAACCCAACCGGCGCAGCAGGAGGTGGGGGCCCGCCCGTCGCGGTTCGTCCCCCGTGTCGGGCTCCATGGCGTCGCTCCCCTCCGTCCCCGTCTCTTCCGTCCCCGGTGCCGATCGCGCGTGCCGGGCGGGGTCAGTCCACCCGCGCCATCGTGTAGGACTCGTCGGGCGCGTTCGACCAGACGATCTCGATGTCGTCCGGGGTGTCGGCGTCCAACAGGAGTTCGTAGGAGGGGAAGCCGGGGCAGTCCTCCTCCTCGCCCTCCAGGACCTCGTCCGGGCCCAGCACCAGCCGGGTGCGGGTGTCGTCGGTCGTGGCGTACACCAGATGGTTGGTGTAGCGGCAGACCTCACCGTCCTCCTCGGTGCGCCAGTCGGTGACCCGCTCGCCCGGCGCGCCCCGGGAGATGACCAGGTTCTCCGTGAAGCCCTCGTCGTCGGTTCGCCACTCGCCCAGCAGTTCGCTCGGCACGGCCTCGGCCCCGGCGTCGCCGGTGCGGGTCATCCGGTACTCGACATCGTCCGCCACCCACACCAGGGTGCCGTCGGCGTCGCGCCGCAACCTCTCCCGCCCGCCGTCGTTTCGCAGGCAACTGTCGTCGGGGACACTCCAGCCGGCCCGCTGCTCGATGACCAGACCGTCCCCGTCCGCCTCGCGCAGCACCACCTCCCGGGCGCACAGCACGTCGGGGGAGAGCAGCAGCGAGGTACCGATGGCCTCGCCCGCCTCGCCCTGTTCCAGCGTGAACTGGACCGCGCCGACGAAACCGCCCGGCTCGGGGTCGGCGCCACGATCGGTGTACTCCTCCAGGGCGCGGTCGTCGCCCTCGCGCACCTCGACCTGCCAGGCGCCGAGGTAGGAGCCGGGCACCGCGCCGGAGTCGCGGTTGACGAACCAGTTGCCGAGGGCGACACCGGCGCCGGCGAGCACGACACCGATGACCACCACCGCGGCGACGATCGCGCCGCGCCGTCTCCCACCGGCGCCGGGCGTCCCGGCGAACGTGCCGCCGGTGCCATGGGTCGGGCCACCGGACGGCAGCGGCGGGCCGAACCCGCCCCCGGCGTGCGGGTAGCCGTACCCGCCGGGCGGCTGTCCGTGGCCGCCGGCGGGGCCGGGATAGCCGTAGCCGGCGGCCAGGCGCGGGTCGTGCGGGCGGGTGGCGCCGGGCGGCGGGGTACCGGGCGCGGGGAACGGGTCGCCCGAGGCGGGATGGCCCGAGGCGGGGGTGCCGCCGGGTGCGGGCGCGGCCGGCAGGGCACCGGGTGGGGTCGTGCCGGGCACAGGCGGTGCGAACGGGGCACCGGGCGGCGGTGTCACCGATCCGGAGGGGGTTGCCGGGCCGGCCGGGGGCGACGGCGGGGCGGGCGTCGGGCCCGCGACCGGTGCGGCCCCCGTCATCGGATCCTCGGAGTTGAGCAACTCCACCGCGTGACGACCGAGTTGGGCGATCAGCGCACCGGGGAGCCACGGCTCCCGGGATGCCTCGGCGACCGGGGCGGTGCGCGCGGCCAGCGCCTCGGCGCCCGGCCGCGCGGCCGGATCCTTGGCGAGGCAGTCCGCGACCAGCCCCCGCAGTTCCCCGGGGAGGTCGTCGAGGTCCGGCTCCTCCTCCGCCACCCGGAAGAGCAGTACGTGCAGCCCGCTGTCGGTCCGCCCGAAGGGGGTACGGCCGGTGGCGGCGTAGGCGAGCACCGAGCCGAGACAGAAGATGTCGGAGGCCGGGGCGAGGGTCCGGCCGCGCACCTGCTCGGGGGACATGAAGCCCGGCGAACCGACGGTGGAACCGGTGCGGGTCACCCCCGGCGCGGTGCTCTCCAGCACCCGGGCGATGCCGAAGTCGATGACCCGCGGGCCGTCGATGGTCAGCAGGATGTTCGACGGCTTGAGGTCACGGTGGATCAGGCCGGCGCCGTGGATGGCGCCCAGCGCCCGGGTCAGACCGTGCGCGAGGATCAGCACGGACCGCTCGGGCAGCGGGCCGTGACCCCCCGTCACCACGTCGTGCAGGGAGGGCCCGGCGATGTAGCCGGTGGCCACCCAGGGCACCTCCGCGTCCGGGTCGGCGTCCAGCACCGGCGCGGTCCAGGCGTCGCCGACCCGGCGCGCGGCGGTGATCTCCTGCGCGAACCGGTGTCGGAAGTCGGGCTCCCCGGCGAGGACCGAACGGATCGTCTTGACGGCCACGGTCCGACCGCGCGGCGAACGCGCCAGGTAGACGTTGCCCATCCCGCCCTCGCCGAGACGGGCGATCAGGCGGTAGTCACCGATGGCGCGGGGATCGTCGGGCGTCAGTGGCTCCATGCGCGGCGATCTCCCCCGGGCGGTGCGGTGCCGGGCGTCCCCGGCGGATTCGGTCGTGGTCCGGTATCCGGTGAGTGGGACGATTCGGCCGGCCGCGCGGTTGCGGTCGGCCGGACTCTCCCCGGGCACGCCGGGCCGTCTCCCGGCGCACACAGGAGAATAGGCCCCCGGGTCCGACGCCGATACGCCCGCCCGGATCCCGGTTTCCGGGCGATCTGTTCCCGGCGGTGCGGTCCGGGCCGACGGCGGAAACCGGCCGGCCCGCCGGTGTCGGTCCCCGCTCCCGGCGAGGTGTGTCGGTCGAGGCCCCCGCCCCCGCCGGTCGTGGGCCTCGCCGGGGCGTGCCGGGCATGTTCCTCCCGGTACCGGGAGGCGCCGGTACGTGCCGCCCCCGCCGGTACGTGCCGGAGTGGGGCCCACCGGCCGCACGTCTTCCCGGTCCTCGCCGGTCGTGGGCCCGAGGGCTCGGCCGGCTCCCACCCGGGTTCGGTGGTCGCCGGGGCACGCCGGTCGTGTTCCTTCCGATGCCGGGAGTCGCCGGTCTTCGCCGGTCCTCGCCGGTCGTGGGCCCGGGCCTCGTCGGCGCCGGCTCCCGGCGGGGTGTCAGGAGGCTTCGGGCGTCGTGGTGGTCGCGGTGGTCACGGAGGTTCCGACGCGGTCCCCGCCCGGGCGGCGCTTCCGCCGGTACCGGCGGTCGGGCGGGTTTCGGCGGCGGTCTCCAGGGCCCGGCCGAGACGGTCCAGGGCCCCGACCACCTCGGCGAAGCGCTCGGGGCCACCCAGCGCGGCGCACAGGCGTTCCGCCAGTCCCGCGTGGTCGGGGTCGATGTGTCGCACCGCCTCCAGACCCGCCGGTGTGGCGGTCAGCAGTTTGGCCCGCCGGTGGGCGGGGTTCGGCTCCCAGCCGGCCAGGCCGTCGGTGACCAGGGCGTCGGCCAACCGCTGCACGCCCTGCCGGCTGACGCCCATCTCCCGGGCGATCCCGGCGACCGACAGCGGCTCGTGGAGCACGGCGCCGAGCACCTGCCAACGGGCGGCGGTCAGGCCGACCGGACGGGCCAGTTCCTCCGACACGGCGAGGAACCGGCCGTTGAGCCGGAAGACGCCGAGAGCGCAGGCACTGAGCAGGTCGGGGGCGGGCGGGAGGTTCGTCCCGGTCGCCCCGCCGGCGCGGGGCGCGCCCGGGGCGGGTCGGTCGGCGGATCGTTCCCCGGGCCGGTCGGCGGGGTCGGTCGTGGCCGTCAACGGACGTTCCCGTCCGCCGCCCCACCGGCTTCCGCCCGGCGGGCCACGGCGGCGGCCAGGACCGGGTACGCGGTGGGGTCGGAGTGGGCGTACAGCCGGAACCAGGCGTCCAGTTCCTCGCCCTCCGCCGCCCCGAGTCGGGCGAGGGTCTCGCGCGCGAACGCCTCGGGGTCGGTGGGGCCGGCGGTGACCAGGTCTCCGTCGGTGACGGCGTCGGCGTCGCGGTAGCGGTCCCCGCCGGCGTAACCGACGGCGGCGAGGACCTCGGCGGCGGCGCCGGTGTGGGCGCGTCCGTCGAGCAGTCCCTCGCGGGCCAGGCCGGCCACGGCGCCGCAGATGGCCGCCACCGGGACGCCGGCGTCGAGGAAGCGCCGGGCGGCTCGGGCGAAACCCGCCAGCGCCTCGGGGTCATCCCACGCGTCCGCGCCGGATAGCAGTAGCAGGGCGCTGTCCTCCGGCCGCAGGTCGGCCAGGGGGAGGTCGGGCAGCAGGCGGACGCCGCCGAGGGTGGTGACGGGGGCGGTGTCCGGGCCGACGGCGCGCACCCGGTACCCCCGGCGGGCGAGCTCGGCGATGGCGTGGCCGTACTCCCAGTCGGCGAGTCCGGGGTACACGGCGAGGTGGACGACGCGGGGGCGCCCGCCGCTCGCCGGGTCGGCGGGGGACGGGGGTGTGGGCGGGGTGGTCACGACAAGCTCCCGGAGTCGAGGAAAGCGCGGGATTCATATAATGACAACAGATTGCCATTTTGGTAGTGTGTTGTCAATGGAGGAGTGGGGGGTAGGGTTGGGCCGCGTGATTCGACGGAGCACCCTGCGGGAACAGCTCGCCGAGGCCCTGCGCGACGAAATCCTCGCCGGGCGGCTCGCTCCCGGCAGGGAGTTCACCGTGCGGGAGATCGCCGAGCAGTACGGCGTCTCGGCCACCCCGGTGCGTGAGGCGCTGGTGGACCTCACCGCCCAGGGGCTGTTGGAGACCCGACAGCACCGTGGTTTCCGGGTGCACGCCTACTCCTTCGACGACTTCGCGCGGATGCTCGAGGCCCGGGCCCTGGTCGGCGAGGGCGTGGTGCGGGCGACCCGCTCGCCGATCGTCCGCCCCCCCTCCGAACCCGACCCGGCGGTGCGCTCGCCCGAGGCGATGACCTCCGTGCGACGGCGCGCGGTCGCGGCCCGGGACGCCGCGCTCGCCGGCGACCTGGACATCCTCGTCGCCTACGACCTGCGCTTCTGGCGCGAACTGACCGCCCTGCTCGGCAACCCCTACCTGGCCGAGTTCCTGGACCGGCTGCGGGTGCGGTGCTGGGCCTTCGTGGTGCCCCGACTGCGCGGAACCACCGGCCCGCGCGGCCGGCTGTGGTCCGGCCACCCCGAGCTGACCGAGGCCGTCGAGCGCCGCGACACCGCCGCGATCGAGGAACAGCTGGGGGTCCTCCACCACAGCTTCCTCGCCCTCGCCCGGCTCGGCGGGGACCCCGGGGTGGAATCCGGCGCACCGGATTCGTCCCCGAAGGGCTGAGCGGGCCGGCCCGCGGGAAGAAGGGTCGGGAAACGGCCCGGGAAGCGAAGCCGGGGACTCCGGCGACGAGCCGGCCGGTCCGGCGCGCGCCGGAGGGGGCACGGGGCCTACGCTGGCTCCGCCCCGGTGCGCGGCGTCCGACCCCGGTCCGCCCGTCCCGCCCGTCCGTTCCGAGGATTCCCGCGAGAGAGAGCCTTTTACGTGGCCTGTGACCTGTGGCTGGTCCCCCTCGTCGATGTGCTGTGCCACAGCCCCGACAACCCCTTCGCCGACGAACTCGCCGACTTCGACCGCGCCCTGACCGAAGCGGGCCTGCCCACCGTGCCGATCTACGCCTACATGCCGGGCATGACCGGCGACGTGGCGCCGGTGGCGGGCTTCGACTACGCCGCCCTGCACCTGCTGCGCCGCGCCTACCTGCTGGTGATCAGCGGACTGCCGGTGGAGCCGGCGGAACGGATGGACGGCGACTACCAGCAGTTGCTCGAGATGTTCGAGGAGGCGGCGCAGCGGTCGCACCTGGTCTGGCACTTCGATCACGCGGGGGCGTACGTCCCGGTCGACTTCCCGCAACCGCTGGTCACCGACGCGCTGCTGGCCGGCGGGGGGCCGCTGGGCTCCTCGCACGGGCTGCTGCGGGAGTTGGAGACGGTCGCCCCCGCCATCGGGATCGACCCGACCAACCCGCCGCCGACCCCGCCCGCGCCGGTCCGGCCGACCTCGCTGGACGAGCCGGCGGCGGCGCCGACCCACGAGTCGGGGCCCTTCGCGGGGGAGCGGCACGTGTGGCTGGGCCTGCACGCCGCCGCCACCCGCAGTCTCGCCCAGGGGTCGATGATCGTCTTCGGCTAGCGGCCGGGGGTGTCCCGGTGACCTCGGCGTCCCCGGGACTCCGGCGGCCCGACAGCCCGACGGTGCGATCGCGGGCGGCGGTGCGAGTCGGATTCCGGGAACCCGCCGGGGGCGGGGTGGCACCCCGCCGCGTTCCCCGCCCGGGCGCGTGGCGGGCCGGTCCGTGGCCCGGTGGCCCCGGCGGTCCCTCCCGACCTCCGCCCTCCCGTGCGGCGGATGGTCGGGGCACGGTGGGTCGGGAGTGCGCCGGGGGTTCGGTGGTATCCGGCGACCTTTCCCGACCTCCGTTCTCCCGCGCGGCGGATGGTTCGGCGCACGTCGGTGGTCCGGTGGGTGCGCCCGATGTCGGGAACCCGCCGGGAGCGGGGTGGCACCCCGCCGCGTTCCCGGCGCCTCCGACCGGACGTTCGAGGTGTGATCGCGCGTGCGATCGGGGGCGCGATGGCGGATCGAGGCATTGTCGGATCGACGGACACGCGCCCCGGGGCGCGTGTCGTTCCGCGCGCGCCCGGCGCGGGCAGCCCCGCCGTTCCCGGCCCGATCCGGGGGCCGGGCGCCGGGCATCGTCGTGGCCCGGTCGCGGCCGGGCCCGCCGGCCCTCCCGAACCGGCGGAGCGCCCGCGAGTTCCCCACCCGCCCTACAGGCGGGGTCCCTCCGGGGGCCGCTGGCGCGGCATGGTCGGCCGCGCCCCCGGCGGCTGCGACGGGAAGCGGCCCACCGCCACCCGGCCACCGGGCGGCCCCTCCTCCCGGCCGCCGCCCCCGCCACCGGCCGCCGCGGCGGTGGTGGTCTGCGTGAGCAGCGCCGTCCCCCCGCCCCGGAACTCCAGCATCCAGTCGGCGGTCTCGGCACGCACCAGTTCCGTGACGTCCTCGGAGAAGCGCCGCAGCACGCCGAGGCAGCGTTCGGCCGCCTCCCCCGCCGTGCCCTCCGTCGGGCCCAACGCCTCGCGCACGCTCTCCGTCGCCCACTCGTACCGCAGCGCCTCCAGCCGTCGCTGCACCGCCTGCGCGGTGGCGACGTCCCGCATCCACCCCGAGGTCAGGCCGAACCAGCGGTCGCAGGCCAGGCAGGCGACCGCGCCGAGCAGCAGCGGGTACCCCCAGGGGCCCACCCCGGCGACGCCGACGGCCTCCAGCAGCGGCAGCGCGAGCCCCGCCGCGGCACCCAGCACCGAGCCCAGCCGCAGGGCCCGCGCCGCGCCCCGTTTCCCGCGGCGGTCGGTCAGGTACCACTCCACGGTCCGCAGCGCCTCACCCTCCACGCGGCGGTACAGCTCGTCGAGGCGCGCCGCGGGCTCGCCCCAGTCGCCGTGCGGAAAGGGGCCGCTCGTCAGGTCCCCCCGCCGCCGGCCCTCCCGGGCACCCGCGAGGCCCCCGGCCCGGCCCTCCGGACCGCCCTCGGGTCCCTTCTCCGGCTGACTCACCCGTGTCACTCCCTACAACGTGGAGACCCTTTCTTACCGCCGATCGGGGGTCCGCGATGTGGTTTTCGGGGGGAAACCTTCCGGAATCCCCGTCACATCGGGTATAGGTGTCTTCGCCCCTCACCCAAAAGAGTGGCAGCCGGGTGGTCGTCGGGGCGGCGATAGGCTGTCTCCCCGTGAGGATCCTTGTCATCGGCGGCGGTGCCCGCGAACACGCCCTGTGCCACGCGCTTTCCCGTGAACTGCCCGCCCCCGGCGGCCGGCCCGGGTCCACGGCGGTGGACGAACTGCACTGCGCGCCCGGCAACGCCGGCATCGCCGAGGTGGCCCGGGTCCACGCGGTGGACGCGGTGGACGGCGCGGCCGTCACCGACCTGGCCCGGCGCGTCGGCGCCGACCTCGTGGTGATCGGTCCGGAGGCCCCGCTGGTGGCCGGGGTGGCCGACGCCCTGCGGGAGGCCGGCTTCGCCGTCTTCGGGCCGTCGGCCGACGCCGCCCGTCTGGAGGGCAGCAAGGCGTTCGCCAAGGAGATCATGGCCGCCGCCGGGGTGCCCACCGCGCAGGCCCGGCTGTGCACGGCCGCCGCGGAGGTGGACGCGGCGCTGGACGCCTTCGGCCCCCCCTACGTGGTCAAGGACGACGGTCTGGCCGCCGGGAAGGGCGTCGTGGTCACCGGGGACCGGGAGGCGGCCCGCGAGCACGCCCTGGCCTGCGGCCGGGTGGTGATCGAGGAGTACCTGGACGGTCCCGAGGTCTCGCTGTTCGCGGTGGCCGACGGGGAGACCGTGGTGCCGCTGCGCCCGGCGCAGGACTTCAAGCGCGCGCTGGACGGCGACGAGGGCCCGAACACCGGTGGGATGGGCGCCTACTCCCCCCTGCCGTGGGCCGACGACGATCTGGTCGACCGGGTGCTGGAGACCGTGCTGCGGCCCACCGTGGACGAGATGCGGCGTCGGGGCACCCCCTTCTCCGGGCTGCTCTACGCGGGCCTGGCGATCACCTCGCGCGGGGTGCGGGTGATCGAGTTCAACGCCCGCTTCGGCGACCCCGAGACGCAGGTGGTGCTGGCCCGACTGCTCTCCCCGCTCTCCGGGCTGCTGCACGCCGCCGCCGTGGGGCGGTTGGCGGACCTGCCGCCGCTGCGGTGGAGCGACGACGCGGCCGTGACGGTCGTGGTGGCGGCCGAGGACTACCCCGCCGCCCCGCGCACCGGTGACCCGATCGAGGGCCTGGCGGAAGTCGCGGAACAGGACGCCCCGCACGCCCGGGTGCTGCACGCCGGCACCCGGCGGGAGGACGACGGCCGGGTGGTCTCGGCGGGCGGCCGGGTACTGTCCGTCACCGCCACCGGTGGCGACCTCGCCGAGGCCCGGGAGCGGGCCTACCGGGCGGTGGGCCGGATCGGACTGAAGGGCTCCCATTACCGCACCGACATTGCGGCGAAGGCTGCCGAATCGGACTGAACCGCCGCGAAACCATGCCCAAAGCCCCACCATTGAGTGACCATCCACCCGTACCGCTGACGGGCGGTCCCGCCGCCACTATGGTGCGGCGCGATCGGACCATCGCACATTGCGTCGTCGGTGTGCGGTGCCACAGTGGGGGCACGAGCCGCCCCCGGGGGTGATGTCGTCCGGCGCCGCGCGCCGGACGACCCCGTTCCCGCCCGGGCGGCCCGGTCGGCGGCGACCCGTCCGCCGGCACCGCACACCGGATCCCGGAAGCGGAGGGCAGCAGATGGTGCAGCAGCGAACCGCGCGCGGTGCGCGGGAACACGCCCTGGCCGTACTGCGGGTGCGCAACGGCGCCCTCGCGGTGGCCATGGCCCCGGCGGCCGGCGGCGCGGTCCTGCTCTCCGCCGTCGCCACCGACTGGCTCCCGCCGGTCCTGGCGGTCCTCGGATGGGTCCTGCTGGGGGTGGGCGCGCTCGCGCTCGTCCTGGCGGCGGCGCTGGCCGCGGTCATCGCCCGGGCCAGACCCCCGGTGACCCCGACCGTGCCGCTGCCCGAGCACGCGGCACCCGACCTGTACCGGCTGATACGCGACCTGGCGGCCCGCCTGGAGGTCCCGGCGCCCGCCGCCGTGGCCCTCACCCCCGACTGCGACAGCTGGCTCGAGGAGCCCCCGCGGCGCGGTCCGGACGCGGCCCCCGGGCCGATCCTGGTCATCGGCTCGCCCTTCCTGTGGTGGATGCGGGTGGACGAGCTGCGGGCGCTGCTGGCACCCGTGGTCGCCGGCACCGGCCCCGCCGCGCACCCGGACATCGCCGCCGCCCGCCGCTGCCTGCGCGGCTGGGACGCGGCCTCGGTGCCCCGGTCCGACCGCACCGGCCCGGGCTGCCCCCTCGACGGGCCGGCCGCCCGCCTCTCCCGGATCCTGCTGCGATCCGCCGCCCCGCACGCGGCGGAGATGGAACGCGGGGTGGCCGCCGCCGCCTCCGAACGGGCCCGCTCCGTCGACCACCACCTGCGGTTGGTCGCCCGCGAGCAGGTCGGGCTCGCCTACGCCGGCTGGGACCGGCTGCTGACCCGGGTGATCCTTCCCGCCTGGCGGGCCGGGCGCCGTCCGACCGCGCTCAACGCCGGGGTGGTGGCCGCCCTCACCGAACTCTCCCGCCGTGACCGACTCACCGGCGGGCCCGGCGCCCGCCTCGGCGAGCGCCCCGCCTGCGACCTGCTCGATGAGCCGGGCGCGGTGGACGCCGAGATCTCCCTGCTGGCCGCCCGGATCTTCCACGGCACACCCGCGCCCGGCGGCGGCTGGGCCCCGGTCAGCTGGGAGACGTACCCGCGCGAGGTCACCCACCGGCTGTGGCGGGACCGTGCGGAACGGCTCTTCGGCGCGCTGGAGGGGGAGGGCGTTCCCACCCTGGCCGGGGTGCTGCGCCGGCTGTCGGCGGGCGGGCCGGAGGCGGCCGAGGTGCTGGCCGCCCGGGTCGGCGCCGCCCTCGCCCGCGAGGAGGCCGCCCGGCCGCCGGTCGAGCCGCCGGTGCAGCCGTTGGACCTGCCGAGCACCGGCCGGGACCTGCTGGTGGAGCACATCACGGCGGCGGTCTGCTGCGCGGCCGTGGACACCACCGACGCGGCGCCCGGCCTGGACTGGTTGGACGGACCGGTACTGACCCGGTCGACCGGGGGGCCCGACGGGCCCACCGGACCGGCCGGGGGCCGGGGTGTCGGGGGGACGGGTGCCTCCCACGGGCGGGATCTCACGGGCTCGGTGCAGCGACTGGTGGACGAGGGCGACCCGGGGCCGCTGCGCACCTGGCTGGGCGCGGCGGGCGTGCGCGCCGACCGGCGGCTCCGCCTGGTCTGAGGCCCGGGTCGCCGGGGCGGGCCGGTCTCCGGGCGCGGGGGTCGACACGGGGGCCGGTGCCGGAGGGTGACCGTGCCGGGTTGCGGGGGTGCGGGGGTGCGGGGTTGCGGGGGTGCGGGCGCCGGGGCGGGTCGGTGTCCGGGGGCGGGAGTGGGCACGGGGGTCGGCGCCGGGTGGAAGGGGGGGCGACGGGCGGGCAGGCCGTGGGGCCGGACACGGGACGTGGCGCCCGGGCGGGACGGAGAACCGCGTCGGTACCCGACCGAGGGATCGGGATTGCGGGATGCGGTGCGGGACCCCGGTGCCCGGTGCCCGGAGGCCGCGGCTCTCGGCGCGACGCCCGCGCCCGGGGCGCGCACACCCCGGGGCCGACGCACGGGGGCGGCGCACGGGGCCGTTCGACGGCGCGGGCGGCCCAGCGCGCTCCGGCGCGCACTCCGTTCATATTCGCTCTTTCGTTCCACGGGCGACGTGGGAGGGAGTGCCCGGCGGGCGGGGCGGGCCGCCCGCCGAACCCCGGCGGGGTGGGTCACGGCGATCGCTCGGTGTGGTGGCGCTCCGGGGAGGCGTCGCCCATCGCCCGCCGCGTCCGCCTGTGGATACCGGTTGAAAACCGGACGAAAACTGGGCGTGGCAACCCTCCGGGAGTCGCGATCCCCCTCCGTCCGCCCGTGGGTACGCCCCCTCCCGGCCTTTCCCGGACCTCCCCTCCGACTCCCCTTCGCCGGTGCCGCGAGGGCAGGGCACACCCCTCGGGGGTTCCGGGTGCGCCGTGAGATTTCGTATGAAAGCGATCGCTTGGCGATCACCTCCAGCCAATTCACGACGAGCGGTGATGGGATGCTTGCATTGTGTGATGTGCTGGGAGGGGTGCCGGCAAGCGATGCGGCGGCGCCCCGGGGCGCCGGAGGAACCGGCCGACCCCGCCCGGGGGCCACCCCCGCACCACACCGGTGGCGGGGAACCCCACCGGTCGCCCTCTCCGTACGAGCCGGATCGGCCGAACGGGACGGACGGCCGACCGCAGGTGACAGAAGGAGAACAGGCACGTGGGCACGCGGAACGGTGGACGTTGGGAGTCCGGGGCTCTGGCACACGCGGTGACCGACCCGTTCGGCCAGGGCCCGCTGCCCTGGCTCCGCGGCAGTGAGACGTACCTCGACGACACCGGTCGCGTCGTCCCCTGGTACGTCGACACCCCGGACTCCCCCGACGATCCGAATTCCCCGGACGACGCCGACGGATCCGGCGCCGCGGGCCTCCCGACCGGTTCCCGCGTCCCCACCCGCGCCCTCGGACTCCCCGCCCCCCGCCGGGGTGGCGACCGCGGCGGTCCCCACACCTCCGACGACGTGGACCTGCGGATCAAGGGCTACTCCTCCGTCGGAGCGGTCGCCCCCGGCGAGTCCATCGACTTCCGCGTCACCGTCAACCCGCCCCGCAAATTCACCATCGACATCTACCGCATCGGCCACTACGACGGCGTCGGGGCCCGGCAGGTCTCCAGCAGCCCCACCCTCATGGGAACCAGCCAGAGCGCGCCCCTGATCGCCGACCGCACCGTGTGCTGCCATCACTGGTGGCTCTCCTGGCGGCTGCCCGTACCCGCCGACTGGCGCCCCGGCGCCTACGTCGCGGTACTCACCACCGTCGACGGCGGACACCGCTCCCACATCCCCTTCACCGTCCGCGACGAGCGCCCCTCCGACCTGCTGCTCCTGCTCCCCGACATCACCTGGCAGGCCTACAACCTCTTCCCGGAGAACGGCCGCACCGGCGCCAGCCTCTACCACGCCTGGGACGCCGACGGCCGGCTCCTGGGGGAGGGGGACGCCGCCACCACCGTCTGCTTCGACCGCCCCTTCGCCGGGGCCGGCCTCCCCCTGCACGTCGGCCACGCCTACGACGTCATCCGCTGGGCCGAGGGGCACGGCTACGACCTGTCCTACGCCACCGCCCGCGACCTGCACGCCGGCCGGGTCCGTCCGGAGAACCACCGCGGCCTGATCTTCCCCGGCCACGACGAGTACTGGTCGATCCCGATGCGCCGCGCCGTCGAGCGCGCCCGCGACATCGGCACCTCCCTGGTCTTCCTCTCCGCCAACACCATGTACTGGCAGGTGGAACTGGGCGCGCTGCCCAACGGCGACCCCGACCGTCTCCTGACCTGTGCCAAGCGCCGGGGTCCCGGCCGGTCCGCGCGCTGGCGCGACCGGGGCGAGCCCGAGCAGGGCGTGCTCGGCCTCCAGTACCTCGGACGGGTGCCGCGTCCCCACCCGCTGGTGGTCCGCAACGCCCACCACTGGCTGTGGGAGGGCACCGGTGTCACCGAGGGCGAGGAACTGCCCGGCCTCGTCGCCGGGGAGGCCGACGGCTACGCCCCCCGCGTGCCGCTGTCCCCCTACGAGAGCCGGATCCTGCTCGCCCACTCCCCGTACCGCGACGACGCCGGCGCGACCCGCCACCAGGAGACCTCCCTGTACCGGGCGCCGAGCGGGGCGTGGGTCTTCGCCTCCGGCACCTTCGCCTGGTCACCCGCCCTGGACCGCCCCGACCACACCGACGAACGGATCCGGCGCGCCACCGCCAACCTGCTCGACCGCATCCGCAAGCACGACTGATCCGGCCTGGTTCCGGAACGTTCCGGCCCGGACCCCGGGTGTTCCGGCCCCGACCGTCGGATCCGGACCCGGGCCACGCCCGCGGCCCGGCCCCGGAGCGGCGGGGGAAGCGCCGTCGGGTGACAATGGCGTTTCCGAAACCTCCCGACGCGCGCCGTTCGTGGGCCGCGTCGGCCGCCTCATCGCCTCTCCCCAGGAGAACGTCGTGCCCGGATTCGTGGAAACGCCCCAGCCCGCCCGGGTCCCCGGGCTGGAACACCTGCACACCGGCAAGGTGCGCGATCTCTACCGCAACGAGGCGGGGGAGCTGGTCATGGTCGCCGGCGACCGCGTCTCGGCCTACGACTGGGTTCTGCCCACCGAGATCCCGGACAAGGGCCGGATCCTCACCCGATTGACGCAGTGGTGGTTCGACCAGCTCGCCGACCTGGTCCCCCACCACCTGATCTCCACCGAGGTCCCCCCCGGCGCGCCCGCCGACTGGGAGGGCCGGGTCATGGTGTGCCGGCCGCTGGAGATGCTGCCGATCGAGTGCGTGGCGCGCGGCTACCTCACCGGCTCCGGTCTGGTGGAGTACCGCCGCGACCGCACCGTCTGCGGCCTCGCCCTGCCGCCCGGCCTGGAGGACGGCTCCGAGCTGCCGGCGCCCATCTTCACCCCCGCCACCAAGGCGGAGGTCGGCGACCACGACGAGAACGTCACCCACGAGGAGGTGGCCCGCCGGGTCGGCGTGGAGACCGCCGCCGAACTGCGCCAGCTCACCCTCGCGGTCTACGGGCGCGGCCGGGACGTCGCCCGCGACCGGGGCATCATCCTCGCCGACACCAAGTTCGAGTTCGGCCGCGAGACGCCGGACGGTCCGCTGGTCCTTGCCGACGAGGTACTGACCCCCGACTCCTCCCGCTTCTGGCTGAAGTCGGAGTGGGCGCCGGGCCGCCCCCAACAGCCCTTCGACAAGCAGTACCTCCGCGACTGGCTGGCCTCGCCCGCCTCCGGCTGGGACCGCGACGGCGACGCCCCGCCCCCGGAGCTGCCCGAGGAGGTCATCGCCGGCACCCGCGAGCGGTACACCGAGGCGTACCGGCTGCTCACCGGTCTCGCCTGGGACTGACCCGGCCGGCACCGACGCGCCCGGGCACCGACCCGTCCGTGCCCGGCCGGTTCACTCCCCGGCCGGGCGCCGTTCGGGAGGGGTGAGGAACGAGCGGATCAGCATCAGCAGCGGGAGGGACAGCAGCGCGATCCCGGCGACCTGGTTGCCGAGGAGGAAGAACCCGCTCGCCCCGGCCATGGCGATCAACGTCAGCGCCGCGGCCAGGAGTTGTCCCCGCAGCGCGGTCCGTATCTCCGTCTCCGCCTGCCGTTCGGAGACCCGGATGTTGCCGGTGGCCACCGTCTCGGCCATCCGCAGGATGCGCTCGGCGGCACCCGGCAGGATCCGCTCGTACTGGTCCAGCACCGCCGGGGCGGGCAGCGGTCCCGCCCACGTCTGCTCGATGGTCAGCCGGGCGGTCTCGGGGCCGCCCCCGCCGTTCAGCCCCGCACCGACCGCCCCACGCTGTTCACGCCCTCGCGGATCGCCCGGCCGACCGTGCGCCAGGCCGTCCGAACCGGTCGTTGGGCCTCCGTCCGCTTGCGAGACCTCCGCAGAGCCGGTGACGGATCGAGGTTCAGGGAGGCGAAACCCCTGGTCAGATCGGTCGTCAGGTTGGACACCCGACTCGACACGGTCCGTGACGCCATCCCGGCTTCCCCCTTCATTCCCCCGGCCCTCCTGCTCGTGCTCCTGCGGCAAAGCTACCCCTTACACGCGGTGGGTAGCCGGGAAGCTACCGAAGGTTATCCCGGGAGGGGGTGGAACCGGTCGTTTTCACGATGGGGGGCGCGTCAACCCGAGTGACGGCACCGCAGGTGGGGGTGTCACCCGAAGGAGTGGCGGTCCCGGTGGGCCCGGAACGCCACGCGAGAGATCGCCGCGATCCGACCGAAACGATCTGGCCGAAAACGGGAGTTGGTCCCGCGCCCGACGCTCCGGGGCGCGCGATCCCCCGGGCGCGACACCGACCCCCGCCCGCGAGACGCCGAAAAGGCGAACGGCGACGCGCGGTTCGGAGAAGGTCCGGAAAGGGGGAGGGGCGGGGACGCGGATGAACACCCCGGCGGAGCCCGGAAACGACCGTCGCCCCACCGGGGAACGGTGGGGCGACGGGGTGACTCCGGTGGAGTCGAACGGAGCGGACGACCGGGCTCGAACCGGCGACCTCAACCTTGGCAAGGTTGCGCTCTACCAACTGAGCTACGTCCGCCTGCGCCACCGAATCGTACCCCGGGCGGTTTCCACCGGGGCTCCTCGGTGCCGTGCGCGGTCCATCATAGCCATCCCCGCTCGCGTGCGAGGCGCACCGCCGCGTGCCGGTTCTCGGCGTGCAGTTTGGCCGTCGCCGAGGAGAGGTAGTTGCGCACCGTCCCCGGCGCCAGCGAGGCCCGCTCGGCGATCTCCGCGACGGGGGCGCCGTCCGCCGCCAGCTCCAGCAGCTCGGACTCCCGCGCGGTCAGCGGCGAGTCCCCCGAGCTGATCGCGTCGGCCGCCAACTCCGGGTCCACGTAACGCTGCCCCGCCCGGACGGTGCGGATGATCTCCGCGAGGCGTTGCGCCGAGACGGTCTTGGGCACGAACCCGCGCACCCCCGCCGCCAGGGCCCGCTTCAGGTGCCCGGGCCGTCCGTGGCCGGTCACGATCATCGTGCGGCACCCCGGCAGTTCCTCCCGCAGGCGTGTGGCCACTCTCACGCCGTCGGCGCCCGGCATCTGGAGGTCCAGCACCGCCACGTCCGGCCGGTGCGCCATCGCCATGGCCAGCGCCTCGGGTCCGCTCGCGGCCTCGGCGACCACCGTCAGGTCGTCCTCCAGCGCGAGGAGGGCGGCCAACGCGCCCCGGATCAGGTGTTCGTCGTCGGCGAGCAGCACCCGGATGGGGGCGGGACCGTTCGATGTCATGCCTCACTCCTCTTCTCCGGCTCCCCCGGCTCCCCGCGGGTGCCCCGCTCGCCGTTCTTCCCGCCTCTTCCGCTCCACCGCCCGCCGGCCCCGGGGGCTCCGCCCTCCCCACCGGCGCCCTCCCCACCGCCGGTGGCGTCCCCGTCCCGGTCGTCCCCGTCCCCGCGCGGGTCCTCGTCGGACACGGCCGCCGCCGGGACCCGGGCCGCCAGCCGCCATCCGCCGTCCGTGCCGTCGGGGCCGGCCTCCAGGGTGCCGCCCAGGGGCGTCAGCCGTTCGCGCAGTCCGCGCAGGCCCGAGCCGCGCCCGTCACCCGTCCCCGGTCGGTCGGCCACCCCGTCGTTGCGCATCTCCACCTCGACGGTGCCGTCCCGCCCGCCCCGCACCGCGATCGCGCAGTGGGCCGCGTCGGCGTGCCGCAGCACGTTGGTGGCGCCCTCCCGCACCACCCACCCCAGCGCGGCCCCCACGGCCTCGGAGAGCTCCGGCAGCCGGCGCGGGTCGGCCGGCTCGACCCGGCACTCCGTCCCCGCCGCCTCCAACACCCCCCGTGCCCCGGCCAGTTCGGCGAACAGGTCGGTGTCGCGGTAGCCGCGCAGCACGGCCCGCATCTCCCGCTGCGACTCCCGGGCGATCCGTTCGACCTCGATCATCTGGTCCACGGCGGCGTCGGCGCCGCGCCGGGCGAGCTGGGCGGCCAACTCGCTCTTGAGGGCGATCACCGACAGGTTGCGGCCCAGCACGTCGTGCATGTCGCGGCCGAAACGCAGGCGTTCCTCGGCGACCGCCAGCCGGGCCCGGGTCTCCCGGGACGCCTCCAGTTCGTCGACCACCCGCAGCGACCACGCCGAGGTCCGGTAGGTGAAGCCGAAGAACGAGGTGCAGAACACCGCGGTGAACAGCAGCGGGACCACCATCTCCGGGGACACCCCGCCCGCCAGCGCGCCGAGGATCGCCGCGGCCACCGCCACCGCGCTCCAGGTGGAGCCGACGGAGACCGAACGGACCAGCAGGGCGGGGCCGGTGAAGAACATCGGGAACCACACCATCGCCACCGCCGCGTCCTCCGGCAGCGCCCCGGTCCGCAACAGGAGGACCCCGACCAGCAGACCCAGCAGGGTGAGGACGGCGAAGAGCGCGAACAGGCGATCCGGGCGCGGCTCCCGGCCCAGGTAGTGGTTCAGCCCGTCGCGGCTCAGCATCAGGTTCACCGCCGCGTGCGCGCCGCCGGTCCCCAGCAGCAGTACCGCCGGGAGGGGGCCGACGCCGGGCCCCATGCCCACCAGCCACAGGAGGATCAGCCCGACCTCCGCGAAGGCGAAGAAGTAGATCGCCCAGCGGGTGTACTGGTGGAAGCGGACACCGCCGCTGGAGCGGCGGAACCGGCGGACCGGGGCCAGCGGCTCCAGCGTCGGCCATCTGCGCGTCACGGGTGCGGCTCTCCTCGCGGGCCCCGGCCGGGCCGGGGGTGTCGGGGCGTGTCGGGCGGTCGGGGCCGGTGGCCGGCCCCGACGGGTCAGGCGCGGGGGTCCCAGCGGAACCACCGGCGTACAGCAAACACCGACGCACCGGTCCACACCAGCGCGACCGCCAGGGCGCGCAGCACGTCGGTCCCCTCGATGGAGCCCAGCCAGCCGCCGCGCACCATCTCGATGACGGGCGTCATCGGCAGGAACCGGAAGACATCGGCCATCGTGGCGGGCAGCGTCTCCAGCGGCACGATCAGTCCCGAGGCGAAGGCGGAGATCATGAACAGCGGCAGCGCGGTGATCTGCGCGCTCTCCACGGTGCGGGTGAAGGCGGCCGTGACGGCGGCCATCAGCACCATCAGCGCCAGGCCGATCAGCAGACCGAGGAGCAGCGTCACGGGCTGCTCCGGGAAGCCGAGGTCCAGGACGGCCGTGCCGATGACCACCAACAGCAGGCACTGTGCCAGTGCCAGGGCGACCGACGGGAGAGCGGACCCCGCCAGGACCTCCCCGTCGGACAGCTCACCGGTGCGCAGTCGCTTGAGCACCCGCTCCTCGCGCCGGGCGACGTAGACGGAGATGACGTTGGAGTAGACGACGAACAGCAGGATCATGCCGATGCCGCCGGTGATCACGAGCGCCCCGACGCTCAGGCCGACCTCCTCCAGGTTCATCTCCCGGCTGACCGAGAAGGTCGCGGCGGACATGAAGAACGGCATGATCAGCGCCATCATCAGGGCCGTGCGGTTGCGCAGCAGCAGGGTCAGCTCGGCGCGACCGATGGAGGTCATGCGGCGCAGCGCGGCCGGCTCCGGGAGACCGAGCAGCCGGAGGGCGGTGCGGCCGCCCGTGCCCGACGGGGCGGGCGGTGGCGCGGGGGTGGTGTCGTGGTCGCCGGGAGCGACGGGCCTCCCGGGGGCGTGGCCGGTGGCGGGCGCGGTCGGGTGGTCGGCGGTGGTCCGGGACGGGATGGTCATGGTGGTCGCCCCCTTCGTGGTGCGGGTGGGTGCCGGAGCCGTCCGCGCGGTGCGCGGGGCGGGGGTCCGGCTGCGGTTCGGGTCGCGGTGCGGGCGGTCGCCCGGGTGGTGCGGGGCGCGTCGCGGTCGGGACGCGGCACGCCGGTGGATGTGCGGTTCGTCACCCGGCTCGGGTCACACCGGCACCCCGGCCGGCTCGGTGTCGGAGTCGGCGCCCGCCGTGCCGTCCTCCGCGATCCGCAGGAAGGCCTCCTCCAGTGAGGCGGAGCGGGCGTCCAGTCCGGTCAGTTCCACGTCCCGCTCGCGGGCCCACAGCAGCAGGTCGGTCAGGTCGCGCTGGAGGCGGCGGCTGCGCACCTCCACGGCGCGGGGGTCGATCGGGTCGGACACGACCTCGCCGATGCCCGCCGGCAACTCCCCGGCACCGATCCCGTCCGGCAGGGTGAAGCGGATCCGGGAGGGCTGGGCGGCGCGGACCTCGTCCGGGGTGCCGGCCAGCACGATCCGTCCGGCCCGCATGATGGCCAGCCGGTCGGCGAGGGTCTCGGCCTCCTCCAGGTAGTGCGTGGTGAGCACCACGGTGGTGCCACCGGCGCGCAGCGCGCGGATCAGCTCCCGGGTGCGCTGCCGTGCCTCGGGGTCCAGGCCGGTGGTCGGCTCGTCGAGGAAGAGGATCTCCGGGCGACCGATCAGGGCCATGGCGAGGTCCAGGCGGCGGCGCTCGCCACCGGAGAGCTGCTTGACGCGGACCCTGGCCCGCCCCTCCAGACCGACCATCTCCAGCGCCTCGGCGACCGGCCGGGCGCCGGTGGTGCAGCCGGCCCACATGCGGGCGGTCTCGGTCACGGTGAGGTCGGCGGGGAAGCCGCCCTCCTGGAGCATGATGCCGATCCGCGGGCGGACCAGCCGCCGCTCGCGGTACGGGTCGTGTCCGAGGACCCGGATCCGTCCCTCGGTGGGGGCGGCCAGGCCCTCCAGCAGTTCGACCGTGGAGGTCTTGCCGGCGCCGTTGGTGCCCAGCAGGGCGAACACCTCCCCTCCGCGCACGGTGAAGTCCATGCCCCGGACGGCCTCGAAGCCGTCCGGGCCCGCCGGTCCGTAGCGCCGGCGCAGTCCGGTCACCTCGATCACGTTCTCCCGCTCGTTCATGTCTCCAGCCTCTCCCCGGGCGGAGGCCCGCGGCAGTGCCCGCTGTCATCGACCCGTATGACAAATGTCAGTGGGGTGATGGGGTGGCGTGGCGGCGGGATCGAGGGGCGCGACGCGGGGGAGGGGAGAGGGGGAGGGGCGCCGGAATCATCCGGTCGCCCCGATCGACCGGGGGATCGCGTCCCCCGGGACTTCGCCTTCACCGGGAAGAGGGCGTCGAAAGAACCGGGAACCGGGAAGGCGGACGAAACGCGACGGGCCCGATTTCCCCGGAGGGAAATCGGGCCCGTTCATCGGAGCGGACGACCGGGCTCGAACCGGCGACCTCAACCTTGGCAAGGTTGCGCTCTACCAACTGAGCTACGTCCGCGCGAAGTGTCGAAGAAGTCGAGCCGACATCAGCCCGATCCCGATGTTCGGTGGGAAAGAGGGTTCGACCGATTTCTCCGACGTTTCAACCGATCCGCCCGGCCCCTCGGTGAGGAGGGGGACACGGCCGGTATCGATGGAGCGGGTGACAGGAATCGCACACTGCGCCTCCCCTTTGGAAAAGGGGCGCTCTACTACTGAGCTACACCCGCGCGAACCGGTGGGGTTCCGCCGTTTCCGGCTTCGCCCCTCGGCGTGCTCCAGACTCTAGCCGATCACCCGGGGTGCCTGGCAAGTCGGCTCCCCCGGGTGGTCAACCGGCTTCTCAGTGGGCCGTGTTGAAGGCGTCGTAGATCTTCTTGGGGATCCGGCCGCGGGCGGGGACCTCCATGCCGTTGGACTCGGCCCAGGCGCGCACCGTCTTGGGGTCGGGGGCGACCGGCAGGTGACGGTAGGACTTCCCGGACTTGGTCTGCTTGCGACCGGAGTCCATGTACGGGGTGAGGGCGTCGCGCAGCTTGCGCGCGTTCTCGGTGCTCAGGTCGATCTCGTAGGACTTGCCGTCGAGTCCGAAGGTGACCGTTTCCGCGGCCTCCCCGCCGTCGAGATCGTCGGAGAGCGTGACCACTACCTGCTGAGCCACGATTTATCGGTCCTTTCGGAATGATCGTCCCCCGGTTCGCCGGAAGGGTCTCCGGGGTTCCCGATCAGATGGGTGGATAGGCTGCCGACCGGGATGAACACGTCGTGCTCACGTCGTGTTCGCGACTCCCGGGGGACCACTCCGCAATCGCGGCGCGGGCCCGGTGTTTTCGGTCCCGACACGCACCCGGAGCGGTGCCATACCTTCCTTTTATCATTATCCGGCGCTTTTTTCTTCCCCGATACCCCACCGTGACCCGGGCCGCCCGGAGGTGGTTACCGGAAGTGCGTCCGGAACCACCTCCGGAAGTCGGGGACGGTGTCGGGGGTACCCGATATCTACCCGTGTAGATTTCGATGCCCGGTACGCTGAGGCGTGCAGCGTCAAGCACTTACCTCACCGGGAGTACCAGTGGCTCGCGTCGTCATCGACGTCATGCTCAAGCCGGAGATCCTCGACCCCCAGGGCCAGGCGGTGCAGCGCGCGCTGCCCCGTCTCGGCTTCGACGGCGTCGCCGATGTCCGACAGGGCAAGCGCTTCGAACTCGAACTCGAAGGTCCCGCCGACGAGGCGGCCCTCGCCCGCGCACGCGAGATGGCCGAGACCTTCCTCGCCAACACCGTCATCGAGGACTTCACCGTCCGTGTCGAGGACGCCGGGAACAACGGCGACACCGGGGGCGCCCGATGACCGCCCGGGTCGGCGTCGTCACCTTCCCCGGCTCCCTCGACGACCGGGACGCCCAACGGGCCGTCCGCCTCGCCGGTGCCGAACCCGTCGCCCTGTGGCACCGCGACACCGACCTGCGGGACGTGGACGCGGTCATCCTCCCCGGTGGCTTCTCCTACGGCGACTACCTGCGCTGCGGCGCCATCGCCCGTTTCTCCCCGGTGATGGGCACCGTCATCGAGCGGGCCCGCGCCGGCCTGCCCGTGCTCGGCATCTGCAACGGCTTCCAGGTGCTCTGCGAGGCGCACCTGCTGCCCGGTGCCCTCACCCGCAACGACCACCTGCACTTCATCTGCCGCGACCAGCGCCTGCGGGTGGAGAACGCCGACACCGCCTGGACCCGTGACTACACCGCCGGCCAGGAGATCACCATCCCGCTGAAGAACGGCGAGGGCGGTTACGTCGCCGACGAACGCACCCTCGACGAGCTCGAGGGCGAGGGCCGGGTCGTCTTCCGCTACCTGGACCTCAACCCCAACGGCTCCCGCCGCGACATCGCCGGGATCACCAACGCGGCCGGCAACGTCGTCGGCCTCATGCCCCACCCCGAGCACGCCGTCGAGGACCTGACCGGCTCCGGTACCGACGGACTCGGCTTCTTCACCTCGGCCGTCAAGAATCTGGTTGGCATCGCATGAGCCCCCTCACCCCCCTGGACACCGTCGACCACGCGACCGGGACCCCGGACTCCTCCCAGCCCTGGGCCGAACTCGGCCTCAAGGAGGACGAGTACGCGCGCATCCGGGAAATCCTGGGCCGCCGGCCCACCGGCGCCGAGCTGGCCATGTACTCGGTGATGTGGTCCGAGCACTGCTCCTACAAGTCCAGCAAGGTCCACCTGCGGCAGTTCGGCGAGAAGGCCCCGGAGAGCGACGCCCTGCTCGTCGGCATCGGTGAGAACGCCGGCGTGGTGGACATCGGCCAGGGCTACGCCGTCACCTTCAAGGTGGAGTCCCACAACCACCCCTCGTACATCGAGCCCCACCAGGGCGCGGCCACCGGCATCGGCGGCATCGTCCGCGACATCCTCGCCATGGGCGCCCGCCCGGTCGCCGTGATGGACCCGCTGCGCTTCGGCGCCGCCGACCACCCCGACACCCGTCGGGTGCTGCCCGGCGTCGTCGCCGGCATCGGTGGCTACGGCAACTGCCTGGGCCTGCCCAACATCGGCGGCGAGGTCGTCTTCGACGACTGCTACCAGGGCAACCCGCTGGTCAACGCCCTGTGCGTGGGCGTGATGAAACACGAGGACATCCACCTCGCCAAGGCGTCCGGCACCGGCAACAAGGTCATCCTCTACGGCGCCCGCACCGGCGGCGACGGCATCGGGGGCGTCTCCGTGCTCGCCTCCGAGACCTTCGACGCCGAGGGTCCCGCCAAGCGGCCCGCCGTCCAGGTCGGTGACCCCTTCCAGGAGAAGCTCCTCATCGAGTGCACCCTGGAGATCTTCGCCGAGGACCTCGTCGACGGCATCCAGGACCTCGGCGGCGCCGGCCTGTCCTGCGCCACCTCCGAGCTGGCCTCCGCCGGTTCCGGCGGCATGCGTGTGGAACTGGACACCGTTCCGCTGCGCGACTCCTCGCTCTCCCCCGAGGAGATCCTGATGAGCGAGTCGCAGGAGCGCATGTGCGCGATCGTGGAGCCGGGGAAGGTCGAGCGGTTCCTGGAGATCTGCGAGAAGTGGGACGTGATCGCCACCGTCATCGGTGAGGTCACCGACGGCGACCGACTGGAGATCTTCTGGCACGGTGAGCGGATCGTGGACGTGCCCCCGCGCACCGTGGCCCACGAGGGCCCGGTCTACCGCCGGCCGATCGCCCGCCCCGGGTGGCAGGACGCCCTGACCGCCGACGACGCCGGCGCCCTGGCCCGCCCGGCCGACGGCGAGGAACTGCGCGAGCAGGTCCTGAGGCTCGTCTCCTCGCCGAACCAGGCGTCCAAGGCGTGGATCACCGACCAGTACGACCGGTACGTGCTCGGCAACACGGTGCTCGCCCAGCCCGAGGACTCCGGCATGATCCGCGTCGACGAGGAGACCAACCTCGGCGTCGCGATCGCCACCGACGGCAACGGCCGGTACGCCAAGCTCGACCCGTACACCGGCGCCCAGCTGGCCCTGGCCGAGTCCTACCGCAACGTCGCCGCCACCGGCGCCCGCCCGCTGGCCGTCACCGACTGCCTCAACTTCGGCTCGCCCGAGGACCCCGGTGTCATGTGGCAGTTCGCCGAGGCCTGTCGCGGCCTGGCCGACGCCTGCCAACAGCTGGGCGTCCCGGTGACCGGCGGCAACGTCTCGCTGTACAACCAGACCGGCGAGACCGCCGTCCACCCCACCCCGGTGGTGGGCGTCCTCGGCGTGATCGACGACGTCACCCGCCGCACCCCGATGGCCTTCCGCGAGGAGGGGCAGTTGCTCTACCTGCTCGGCGACACCGCCGAGGAGTTCGGCGGATCGGCCTGGTCCCAGGTGATCCACGACCACCTCGGCGGCGTGCCGCCCAAGGTGGACCTGGAGCGGGAACGTCTGCTCGCCGACATCCTGATCAACGCCTCCCGGGACGGCATGATCGACGCCGCGCACGACCTCTCCGACGGCGGGCTGATCCAGGCCGTCGCCGAGTCCTGCCTGCGCGGCGGGCGGGGCGCCCGCCTGGTGGTACCCGAGGGCCTGGACGCCTTCACCCTCCTGTTCTCCGAGTCGGCGGGCCGGGCCGTGGTGGCCGTGCCGCGATCGGAGGAGGTCCGCTTCAACGACATGTGCGGTGCCCGGGGCCTGCCCGTCACCCGCGTCGGTGTCGTGGACGGCGACGCCATCGAGGTGCAGGGGGCCTTCACGCTCCCGCTGGCCGAGGTGCGCGCCGCGCACGAGCGCACCCTGCCGGAGCTGTTCGGCTGACCCGCCGACCCCGACCGGACCCCGGGGGGACGCGGCCCGCACCGGGCCGCGTCCCCCCGCTGTGTTGTCGTGGCACGGCCGGGGTGCGGCGCGGTGGCCGTCGCACGGCCCCGGACGCGCTTCGGCGGTCCCCCCCCGACCGGGGGGTGGACCGCCGAAGCGCGCGGACCGTGGGGGCGACCGTCCGGGTCAGACCCGGCTGCCGCCGGAGTCGCCGGAGGAGAGCCGGTCGAGCTGCTGATAGATCCTGCTCTTGAACAGCTCCGGGTCGGGGACGTGCCGCATCACCATCTTCCCCTGCTCGGAGGCGGACTGGACGTTGAGCGTCCCGTACCGCATGATCCGCTCCCACAGATTGACGCTGTAGGAGACGTCGTTGACCCGGGAGAGCGGGACGCTGCGACCGGCCTTGGTGATGAACCCCATGCGCTTGTGCAGCCGCTTGGTGGTCAGCACGTAGACGGTGGAACGCCACTGCAGCATGGGGATCAACCAGACCCAGCAGGCGGCGACCACGCCGGCACCGATCACCACCCACATGGCGGTGTCGTACCACTGTTCGTCGGAGGGCAGGAACCACAGCACGGCGCCGGTGACGGCGGCGACCAGGCACAGCATCAGGAATTCGCTGACCAGCGTCGTCCAGTGCTGGCGGGTGTAGTAGAGCAGCTCCTCGTCCTCGCCGAGGTAGCGGTCCGCGATAGGCATGGGCGCATCCTGGCACACCGGCGCCGGTCCGGGGAGTGCGGCCGGCCCTCCGTCGCCGTACCGTTCCCGCGCCGTCGCACACCGGGGACCCCGGCGTGCCGCACCCGCCCCGACGCGCGCCGGGCTTCCCGGTCACGGGTGTGCCGGGCGGGGCTCCGGGGGTGCCGATCCGGGGGCCCCGGGGGACGTGGTGCCGGTGTGGAGGAGGCGATAACCACCCCGTCAGGCCGTAAGCTCCAGACATGTCCACAGTCCGTCGTACGCCTCGTACCCACCGGCCCGACCGGGTCCGGGACGCCCTGCTGGCCCAGGTGGAATTCCTGCGGGTGGCGGCACACGGACTCACCCCGGAGCGACTCGACCGGGAGACCGGACTTCCCGGCTGGGAGGTTCGCCAACTCCTCGCCCATCTCGTCCGTCAGATCGACTCCCTGCCCCGGCTGTTGGCCGAGCCCGCGCCGCCCGGCAACCGCCCGGCCTGCGACGTCTCCGGATGGGTGCTCTCCACCGGCTCCCGGGCGAAGCGACTGGACGAGGAGGCCCGCCGGGACGCCGCCACCATCGCCGACTTGGCGGTCGCCCTGGACGGAGCGGCGGAGGAGTTGGAGTCGGTGATCGAGACCGGCATCCGCGAGGACGTGCTGCTGCCGGTGCCGTTCGGCGCGATGCGGGCCCTGGACTTCACCGTCACCCGGCTGGTGGAGACGGTGGTGCACGCCGACGACCTCACCCGGGCGCTGGGCTCGCCCGTGCGCCTGGACCGGACGGCGCTGGCGGTGACGGCGCGGGTGTTGGCCGACGCGGTGGCCGAGAAGGCCCCCGGCGCCTCCACCGAGGTGCGGATCCCGCCGTTCGCCGTCGTGCAGTGCCTCCCCGGACCCCGACACACCCGGGGGACCCCGCCGAACGTGGTGGAGACCGACCCGATCACCTGGATGCGGCTGGCGGCCGGCCGGGTGAGCTGGCGACTGGCGGTGGCCACCGGGCGACTGAAGGCGAGCGGGGAGCGGGCCGGGGCACTCGCCGACCACCTCCCCGTGCTGGGCTGACCCGCCCGCCGGTACCGGCGGGCGGCGGTACCCCGGCTGTCCGTGCCGACGGCCGGCAGGCCGGGAGCAGGGACCCGCCCCGGTCGCGCGCCCGGGGACGAGGACCCGGGGGCCCCGCCCGGAGGCGGAGCCCCGCGCCCGATCGTGCCGACCGGCCGTATCGGCCGCCGACCCGCTCGGCCGGCGCCGCCGGCCTCCATCGGTTTCGCCCGCCCGCCCGGGGCTCCGGCGGTCCGCCCGCCCGGGGTCGGGGTGCCCGACGGCTCCCCCTCACCCCGACCGGCCGTACGGCCGTACCGGGCGGCGACCCGGCCGGCCGGTGACCTCGTTTTCCATCGGCTCCGTTCGCACGCCGGTCCCGGGGCGGGGTTCCGGCGGCGCCGGCTCCCCGAACCCCGGACCCCGGCCGCGCCCGGGCGCCCCTCGGCGAAGGCTCGGACCACGCGGTCGAAGACGACCCCGGCCGACCCCGGGCGGGCGTCCCCGCGCGGCGGGAGTGACCGACCCGGTCCCGGCTGGTGGACGCGGCCGGGGCTCGGTGCCTCCGTCGGGACGTACGGCCCCACCGGCGGTGGGAGCGACCGGCTCGGCCCCCGGGAGCGGGAATGTTCAACGGACGCCGGACGCCGGACGCCGGACGCCGGACGCCGGACGCCGGACGGCCGTGCGGGCCGCTGCCGACGGGGCCGGCGCCATACCGTCCCCGCCCGGTGCGCCGGGCGGCCGACGGCGGGCCGGACACCCCACCGCTCCGGGCCCCGCCGCGGGTGCCCGGCGCACGGCGCACGGGCGCGGACGCCCGCCTCCCGGCGCGCGAAGGGGGCGCGAACGGCCCGGTAGACGGTGATTCCGGTCTCATTCCCCGAGCTGCGCCGCAGGTGGGGGAGGGGACCGGCGGGTCGGGACGGTCCCCGGGGATTCGGCACGGTCGCCCGGCCGGCCTAGACTCGAAGACGTGCCAGGTGATGGACGACTCAGTCACGACCTCAACCCCGGCGAGAAGGGCCCGAGAGACGCCTGCGGCGTCTTCGGCGTCTGGGCCCCGGGCGAGGAGGTCGCCAAGCTCAGCTATTTCGGGTTGTACGCGCTGCAGCACCGCGGGCAGGAATCCGCGGGAATCGCCGTGAGCGACGGCTCCAAGATCCTCGTCTTCAAGGACATGGGCCTGGTTTCCCAGGTCTTCGACGAAACCTCCCTCGGCTCCCTGCGGGGCCACATCGCGGTCGGGCACACCCGGTACTCCACCACCGGCTCCCCGACCTGGGAGAACGCCCAGCCCACCTTCCGCGCGACCGGCCACGGTTCGATCGCCCTGGGTCACAACGGCAATCTGGTCAACACCGCCGACCTCGCCGCCATGGTCGAGGAACTCCCCGGCGCCGGCCGGGGCTCCCGCAACCGGGTCACCGTCACCAACGACACCGACCTGGTGACCACCCTGCTGGCCGGGCAGAGCGCCCCCGACGGCACCCCGCTGACCGTCGAACAGGCCGCCCCCGATGTCCTGGGGAAGGTGCGCGGCGCGTTCAGCTTCGTCTTCATGGACGAGACCACCCTGTACGCCGCCCGCGACCCACAGGGGTTCCGCCCGCTGGTCCTCGGCCGGTTGGAGCGCGGTTGGGTGGTCGCCTCCGAGACCGCGGCCCTCGACATCGTCGGCGCGTCCCGGGTCCGCGAGGTCGAGCCCGGCGAGCTGATCGCCATCGACGAGAACGGTCTGCGCAGCTCCCGATTCGCGGAAGCGAAGCCCAGCGGCTGTGTCTTCGAGTACGTCTACCTGGCCCGCCCGGACACCGACATCGCCGGCCGCAACGTCCACCTCTCCCGGGTGGAGATGGGCCGCCGGCTCGCCGCCGAGGCACCCGCCGACGCCGACCTGGTGATCGCCACCCCGGAGTCCGGGACCCCCGCCGCCATCGGATACGCCGAGGCCAGCGGTATCCCCTACGGCTCCGGCCTGGTGAAGAACTCCTACGTCGGGCGCACCTTCATCCAGCCCAGCCAGACCATCCGTCAGTTGGGCATCCGCCTCAAGCTCAATCCGCTGCGCGAGGTCATCCGGGGCAAGCGTCTGGTCGTCGTCGACGACTCGATCGTGCGCGGCAACACCCAGCGCGCCCTGGTGCGGATGCTCCGCGAGGCCGGGGCCGCCGAGGTGCACGTGCGGATCAGCTCCCCGCCGATCAAGTGGCCGTGCTTCTTCGGCATCGACTTCGCCACCCGGGCCGAACTGATCGCCAACGGCCTGGGCGTGGAGGAGATCGGGGCCTCGCTGGGCGCCGACTCCCTGGCCTACATCTCGATCGACGGCATGATCGAGTCCACCACCATCGCCAAGCCGAACCTCTGCCGGGCCTGCTTCGACGGGGAGTACCCCGTCGCGCTGCCCGACCCCGAGCGGCTGGGCAAGAACCTGCTGGAGACGGCCTCGCCGAACGCCGGCGGGAGCCCCGGTCCCGGTACGGACCCGATCGCGGACGGACCGATGACCGACCCCGACGGGGTGCGCTCGGCGACCGCCGGGGTGGGTGCGGGGGACGCGCTGCGTCGCCCGTGACGCCCCTCCACCCGCGCGGAGTCCGGGATCCGGACCCCGCGCGGCGACCGCGTCGGTCCCCCGTCCCGGCCCGCCGGACGGGGGCGGCGGGCGAACCGTCGGGCGGGTTCCCCGGGGAACAGCCGGGCCGATCATCCAACCGACCACCGAGCCGACCGACCGGCGAACCAGCCGGTGAACCATCCAGCGAAGAGGCCGAAGAGACATCGTGAAGGACAGCCAGCCCGTTCCCGAGGCCGCCTCCTACGCCGCCGCCGGCGTCGACATCGAGGCCGGCGACACCGCCGTCGAGCTGATGAAGAAGTGGGTGGCCCGCGCCCAACGACCGGAGAGTGTCGGCGATCTCGGCGGTTTCGCCGGTCTCTTCGACGCCTCCGCGCTGCGCGACTACCGTCGCCCGCTGCTCGCCTCGGCCACCGACGGCGTCGGGACCAAGCTGGCGATCGCCCAGCGGATGGACGTGCACGACACCATCGGCCGGGACCTGGTCGCCATGGTCGTCGACGACCTCGTGGTCTGCGGGGCCGAGCCGCTGTTCATGACCGACTACATCTGCGTCGGCAAGGTCGTCCCCGAGCGGGTCGCCGCCATCGTCAAGGGCATCGCCGAGGGCTGCGCGCTGGCCGGCTGCGCCCTGGTCGGCGGTGAGACCGCCGAGCACCCCGGGCTGCTGGGCCCGGACGAGTACGACGTGGCGGGCGCCGGCACCGGTGTGGTCGAGGCCGACGAGCTGCTGGGCGCGGCCCGGGTGCGGGCAGGTGACGTGCTGATCGCCATGGCCTCCTCCGGTCTGCACTCCAACGGTTACTCGCTGGTGCGGCACGTGCTGCTGGAGCGCGCCGGATGGGAGCTGGACCGGGACGTGCCCGAGCTGGGCCGCACCCTCGGCGAGGAGCTGCTCGAGCCCACCCGGATCCACACCCCGGACTGCCTGGAGCTCATCCGTACCCCCGGCACCGGCGTGCGGGCGTTCTCCCACGTCACCGGCGGGGGACTGGCGGCCAACCTGGCCCGGGTCATCCCGGACGGCCTGCGGGCCGAGCCGGACCGCGCCACCTGGACGCCCGCCCCGATCTTCTCCCTGGTCGGCGAGCAGGGGCGGATGGAGCGTTCGGAGCTGGAACGGACCCTGAACATGGGGGTCGGCATGGTCGCCGTGGTGGCGCCGGAGTCGGTGGACACCGCGCTGGCGACGTTGGCCGCGCGCGGCCTGGGGGCCTGGACCCTGGGCCGCGTCGTGGAGGCCGGCGACGACGGGTCCGGTGCCCGGTTGATCGGCGACCACCCGGCGTGACCGTGACTCCCATGCGTCGGGGGCCCCGCTTTCGGTGAGGGCCCCCGGACAGCACGATGACCGGTCCGGCGGGGCCGGACCGGCGGTCGTGCCGGACGGGGAACTCGGGGCGGTGTCGGTGCACGGCGGTCGCCGTGTCCGGTGGTCCGCCCGCCCGCCCGCCGGACGGTCCCGGTGCCGGGGCACCGGGCGCGTCGGGTCAACCGCGACGGCTTCCCGACTGCTGGTCGTCCTCGTCCGCCTCGTCGTCGGTGTCGTTGTACAGCTGCGCGTAGTGCGCGTACGGGTCGTTCTCCAACTCGTCGTCCTCGAAGGAGTCACCGTTCGGCAACCCGCTCGGAGTGGAAGCACCCAGCTCTTCGGCAAGTCGTGAAAGATCGGTCCCACCGCTGTTGTACTTCAGCTGGCGGGCGACCTTTGTCTGCTTGGCCTTGGCCCGGCCGCGCCCCATTGGCTCGACCCCCTCAACGTAGGGGCTCGCCGGCCCCGGAGTTGTCGACATGCGTTCATGACACGGAGTGGGCCCGGCAGAGCCCGACCCACCGGACTTCAACGGTACCCGCTTCCCGGAGCCTACGGTACGCCGTCCATGGGACACGCGACGCCGACATCCGCCCCCGACGGGGATTCCCCGCTGGTCAGGCATGATTTTACCGTCTTTCCGGTTGGAATCGGGACGGCCGACGTGACATGTCTTACCCGAGCGGCGTCGCGGCGTCCCCGCCGATGGCCGCGAGGGCGGGCGTGTCGGCGACCGGGCGGTCGACCGGTCGCGGTGCGCGGGTCCGATCGACCGCCCCGTGGCGGGTCAGCGCCCCGCGGCCATCCGCTGCTCGGCGATCCGGTCCGCGGCGGTCACCGGCGGCACGTCCTCGCGCTCGGCCAACCGGAATATCTCCAGCGTCGTGTCGTGGATCCGGGCCGCTTGCTTCTTCGCACGTGCGAAGTCGAAACCGCGCAGTTCGTCGGCGACCTGGATCACCCCGCCGGAGTTCACCACGTAGTCCGGCGCGTACAGCACACCGCGCGCGGCGAGGTCCTTGCCGATCCCCGGGTGGGTCAGCTGGTTGTTGGCCGCGCCGCAGACCACCGAGGCGGTCAGCGCCGGCACCGTCTCGTCGCTCAGGGCCCCGCCCAGCGCACACGGCGCGTAGACGTCCAGCTGCGGAACGCGGATCAGCTCGTCGGCGTCGGCCACCGCCACCACCTCCGGGTGCGCGGTGCGGACCCGCTCCACGGTCTCCGGCCGCACGTCGGTGACGAACACCTCCGCCCCCGCCTCCACCAGGTGGTCCACCAACAGGTGCCCGACCTTGCCGACACCCGCGATCGCCACCCGGCGACCGGCCAGCTCCGCCGTGCCCCAGCGGTACTCGGAGGCGGCCCGCATGCCCTGGAACACACCGAAGGCGGTGAGCACCGAGGAGTCGCCGGCGCCGCCGTTGTCCGGGGAACGTCCGGTGGCCCAACGGGTCGCCCGGGCCACCACGTCCATGTCCGCGACGTAGGTGCCCACGTCGCAGGCGGTCACGTACCGGCCGCCCAGGGAGTCCACGAACCGGCCGTAGGCCAGCAGCAGTTCCTCGCTCTTGTCCTGCGCCGGGTCACCGATGATCACGGCCTTGCCGCCGCCGTGGGTCAGACCGGCCAGGGCGTTCTTGTAGCTCATCCCGCGGGCCAGGTTCAGGGCGTCGCGCAGCGCGGCGGCCTCCGGGCGGATCTCGCCGGGGTAGGCGTGGAAACGGGTGCCGCCCAGAGCCGGGCCCAGGGCGGTGGAGTGGATCGCGATGACGGCCCGCAGGCCGCTGTCCCGGTCCTGGCAGAGCACGACCTGCTCGTGCCCGCCCTCGGTCTGGGAGCGGAAGAGGACGTCGAGCACGTCGACGTCCGGGGTGGTGGGGAGGCCGCCCGTGCCGGGGGTGTCCGGGATCTCGGGGGTGCCGGGGGTCTGCGCGCCGACGACACTGTCGGCGGGACGTACATCAGCCACGGTGGTGACTCCTGTAGGTCGGGAGGAGATGCCCTCCTGCGGGTGGGGAGGGCCGGTTGTCACGACTGTACGGCGCGTCCTCCCGCCGGGAGGCCACAACTTTGTCACACCGCCGCGAGCCCCGACCCGCCGCCCGACCGCCGGGAAGGGGTTCCGGACCCCGACCCGGCCGATTCGCGCACTGGCCGGGAGGGGCGGGAGCGGCGATCATGGGGACACCCGGGCCGGTCGGCGGGCGCGGGGCGCCACGGGCCCCGTCACCGGATCGGCGCGTCGCCGGAGCGGTGAGGAGGGTTCGGGTGTCGAAGGTGCCGTACGCGGCCTACCTGAGGGTGTACGAGCCCCTGACGGCCTTCCCCGAGCCCGAGCGGGCGCACTGGACGGCCTACGCCAAGCGGGACCGCCTTCCCGACGAGCAGGACGAGATCCGGCTGGCCCTGGCCGCGACGGTGGCGGTGCCCCCGCGCGCGGCACCGGAGCGGGAGAGCGCCGACGCCTTCGTGACCACCCTCAACGGCGTGCTGTGCGTGTGTCCGTGGCGCACCCGACTGCGCTCCTGGCTGGCGCTGTCCGAGGTGGACGACTGGATGATGCCGCCCTCGGTGCTGGACGCCGCCCTGCCCCCGGCCGCCCGCCGACGGGCCGCCGACGCCCGGGACCGCTGGCGGGAGCGGCACCCCGACGCCCGTCCCTGGATCCGCTCGGCGCTGTGGCACGTGCCGGTGCGGTGGTTCGTCCTCTTCTCCGACGAGGAGCGGTGGTTGACGCCCGCCGCTCCGGGTGGGGCGCCCCGGCTGCGGTACCGCACGCCGATGGCGCAGGCGCGGCGCCGGGTGGCGCGGGCGTTGCGCACGGTGCGCCGCACGCTGCCGGAGGGACTGTTGGAGGAGGTCCTGGTGGATGTGGGTCGTTGGTTGGAGGAGTTCCATCCGCGTTCGTTGGTCGAACTGGACTACGGCGGATTGGTGCATACGATGTCCGCACGGCGGTTGGCCGAGGATCACTCGGCGGCCGACGTGGCCTCGGCGTTGGACGCGCTGGCGGCCGGGGAGACCGAGCGCGCGGACGCCCTCTACGAGAAGTTGACCGGTCGCTGGTTGGAGATCCGCGAGCGCCAGTTCGCCAACTGACCGTCGACCGGCGGCCGGTCGGCGGTCGACGGTCGACGGTCCACCCGGGTTCTCCGTTGTGGGTCCCTCCCGGGACGTGTCCGGAGGGATCGGCGGGTCGGACGGCGGGTCGGACGGCGAGGAGGTCGAACGACCCGGGTCAGGGGTCCCGAATCCCTGGCGGCGCCGTGAAACGTCGTTTTCCGGACATCCTTCACGAGGATGTCCGGGAGTCCGGTGGGGTCGGCGTTCGGGGGGACCTCGGGAGGACCTCGGTCCCGGGGGCGAGGTGCGGAGGGCCTGACGGGCGCGGACCTTCGGGAGTCATCTTCGGGACGAAAGCCCCAAGTTGACCTTAAGGGTGATGGATGGCACGGAAGGTGCCGAGGGGGTGTCTTGCCTTCAAGTACCTTCCTCGTGTCAAAATAGGACAAGGAGCCCCCTGGGGGCTCCTTCTGTCCGCCCATGGGTGGATGGATGGGTATTGCACTCCTTGGCGGGATTCGTGGGACCTTGGTGTCGCATGACGGATGGTCACCCGTGGGTAACTGTCCGCTATGGGATGGTCCATCCGGCATCCGCCGAGGTTGGACCCCTCGGAGCGCAATTCCATCGGTTTGGTCGAGCAGGCTGGACGGATGGTGTAGTTGTAGTGCCGAGGACAAGCCGTTCGTCCTATAACCGACTCGACTCGCCTCACCCGATTTCGGGCAACGCGGGTCAAGGTGCAGAATTCAAGAGGAAAGAACCGTATTGGTTCGGTTCTCTCAAGGAGGCCGCTCATGACCGCTCGCACCCCTGATGCCGAGCCGCTGTTGACCCCGGCGGAGGTTGCCACCATGTTCCGCGTGGACCCCAAAACGGTCACACGCTGGGCGAAGGCGGGCAAGCTGACGTCGATCCGCACGCTCGGTGGGCACCGCCGCTATCGCGAGACGGAGGTGCGCGCGCTCCTCGCGGGCATTCCGCAGCAGCGCGGCGAGGCCTGAGCATCCCGCGCCACGCCCCGGCATCGACCGGGCGGCGGGGCCCCCACCCCGCACCAGCGCGACCCCATCGCGCCGGACTCCGCCGAGTCCGGCGCGATTTTCATGTGCCCGCACGTCCCGGGAGCGGGTCGATGGCGGCCCGATAGGGGCGCGACCCCGGACGTCACCGCCGGGGCCGGGCGGGTCGTCCCCATCCGAACGCCCGTCGAAAACCGTGTCGAATTCCTTTTCCGTGGAGGTGTGGAGGGCGCGGGAACGGGCAGGCGCACTCCCCGCGCGGGAGGAGTCCCGGGCGGCTTCGAGGGCGCGCGACCGGCGCGGTACCGCCCCTGGCGGGTCGCTCCCGGGGCCGGTGCAATGGCACATATGAAATGTGAGCCCGTGTGAAGCCGGGGATACGGCCCCATCCGTCCGGGAAGTTCCGTGACTCCCGTCACATCGGGAGTCCCTTGCGGCCCGTGATGATCTTGAGGTAGTGAATGGCGCCCACGGCGTTCCCCGTTGTCCCGTCCGGCGCCGCCTCCTCGCCCCGGCGGGGAAGGCGCTCGTGCCGTCGGGCGGTCGCCGGTCGGCCGGCACGGTCCGAATCCGGCCGTCCTCGGATCGGGGGGACCCGCCCTTTCGAGGTCGATCGGGGGTCGATTCGATGCCCCGTCACCGGACCGCATACCCGGCAGGGTACTCCTCATGCCCGCGAATGGAACCCGATCCTCCGGATCCGCGATCCCCCCGCCGGGCGGGTACGACGACGGCCGGAGTGACGCCCGGCCGGTGTTCGGGTGCCGTTCGGGACGGCGACGGCGTCAGGTCGGGCCGAACAGCCGATCCGAGGCGGTGGGACAGCCGTTTCCGCCCATCGGGACGGGCGGACCACGGGTGGGCGCGGACGTGGGCGACCGCCTGTGCCGGGCACTGCCGTGGACGAGGACCGGATGTGAGGTCGCGGCCCGGGGGTCCCGGCGCCCCTCGCACAGGTACCCCGGGACACCGCACGGGACAACGACGACGTGGCCGTGATCGGCCCGCATCGCCGGCAACCCGGACGACCTGGAGACCCTGGACGCCTACTGCGCCACCGGCTCCCTGCGCCGGGTCGCCGACCTTCTCCGCCTCCACCACAGCAGCGTCGCCCGCCGACTCGAACGGATCGCGAGGACCCCGGGCATCGAACCCACCGAATCCACCGGATCGGTGCGGGCCACCCTCGTCCTCACCACATGGCGGCTGCTCGACGACCGGGGAAGTCCTGTCCCGCCACCGGGACGAGGACTCGACAGGACGGGGCGGAGCCCCTCGGTGGCCGGCATCCGCCGGGCCTTCGCCGAGCACGAGAGGACCCGGGCGTATCGAATGACGCGGGCCGCGCGGTCCCTTCGGACCCACGGGCGCCGGGACACACGAGCGCCGGGACACACGAGCGCCGGGACACACGAAAGCGGCGGACCATCTGGGGATGATCCGCCGCTCACCGCGGTCCTGACGGGATTTGAACCCGCGGCCTCCACCTTGACAGGGTGGCGAGCACTCCAAACTGCTCCACAGGACCTCGCTTGCGAGACGTGACTCTACCCCGGGCGGGACCCCGGGAGCCAACTCACCGAAGGTGACCGGGCGGGGACGCACACCGTCCCTCCGTCGGCCGATCGGCGCCGGTCACCGGCCCCCTCCGGCGCGCGCCGCCGACCCGGGGTCGTGAGCCCGCGCCGGGCCCCGGCTCACGGCGTCGCCGCCTCCACCGCTCTGAGGATCCGCTTGTCCGACACCGGCCGTGCGGTCCCCAGCGCGTGCGCGAAGTAGCTCACCCGCAGCTCCTCGATCATCCAGCGGATCTCCCGCACCTCCTCCGGCACCGGCCGGCCCTCCGGGAACCGTGCCCGCAACCGCGCGTGCTCCGCCAGCATCTCCCGCACCTTCGCCATCCGGGCGCGGTCCCGTTCCGCCTGGTGCGGCATCTGCTGCAACCGCCGGTCCACCGCCATCAGGTACCGCATCAGGTCCGGCAGCCGCCGCACACCGTGCCGGGTGACGAACCCCGGCGGCGTCAACCACGCCAACTGCTCGCGGACATCGGCCACCGCCGGCGCCAGCACCGGGCTGCGCACCCCCGACAGCCGCCGCTCGCACGCCTGCAGCGCGGTCAGTACCTCGCGCACCCGCCCGACCACCCGCAGGGTCAGGTCCGTGATCTCCGCCCGCACCGCGTCGAACAGCTTGGTGAACCCCGCCTCGTCCCTGGCCGGGCCGCCGTGTGCCGCGATCAGCCGATCCGCCGCCGCCGAGACGCAGTCCGCGAGCAGTGCCTGGACGTCCCCGTGCGGGGAGGAGGCCAGCGCCAGCTTCGCCGTGTTGTCCAGCTTCCGGGTCACGAACCGCGCCGGGTCCGAGGGCAGCCGCAGCAGCAGCAGTCGTCGCGTCCCGGCCCACATCGCCTCGGCGGCCTCCGCCTCCGTGTCGTACAGCCGCACACCGACCGAGGCGCCCTCGTCGGCCAGCGCGGGATACGCCCGCACCGGCTGCCCGCCGCGCCGCGTCTCCACGACCCTCGGCAACTCCCCGACGCTCCACGAGGTCAGCCCGGTGCGCCGTTCGATCGTCGGGCCGGCGGCGTCCACCGCACCGCCCGCCCCGCCCCCGCCGGCCGTGGCCCCGCCGGCCCCATCGGCGCGCCCCTTCCGGGCCGGGCCGGTGACCGGGGTGCCCTCGAAAGCCCGGTCCACCGCCTCCCGGGCCCGGGAGCGCAGACGGTCGCGCAACGACTCCAGATCCTTGTCCTCCGCGATACCCCGGCCGGCGTCCCGACCGGCCGGACCCGACCGGTTCCGGCCGCGCCCCCGGCCCCCGCCGGAACCGCCGGCCGGCTCGTCCACCACCCGGAAGGTGATCCGCAGGTGGTCCGGGACGTTCCCCGGGGTGAAGTCCGACGGTTCGATCTCCGCGCCGGTGAGCCGGCGCAACCCCCGCGCCAGCGCCTCCACCAGCGGCACCGATCCCGGTTCCGGGCACTCCTGTGCCAGGAACCGCCGCGCCACGTCCGGCGCCGGCACGCAGCGCCGCCGCAGTGGCTTGGGCAGGGTGCGGATCAGCTCCGTCACCACCTGCTCCCGCAGCCCCGGGATCTGCCAGTCGAAGCCCTCCGCCGTCACCTGGTTGAGCACCGCGAGCGGCACGTGCACGGTCACGCCGTCGGCGTCCGCGCCCGGCTCGAACTGGTAGGTCACCCGCAGCCGCAACCGGTCCTGCCGCCAGACGTCCGGGTAGTCCTCACGGGTGATGTCCGCGGCCCGCTCGTTGACCAGCATCGACTTCTCGAAGCCCAGCAGGTCCGGCGCCTCGACGCGTTCGCGTTTCCACCACGAGTCGAAGTGCGCCCCCGACACCACGTGTTCGGGCACCCGCTGGTCGTAGAAGTCGAAGAGTGTCTCGTCGTCCACCAGGATGTCGCGGCGCCGCGCCCGGTGCTCCAGCTCCTCCACCTCGTCCAGCAGCTTCCGGTTCTCCCGGAAGAACTCGTGGTGGGTGCGCCAGTCGCCCTCCACCAGGGCGTGCCGGATGAACAGCTCCCGACAGGTCTCCGGGTCGATCCGCCCGTAGTTGACCTTGCGATTCGCCACCAGCGGCACCCCGTACAGGGTGACCCGCTCGTACGCCATCACCGCCGCCTGCTTCTGCTCCCAGTGCGGCTCGCTGTACGTCCGCTTCACCAGGTGTTCGGCCAGCGGCTCCACCCACTCCGGCTCGATCCGCGCGTTCACCCGCGCCCACAACCGGGAGGTCTCCACCAGCTCGGCCGACATCACCCACCGCGGCGGCTTGCGGAACAGCGCCGACCCCGGGAACACCGCGAACCGCGCCCCCCGCGCGCCCAGGTACTCCTGCTTCTCGGTGTCCTTCAGACCGATGTGCGACAGCAACCCGGCCAGCAGCGACTGATGGATCCGATCCGGGTCCGCCGTCGGGTTCCCGTTCTCCCCGGCCCCGATCCCCATCTGCTTGATCACCGAGCGCAACTGGCCCACGATGTCCTGCCACTCGCGTATCCGCAGCCAGTTCAGGAACTCGTCGCGGCACATCCGGCGGAACGCCGAGGAGGACAGCTCCCGCTGTTGCTCGCGCACGTACTCCCACAGGTTCCACAGCGCCAGGAAGTCCGAGTGCTCCGCCGGCCCCTCCCGGAACCGCCGGTGCTTCGCGTCCGACTGCTGCTGGAACTCCGCCGGCCGCTCGCGCGGATCCTGGATCGACAGCGCCGCCACGATCACCAGCACCTCGCGCACGCAACCGTTGCGCTCGGCCTCCAACACCATCCGCGCCAGCCGCGGGTCCACCGGCAGCTGCGCCAGCCGGCGCCCGGTCTCCGTCAGCCGCTTGCGCGGGTCCTTGTGCGAGGTGTCCAGCGCGTGCAGCTCCTCCAGCAGCTGCACACCCGCCCGCACACTGCGGTGGTCCGGCGGATCGATGAACGGGAACCGCTCGATCTCGCCCAGCCCCGCCGCGTTCATCTGCAGGATCACCGACGCCAGGTTGGTGCGCAGGATCTCCGGGTCGGTGAACTCCGGTCGGGACGCGAAGTCCTCCTCCGAGTACAGCCGGATACAGACGCCGTCGCTGGTGCGCCCGCACCGCCCCTTGCGCTGGTTGGCACTCGCCTGCGAGACCGGCTCGATCGGCAGCCGCTGCACCTTGGTGCGGTGGCTGTAGCGGGAGATCCGCGCGAAGCCGGGATCGATGACGTACTTGATGCCCGGCACGGTCAGCGAGGTCTCCGCCACGTTCGTGGCCAGCACCACCCGGCGGCCCGAGTGGCGCTGGAAGACCCGCTGCTGCTCGGCGTGGCTCAGCCTCGCGTACAGCGGCAGCACCTCCACCGCCCCGGCACCCGCCGGTCGGCCGCCCCCGCCGCCGGGGGTCAGGTGCTTGGTCAGCGCGTCGGCGGTGTCCCGGATCTCCCGCTCACCGGAGAGGAAGACCAGGATGTCGCCCGGACCCTCCGCGCACAGCTCGTCCACCGCGTCCCGGATCGCGGTGACCTGGTCCCGCTCCTCGGCCCGGCCGGCCGGGCCGTCGTCGTCCTCCCCGTCGTCGGTCCGGCTGCCGCCGGGGCGCTCCTCCAGCAGCGGCCGGTACCGCACCTCCACCGGATACGTGCGTCCCGACACCTCCACGATCGGCGCCTCCCCGCCCTCCGGGGAACGGAAGTGCCGGGCGAAGCGCTCCGGGTCGATCGTCGCCGAGGTGATGATCACCTTCAGGTCCGGGCGACGCGGCAGGAGCTGCGCGAGGTAGCCGAGCAGGAAGTCGATGTTCAGGGACCGCTCGTGCGCCTCGTCGATGATGATCGTGTCGTACTGCCGCAGCTCCCGGTCGTGCTGGACCTCGGCCAGCAGGATGCCGTCCGTCATCAGCTTGACCATGGTGTTCGGGCCGACCTGGTCGGTGAAGCGGACCTTCCAGCCGACCGTCTCGCCCAGCGGGGTGTTCAACTCGTCCGCGACCCGCTGCGCCACCGTGCGGGCCGCGATCCGACGCGGCTGGGTGTGACCGATCAGACCCCGCAGGCCCCGGCCCAGCTCCATGCAGATCTTCGGCAGCTGGGTCGTCTTGCCCGACCCCGTCTCACCGGCGACGATCACCACCTGGTGATCCCGGATCGCCTCCCGGATCACCTCGCGGCGGCGACTGACCGGTAGCTCCTCCGGATAGCGGATCTCCGGCACGGAGGCGCGCCGCAGCTCCAGGCGCAGCTCCGCCTCCTCCGCGGCGGCGGCGATCTCCGCCAGCACGGCCGCCCGGGCGGCGGGCTTGCGCACCCGGCGCGCGCCCTCCAGACGACGCCCCAGCCGCTGCTGGTCCCGGGGCATCAGGGCGCGCAGCCGCTCCGCCAGCTCGGCGAAGCCGGGGGCGGAGGGGGCGCCGGGGTCCGTGGGAGACGTGTCGGCGGGGGAACCACCGGTGGATGCCTTGTCGGCGGCACCGGTTCCGATGGTGTCGGAACCGGCGGGGGAGGCGGGGGCCTCGGCGGGGGTGCCGTCGCCGGGCGCACCGGTGGTGCCGGGGGCGGGGGACGGCGCGGGGGAGGAAGCGTGAGTGGACATACCGCCCCCCAGCGTCTCACCCCCCACCCGCCCCCGGCCAACCCATATCGGCGGGTCCTCCCGGGTTTCCCACCGGTTCACGGCCGGATGTGCGCCGGGGCACGAGCCCCGGCTCGATCCCGGTGACCGCGCGCGAGTGGACTCCGCGACCGCTCCGCCCCGCGTGACGCCGCCCTGCTCCGCCGGCAAAGGGATTGAGTGTGCGTTCGATCGGGGCGCGGGGAGCGTGGCCGGATCCACGGAACTCCGTCACGGCTCCGGGAACGGCGCGAGGCTCTGGGCGTGGCAGTGGACTCACCGGTCCGCGTCGAGGATTCTTCGCACGTGGTCGGCCTCTCGCGGGAGGCTGTGTGTCAGGGCGTTCCACAGGATGCCGTGGTCGACGGCGCCGTAGTCGTGGGCGACGAGATCGCGCATGCCCTTCATCGCGCGCCACCGTACATCGGGGTGTGCCGCGGTGAAGTCGTCGTCCAGCCGGGCGACGGCTTCACCGATGCGGTGCAGGATCGCCTCGCCGGAGAGCCGGAGCATCTCGTCGCCGTCGTAGGCTTCGCGGCCTCGTGTGACGAGCCGGGCAGCGGTGGCAGCGAAGTCCAGGAAGTCGTGAAGAGTCTGCCGGGTGCGTGCGTCGAGGGACCCGTGACCGGGTGATCCGGGTTGTGCCGCGGTCACAAGGGCTTAGCCTCCGCCGCGATGGTCGTGTGGCTCTCGCGCAGTCCACCCGCGCTGACGACATCGACCTTCACCCCGAGGATGTCTTCGAGGTCTTGGGCCAGTTCGATCTGGTCGAACAGGGAAGCGTCAGGGGCGAAGGACACCAGCAGGTCGAGATCACTGCCGGGACGATCCTCGCCGCGGGCGACGGATCCGAAGACCTTCACGTCGTGTGCCCCGTGGCGTGCGGCGAGTGCTTTCACCTCAGCCTCGTGTCGGGCGAGCGCGACGGATGGACGTGGCCTTGCGGCGGCGGCCAAGCGTGCCAACATCTTCGGGGAGGGGCGACGGGTGCCGTTCTCGTATGCCGCGATGTTGGGCTGGGCCACGCCCGACAGCTCGGCGAACTCCCGCTGGGTCAGTCCGGCGGCCCGGCGGATGTCGGCGACCTGTGATGCGGAGCTCCGTGGTGTCATGGCAGCCCCCTCTCATCCTTATATCAAGGATATCGCAGCAGGCGCGGATGGTGGGCTGCGATGCCGGAGTCGCAGCGAGATGGACAGCGACGGTCCACCGGCCCGGCCGTCCGGGGCTCGCGGGATCCATCGCGGGAGACGGAGCCATCCCGATTCCGGGAAACACGGCGACACTGTCCACGGCACGGGCTCAGCGCGGGAGACGGAGGGGCTCTGCGGTCGGGAATCACGGTGGTGCGGTGCTGACAGGTCAGCACCGTGTCAGCACGTGAAACCCCTGGGGGAGGGTTGCTGTCAGGGGTGCGCCTTTGCCGGGGGAACGCAACGAGAACGTCCCGGACGGCATGCCGTCCGGGACGTTCTCACTCTGGTGGCTGGGGCCGGGATCGAACCGGCGACCTATCGCTTTTCAGGCGATCGCTCGTACCAACTGAGCTACCCAGCCACGCAGTTCACCGGGGTGATCTGCAAGCGGTCCTGACGGGATTTGAACCCGCGGCCTCCACCTTGACAGGGTGGCGAGCACTCCAAACTGCTCCACAGGACCTTGCAATGTGCGAAACAAGTCTCGCACACGGTGAAACGTGCCCCCAACGGGATTCGAACCCGTGCTACCGCCTTGAAAGGGCGGCGTCCTAGGCCACTAGACGATGAGGGCCGGCGGCCCGCCTGACCGGCTCGTGGCCGTCGGGGACGTGAGAAGCATATGGGATAGCCGGCGGTATCGCCAAAACCTTCCCGCGGCCGGGCCCGGCGACCGGTCGAATGGGCGGGAACAGCCGGCCCACCCGTCCCGGGCACAGGGGGTTCGTGGTGGGGTCCCGACCCCCGTCCCGTTCCCGGGCCCGTGGTTGCCGGAGTGTGTGGGGCCGTGGGTCCGCGTCGCGCGCCGATCCTCTCCACCCCGCGTCCCGGTCCGGCCGGGCCGGGGTGCCGCACAATGGCGGTGTGCTGGAGATGAGCCGCGAGGAGTTCGAGGATCTCGTCAGTCAGGCGCTCGACCGCGTCCCGCCGGAGTTGACCCGGCTGATGGACAACGTCGCCGTCTTCGTCGAGGACGAGCCACCGCCCGAGGAACCCGAGTTGCTCGGGCTCTACGAGGGCACACCCCTGACCGAGCGCGGTGAGTGGTACGCCGGGGTCCTCCCGGACCGCATCTCCGTCTACATGGGTCCCACGCTGCGGATGTGCGCGCGCGAGGGCGGCGACCGCGAAGCGGTGGTCGAGGAGGTGGAGATCACCGTCGTGCACGAGATCGCCCATCACTTCGGCATCGACGACGAGAGGTTGCACGCCCTCGGCTACGCCTGACGAGGGGGCCGGCCCGGGCTGTCGGCCACGACCCGGCCAGGGTCCGACCACGCCCCGGGTCGGGTCGTGGGTGACGCCCGGGCCGGCCCCGGACCGTGCCTCCGGGCTCGGTGCGGCCACGGGCCCGGAGTCCCGGACCGAGGCGGCCTCCGGGCCGGCCCGGAGCCGGCCCGGAGGCCCCCCATACCCGGGACCGGGTATGGGTCGTGGGCCGGGTCTCCGCTTCGGCCCGTGGCCGGACCATGGGCCGAAGCCGAAGCCGAAGCCGAAGCCGAAGCCGAAGCCGAAGCCGGACCGGGGTCGGGGTCGGCTTCGGGGTCGGGGTCGAGCACGTCCCGAATCCGGGGCACGGGCCGGGCCCCGCCGCCGGGGACCGGGGCGAGTTCCCGGCGTGGCGGGACGCCGACCGGCGCGTGGTGAACCCACCCGCCCCCGGGCCGTGTCCCGGGGGCGGGTCCGGCCGTTGAGCAGGGCAACTCCCAGCCATTTCCCCCGGAGGTGCCCGACCCGTGCGCCCCGTCCCGCCCGCCGGGCCCGCCGCCCGGCACGCTGCCCCGTGTGACGTCGGTCCGCCGAGGCCCGGTGCGAGCCGCTCCGCCCGCACCGCCCTGGCCGCCCTGGGCCTGTGCGCCCTCGGCGTCGCGCTCGCCGGTTGCGTCACCGTGGACCCCGAGTCACCTGCCGCGCCGGTGGGTGCCGAGCGCGTCCCCGACGAGCTCGACCCGCCCGTTCCGGGCGCGCCGGCGGCCCCCGGCACGGCAGGTGACCGGGCGTCCCCGGAGCCCTCGCCGGGCGCCTCGCCTCCCTCGGAGGACGAGGCCACCTCGCGGCGGCGTCCCGCCGATGAGGACGGGCGTCCGGGCGCCGACCCGCCGGGCCGTTCGGACGAGGCCCCCGGGCCGTCCCGTCCCGCCGGAAGCGGCGGGGTGTCCCCTGGGGCGCCGCAGCCCTCCCCGTCGGGGCGACCGGCCGATCCACCACCACCCGCACCGGGCTCCGGCGGCGGGGAGGGGGGCGACCGGACGGCCCCGCAGCCGGATCCGATTCCCGATCCACCACCGCCCCCACCGCCGCCACCCCCGCCGGAGGACCCGACCGGTTCCGGTGGTGGCTCCGGTGGGAGCGGTGGGAGCGGTGGGAGCGGCGGGAGCGGCGGCTCCGGTGGCAACGGCGGTCCGGACGGCGGGGGCGAGGACGACGAGTGACGGTCGTCCCCGGGCATCTCCGTGCCGCCCGGCGGAGAATCGTCGGCCTCGTCCGCACCGGTCCGTCGCCGTGATCGTCCGGGGTTCCGTCCCCTGTCCGGGGCGTCCGCGCCCCGGACCTCCGTGGTCCGACCCGACCCGCTCGTCCCGAGCGGCGGGCCCCGGGCAGGAGCGGTCGGTTCCGGCCGGTTCGGAGGGCTCCGCGGGGCCCGTCGGCAGGCCCGTGACGCGGCTCACCCCCGGCCTCCGGGGCTCCGGTTTCCGCAGGTGGGAGCGGTCGTCAGGGGGTGTCGGAGGGCCTTTCGGGAGAACCCGGACGGGAGTCGGTTCCCGGCCGGGCGGTATCGGTTTGCGTCCTCGGTGACACGGTGCGTATGCTTGTAGATCGTTTGATCCCACTTGCCCGGCGCCCGATTGCAGTGCGCCGTGTGGCGCGTTGCTCGTACAGCCGTGGCCGACCGCAGTAGGCGGTTTATTTCGTGACCTACGGAGCCAAGGCGCGTGCCCCTTACTCCGGAGGTTTGTTTCCGCATGTCCACTGCTGCCCACGTTCCCGCGACCGAGGATCTTCTCCCGCCGGACGAGCCCACCACCACCTTCGCCGACCTCGGCCTGCCGGACGAGGTCGTGCGCCGCCTGGCCCACAACGGCGTCACCGTGCCGTTCCCGATCCAGGTCGCCACCATCCCGGACGCCCTCGCCGGCCGCGACATCCTCGGCCGCGGGCGCACCGGTTCCGGCAAGACCCTGAGCTTCGGTCTGCCGCTGCTCACCCGTCTCAGCGGCCGGCGCACCCAGCCCAAGCGCCCGCGGGGCCTGATCCTCACCCCGACCCGCGAGCTGGCCATGCAGGTCTCCGACGCGCTCCAGCCCTATGGCGACGTGCTCAACCTGCGTCTGAAGGTCGTCTGCGGCGGCACCTCCATGGGCAACCAGATCTACGCCCTGGAGCGGGGCGTGGACATCCTGGTGGCCACCCCCGGCCGACTGCGGGACATCATCAACCGCGGTGCCTGCTCGCTGGAGGACACCGAGGTCGCGGTCCTCGACGAGGCCGACCAGATGGCCGACCTCGGCTTCCTGCCCGAGGTCACCGAGCTGCTGGACCTGATCCCCTCCGGCGGCCAGCGGATGCTGTTCTCCGCGACCCTCGAGAACGAGATCGACAGCCTCGTCAAGCGCTACCTGGTCGACCCCGTCAGCCACGAGGTGGACGCCGCCCAGGGTGCCGTGACGACCATGAGCCACCACGTGCTCGTGGTGAAGCCGCGCGACAAGGCCCCGATCACCTCCGCGATCGCCGCCCGCAAGGGCCGCACCATCGTCTTCGTCCGCACCCAGCTGGGCGCGGACCGGGTGGCGGAGCAGCTGCGCGAGGTCGGGGTGAAGTCCGACGCCCTGCACGGCGGCATGACCCAGGGCGCCCGCACCCGGACGCTGGCCGACTTCAAGGACGGCCGGATCAACGTGCTGGTCGCCACCGATGTCGCCGCGCGCGGCATCCACGTCGACGGCATCGACCTGGTCCTCAACGTGGACCCGGCCGGTGACCACAAGGACTACCTGCACCGTTCCGGGCGCACCGCCCGAGCGGGCCGTTCCGGCATCGTCGTCTCGCTCGCCCTGCCGCACCAGCGGCGGACCGTCTTCCGGCTGATGGAGGACGCGGGTGTGGACGCGGCCCGACACATGATCGGTCGCGACGGTCTCTTCAACGAGGAGCTGGCCGCCATCACCGGCGCCCGGTCGCTGACCGAGCTGCAGGCCGAGGCCGCCACCGGTGCCGCCCGGCACGCCGAGCGGGAGGCCACCCGGATGGCCCGCGAGCTGGAGCGGGCGCAGGCCCACGCCGCCGAGCTGCGCTCGGAGGCGGAGAGCCTGATCGGGCGCGCCGCCAAGGAGCGGGGCGAGGACCCGACCGAGGCCATCGCCCTGGCCGCCGCCGAGGAGGTCGCGGAGGAGGCACGTCGTCACGAGGAGCGGGAGGCCCGTCGCGAGGCGCGACGCGTCGAGCGCGAGGCCCGGGGGCCCGAGGAGGGCGCCCGGGGTCGTGACGACCGCCGTGAGGGTCGGGGCGGGTTCCGCCGTGACGACCGTGGTGGTCGTTCCTTCGACCGTGACGACCGCCGTCCGGCCGACCGCGACAACCGTTCGTCCTCCTACCAGGGTCGCCGTGACGACCGCCGTGACGACCGTGGCGGGCGCGGGCCGCGCGAGGGCTTCCGTCGGGACGGGGAGCGTGGCGGGTTCCGTCGCGACGACCGTGGTGGTCGTTCTTTCGACCGTGACGACCGCCGTCCGGCCGACCGCGACAACCGTTCGTCCTCCTACCAGGGACGCCGTGACGACCGTGGTGGTCGTTCCTTCGACCGTGACGACCGCCGTCCGGCCGACCGCGACAACCGTTCGTCCTCCTACCAGGGACGCCGTGACGACCGTGGTGGTCGTTCCTTCGACCGCGACAACCGTTCGTCCTCCTACCAGGGACGGCGCGACGACCGTGGCGGGCGTTCCTTCGACCGTACCGGCGACCGGCGCGACGAGGCCCCGCGCCGCTCGCGCGAGGACTGAGCCGGCCGGGGCGGCCCCGCCGCCCCACCATCCGTGTGCCGAACGGCCCACCCCGGACCCGGGGGTGGGCCGTTCGGCCGTTTCAGGGGTGCTCATCGGGCCTCCCGACCTCCCGAACCGGCCTGCCCGGACCATCGGGGTGGATCGGTGATACCGCTCCGACCAGGGGGTTTCCGGGAGGAAGTGAAGTCGCTCCACAAAGTTGAGTCAGTACTTGGCAGCTTTCCTCGCCGTGGGTTATAAAAGAAGGGACACGGCACCTGGAACGCCGTTCCGAGAGGAGTTGACCCGCCATGCTGATGCGCACCGACCCCCTGCGCGAGTTCGACAAGCTGGCCCAGCAGTTGCTGGGGACCGCCGCGCGGCCGACCGTCATGCCGCTGGACGCGTACCGCACCGGCGACACCTTCACCGTCGAGTTCGATCTGCCGGGCGTCGCCCCCGAGTCCATCGACATCGAGCGCAACGTGCTCACCGTCACGGCCGAACGGTCGCAGTCCCTGCCCGAGGGGGCCGAGCCGGTGCTCGCCGAGCGGTCCCGCGGCACCTTCAGCCGTCAACTGTTCCTCGGCGACTCGCTCGACACCGACCGCATCGAGGCCCGGTACGACTCCGGCGTGCTGACCCTGCGCATCCCGGTCGCCGAGCGGGCCAAGCCGCGCAGGGTCGTGGTCTCCGGCGGATCCGAGCAGCCCCGCGAGATCAAGGGCTGAGCGGCGGGCCGCCCCGGCCGACCCGGAGCGCCCCGCCGACGGCGCCCACCCCGCCCGGGGTGGGCGCCGTTCGCGTGCCGGTGGGTGGGAGGGGCGCGGGTGGGCAGGGGAAAGGCGGAGGACGGGGCGGGCGTTGCCCCCGGGCCCGACCGGCGCCCGAACGGCCGGCCGTGGACAGGGCGTTCCCCGGCTCCCGCCGCTCCCGGCCGGAAATCACCTTCCGAGTCGCTTTTCCCATCAGCCGCGCTGTTGTTCCGCTTCTCAACCGTTTCGCCCCATCGACCCCGGGTACCCGCCCCTCCGGGCCCGAGGGGGCCGGAGGCACCGGATCCCCGCCGGGATCCACCGCGTCCGTCGACGGTGAGAGGAGCGTGCCGCCATGCCCGCCGGATCCAACTCCAAGCGCGAACGACAGTACGAGAAGATCAAGCGGAGCCAACTGGATCAGGGCCGTGGCGAGAAGCGCGCCGAGGAGATCGCCGCCCGCACCGTCAACAAGGAGCGCGCCCGCGCCGGCGAGGCCCGCGAGTCGAGCCGGGAATCCCGTGAGGACATCTCCTCCGGGCGGCGCGGCGGACTGCGCTCCGGACACGGACCCGGCGGACCCACCCGGGACCAGCTCTACGCCGAGGCCAAGCGGCGCAACATCGATGGCCGCTCGCAGATGAACAAGGACGATTTGTCCCGCGCGCTGGGTCGCGACGACTGACCGAATCGACGGGGGCCGGCCGATCGGTGGGGCATCGCCACCTCGACGCGGCGGACGTCGCCGGCACCGCCCGGTTCGGTACCGAACGTTCCCCGCGCGGGATGACGGCCCCGCCCGTCCCGTCCCGGTCGTGTGCGGCCCCGCACACAACCGTGGTCCCGCCCACCGCGCCGGCGCCCCTCGTGATGTCGCTCCGGCCCGCCGGGTCATCCGCCCACAGCCCACCGCCGGGTCCCGTCCACGGCACCCCACGCACCCCGGGAGCACACCCCCATGACCACCGAATCCGGTTCCGCGTCCCCCGATCGCCCCTCCCGCGTCCGTTACGGTTACTTCCTCGCGACCGAGGACCACGGCCCCCGTGAACTCGTCGAGCAGGCCCGGATGGCCGAGGACGCCGGCTTCGAGGCGCTGTGGATCTCCGACCACTACCACCCGTGGGTGGACGCCCAGGGACACAGCCCGTTCGTCTGGTCGGTGATCGGTGCCCTCTCGGAGGCCACCCGCCTGCCGGTGCAGACGGCCGTCACCTGTCCGACCGTCCGCACCCACCCCGCCGTGATCGCCCAGGCCGTCGCCACCGCCGCCGTCCAGCTCGAGGGACGTTTCCGGTTCGGCGTCGGCAGCGGTGAGGCCCTCAACGAACACATCCTCGGCACCCACTGGCCCACCACGCCCGTGCGGTTGGAGATGCTGGAGGAGGCCGTCGGCATCATCCGGGAGCTGCTCACCGGCGAGCAGCTCAGCCACCGGGGCACCCACTACACCGTGCAGAACGCGCGCCTGTACACCGTCCCCGAGGACACCGTGCCGATCGACGTCTCGGGCTTCGGCCCGATCGCCACCGACCTGGCCGCCCGCATCGGCGACGGCTACATCTCCATGGGGCCGGAGGGCGACCTGCTGAACCGCTACCGCGAGCGCGGCGGCACCGGGCCCGCCTCCTCCGGTGTCAAGGCGTGCTGGGACCCCGACCGGGACAACGCCGTGCGGACGGTGTTGCGGTGCTGGCCCAACCTCTTCCTCCCCGGCGAGATGGCCTCCCTGCTGCCCGACCCGCGCCACTTCGAGCAGGCCACACAGCTGATCACCGAACGGCACGTCGAGGACGGACCGGTGCCCTGCGGTCCCGACGCCGAGGCGCACATCAAGGCGCTCACCGCCTCGGTCGACGCCGGTTTCGACCACGTCTACGTCAGCCAGATCGGCCCCGACATGCGCGGCTTCTTCGACTTCTACCGCGACGAGGTGCTGCCGCACCTGCCGCGCTGAGCGGTCCCCGGCCAGGAGACGTCACCCCGGTCCCGCCCCCCGGGACCCCCGGAACCCCCCGAACGACCGTCGACCCGATCCACCATGAAGGAGAGCTTCCCGTGTCCGATGAGCCCCGCCGCGTGGACCCCACCACCCGCCACCCCCGTCCCGAATTCCCCGAGCAGGAGCAGGAAACGCCGGGCCACACCGAGGAGATGAGCCCGCGCCCCGACCACGGCGAGGAGTCCTACCGGGGCTCGGACCGTTTGCGCGACCTGCGGACCGTCATCACCGGCGGTGACTCCGGCATCGGCCGGGCCGTGGCGCTCGCCTTCGCCCGTGAGGGCGCCGACGTGCTGTTCACGTACCTGCCCGAGGAGAAGACCGAGGCCGACGAGACCGTCCGGCTGGTCACCGACGCCGGCCGTCGAGCGGTCGCCGTCGCCTGCGACCTCCGCGAGGAGCGGGAGTGCCGCGAGCTGGCCGACCGCGCCGTCGAGGAGTTCGGCCGGGTGGACGTCCTGGTCAACAACGCGGCGTATCAGATGGCCCAGCCCGACGGCATCGAGGCCATCACCACCGAGCAGTTCGACCGCGTGATGAAGACCAACCTGTACGGGATGTTCTGGCTGACGAAGTTCCTGGTGCCGCACATCCCCGAGGGCGGCAGCATCATCAACACCACCTCGGTGCAGGGGTACAAGCCGTCCCCGCCGCTGATGGACTACGCCATGACCAAGGCGGCGATCAAGAACTTCACCCAGTCGCTCTCCACGCAGCTCATCGAGCGCGGCATCCGGGTGAACGGCGTGGCACCGGGGCCGGTGTGGACGCCACTGATCCCCTCCACCCTGCCGGAGGTCTCCGAGTTCGGCGCGCAGGCCCCCATCGGGCGGGTGGCCCAACCGGCCGAGATGGCACCGGCGTACGTGTTCCTCGCCTCGGCGGAGGCGAGCTACATCACCGCCGAGATCGTCAACGCCACGGGTGGCACCCCGCTGCCCTGACCCCGCGGGCCGGCCCGTCCCGCGACGGGCGTGCCGGCCGGTGCCCATGAACCGGCCCCGGGACGCCTCCCGGGGTCGCCCCGGCGGTCCGCGCCGCCGGGAACGGCCGGGACCCCTCGGCCGCCTCTCGCCCCGGCCCGCGCCGGCCCCCTTCCCCGGGCCGCGCGCGGGCCGGGAGCGTGATGGGAGTGAGGGCGGGGGCGGCGTGTGGTGGCCCGTGGTGGGAGGGCCGCACGGGGATGCCGCCCGAGACGCCCGGGGCCGCCTCGAACCCTTCGCGGGCGCGGGTGGCCCTCGACGAGGGCCGGGTTCGGCCGGAGACGCGGGCACGGCCCGTCCGCCACAGCCCGGGGGCCGTACCGTCCCGCCACACGCCGAGGGGAATCGCCCGCGACCGGCCGCCGGCGGACGGCTATGCTGCTCCCTGCGGGCCGTTAGCTCAATTGGCAGAGCAGTGGACTTTTAATCCATTGGTTGTGGGTTCGAGTCCCACACGGCCTACCGCTGGACCCCGGGTCGGACACCATCTGCCCCGGGGTCGCTGCCGTTTCGGGGCCCGTGATGGCTCCCTGCTCGGCCATCGCCCGGCCGAACGGGCAGAACCGCCGGCCGGGCCGGTGGCTCGTCGGTGTCCCCCACCAACCGGGTGAGGCGCCCGGGTCAGGACGTCAGTGACCGCTCGGCGACGTGGTCCAGTCGTTCGGCGAACACCTTCTCGGCGTCCGGGGTGATGGTGCGCAGGGCGACCATGCCGGCGAGGATGACATCGCAGAGCTCTTTCTCCACGTCCCCCCATGTGTGACCGGTGCCCTTGCTGGGGTTGGAGCGGCTCACTCCGTGGATCGCCTCGGCGACTTCACCGGCCTCTTCGCTGATCTTGAGCACGCGCAGCAGTCGGGCGACCTCGGGTGTGGTCTCGGTCTCGGTGTCGAGCCACCGCACGAGGCGGTCGATGGTGGGCCAGAGGTGCTCCATGTGGTGGGCTCCGTGGTCGTGGCCGGTGGAGTTCACCGGCGAGATGCGCCGGAGGATAGCAGCGGCCCGGGCGTGGAGGTGGCTCGCCCGGAGGTGAACCCCACCGTCCGGGATGACGGGAGGGGCGGATCCGCCCCTCGATCCGCTCCGGCTCGCCCGTCACGTGGGGGTCGCAGCGACCGAACGCGTGAGCGGGTGCGTGAGTGGACGTACCGGCACCACCACCAGCGCGACCGGGACCGGGTTTCCTCGACGAGCCGACCAACCACCTCTCGGCCGCCCCGGTCGACGAGTTGACCGCGGCGATCCGGACCACGAGCGTCGCCGCCGTGGTGGCGGCGACGCACGACCGACAACTGTTGCGGGACCTCGCGGACCGGCCGCGCCCGGAATTGGGCACGAAGTCGAACCCGACCGGTTGAGAACGACGGAGCGGGGCGGTTCCGGGGCCGCCCCCGCCATTCCCGTCGCCGGCCGGGAACCGGATCCGACGGGTAGGACGTGGAAGAGAGCCCGGTACCGGTGGTGCCGGGGCTCCGGAGGAGGCGCCTCCGGGTGTCGGAGCCCGTGCCGAGAGGAAGGACTCCGGGATGGAGGCATCGGAGCTGTCGGACACGGCGGTGAGAGGGTTACGGGCGTTCCGGGGCGGGTGCCCCGGTCCGGTACCGGGGGCGCGGCGATGACGGCCGTCCGGGCCGGGGCGCGGGGCGTGCTCGCGGTGGGACTGCTCGCCGGCTTCTACGTATTGGCGTTCGTCCTGGTCGCCGTCACCGCCGTCCTCGTCGTGGCGTCCCTGTGGATGGTGGTGACGACCCCGTACCGGGCCGGCCCCTGGGCACTGGCCCTCGGAGCCGGCATCCCGGCGGTGTTCGCCCTGGTCCACGGCATCACCACCGTCAGCCGGGCCGAGGAGGACCCGCCGGGCAGCGTTCCGCTGCTCCGCGCCGACGCCCCCGGGCTGTGGCGGTTGATCGAGGAACTGGCCGAGCGGATGGGCACGCCACCGCCCACCCGGATCCGCCTCACGGCGGAGGCCAACGCGGCGGTGTCCGAACAGCCGCTGTTCCTCGGTTTCCTGGTCGGCGAGCGGACCATGTATCTCGGCGTGCCACTCCTCACGAACCTGCGGGAGCCGGAACTCCGCGCCGTGCTCTGCCACGAGTTGGGGCACTACGCGAAGGGCCACACCCGCTTCGGTGCCGTCACCCACCGGGGGGCGGCGTCGCTGCGTTCCACCCTCTTCCGGCTCCGGATGACCGCCCGCTCGGAAACCGGCCTGCCGGGGTACGCCTGGCTGTTCCAGGCTCTCATCGGCCTCTACGCGTGGCTCTACCTCCGGCTGTCCCTGTCGGTGCGCCGTCGCCAGGAGGAGGAGGCGGACGCGGGGGCCGTCGCCGAGGTGGGGGCGGAGACGACCGCCGAGGCGTTGCGCGAGGTCCACGCGCTCGGCTTCGCCTGGGCCGGGTTCCGGGACCGGTACCTGTTGCCGATCCGGGAGCTGGGGTTCGTCCCGGACGACGTCTTCGGGGCGTTCACGGCCATGGTGGAGGACCCCGCCGTCCGCGAGCGGATGGCCGAACTGCGGGCCCGTCCGGTCGAGGCGGGCCGGTCCCCGCTGGACTCCCACCCGCCGCTGTCCCGGCGGTTGGAGTCGATCGGGGCACCGGCACCGGTCGGGGGGCGGCGCGCGACCGGCGGGGGAGCCCCGCCACCGATCGCCCGGAAGTCGCTGTCGCGGGTGCAGCGGTGGATGTTCGAGGAGAACCGCGCCCCGGCGACCGCGCTGCCCCGGGAGCAGTGGGCGAACCTGGCGGCGGAGGCGTTCGCGATCGAACTCGCCGCACTGCTGTCGGACGCGGCACACGCTCTCGCCCCGGACGGGCGCCCGGGCCTCGATGCCGTGCTCGACCTGCTGGAACGCGGGGAGGGGGAGCGGCTGGCGCGCCGGCTCACGGCCGCGCCCGGGCCCCGCGACCAACTCGCCGAGGCCCTGTACGCGCTGGTCGGTCAGGCGCTGGTCGGTCACGGCCTGGCCCGTTGGGCGCCGAGTTGGACGGAGGGCTACCGCCTGGAGTGGCTGCCGGGTACCGACCGGACCCCGGTGGACCCCGGCAACGCGGTCGCCGCCGCGGTCCGGGCTCCGGAGGGAGTGGAGGAGTTGCGTCGGGAACTGGTCCGGCTCGGCGTGGACACCGGGAAGCCGATCCCACTGGCCCTGCGCACCGTGACGGCCCCTGCGGGCCGGACCCGGGGGCGGACCGGCGGACGGATGCCGGAGTCCGTCGCGGGAGAACTCCGGCGGCAGAAAACCGTCCGAAGGTTCACCATCGGCGCCCTGGCGGTCGTGGGGGTGATCTGGATGGTGTCCCTGGCGGGGAGTGATCCCTCCCGGCCGTATACGCCGCCGCCGGTCATGAATTCGCCCACCATCCGGACGTGGCCACCGGCACCGCCGCCCGCGATCCCGACCGTTCCCGGGCTCCCCGACGCTCCGGGATCTCCGGGAACGGACTTCCCACCGGCGCCCATCGACCGTCCGCCGCTGCTGTCGCTCACCCCGCACCCCGTCGAGACAGGCCACGTCGTCGCGCCGGGGGACACCCTCGGCGGTCTCGCCTGCCGGTTCGACACCACAGTCGAACACCTCCAGGAGTTGAACGACATGGGTACCGGGACCGACATCGTCGCCGGCGAGACCGTGGTGGTGCCGAGGAGGATACTGATCCGGACGGACTGCGACTGACCGGCCCGGACGGCCGTCACCCCTCCCTGTCATGATCCCGGTCGCGGGCGGCCCCCCGCCATCGGCGACGCCGCCGAGGGTGGGGTCGGTCCTCCGTCCCCCACCAGGCGAACCGGTCCGCGCGCCGCCATGAGCGTTCGGCGTCGGACGCCGGGGAGGGGGCGTCGTGCACGCGGAATCCCGCCCGGCCGGTGCTCTCCCCGCGCCCGTCGGAGTCCTTCCTCGCGCCCGGGGACCAGTCGAACGGGTCGGTGGTCCCCTGCTGTGGCGCGGAGGCCCGTGCCCGTGAGGGGCCGGCCCCGGAGGACCACGCGAACGGCTCGGCCGCTTCCGGCCTCGGAGCGGACCCCCGCCCCCGCGTCGGGTCGGAGCCGGACGGTTCGGGGTCGGTCGTCGCCGCGCGGCGACGGTCGTACGCGGCCCGCCGAACCGGGTCCAGCAGGGTTTCCCGGGCGCGTTGGAGGTCACGGAAGACGGCCGGGTCACCACCACGGTCGGGATGCCCGGTGAGCGCCCCGCGACGGAACGCCCGGGCGATCTCGTCCGCGTCGGCCCCCGTCGACACACCGAGCACCGCGTAGAGGTCCGGTTCGTCGGCCTCCCCCGACGGTGGCCTCATCGACGGGCCACCTCCGCCCGCCGGCAGATCAGCTGCCAGGACCTCCGGTGCGCGGGCCCGGTCAGCCCCGATCCGTGCCCGGACACGAACGTCACCCACCGGCGGCCGGCCAGGTAACACCACACGTCCAGCGCGTCCTCGGTGCCGGTGTAGTGGTAGTCGCTCCGATCGAGCACGTCGCCGTTGACGAACGGCCACTGCAGCCGGGCCTGCGCCTCCGTCGGCAGGTTGCCGAGGAATCCGCGCAGGCGTTCCGGCAACGGCAGGTCGGCGGAAACCCCCGCCGGGATCTCGCCACCCGGCAGCGGCGGCTGTCCGGTGAACCGCCGACGGGGCCTCTCGACCACGACCGCGTGCCGCAGCGACGAGGGCACGAACGGCAGCACGGTGAGCGACTGCGCGGGGCCGCCCCGGTCGTTGACGGTCGGGGTGGACAGGGCCAGACCGCGTTCGCCGAGCACCACCGCCCGGGGGCGTCGCAGGTGGGTGTGGTGGCAGTCCGCCCACCACTCCACGGTCGGCCCGACCCGGGCGGCGATGCGCTCGCGGACCTTCGGGCCGAGTTGTCGCCACCAGTAATCGCGTCCCGGTCGGGCGACGAGGCCGAGTTCCCCCGCGTCGTGCACGGGGGCGTCGACCGCCGCGCCTCCGTGCGGAACGGGGGACGGGCCGGCGCGGTGTGCCGGTGTTCCGGCACCCCGGGTTCGGTGTGCCGGCGCGCCGTTCCCCTCGGGCTTCGGGCGGGATAAGAACTTCGGTGTCATACGCGACCTCCCCGGGCGGTTCACCCCATTGTCGTGACGCGCACCCGGGAGGAGAAGGGCGCCAGGTCTCCCACCCGGCCGGTCCGTTCCGCGAGGACGGCGCGGGGCACGGGGGACCGGGACCGGCCGGGTCGAGGGTGTTCCGCTTCCGCGAGTACACCATCGGACCCGACCGGGAACCGGACGCCGAGACGATCGGCTTCACCGGACAGTGCGCGGTGTGCGGATGCCTCGGGCCCACCGGCGAGGGCGGCGCCCACCTCACCGTCTTCCGCGAAACCGACCCCGACTGAGCACCCACGGGGCCACGCGGTGTGCCGACCCCATCATCGGGTGTGATGACTCGCTGTTCGAGGTGGGACGGGAGTGCCCGGTACCAATGGAATCGGGGACGGGCGCCCCCGGCGCGATCCCGGGGCGACCTCCGGACACGGTCCTGCCGATACCGGGACACCGGCGTTCTCCGTCGGCACCCGGCCGGGCGTCGCCCCTGTCCCGTTCGCCCGGAGCGCTGTCCGCCTCTCTCTTCCCTCTCCCTTCTCCCTCATCTCCCGTCGGGGGAGTCGAGCAGGGCCTCGGCGCGGGCGATGGCGTCGGGGTGGCCGAAGAGGCCGGGCAGCCCGCCGGTGTGCACCAGGACGGTTGTTTCGCCGGGGCGGATCTCCCCGTCGCGGACGGCGGCGATCAGCCCGGCCATCGCCCGGCCGGTGTAGATCGGATCGAGGATCAGCCCCTCCGCGCGGGCCGCCAGGACGAGGGCTGCGGCCGCCTCGTCGGTGTACGCGGCGTAGCCGGCGCCGATCTGATCCGCGCGAATCCGCAGGTCGGAGAGGTCATCGGACCGTTCGACCAGGGGCGCGGCGAACCCGCGCACGGCGTCCGCGACATCGGGACGGGCCCCCACGTCGACACCGAGGACGGTGGGGGCACCGAGGACGGCGACGAGCCCGGCCATCGTGCCGCCGGAGCCCAACGCCACGACGACGTGGCGGGGGTCGGGGAGTTGTCCGAGGAGTTCCCGTGCGCAGTCGGCGTAGCCCCGGGCGCCGAGGACGCTCGACCCGCCGAAGGGGATGAGGGCCGGTCGGGCGCCCTCGGCCCGCAGTTCGTCGGTGACGGCTCGGGCCCGCTCGGCCAGAGCATCGGCGCCGACCTCTCCCGCCCGGACGACGCGGGCGCCCAGCAGCCCGTCGAGGGCGAGGTTGCCGGAGGAGGAGACCCCGGGCGCTCCCCTCAGCACGAGGACGGCCCGCAGGCCCAGGCGGGCCGCGACGGCGGCGGTCAGCCGGGCGTGGTTGCTCTGCGGGGCGCCGGTGGTGACCAGGGTGTCGACACCGCCGGCCAGGGCCGCGCCCACGGTGTACTCCAGCTTGCGGAGCTTGTTGCCACCGGCGCCGACGCCGGTGAGGTCGTCCCGCTTGATCCACAGGTCATCGGGGCGCAGACCGATGGCGGTGGCCAGGCGCGGTGCGGGTTCCAGCGGAGTGGGATACGTGCCGGGGCTCAATCGGATGGGTGAGGGGGCGGGGTTCACGCTCGGAGTCCTCCGGGGTGGTGGGGATGGGCGGTCGGCGTCGGCCGTCGCCCATCCTGCCGCGCGGCGGCCGACGGGAGGGCGACGGCGGCCACCCGGGGCAGGGGATGTGTATCGCCCTCCACCGGTCGTGTCCGGCGCGGCGGATCGAAGTCGCCCGAATGGGCGGGGTGTTGATGTACTGCGGGTTCGCGCCGGAACCCGGCGCCGGACCCGGGCGGGGCACCGGGCGAACCCGGGGATCCCCGAGGCAAAGGGAGCACGTCGTTGGAGAGCGTCACCTCGTTGATAACCGCGTTCTCACCCCTGTTGGTCGTGGGGGTTTTCCTGCTGAGCGTCTGGAAGACGGGGCGAGGTCTGTTCACCCGGGGTTGGGAACGCCCCGGGTGGTGGATCTTCCCCGTCGTCGTGCTGGTCGGAGTCGGCTTCGTCACGTGGATCATCGGGGTCTTCTCCGGCGGGTTCGATGTCCGGGAGGCCTGCGGGGAGCGCGGGTTCACCTACGACAGCCGGTACCGGGGCGAACACCGGCAGGAGGCGGCCCGGTGGTTCCCCCTGCGCAACAAGTGCAACGCCAATGACGACCTGGTCCCCGTCTTCGTCAACCCCACTCTTGTCGCCGTCGCCGTTCTCCTCCCCGGTTGCGCGGTGGGAGCCGGCAGGGCGGCGCTGATCACTTGGAGAAGGCGCCGGAGGCGGGGGTGTCCGCCTCGTTCCCCCGCCGGCGTGCCCTCGGATGGGGGAGTCGGGGCGAGGCTCGGCCCTGTGGATGCCGGTGCCGTCGGTCCCGCCGGTTCGGGGCCCGCGGGGCGCCGGTTCGCGCCTCCGGGAGGGTGACACGTCCACCGGGGATTCGCGAGAGATTTTCCGCTTCATCGTTTTTATGCCGGTCCCCGGGTGGCTTTCACCGGGGGACGGGAGGAGATTGGTGGGGTGCGCCAAGCTCGTCGCCTGCAGCTCTTCCCGGAGGAGCGGAGGGCTCCGGCCCCCCGTTACCTTCGACTGCTGCCCGTGGGGCTGGTGGCGCTGGGGACGGTGCTCAACCTGATCACGCCCCCCGAGGCGACCTTCACGCCCCTGTTCGCCGCCGCGCCGCTGGTGGCGGCGGCCCTGCTCTCCTTCCGGGAGACCGTGATCGCGGCCCTGGTCTCCACCGTCAGCGTGGTCCTGTTGACGATCTACGTGGCGCACGCGCCCGTCTTCTCCGACGAGATGATCCGGGGCCTGACGGTCGTCACCGTCTCGGCGTTCTCCCTGCTCGTGAGTCGGTTGAACAGGCAGCTCGCGTCCGCGCGCGGGGTGGCGGCGGCCGTGCAGCGCGCCGTGTTGCCCGCCCCGCCGGGCCGGGTGGGCACGTTGGAGGTGGCCGCGCGTTATCAGGCGGCCCGGGAGGACACCCTGGTCGGTGGTGACCTGTACGCGGCGGTGGAGACCCCGTACGGGGCGCGGCTGCTGGTGGGGGACGTGCGGGGCAAGGGGATCGGGGCCACGGAGGCGGTGACGGTGATCCTGGGGGCCTTCCGGGAGATCGCGGACACCGAGCCGGACCTGGTGCGGGTGGGGAACCGACTGGAGAGCGCCTGGCGGCGCGAGGGCGGGCGCCGGGTCGGGTTGGACGGTGTGGAGGGGTTCACCACCGCCATCGTGGTGGAGGCCCCGGCGGACGACCCCGGGGTCCTGCGGATCCTGGACTTCGGTCATCCGCCGCCGGTGTTGCTGACGCCGGACGGGAGGGCGCGGTACGTGGAAGTGCGCGACCCGGGTCTGCCCCTGGGGTTGGCGGGGCTGGTCGGCTCGGCGGGCGGTGGACGGGTGGAGGAGCACGGGTTCCCCGCCGGGTCGAGCCTGGTCCTGTACACCGATGGGGTGAGCGAGGCGCGGGATCGGGGAGGCGGCTTCTACGACCCGGTGCGGGCGCTGGACGGGCGGCGGTTCAGCCGCCCCCGGCGGGTGTTGGACGTGCTCTTCTCGGACATCGCCGCGCACACCGACGGGGTGGTGCAGGACGACATCGCGGTGCTGGCGGTGCGCCGTCCGGTGCCCGGCGAGGACCGGGGGGACGGGCGGAGCGGCCGGCAGGGCCGCCGGGGTGGTGTGTCCGAGAAGGGACCCGAACGGAGTGCGCCGTGGGTGGGGGTGACCGAAGGTGAACGTCCTGCTGCGGGCGATAACAATTGACGAACAGTCAGATTTTTGCCCCCCGCAACCCGTGACGATTTTTTGCCCCCTTTGGTTGCGCGGGGGCGAAACGTCCACCTGAAGGGAGCCTTAAATCACCTGCGGTGACTTGGAATTCGGCGCGGGCCTCTATTAACGTTCGATAACGCAGCGCGGTCCGGTACCGCCGTCGCAAGGGACGGCGCCGTGCTCTGCGTCGAATCCATGGGGGCGGGTCACCGCTCCCGGGGAACCGGGGAACCACTTCGTGGGGTGAATCGGGCGGCCGACTTCCGGTCGGCGGCCCGTAGGAGACCTTCCCGCTCCGAACCCGTCAGCTAACCCGGTAGACGGAAAGAGGGAGAGGAGCGCCTTCGTGGCGTCGCAGCGGCCCGTCCCGTCGGGGGGCGTGTACGACCGGTCGACCGGTTCGTACCCCACCGTCGACACCGCCCACCACTCCGGTGGGAACCACTCCGAGCCGGTTGACCCGTTCGGTCACACCGACTGGTTCGGCCAATCGACACCCCTCGGAGCCGGTACCTCCTCCTTCGGACACCGGGACTCCTACGACTCCCACTTCGCGGGGGACGGCGCGACCGCCGACCACGCGACGGCGGGTTTCGCACCCGCTTTCGACTACTACCCCGCATCCGCGGGGGACGAAACACCCGACAACGGCGCGACCGGTGGGGCGACCGACCACGGCGCGACCGACGGCGGCACGGCCGGTGACACCGCGACCCACGGGGGCGCGGACGCTTCCGGCCCCCTGTGGTACGGACCCGACACCCCCGGCGGGGCCCCCGCCGGCGAGTGGAACCCCGGAGCCGAACCCCTGGTCCCCGTGCGCGGACGCCACCGTGTCTCCCGCCGCCGCGGCGGCACCGTGGCCCGCAGCCGGGCCGTCCTCGGCGTCGGCGTCATCGCCGCCGTGGGCGCCGGCGGCATGGCCTCCGCGCAGGAGGGCGGCGACGCCTCCGGCACCGACCGGGTCAAGTCCATCCCGGACCGGATCCCCGGCCTGAGCGCCTTCCTCTCCGACACCGACGAGAACGCCGCGCCGACGACGACGCGGGCCACGATGATCACCGCCGCCCCGCTGACCTCCGCGGGCGTCGCGGTCGCCTCCGCCGACCCCGGGGCGGACCGGCCGGCCGACCCGGGGGAGACCCTGCGCTCCCGCATCCTCCAGCAGGCGGACGCCCAGGACGCGATCATCGAGGCCGAGCGCCGCGCGGAACTCGAGGCCACCGCCGTCGCCGCGGCGGCCGAGGAGGCCGCCGAACTCGCCGAGCGCGAGCGGCTCGAGGCCGCGGAGCGCGAGCGCGCCGAGAAGGAGCGCAAGCAGCGGGAGGAAGAGGAGCGCAAGCGCGCCGAGGAGGAAGAGCGTCTCCGACAGCTGCGCGAGAGCTACGTCGCCCCCCTCTCCTCGTACTCCCTCTCCTCCGGTTACGGCGCCGCGGGCGCCATGTGGTCCAGCGGCTACCACACCGGCGCCGACCTGGTCGCCCCCGCCGGCACCCCGATCAAGAACATCCACACCGGTGTGGTCAAGGAAGCCGCCTGGGCGGGCTCCTACGGCTACCGGGTGGTGGTCGGGCTGGCCGACGGCACCGAGGTCTCCTACAGCCACATGTCCTCCATGGCCGTGGTCGCGGGCCAGTCGGTCACCACCGGCGAGGTCATCGGCAACGTCGGTTCCACGGGTAACTCCACCGGCCCGCACCTGCACCTGGAGGTGCAGCCGACGGGCAGCGGCACCGTGGACCCGCTGGCCTGGATGCGCGGCAAGGGCGTCTCCATCTGACGGTCGGACGCACCCGCGCACCGACCGCCCCGCGGCACCGACCGCGACCGCCCCGCGCACCCGCGTACCGACATCTCCGGGGACCCCACCCCCGGAGCCCCACCCCGAGCCCGTCCCCCCACGGATCGGGTGGACCCGGCGCACCACCCCCCGACGCCGGGCCCGCCGCCCCCGTCCGGCCGATCGGACCCACCCGATCGGCCGGACGGGGCCTCCGACGGCCGGGTGGGAACGCCGCACCGTCGGTCACTCGTTGCGTGGACATGACCCCACGCACCATCGGTTCCCTCTCCGTGCCGCCCCTGTGCCTGGGCGGCAACGTCTTCGGCTGGACCGCCGACGAGGACGCGTCCTTCGCCGTGCTCGACGCCTTCGTCGAGGGCGGCGGCACCTTCATCGACACCGCCGACTCCTATACGGCATGGGTGGACGGCAATTCCGGCGGCGAGTCCGAGACGATCATCGGCCGCTGGCTCGCCCGTCACGCCGTCGGACGACGCGACGACGTGGTCGTCGCCACCAAGGTCGGTGCCCACCCCGACCGGCGCGGCCTGACCCCGAAGAACATCCGGGCCGCCGCCGAGGACTCCCTGCGCCGGTTGAACACCGACCGCATCGACCTGTACTACACCCACTTCGACGACGAGGGCGTCCCGGTCGGCGAGATCATCACCGCCCTCGATGACCTGGTCCGGGAGGGCAAGGTCCGCGAGATCGGCGCCTCCAACATCTCCCCCGAACGGCTCGCCGAGTCCCTGGAGTTCTCCGAGGCCGAGGGGAAGGCCCGCTACACCGCCCTCCAGCCGCACTACAACCTGGTCAGTCGGGAGACCTACGAGGGACCGCTGAGCGGGGTCGCCGAGCGGTACGGCCTGGCCTGCGTGCCCTACTTCGCGCTGGCCAGGGGGTTTCTCACCGGCAAGTACCGACCCGGCACCGACGCCGTGGACAGCCCGCGCGCCGGCAAGGCCGCCGAGTACCTGGAGACCGCGCGCGGCCCGCGGGTGCTGGCCGCCCTGGACCGGGTGGCGACGGCGCACGGCGTGGAGCCGGCGACGATCGCCCTGGCCTGGCTCGCCGACCGTCCCGGCGTCGCCGCGCCGATCGCCAGCGCCCGCGACATCGGGCAGCTGCCGCCACTACTGGCCTCGCTGGACCTGCGGCTCACCGACGTGGAACGGGAGGAGCTGACCGCCGCCTCGGAGCCGGGGGGAGCCCTCGGAGCGGGAGGAGGCGTGACACCCCGTCGGAACGGATGACGCGCCGACCGGGCCCTCGCGCGCCCCGGGGTCCGTGCCCGGGGGTGCGCGATCCGGGCGTTCGTCGCCCCCTGTTCACCTGCCGGGCCCCTTGGCGTTACGGACGGTCGGCCCGGCGGCGGGAGGCTGGAACCATGACAAAGCGCTGGGCAGGGCTGATGGGGCTGCGGGCCGGAAGCGTGGCCCGGGCCGAGGATCTGCTGACCGCGTGCGTGCGCGAGTGCGCCCGCCACGTCGCGACGAGCGAGGACCGACCGGGGCCGGAGCAGCGCCGACTGGTCGCGGCCGTCGGCGAACTCGTCGTGCGCCACACCGACCTGCGCCCCTCGGAGGACGACTGCTTCGAGGCCCTCCTGGAAGTGGGCCGACGCGCGATGGAGGCCGGCGAGGTGCGGCTGGCCCGCCGGCTGGCCGACTCCGCCGTCGCGCTGCGCAGCGGCAGCGCGGAGGCGTGGCACCTGCGCGGGCGGGCCCTGGAGCGGATGGGACGCGTTTGGGAGGCCGAGCAGGCCTTCACCCGCAGTCGCGGGATCGGGAGCCGGGTGGTCCGCCCGGCCGGTGTCTGACCCTCCCGGCGAGCGGCTCACCGCCTCCCCGGGCGGGGCCCGACACGTTCGTGGGCCGGGTGCCGGGTGCCGGGGCCGGGCGGCCCGAACCGGGCTCGTCCTTCGCTCCCCGGGCCTTCCGAGGTCGTGAGCCGGAACCGGGGTCGACCGGGAGGATTCGGCGCACGGGCGCACGGGCGCACGACGGGAGTGCCCGCCGGCACGTCTCCCGGGTGTCCCGCCCTTCCCGGCCGGGCCCCGGTCGGCCCGGCGGGGGCGGTGCGGTCGGGGCGTTCACACCTCTCGACCGCCGCGTGCCGCGTGCCGACCTGCCCTCCCGCCGGCCGCGGTCCCTATCGGGCGGCGGACGGTCGGCCGGCGCGAGGGGGGAGGCACCGCGCCCGCGCCCCGGCCGTCTCGGGCCGGTGGGGGCGTCGGCCGGACCTCCACCAGCGCCGCCCCGCGCAATGACCGGGTGGCCCCCGGCCCCCGGTCCCGGGCCAGCCGCCACAACAGTTCCGCCTCCCGGCGTGCGAAGTCGCCCGCCGCGCCCTGCGAACCCGTGCCGCCGTGTCGCTCGGCGCGGTCGCGCAGCAGGGCCAGCTCGGTGGCCGTGTCCTGGTAGCGGATCACGGCCCGCGCGGTGGCCGGCCCCCAATCACGGCGGGCCAGCCGCCGGGTGAGGGAACGTCCCCGGGAGGTGCCCAAGGCGGTGTACTCGCCCATCCCCGGCCGTCCGGTGCCGGCGTAGTGCGGCAACATCTCCCGCACGGCGCGCAGTTGTCGGCGCCGGGCGTGCGCGCAGACGCCGATCACCAGGGCGAGCGCGGGGAACATCACCAGGCCGTAGACCATCAGGAAACCGCCGGTACCCAGGCCGGTGGCGCCGTTCCACGCCGAGTGCAGACCGATGGCACAGAGCAGTCCGAGCCAGGGCAGCACCACTCGGGCCACCCGCCGTCGGCGCGGAAGCACCACGGCGAGGCCGAGGCCGATGCCGGTGAGCGCGGTGAACAGCGGGTGGGCGAAGGGGGCGAGGACCACTCGGACCAGGAACGTCGCCGCCGCCGTCGAGTCCACCAGGGGGGTGCCGAGCAGTCGGTCCTCGGCGGCGGCCCGGCCCAGGTAGAGAACGTTCTCGGTGAAGGCGAAGCCGACCGCGGCCATCGCCGCCGCGCACACCCCCGCCAGCACCCCGTGCACGGCGCGTGGGCGGTGCAGCCACAGCAGCAGCACGGCGGCGCCCTTGGCGCACTCCTCGACCACCGGTGCCACCAGCGTCAACTCCAGGGCGTCGGCCCGGGGGCGCGGCAGCCCGGCCGGGTCGGCGAGCAGCCACTGGACGAGCACCCCGTTGGCGACCAGCGCGACCAGGGTCGCGGCACACGCCCCCCAACCGAGGGCGAAGACCAGGCCGGTGCGCGAGGCGGCGTCCACCGACGCGGTCCGGTGCAACAGGGCCACCATCAGGGGGACGGGCAGGGCGGCGAGGGCCAGGCCGGTGACCATGCCGAAGGCGCCGGTCTCCTGGCCGATCAGGGCCAGCACCACGCCACCGCACACGGTCAGGACGATCGGGACCGCCACGGGCCCCGACATCCGGAGGGAAGACCGAGAGCACGGACGACGCCGGCGACCGGGTCGGCGGCGTCGTCCGCGGCGACCGGATCGCCGGGAATCGAACCGCCCGGGGTATGGATTCGAGCCGGCCCGGGCGCGGGGCGCGTGTTTCATCGTGCGCGCCGGACGATTTTCCGCCGGCTCGACGGGTCCGCGCCGGCTCCTCGTCCGGCGGGCCGGGGACGGCGCCGGGGCATCGTCGGCAGGCGGGGCCTCCGGGAAGCCGGGGGAGTCCCGTGGATCGGTGGGGTCACACCACCGGGAGCCGTTTCCGGGACCGGGTTCCGGTCCGGGCGGTGCGGCGGTGGTCGGGGTCGGGCCCGACGGCGCGGTGCCGGGCGGGGCGTCGGGGGGCGGAAGGACGGACCGGGGCACGGTCCGACCATACGGGGGGCGGGGCCCGGCCCCCAAGGAGGTGCGACGGGTCCCGGCCCCGCCGGCCGGGAGGGCACGGGTCGGCCGCCCGGGCCGCCGCCGAGGCCCCGCCGCCGAGGCCCCGGCCGGTGCGGAGGCGGTGCGGCGAGCGGGGTCCACCCGGTACGGGGTGGCGACCCGGGTCGCCACGTCCCCGGCCGGGCGTCACGGCTGGGTGCCACGGGCGGGGTTTCCCGTGGGAGAGACACCTCGCGGTACGGGGGCGCGTACCGCCCCGGCGGATCGGCGGGGGCACGGACCTGCCGCGCGCCCGCCCTCCGGCCGTCCACCAACCGAGGGGGCGTGATCGGGCCGCCCCTCACCCTCCGGCCCCTCACCCTCCGGCCCGTCACCCGACCGGGGCCCTCCGGCCCGTCACCCGACCGGGGCCCTCCGGCCCCTCACCGGCCGTCCCGTCACCCGGCGGCCCGACCGGCCGGCGGACCCACGGCCCGCCACCCACCGGGGGCGTGGCCGGGCCGGTCGGTCGCTCAGTCGGCCGGGCGCCGGAAGAGCAGGTCGTTCACCCGGTGGCCCTTGTCCAGGCCCTGCCGCTCGAAGCGGGTCTCCGGCCGGAACCCCGGCCGGGGCGCGAAACCGCCGCCCGGCACGGTGTTCACCAGATCCGGCGACGCCTCCAGCACCTCCAGCATGTGCTCGGCGTACGGCTCCCAGTCGGTGGCGCAGTGCAGCAGACCACCGGGTGCCAGGCGGGAGGCGCACAGCGCGACGAACCCCGGCTGCACGATGCGCCGCTTGTGGTGCCGCTTCTTGGGCCACGGGTCGGGGAAGAAGACCCGGATGCCGGCCAGCGAGGCCGGGGGCAGCATGTGCTCCAGGAGCAGCAGGGCGTCGCCGTTGGCCACCCGCACGTTCTCCAGCCCCCGCTCGGCGGCGAGCTTGAGCAGGTGCCCCTGCCCGGGAGTGTGCACGTCGGCGGCGAGAACACCGGTGGCCGGGTCGGCGGCGGCCATCAGCGCCGTCGCCTCACCCATCCCGAAACCGATCTCCAGCACGATCGGGGAGCCGGGCGGCAGGGTGTCGAAGAGCTGGTCGAGGTCGACGGGGGCGCGGCCGTCGATCTCCAGCCCTCGGCTCGACCAGTGGCGTTCGAGCGCTTCGCGCTGGGCGGTGGTCACCCGGCTGCGGCGGGGCACGAAGCTGCGCACGCCCCGGTGCCGGTCGCCGGCCCCGGCCACCGGGTTCGCGGCGGGGCCGGTGCCGGGGACGAACATCGCGCCGTTCGCCGGTCCGGCGGGGGCGGGCACGCCGGTGGGGGCGGTCGGCGCGGTCGGGGCCGGGGCCCCGTCGGCGATCCGCTCGACGGTGCGGGACTGCTCGGAGGTCATGGCTCCGATGGTAGGGCGCCGGCCGGCACCGGACGGGCGCCCGACGGGCGGGCCCGGACGTGACCCCCGTCGCACGGGGCGTACTCCCGGTGGACCCGCGCCGACCGCCGGCCCGACCCGGCGGGATTCCGCGCCGGGACACGGACGGGGTCCGGACCCGTCGGGAGGCCGGCGGGTCGGGACCCGTGTCGGGCGCCGGGGTGGTGCCCCGGGGATGGCGGGGGTGATCCACCGGCGGCACCCCGGGGATGGGGGCCGGCGGGTCGGCACGGGGCCGGAGGGGTGCCGGCTCCGCCGCCGGTGACAGGGGGCACGGGACGGCCGGTCGGCGTCCCCCGGGATCCGGCGCGGGCGCGAGCCGCCGTCAGGCGTGCGGTACGTTCCCCGGAGGGCCGCCGCGGTGCCCCGTCGGGTACCCCGCCACCCCACCGGGATCGGGAACCGGGACGGCACCGCCGCGCGTCGGTCCTGCGGCGCGCCGATCCCATCGGGTCGGCCGGCGCGTTCCGTGCACGGTTGCCGCTGTCATGTGCGAGGTCATGCCGAAGCCGCCAGGAGCGGTTCGGCGGCCTCCCGGAGTTCCTTGACGGAGGGGTCGTCCCGGTAGGGCTCGAGCCGGTCGAGCAGGGCGCGGACGTAGTCGGTGGTGCGGGCGGAGGAGATGCGGCCCGCCACCCGCAGCGCGCGGTTGCCCGCGTCGCAGGCGGCGTCCAGGTTCCCGGCCTCCAGTTCGGCGAACGCCTTGACCACCAGTCGCAGCCCGTGCGAGCGGGCGAAGTCCTCGGTGGGCTCGGAGAGCGCCTCCTCGTTGAACCGGCGGGCCTGCTGCGGGATGCGCAGGTCGGTGTAGCACTCGGCGGCGTCGGCGGCGAGCCGGTCGTAGGCGTAGAAGTCCAACCAGCCCGGGTCGGGGTCGGTGTCCCGGGAGCGCTGCAGGCCGCTCTCGGCGGCGGCGATGGAGGCGCCGCAGGCGGCGGCCTCACCGGACTTGGCCAGCGCCCGGGCCTCCACGAGGTGGAAGAAGCTCATCGTCTTCGGGGTGGCCAGCGACCGGTTGCGTTCCAGCGCGGCCTGCGCCAGGTCCACGCCCTCGTCGGCGAAGCCCCGGTAGGTGGCCTGGAGGGACATCGAGGCCAGCACGTACCCGCCCAGCGGGACGTCGGCCGCCGCCCGGGCCAGGCGCAGCGCCTGGATGTAGTAGCGCTGGGCGGCCTCCTGCTGGCCGGTGTCGAAGGCCATCCACCCGGCCAGCCGGGTGAGTTCGGCGGTGGCGCGGAACAGCGAGCGGCCCACCTCGTCACTGTAGGTACCCAGCAGCAGGGGTGCGGCGTCGGAGCGCAGGCACTCCGCGACCATGGCCGAACGCCAGTCCCCGCCGCCGTACTTGGAGTCCCAGCGGCGTGCCTCCTCGGCGGCCTCGCGGAGCTTGGAGACGTCGCTGTGGCCGACCCGGCCGACCGTCCCGGGACCGCCGGGACCGCGTGCCGGCGGTATCGGGCCGCGGGTGGCCCCGGCCCGGGGGCCGGTGGGCGCGGGGCTCGTCCCGGCACCGCCGCCGGCCGGGGCGCGGCCCGTCCCGCCGCCGCCCGCACCGCCGTTCACCCCGGCCCCGCCGGCCCGTTCGGTGTCGTTCCCCACCGGGGGCACCGGATCGCCACCGCCGGCGCGCCGGGACCGTCCGCCCTCCCCGGTGGGTTCGCGTCCCACGGCCGGGTCGGCCGGGGATATCAGCCAGCGGGCGGTGGGCGTGGCGTACGCGCTCACCGCGAAGGACCCCGCCAGGGACTGCCATATGCCGCGCCCGGACCCGCTGTCCAGCCGGTACAGCTCGGTGGCCCCGCGGACCGCCGAGTCCACGTCGCGGGGGAAGGAAAGCCCCACCTCGGGCGCGGGGTCGGTGTCGGCCAGACCGATCTCGTGGAGGTGCACCGGACGCCCCAGCTTGCTGCTGATGGCGGCGGCGATCAGATGCGGCGCCGCGCCCTGGGGGACCATGCCCTTGGTGACCCAGCGGGCCACCGACGTCTTGTCGTAGCGCAGCGTCAGGCCGCGTTGCGCGCCGAGGTCGTTGACCCGGCGGGCCAGCCCGGCGTTGCTCATGCCGGCGAGAGCGAGGACGGCTCCCAGCTTCTCGTTCGGTCCGCGTGACTCCCTGGACATGCGCGCACCCCTGACACATCCATCGGTGACCCCGCGGCGGGCACGGGGCGCTCCCAAATATTCCGCCAACCCAGCGTAGTTCGGTGCCTTCTGACCGTTAAGGGGCTTGTACGGGGATGGCCGGTCCTCGTCCCCGGGCCCGGGCCTCCCCGGGGCGTGGGGAGCGCCGGTTCGAGAGCCGGGCGCGTCCGGTTTCGCTCGAACGCCCCGGCGCGATCCGAGTGTTCGTCCGAGCGCCGGATGTCGGTGAGGACGTGCTCCCGCCGTGTGGCCGTGCGCCCGCCCGTGCGCTCTTAGCAGGAGTGACCCGTCGGGTTTGGATGATTCCGCGTGGGTCGGTCCGCCGCGCTTCGGGCATCCGGTGGGCCGGGGAGCCGTCGTCCCCATCCCCGTGGGCGGCGGTTCGGGCCCGGGAGGCGTGGGACGTCTCCCGGGCCACGACACCCCGGGCGCCCCTCCCGCCCCGGGCACCGACGGCCGACTCCCGGCGGAGTTTGGCCGAAAACAGTCGGTTTTTCGCGACTCGGCCGCGGACCGGCCGCCTCGCCGTGCCCTCCTGCGGTTTCCCCTCCGATGCACCGCTGCCGGGTTTCCCGTGGCAGCATGGTCACACCACACCCTTCGAGCGCCCGTGACCTGCGGGCTCGACGACTCAAGCGGGGGGAGGCGGCCATGCGGTGGTTGGTGGGGTGGTGCGGTGCCTCGGCGAGCGCGCTCGGCGAGGTGAGGCCCCTCGGCGCCCAACTCATCTGGGACGGCCCCGACCCCCTGTGGGCGGTGGGGGATTGGCGACTGGACGAGATCCGCCTCGTCCACGCCGACGGCGACACCCACCTGGCCGTCTTCGGGTACTGCGGCGCCACCGACGCCCAACTGCGCACCGCCCTGATCTCCGCCCGGGCCGGCGCACTGCGCCAACTCACCACCTGGCCCGGCGGGTACACCGCCGTCGCCCGCTTCGGCCGACGCACCGCGATCCCCTCCGACCTCGCCGGCGCTCGCCCCGTCTTCCACACCCGCTGGGCCGGCGGCACCGCCTACGCCACCGCCGCCCTCCCGCTCGCCGACCTCACCGAGGCCCAGCTCGATGTCAACCAACTCGGCGCCCAACTGGCCTGCCCCGAGACCCCGGAGGCGCTGGGCACCGGCACCCCCTATGTCGGCGTGCACCGCGTACAGCCCGGCCACGCCCTGGTGCTGCGCGAGGGCGGCAGCCGCGACACCGTCGACTACGAACCCTCCCTGCCCACGGTCGTCGCCGCGCCGCCGGTCGAACGGGAGGCCGCCGTCGCCGGCATCCGCGACGCCCTGGTGGAGGCCGTCCGTACCCGACTGGCCGCCCCCCGGCACTCCGGTGTCCCCGACCCGGTCCCCGGCATGGACTCCGCCGACCGCGGGGACGCCGACCCGGCCCCCGGCGTCGGCGCCGACCTCTCCGGCGGCTCCGCCTCCGCTACCCTCGCCCTGCTCGCCGCCGGCCTCCCCGGCCGTCCGGGCACCGTGCACGGCACCGGCGTCACCCTCGCGGGTGAACGCCTGCTCGCCGTCACCTTCAACGACCTGGCCACCGACAGCGAGCACGCCCGGGTGACCCGGGTCGCCGAACTCGAACGCGCCCGCGCGATCGCGGAGAACCCCCGCCTGCACCACGTGGTGGTCACCGGGGGGGTGGAGACCCTGCCGTTCGTCGGGCTCGACCCCGAGACCATGCGCCTGACCGACGAACCGGCTCCCACACTGGTGACCGCCGCCCGGCACCGCGCACGCCTGGCCGCCGGCAGCGCCGACCACCTCGTCGGCCACGGTGCCCGCGAGGTCCTGGACGCCCACCCCGCCCGCCTCGCCGACCTGGTGATCGGACGACAACGCCGGCACCTCGTGCGCACCCTCATGGCCCTTCGTCACGGTGACGGGGGGCGCTCCGTCGCGGCGCCCCTGGCCCTGTACCGGGCGGCCCGCCGGCTGGCTCGCACCTCTTACCGGGACGGCGTCTCCGGCGCCGCCGCCCGCCTGCGGCTCGCCGCGCCGGACGTCGGCGACGCCGTCGATCCGTTCGTCGACCCCTTCGGGGTCGCCCCGACCGGGCGTCGCGCGCCCGGCGCCGGCCCCATCGGCGCCTCCCTCAGCTGGGCCCTTCCCGGCCCTGCGGCCCGCTGGTTGACCGGCGAGACCCTCGCGGAGGTCTCCCTGCGGCTGGAGGCCGCCGCCACCCGCTCCCGGCCCGCCGGCCGCGACAGCCACCCCGGCGCCCAGCGCGCCCGCGCCGCGCTCCTGCGCAGCGCCGCCGACCACCGGGTGCTGGAACAGGCGGTGGAGATGCACCACCAGCGCCTGCACGCCCCCTTCTACGACAACGCCGTCGTCCGCGCCTGCCGCGTGCTGCCGGAGACCTCACGGATACAGCCCGGAGCCCGGCCGGAGATCCTGCGCGAGGTGCTCGCCGGCGCGGGCGTTCGCCAACTGCCGCCCGGCTGGGGAGCCCCGGCCCGCGCGCTCCAGGTCGAGGCGACCCGCCTCGGGCTGCGCACCGCGATGGGCGACCTCATCGACCTCTTCGAGGCGCCGCTGCTCGCCGAGGCCGGCCTGGTGGAGGCCCGGGTGGTGCGCCGGGCGCTGCGCGCCGCCGCCGAGGGGGAGCCGGTTCCGCTGGAGGGCGTCGCCGAACTCGTCTCCACGGAGCTGTGGTTGCGACGGTTGATGACGCGTCGTGGATCCTGCTGGACCACCGAGGGCAATCGCGAGCCGCGCGCCGTGGCGGGCGGCGTCACCCGCTGAACCCGGCGGGAAGCGCCGGGAGTCACGGGCGCGACGGCCGGTGGGCACCCGTCCCCGGTCCCCGGGACGGCATGGCCCGGGGACCGGGAACGGCGCGATGCCCGCGGGCGTCGGTCGGGCGGCGTGTGCCGACGGGATGAACGGAACCGAACCGCCCGTTCGCCGCCCCACCCGAACGGCGCGAACCGCCGGGCCCGTTCAGCCGGGGCCGCGCCGGATTGTTCCCGACGGTACCGGCCCGCCCCCGGCAGCCGGGCGAGGTCGCCGGGGGACCCGGGCGGAAGCCGAGGGATGGTCCACCCTCCGGGGCACGACCACCACCTGCACCTCGTCCTCGTGGATGATCCGCCCGGGGTCCGAGGAATCGACACGCTCGCACGCCACACCGTGCGCGGCCAGGAGTTCCCGGTAGCCGACCACCCGGTCGATGAGATGCGCGGCCGTGGACCTGAACCACGCGACGGCACCGGGATTCAGCTCGTGGTCGTAGAGGTCGGGGTGTGTGGCGGAGGGGTCGGGATAAGCGGCGTTGTACCAGTCGTTGCCGGCCCGCCAGAAGCGGTACTCCTCCTCCGAGAGTCGTCCTTCCCGGGCCAATTCGTTGGCCAGGGCGAAGACGCCGGGGAAGTGACCCCGTGGACCGCAAACCGTCCCCTGAAACCTCACGAACGACACCGTGCTCACCACACCGTTCACGACACCCGCCTTCATCCATCGTCACAGCGGAGACCTCTCGACCGGTCGAACGCGGCGGCCCGACGGGGCCGGGACCGGCACGGCCCCGCCCCCGTCCGACGACCGATCAACCGCAGTCCAGCTCCGAGTCCGCCCAGGTCACGGGGGTGAGAGCGCCCAACGGGCCGCGCGGTCGGGCCTCCAGCCGCACCGTGCGCACCCCGGTCAGGTCCACCACCGCCGGCACCGCGACGCTCCCGGCGGTCACCGTGCCCGACCCCCACACCGGAACACCGTCGGCCAGCACGGTGAACTCCGCCGCACCCCGTTGGGTGGACGCGGTGTCGTCCACTCCGACCCGGGCGCGCAGCACCGAGCAGGGACGGTTGAGGTCGATGATCATCGTGGAGGACGCCGAGACGGTGATGCCGTGCGTGTGGGTCATGCCGCCGATGGAGGGCTGGGAGCGCGGCAGGAAGAGGCTCCCACCGAGCAGGCGCAGACGCGGCTCGTCCATGCCGGCCCCGGAGGACCCGGGCGGCATATAACGGAGTTGGTACGTGCGCGGCTGGGGTTCCGGTTCGGGTTCCGGCTGGGGCTGGGGCTGGGGCTGGGGTTCCGGTTCGGGCCGGGGCTCGACACCCGGCCCCGGCTCCGGTTCGGGTTCCGGCTGGGGCTGGGGTTCCGGTTCGGGCCCCGGCTCGGGAGCGGGCCCCGGCTCGACACCCGGCCCCGGCTCGACACCCGGCCCCGGCTCGACACCCGGCCCCGGCTCGGGAGCGGGCCCCGGTCCGGACACGGGTTCCTCCGGGGCGGTCACTTCGGCCGGGGCCTGCGGCGGTCCTTCCGGCGGTCCCGGCTCCTGCGCGGTCTGCACCACCGGCTCCGGAGCCTCCGCTCCGGCGGTCTCCGGCGCCTCCGGTGCGGGGTCCCCGTCCGTCACCGGTCCGGGGTCCGGCGCCGTCCGGGGCGGTTCGGGTGCCGATCCGGGGGCCGCCACCGGGGGCGGCGTCACGGCCGGGTCCGGGGAGTTCCCGCCGAGCACGGTCACCGCCACGGCCGCCGCGCCCGCCACCGCCATGACACCGGCGGCCAGAGCGAGCTTGAGCGGCAGGGCCAGGCCTTCGGTCACCACGGCGCCGGCCACGCCCGAACCGCCGGCGCCGGCGCCGGTCGTTCCCGTCCCGGCCGATCCGCTTCCCGCGCCACCGGCCACCCCGCCGGCCGCGCCCCCACCCGCTCCGGCGCCGGCGACACCGGCCGCCGCGAGGAACTTCGGGACGTACCCGGCGGCCAGCCAACCGATCACGGCGATCGGCAGCACCGCGCGCAGGTGCTCGTTCAACTCGCGGACCTCGAGCGCCGCCGTCCGGCAGGCCGCGCACTCCTCCAGGTGGTCGCGCAGACCGCGTTCGGCCCGCGAGCGCAGGCCGCCCCGGGCGAACGCCCCGAGCCGGTCGGCGTACCGGGCGCACTCGCCGCCCGTGGTCAACGCCCGGCTGACGTGCGCCTGGAGGTACGCCTGGCGGAGCCCCTCGCGGGCGCGGTGGGCCAGCGCGGCGGTCGCGTTCGGCGTCAGGCCCAACAGCGGGGCGATATCACGCGGGGTCGCCTCCTCGACGGTGGTGTGCCACAGCACCGCCTGCCAGCGCTCCGGAAGGCTGCGGAACGCCCGGACGGCCATCGAGCGCTCGGCGCCCTCCATGGCGCGGACCTCGGCCGCCGCCTCCCGGCCGTCGCCCCCCACACCGGCGCCGACCCGCCCCGCGCCGCCGGGCCCGTCACCGGACCCGCCGTCGGTCCCGGTGTCGGCGAACTCGACGAACGTCGCGAAGTCCTCGACCAGTTGTTCGCGGCGGGCGCCGGCCGTCCAGGCCGCCGCCACCCGTCGCACCGAGGTGAAGAGGTAGGCGCGCACGGCCGAGTTCGGGCCGGCGCCGCCGCGCACCGCCTGGAGGGCGGCGGCGAACACCTCATTGGTGAGGTCGTCGGCGGTGTGGTCGTCCCGGCAGCAGGTGCGGGCGTACCGGCGCACGGCGGCGGCGTGCCGGCGGTACAACTCCTCGTACGCGCCCTCGTCGCCCTCCCGCATGCGACGCAGCAGTTCCGCGTCGGCCGGCACGACCTCCCGGGTCGCGCCGGCGCCCCGGCCGCGCAGACGCGGGATCCGTTGGCGGGGGACGCGTTCCACGTCGGGGTCCCCGTCGGGGACCCCGGTCCCGGCTCCGGTGGGGGCCGGGCGCGCGGCGACGGCGTCCGAACCCGCGGCGCCGGCGCCGGGGGCGTCCGGATCCGGGGCCCTCACGCCGGTGATACCGGCGCCCGCGTCCGTGGCACCCGGGTTGGCGACGCCGATGCCGCCGGTCGGATCCGTGCCCGTGGTGTCCGGGCAGCCCGGGTCGGTCACCGGGGGAACCCCCGTCGTGACCGCCGGCCGCCCGCCGGTGCCGTCTCCGTCCGTCTCCGTCCCCGCCGGAGCCGTCCCGTCCGGTGTGCCGGGTGACGTGCCCGGGTCCCCGTCCGACTCCCACTCCCGGCCGCGCTCCCGCGTGCCGTCCCGTCCGTCGTCCCGCATGGCCGGCTGCCCCCCGAAACCCCTCGACCCGTCTCCGTCCGCCTCCCCCCGGCGGGCACCCAGGGTCCCACAACCCGGGTCTCCCGGAGCCCGATTCGGAGACGAAAACCGTGCCGCCGTCTCCGACACGCATGTCCCGGGCGCCCTGTGGGACGGGGTTCGCGCGGGTGTGCGAGGAGCGACACGCGCCCTCCCCGCACACCCCTCCGCTCCCTATGGCGCACCCCGGGAGCGCCGGCCGCGCCTCTCCTCCGGGGGAACGCCGGTCGAACGGTTCACCGCGCGGTGCCGGACCGAACCCCGTCTCCCTCGCCGTCCCGCGCCGGCCCGGCGGCCGGCCGCAAGCCGGCCAGCAGCAGCTCCAGCAGCCGTGAGGACAACGCCTCCCGCACCGTCGGGTCGGCCGCCGTCGGCGGAACGGTGGATATGACCAGCACGAGATCGGCCACCGTCACGTCGGGCCGCACCCGCCCGGCGCGGCGGGCCCGTTCCAACAGCCGTTCCATCGTCGCCACCAGCAGTCGCGCGTCACCGTCGCCGGTGCGCTCGACGTGCGTGATCCGCTCCTCCGCCGTGCCGGCCGCCGGCTCCCGGCCGAGCTCCACCGGCGGAACCCGACGCTGTCGGGGCACCCGCTGCGCCCCGCCGGGCCCCGGGACCTCCTCCGACCCGTCGTCCACCCGGGCCACCGCGTCCACCGGTCCCGCGGCCCCCGCCGTCGGCAACTCCGGCAGCAGCCGGGACACCCCCGAGTCCACCGCGTCCCGCACGAAGTCCTCCACCGCCGCCCACGGATCGCCCTCCTCGCCCAGCGCGTGCTCGGCGCGCTCGGTGAGTCGCCGGGTCTCCTCCCCGATGATGTGCCGGATCAGTGAACCCTTGGTGGGGAAGCGGCGGTACACCGTTCCCACCCCCACCCGGGCCCGTCGCGCGATCTCCTCGATCGGGGCGTCGTACCCCAGCTCGCCGAAGACGTCCCGGGCGGCGCTGAGGACGTGGTGGAGGTTGCGGCGGGCGTCGGTGCGCAACGCGCTCCCCACCGCCACGGTCCGACCCTTCGCCGGCGGCCGACCACCCGGGCCCTCCCCGCCGGCGGTCGTCGGCCCCGGCCCGGCGGCCCCCCGGCCCCCCACCGGCGCGGAACCCCCGGGGCCGGTCCCGGGACCGCGTCGAACAGCGGGAACACCCCGATCGACCGCACCGGGCGGTCCGGTCGGGTCCGACCCCGACCGGACCGCCGGTCGTATCCCCGGCTCCGGATGTCCCCGGTGCGCCGACTCCCGATGGAAACGCTGAGAACGCATGACTTCCCCCGTCATCCCGCGCGGCTCCCCCCGGAGTCCGCGCGTCGTACCCACCCGGGCACGGACATCCACCGTGCCCAACGCCTCCCGACGATAGTTGAGGTCGCCGACGTGGAGTAGGAGTTCGCGGCACGCGGGATGACGCCCGATCGGCGGAGGTCTCCTCCCCACCTGTGGACAAACCACCGTCCCCGGGTGCCTCATGGAGGGGTGACCAAGGAACCCACGCGCGTCCTCATCGTCGGAGGTGGCTGCGTCGGCCTGTACACCGCACTGCGGCTGCGCCGGAAGCTGCGGCGCGAGCTGGCACGCGGCACCGTCGAGGTCGTCGTCGTCAGCCCGGAACCGTACATGACCTACCAGCCCTTTCTCCCGGAGGCGGCGGCCGGGAACCTCTCGCCCCGGCACGTGGTGGTCCCGCTGCGCCGCGTCCTGCGCGGCTGCCGCTTCATCCCCGGCGAGTTGGTGTCGCTGGACCACGCCGCCCGTACGGCCGAGATCCGCACCCCGGCCACCGAGGAGAGCGAGGAGCCGCCGCTCATCCTGGCCTGGGACGAACTCGTCCTGGGCGTCGGCTCGGTCTCCCGCACCCTGCCCGTCCCGGGCCTCGCCGAGCACGGCATCGGTTTCAAGACCGTCGAGGAGGCCATCGGGCTGCGCAACCACGTGCTCGAGCAATTCGACATCGCCTCCTCCACCCGCGACCCCCGGGTCCGCGACGCCGCCCTCACCTTCGTCTTCGTCGGTGGGGGCTACGCGGGTGTCGAGGCGCTGGCCGAACTGGAGGACATGGCCCGCTACGCCTGCCGCTACTACCCCGGCATCTCGCCGGAGGAGACCAAGTGGATCCTGGTGGAGGCGACCGGCCGGATTCTTCCCGAGGTGGGCCTGCGGATGGGCGAGTACGCCGTGCGCGAGCTGCGCGGACGCAACATCGACATCCGCCTCGACACCCGCCTGGAGTCCATCACCGACCGGGTCGCGGTGCTCAGTGACGGCTCGCGCCACCCCACCCGCACCCTGGTGTGGACGGCCGGCGTCAAGCCCAACCCCGTTCTGACCGCCTGCGGGTTGCCGCTGGACGAGCGTGGCCGGGTGCGTTGTACGCCGGAGTTGCTCGTCGAGGGCGAGGAACACATCTGGGCCGCCGGGGACGCCGCCGCCGTGCCCGACCTGTCGGCGGACGACCCCGCCCCCGGCGGGGGCCTGCCGACCTGCGCGCCCAACGCCCAGCACGCGGTCCGCCAGGGTCGCCGGCTCGCCGACAACCTCGCCGACCGGCTGCGCGGGCGCGCCCCCACCCCCTACTCCCACGCCTACGTCGGGTCGGTGGCCTCGTTGGGCCTGCACAAGGGCGTCGCCCGGGTCTACGGGCGCCGACTGAAGGGCTTCCCCGCCTGGTTCATGCACCGCACGTACCACCTCAGCCGGGTGCCCACCCTCAACCGGAAGGCGCGGG
>NZ_JAJUWS010000017.1 GCF_021390475.1 Streptomyces sp. ST2-7A
GCTCCGCCGGGTCGGGGTCGGTGCCGTCCCCGGCGCGGTGTCCGCCGTGCTGCTCGTCGGGCCCGTCGTGCTCGTGGTGCGAGTCGTCCATGCACGCCAGCATCCCCCGCCTCCGGGGGACGGGCACGGGGTGCGGAGAGGGGACGCGGTTACCGCAGGCCCTCGTGGATGGCGGTGATCAACTCACCGTCGGAGGTGTCGCCGGTCAGCTCCCAGAAGAAGGCGCCGCCCAGGCCCTGCTCCTTGGCGTAGTTCATCTTCCCGGCGATGGTCTGCGGGGTGTCGTAGCTCCACCAGTCGTCGCCGCAGTGCGCGAAGGCGGTGCCGGCGAAGATCCCGGTGGCCGGGCAGGTCTCCTTGAGGACCTTGTAGTCCTCGATGCCCTGCTCGTAGCTGCCGGCGGCCGGACCGGTGGCCGTGCCGCCCGGGTCGGTCTGTGTGACGCCGGTCCAGCCGCGACCGTAGAAACCGATGCCCAGCAGCAGCTTCTCCGCCGGTACGCCCTGCGCCTTCAACTTGGCGATCGCCTGCTCGGTGGTGAACCCGTCCTGCGGGATGCCGTCCCACGGGCTGAGCGCGGAGTGCGGGGCGGTCGGGCCCTGCGCCGCCCAGGCACCGAAGAAGTCGTAGGTCATGACCGCGATGTAGTCCGCGTGCTCGGCGCCGTAGCCGTAGTCGGAGGCGTCGATCTTGCCGCCGTCGGAGGCGTCGGCGGTGATGGCGGCGGTGACCAGCTGGTCGCCGAACTCGGCGCGGAAGGCCCGCATCATGTCGCCGAAGGCGCGCGGCCCGCTGTCGTCGCAGGTCTCACCACAGGCGTTGGGGTACTCCCAGTCCAGGTCGATGCCGTCGAAGACGCCTTCCCAGCGCGGGTCGTTGACCAGGTCGTGGCAGGACTTGGCGAACCGCTCGGGGTTCTGCATCGCCTCGCCGAAGCCGCCGGACCAGGTCCAACCGCCGAAGGACCACAGCACCTTGATGTGCGGGTGGGCCTCCTTGAGCTGCAGCAGCTGGTTGAAGTTGCCGCGCAGGTCCTGGTCCCAGGTGTCCGCCTCGCCGCTCACGCTCTCGGCGGCGGTGTAGGCGCGCTCGATGGCGGCGTAGGAGTCGCCCATCACGCACTCGCCGTTGGTCACGTTGCCGAACGAGTAGTTGATGTGGGTGAGCTTCTCCGCCGAGCCGGAGGTGACGATGTCCTTGACGTGGTAGTCGCGGCCGTAGGTGCCCCACTCGGTGAAGTAGCCGAGGTTGACGTGTTCGCCGGGACCGGTCGGGTTCGGGTCGGGATCCGTCGGGTCGGGGTCGGTCGGGTCGGGGTCGGTCGGGTCGGGGTCGGTCGGGTCCGGGTCCCCGGGGTCGGGGGTGCCGCCGGAGCCGTCGCCGTCGCAGGGGTTGCCGTTGATCAGGCAGTTGATCGGCTCGCCGGCCCCCGTGCCGCCCAGGCCGACGGTGGTGGTGGCGCCGACGGCCAGAGCGCCGTTCCAGTCCTCGTTGGTGACGGTGTAGATGTTGCCCTCACGGGTCATCACCCCGTTCCACAGCGAGGTCACCTCGGTGCCCTCGGGGAACTCCCATTCCAGGGTCCATCCGTCCACGGCGGCGTCGCCGCCGTTCCCGATGGTCCATTGGCCGTTGAAGCCCCCGTCCCACACGGAGGGCTTGGAGAAGCTCGCCGAGACGCCGTCCGTGACGTCGGCGCCGGCGGACATCACCGCGACGCCGCTCAGCGGGACGGCCAGGGCGGCCGCGACGGCCACCAGTCTCTTCTTGCGGCTCCGGGCTCGAGTTCCTGTGCTCACGCTGCTCCTTGGGGCGCTTCCGGCGTACGGGGGCCGGAGGCGAGAGGGGTCGTGTGGGGGTCACCGCGCCGCCCGGCGTCGGCTGCGGGAGCCGAACCGCCGCGGTGGAACAGGACGGTAGAGAGGTCTGGACCACTGGGCAAGGGACTGAACCATCACTTCGGGTGTGGTTAAGGCCCCCTTAAGGAACCCACCCCCGGGACGGGCCCGGTCGGGGACCGATAGAGTGCCGCCGGCTCCCGCGGGAGCCGCACACCACGGGAAGCGCCACGGGGGAAGGCCCGGGGGAAACAGGGGAAGGGGGGCATCTCCATGGTGATGATCTGGATCGGTGTCACAGGTCTGGTCCTGGCCGGAATCTGCCTACTGGTGGCTCGATCGGCCGCCAAGCGGGTGCGCGGTATCGCCGGCACGGAGACCAGCACGATCGCCGAACTCGACGAACTGCACCGCGCCGCCGAGGAGGCGGCCGGTGCCGGCCACTTCCGCTACCGCTGCGAGATCGTCGCCGACACCGTCGCGCCGGCAGCGGGACCGCTGATCTCCGAACTGGGGAAGCGCGAGTGCGTCTGGCACAAGCACCGCGTGACCCACAAGTACTGGGAGACGCGCACCGACAACGAGGGCAACCGGCGCCGCGAGGAGAAGACCCGGGTCGTCTCACAGCACGTCAGCGAGGAGGACCTGCTGGTGCGGGACGCCACCGGGGACATCCTCGTGCGACCGGGGAAGAAGGAGATCGACCAGCCGGAGAAGACCCTCGACCGCTTCGAGCGTGACACCGGTGGCGGCTCAGGGGGGCTCTCCTTCGGTGGGTTCACCCTCAACCTGCCCTCCGGCGGCGGCAGCATCGGCTTCCAGCAGGAGGAGTGGACGGTCGCGCCCGGCCGCCGGCTGTACGTGCTGGGGGAGGCATCCGACGACCACGGCCGACTGATGATCGGACCGCCCTTCGACGGCGGCCTGTTCATCGTCTCCACCCGCAGCGAGGAGGAACTGTTGGGCTCCGCCCGGGGGCGGGAACGCGGCTTCGGGATCGCCGGCAGGGCGCTCGGCGTCATCGGCGCGCTGCTGCTCCTCGCGGGGGCGGTCTCCGCCCTGCTCTGAGCGATGGCGCCCGGTACGGAGCGGCGCGGACGCGTCACGAGGGACGACCGTGGCCGCGCACGATCCCGGCGGTGGTCCTCGCGGTGGTCGTGCCGGAGCTCCTGGTGCGGGTCGCTCCGGCCGCCGATCCCGGCGGGGCGTCGAGACGTTGCGCGGGTGGCGGGCCCGGGCCCTGATGGTGGGCGCGGCCCACGGTCTCATCGCGGCGGGTTGCGCGGTGTGGCCCAAGAGCCCGCCCCGGCCTCGGGACGGGCACCGACGGCGGGGGAGCGGCGGAACGCGCCGGGTGATCGCCCGTCCCGCGTCCCCGCCCCGGGAGGCGGGCGGCTCAGCGTTCGCCGCCGGGCACCCACAACACGTCGCCGACCTCCTTGTTCGCCACCCGGGCCAGGATGAACAGCAGGTCGGAGAGGCGGTTGAGGTAGGTGGCGGTGAGCGGGTTCATCGTCTCCCCGTGCTCCTCCATCGCCGCCCAGGTGGAGCGCTCGGCCCGCCGCACCACCGTGCACGCCTGGTGCAGCAGGGCGGCGCCGGGAGTGCCGCCCGGCAGGATGAAGCTCCGCAGCTTCTCCAACTCCTCCAGGAACCGGTCGCAGTCGGCCTCCAGCCGATCCACGTAGACCTGCTCCACGCGCAGCGGCGGGTACTTCGGGTCCTCCACCACCGGGGTGGAGAGGTCGGCGCCGACGTCGAAGAGGTCGTTCTGGACGCGGATCAGGACCTTGCGGACGTCCTCGGACAGCTCGCCCAGGGCCAAGGCGGTGCCGATCACGGCGTTCGCCTCGTTGGCGTCCGCGTAGGCGGCGATCCGGGAGTCGGTCTTGGCGGTGCGGCTCATATCGCCCAGGGCGGTGGTTCCCTGATCCCCGGTGCGGGTGTAGATGCGGGTGAGGTTGACCATGCGGTGAGCCTACGGCCCGGGCGACCGGCCCGTCCGAAGGTGTGATGTCCGCCATGTGAGACGTGACGCGTGTCTCCATCGCTCCCCAAAGGCCGTTCGCGGCACTACATTCCTGCCGGGGACCACTCAGCGTGCATCGGAGGAAACAGACGTGGCAGGAAAGCTCGCCGTCATCGGGGCCGGTCTCATGGGGTCCGGCATCGCCCAGGTCTCCGCGCAGGCGGGCTGGGAGGTGGTCCTGCGCGACATCACCGACGAGGCGCTGACCCGGGGTCGGGACGGCATCGAGCGCTCGCTGGGGAAGTTCGTCGCCAAGGAGCGGATCACCGCCGCCGACGCGGAGGCCGCGCTGGGCCGCATCACCACCACGACCGAACTCGAGGCCGCCGCCGACGCCGACATCGTGGTGGAGGCGGTCTTCGAGCGGATCGACGTCAAGCGGGAGATCTTCCGTGCCCTGGACGGGATCGTGAAGGACGACGCGGTCCTCGCCACCAACACCTCCGCCATCCCGATCACCAAGATCGCCTCCGTGACGGAGCGTCCCGAGCGGGTGGTGGGCACGCACTTCTTCTCCCCGGTGCCGATGATGCGGCTGTGCGAGTTGGTGCGCGGCCTGAAGACCACCGACGAGACCCTCGCCCGGGCCCGGGCGTTCGCGGAGTCCACCGGCAAGACCTGTGTGGTGGTCAACCGGGACGTGGCGGGCTTCGTGACGACCCGGCTGATCTCCGCCCTGGTGGTGGAGGCCGCCCGGCTGCGCGAGTCGGGGGTGGCCAGCGCCGAGGACATCGACACCGCCTGCCGGCTGGGCTTCGGCCACGCCATGGGACCGTTGGAGACCGCCGACCTCACCGGTGTGGACATCCTGCTGCACGCCGCCGAGAACATCTGGACGGAGTGCCGGGAGGACAAGTTCGCCCCGCCGGAGCTGATGCGCCGGATGGTGGACGCCGGTGACCTGGGCCGCAAGAGCGGTGTGGGCTTCCACGACCACCGCGCCGGGGACTGACCCTCCCGGTTCGGGAGCGACCGACCGGCGAGCCCCGCAGTGTCGTACCGGTTCCCCGGCGCCCGCCGCCGTTCTTCGTGGCATCCCGTCATCCTCCGTTGTCCCGCGCCGTGTTCCGGCTCGTCGACCGGGTCGTGACACCGCTCCCCGGAGTGGAACCGGTCGGGGACCCGGCCCGTCGCATCCTCCGGGGGGCCCGGTAATCTGTGGCCCCCGCCGCCCCGGTTCGGCGGTGTCCGGCACGAGGTGCCGGTGCATTCGGGCCGTGCCGGTTCCCCCACGCTCCTCACCGTTCCTTCCCGGGCATCGGCTTCGTGCCGCCGCATCGCACTCGTTCGGGTGAATCCAGTGCGGTTCCGGTCCGGGGCCGGGCATCGATGGGGAGGAGGTGGGGCACCCCCGGATCGGACCGGGTCCGCGGGGTCGGCGCACCGGCCGGGACTCCGGGGCGCCTCCCGGATCGGGATCGCCCCGCGCGGGTCGATCCCGTACCTCCCCGCACCACGTCACACCCCGCACCACCCCACCGCGCGGGACCGCCCCGGTCCGTGCGGTCCCGCAGCACACCGCACGCCCGGCGGCCGCCGCGCCGACCCCGGCCCACCCGTCCCGACGGGTGCCCGGCCGGACGGACACCGCCGGGGCACAACGACCGACCACGGATCTCGGGAGCGGAACATGCACATCACGGGCGACCACGCGGAGTTGGTCGTCGGGGGCCGCCTGGACGTGCGCAGCGCCGCCGACGCCCGCAGCGCCCTGCACCGGGCGGTCGACCAGGGACAGGGGGACCTGATCCTGGACCTCCGGACGCTGGACTCCTGGGACGCCACGGGGCTGGGGGTCATCATGGGCGTGCACCGCCGCGCCGGTCGCCGGGGGCGGCGGTTGGTGCTGCGGGACGTGCCGCCGCAGATGCACCGGGTCCTGGTCGCCACCCGGCTGCACCGCATCCTCACCTTCGCGAACTGACGCCGGGGTGACGGGTCGGTGGGACGGTCGTCCCGCGCCGGCTTCACGGCGGTTTCCCGGAACCTTCCCGGAACCTTCCCGGAACCTTCCCGGAACCCGACCCCCCGGGCGACTCATCGGCGAATCATCGATGAACGCCGTGGCCCGGCCGCGGACCGTCCGCGCGCTCCCGTGGTCGGTCGGATGCCCGCCGGGCGATCGGGGTCGGGCGCCGTGTGTGGCTTTCGTGACGGGTGTGGGCCGAACGCGGGACGCCATCCACGAGCCGCGCACTCATTGAAACGGGCATGGTGGATCATCCGGGATGAAATGCCGGGCTTTCGATGCCCCACGGGCGGACGTCACGGCTGCTTACCAAGCCGTGACATCGACCCCGGTGCCCCGGTGCGGCGCGAAATGATACGACAGTAACGTTGGGGTAGTCGGTAAGCGTTCGACGCCGTTCGGAGCCGGTCGACCGCACCTGGTGCCGGTCCCGGCGCCTTCCACCCCCGACGCCATCCGATGTCGAAGTCGCCATACCGCCCGGGCGCGAGCCCCGCACCGCTTCCGAGGGAATGCCATGGACCCCAACCACCCCGCACCGCGCGACGAGGAACCGCGGGAGACGACCGGCGGTCCCGAGCGCGTCACCGAGATCGTCGCCGGTGACTTCCTCGTCACCGTCAACCCCGTGGACGGCAGCCACATCCAGTCCTGCCCGCCGGGACGTCGCCCGATCTCCCCCCGGCGTCCCCCGGCCGCCGCCCCCGACGCCCCCGACGCGGTCGAACTCCTCGAACGCGACGAGGAGCGGGCCCACCTGACCCGCCTCCTCTCCCGCGGGCGTTCCGCGCGCCTCGTCGGCCCCGTCGGCTCCGGCCGCACCGCGCTGCTCGAAGCCGTGGCCCGGGAGTGCGCCGGTCTCGCCCCCGACGGCGTGGTCCGCCTCACCGGCCGCGGCCGTTCCGCAGCCGACCTGCGCCACGAGCTGTACGCCGCCGTCCACGCCGCGCCCCATCACCGCCCCGGTGCCACCGAGTTGCGCGCCGCCCTGCGGGGGATCGGCGCCGTCGTGGTCGTGGACGACCTGGAGTTCGGCGGCTCCGCCCTGGACGACCTGCTCGCCTCCACGCCCGAGTGCGCCTTCCTGCTCGCGGCCGATCCCGACGTGCCCGCAGCCGGCGACGACTCCCGGCTCGAGGAACTCCACCTCACCGGCCTCGCCCGTGCCGCCGCCGTCGACCTCGTCGAGCGTGTCGCCGGACGGCCCCTGACCGGCCCCGAGCGCGAGGGCGCGGCGCGGCAGCACTCCGCCGGCGACGGCCTGCCGTTGCGCCTGACTCAGTACGGCTCCCTGCTGCGCGAGCGCGACACCGACCCGGAGCAGGCCGGGAACGGGAGCGACCCGGCGGCCGACACCGGCGCCCCGCCCGCCGCCGAACTCGCCGGCCGCCTCCCCGAGGGGGCCCGGGAAATCCTCAGGCTGGGCCTGGCCCTGGGCGGCGCGCTCCCCGGACTCGCCCAGATCCCCGCCCTCACCGGCGACCACGACGCCTCCGCCCACCTCGACCTCCTCGGTCGCAGCGGCCTGGTCACCGGCAGCGGGGACCACCGCCGGCTGGCCGCCGGGGTGGTCGCCGACCTGGCGGGCACCGAACTCGCCGGAGGCGGCGCCGCCCGCGTCGACATCGCCATCGGGCACTACCAGTGGTGGCTGGAGGAGGGTCGGGCCGAACCCGCCCGGGCCGTCGCCGAACTCGACGCCCTGCTCGCCGTCATCCGCGCCGGCCAGCGCGTCGGCCTGCACGAGGCCGTCGCCGAACTCACCCGGGTCGCCGCCCCGCGAGCCGCCGTCTCACTGCGCTGGAGCCTGTGGGAGCGGATGCTGCGCAGCGGCCAGGAGAGCGCCCGCGAGGCCGGACTGGTCAGCCGCCAGGCCTATTTCCACCACGAGTTGGGCGTCCTGTCGATCTGCAACGGCCGACTCGACCGGGCCCGTGCCGAACTGGAGGCGTCGATCGCCCTGCGGGCGGTCCTGGCCGACTCCAGTGGGGCACACGCCGGGCGCCGCGCCCTCGCGCTGGTCGAGGACCTCGGAACGCCCCCGTCGCCGCCGCTGCGGCTGGAGAAGCCGGCCGCCGCCGGTACCGCCGTGCTCACCGGCGGCCCGGTCGCGTCGACACCGCCCGCCGGCACGCAGATCGCCCCCACCGCGCCGCTCGGCACGCCCGCCGTTCCCGCCACGGGGCCGGTGCCGGCGCTTCCGCCGGCCGTGGCCGCCACCGGACCGGTGCCCGCTCCGGGGACCGAGGCCCCCACCAAGGTGCTGCCGCCCGTCGCGGCGAGTGGCAGCGGGGCCCCGACCGGCCCGCGGCCCACCGTCGGTCACGCGGCCGGGGCGGCCGTGCCGGCGGCCCTCGCCGGCGACGGTGCCGAGGGCTTCGCCGGACCCGGTGGGGACCGGCCGCACGGAGGACCGGGCGGTTCCGGCGCTTCCGGGACGCACGGTGCCCGGCGCGGTGGTCGGTTCGCCGGCATCAGGGACACCGCCGTCGCCGGCACCCGCCGGAACATGGCGGGCGCCGGAGCCGGTGCCCTGCTGGTCGCCGTGCTCGGCACCGTCGTGGGCCTCGGCCTGACCTCCGGTGAGGGCGAGAACCCGGCGGAGACCGGTCGCCCCGACACCACGGCCCCCGACATCGGGTACACCGACGGCGGCACCGGTGCCGCCGCCGAGCCCACCGAGGAGACCGAGGAGGAGGACACCGAAGGGGCGGTCGAGGAACCGGCCGAGGTGGTCCGGCCGGCGAACTCCGAGCCGGAGCCCGAGCCGTCGCCCTCCCCGGACCTCCCGGAGGATCCCACGGGGACCCCGGAGCCCCCCTCGACACCTGGTGGGACACCTCCCGGATCGAACTCCCAAAACCCTTCCCCCAGTTCCCCGGAGACCACCCCGGTGGAGACCGGCACCTCCGGAGGTGGACCCAGCGGGAGTGGGGGTAATGGCACGGGGTCGGTCGGTAATGGTGGCACCACCGACGGTGGTACCGACGGATCCACCTCCGATGGGTCTTCCTCGGAGGGCGGCGGGGAAAACGGCGGCCCCGGCGACGAAACCGGTGGTGGGGACAACAACGGAGGGGCCTCCGAGGGGGTCACCGGTGGGGATGAGGGCAGTTCGGCGGCGCCCTCACCGACGGGCGCGCCCGACCCGTCGCCCACCGGCGGCAACTCCGCCGCGCCGGTCATCACCTGACCGACCCGTCCGTCCAGCGGTCGGAACGGCGTCGGCGGCCGGTAGGCCCGGGGCTCGTCCCCGGCCCGGGCCTCCCCCCCGTTCGCCGTCCCGGGGGCGAACCCGCCCGCCCGCCGGTCGGTCTCCGCCGAGTCGGCGATCGGGATGGGCGGACCCGTCCGGGCACCGGGGCCGGGGCGCCCCCGGACTCTCCCGGGCCGTCCCGGTGCCGCCTCACCCGCCTCGGTATCACCCGGCGGTCCGGGAGGAATCCCGTCGGCGTCCCGACCCGTTGCCCGCTCAGCCCGCTCCGGTCGTCCCGCCGGCTCCGCCCGCTCCGGTCGTCCCGTCGGTGCCCGTACCGGTTCCGGTGGTTCCGGCCCCGGTGGCTTTGTCGGTCTCCGCCCCGGCGTCAGCCGCCCCGGCGGGGGCCGGGGGCGGTGGGGTCCAGTCGAGGACCGGGGCCAGGGCGCGCAGCGCCATCGCCGGCGGGGTCAGCCGCAGCACGGTGTCGCGCAGCGGCGCGGCGAGGGGCAGGTGCCATTGGGCCACCGCGCCCGCCCGGCGGGACAGGGCGACCACCCGCCGGGCACGCGGTCGCCGCTCGGCGTCGTACGCCGCCGTCGCCTCCTCCGGGTCGGGGCGGGTGTCCAGCAGGGCGGCCAGGGTGACCGCGTCCTCCAGCGCCTGGTTGGCCCCCTGACCGAGGTTGGGCGTCATGGCGTGGGCCGCGTCGCCGAGCAGGACGACCCGGCCGCGCGCGTAGCGGGGGAGTGCCGGCAGGTCGTGGATGTCGTGCCGCAGGATCGTCTCCTCGCGCGCGGCGGCGAGCAGGCGCGGCACGGGGTCGTGCCATCCGCCGAACCGGCGGAGCAGTTCGGCGCGTTCGCCGTCCGGGGCCCGGGCCCCCTCGGGCACCCGGGCCGTCGCGAAGGCGTAGATCCGCCCGTCCCGCAGCGGCACGACGCCGAACCGTTCCCCCCGGCCGATCGTCTCCCCGGCCGCGCCCGTGTCCACCGGCTCGTCCACCACCATCCGCCAGGCGGTGTACCCGGCGTACCGGGGGCCGCGCGCGGTCGGCCACAGCGCGCCCCGCACGGTGCTGCGCACCCCGTCGGCCCCGACCACCACGTCGGCGCTCTCCTCCCCGGCGTCCGTGATCACCACCGGGCGTCCCCGGCCGTCGAGGCGCACCCCGGTGACGGTGACGCCCGTCCGCACGGTGTCGGCCGGCAGGGCCGCCCGCAGGATCCCCGTCAGTTCGGCGCGGTGCACGGCGACCATCGGGCCCCGGTCACGGACCAGGTCCCCGATGTCGGTGCGGGAGAGGAACCGTCCCGAGGGGGTACGTATCCCGCCGGTGCCGCCGGGCAGGGACCGGTCCAGCACGGCCGGTCCCTGCCCGATGGCCTCCAGGGCACGCACACCGTTGGGCCACAGGGTCAGGCCGGAGCCGGCTCCCGGCCCCCCGGCGCTCCGTTCCAGCACCTTCACCGGTATTCCCCGGGCGCGCAGCGCGACTGCCGTCGCCAGGCCGCCGACGCCCCCGCCGACGACCAGTACCCGGGGGCGGCCTCCCGTGCCCCGGGCCGTCGCCGCTCCCGCCGTTCGTGCGCGGTCCATCCCGATCGCTCCTCCCCGTCGTCCCCGTGACCCGTCCCGGCTCGCCGGGGCGCGGTCGTTCCCGGGGGTCGGTCGTCGATCCTTCCGCACGTCCACCGGTCGCCGGCGGTCGGCCCCGGGGAGGAGCGTCGCTTCCGGGGGGATTGGGGGTATTCGCGGTGGGCAGGTGCGGAGGGGGGAGAGACCCCCGTCATGCGATCCGAGGAGGCCGAGGATGACCCCACACAACGGTGCCGTCTCGACACCGCAGACAGCGTCGGAGCGGGCCGGCGGGGACCGGGGACCCTCCGCGGCGGGACTCGCGGTGGCGCTGCCGGTCGTCGCCCTCACGATGACGCAGGTACGCGTGGGCGGACTGCTGCGGATGATGCCCGCCGCCCTGGCCGCCTGGCGCGCGGTGAAGCGTTACCGCTCCCGTCGTCAGGGGTCCCGTCAGCAGGGCTCCCGGCATCGGGGACGGTAGCCCCGCCGATCGACCGACCCCGGGAGGGTTCTTCGGTGCCCGCCCGCGGGGGCGGGCACCGAAGAACCCTCCCGTTCGGCGTGGACGCCGGGCGTGCCCGCTCCCGGGGGAGGGACGGGGCAGTGCGTCGGGGGCCGGCGTGAGCGGGCCCCGGGAACCGGCGGGGCGCCCCGCCGTCCGTCGCGCCCGGGGCACGGGCCCCGGGGTTCAGAAGAGGCGGAGTTTGTCGTCCTCGATGCCGCGCAGGGCGTTGTAGTCGAGCACCACGCAGCGGATGCCCCGGTCGCCGGCGAGCACCCGGGCCTGCGGCTTGATCTCCTGTGCGGCGAAGACGCCCCGTACCGGTGCGAGCAGGGGGTCGCGGTTGAGCAGTTCCAGGTAGCGGGTGAGTTGTTCCACGCCGTCGATCTCGCCGCGCCGCTTGATCTCCACGGCGACCGTCGCGCCCTCGGCGTCGCGGCCCAGGATGTCCACCGGTCCGATGGCGGTGGGGTACTCGCGGCGCACCAGGCTCCACCCCTCACCCAGGGTCTCCATCCGGTCGGCGAGGAGTTCCTGCAGGTGGGCCTCGACGCCGTCCTTGATCAGGCCGGGATCCACCCCCAGTTCGTGGGAGGAGTCGTGGAGGACCTCGGTCATGGTGATCAACAGTTTCTCGCCGCTCTTGTTGATTACCGTCCACACCTGTTCGTCACCGTTCTCGCCGGTGCCCTCGTCGATGGCCAGGGTGCACGGGGGCGACATCCAGTTGAGCGGCTTGTAGGCGCGGTCGTCGGCGTGGATCGAGACGGATCCGTCCGCCTTGACGAGGATCAGCCGGGGCGCGAGGGGCAGATGGGCCGTCAGCCGGCCGGCGTAGTCGACGGAGCAGCGGGCGATCACGAGGCGCATGGTCGGTCACGCTACCGGCCCGGGGCGTCCGGGGCGAAGTCGCCCCGGGAAGGGGGCGATCGTTCCGTCGGAGGCGTGGTGGGGGGAGCGCCGAGGGCGTCGGGCGGGCGGTGACCGTTATGTCGTTCATGCGATATGACAGGAGATCGGATGAGAACAGATGGTTCCGTTCGTGGCCAGTTATGTGCTCATTCCACTGACATCGCCGGTCAGGGAGCCGTACGGTGTCCCCGGGGGTGTCGCCGTCCGAATTCATGTGATCACCGATGATCACCAAGGGGTGGTGCGGGGTGCCCGCATCCCGTGCCACCCGATTCGCCGGTGATCCGGAGGACCGACGCTCCCGGCCCGTCCGTCAGGCCCCCGCCCCGGGGGTCGCGAGAGGAGAACCCCATGTCGCTCGACGTCTCACCGGCGCTCCTGGAGCAGGCCGAGCGAGGCGAGGTCGACGAAGCCGCCTTCGTCGACTGCGTCCGCACCTCCCTCCCGTACGCCTGGGAGATGATCGGCAACCTGGTCGCCCGTCTGCAGGTGGACGGTGGCGAATTCGCCGACAACACCACCCCGCCCCCCACCGAGCAGGCCCGTGGTCAACTGCTGCGGGCGCTGGCCAGTGACGCCATTCGGGGCAGCCTGGAGCGTCACTTCGGTGTTCGCCTGGCCTTCCAGAACTGCCACCGGGTGGCGGTCTTCCCGCTGGACCCGGCGGTGGACGACCGGCTTGGTCGCTTCCGTTCCGTCCGGGGTCAACTGCTCAACCAGTCACCGGAGTTGCGGGACTGCTGAGCCGTTCCCCGGTTTCCCCGCCGAGTCCCCTTCCGGACGATTTGATCCACCCGGACGTTTCCGCTCGTCCCCTCCCCCGCCCCATCGGAGCCCCGGCCCCCGCCACCGGGAAGTCCGGGGGGCGGGGGCCGGTGACCGCCGGAACGGCCGGCGGCCGGGGCTCCGGGGGCCTCACGGACGACGGAACCGAGGGGGGTGGGGGCGCCGCGGGGCCGGGAACGGTGTCCGGCAGCAGCGGCACCACCTCCCTCCCCAGCCGCCACAGGGTCTCCTCGGTGAGCTCCGCGTCCCCCGATCCCTCCGCCAGCAGGGCGAACCGGGTGATCCCGGTGGTCTCGGCGGTGGCGGCGAGCCGATCCGCGCACAATCGAGCGGTGCCCACCGGGTGCAACTCGCACAGGAGTTCGGTGTATGCCAGGGGGTCGCGCATGGGGCGTTTCCGGCCGTCCACGGTGCGGTGCGCGGCCAACCCCTGCCGCAGCATGCCCGGCAGCGCGCGGCGCAGGGTCTCCACCGCCTCGGTGTGGCTGTCGCCGATCTGCGCCACTCCCACCGAGACGTGGCGGTCGCAGGCCACGGTCTCCGCGTCGTGACCGGCGTCGCGCGCGGTCTCCCGCCACAGTCGGACCATCGCGGCCTTCTCCTCGTCGCCCGCGTGCATCCCCAGCAGCATCGGCAGGCCGCGCTCGGCCGCCAGCCGAACCGTCCCCGGCGAGGTGCAGGCGACGATCACCGGCGGCCCGGCGGTGGAGCGTTCCGGGCCGGTGGGCACGGTGGGATCGGGGACCACCGGCACCGGACGGAAGCGGTGCTGCTCCCCGTCGGCCCCCACCTTCCCGCCGCGCAGCCACCGCAGCAGCACGTCCAGGGATTCCGGGAAACCCTTCTCGAAGGCGGACAGCCCGGTGCCGAACACCTCCAGGTCGACCCAGGGCCCACCGCGTCCCACGCCGAGGGTGAAGCGTCCCCCCGAGACCAGGTGCAGTAGCGCGGCCTGTTCGCCGAGCGCCACCGGGTGAACGGTGGAGAGCACACTGATCGCGGTGCCCAGGCCGATCCGACGGGTGCGGCCGAGCAGGTGCGCGGCCAGGGTCGTCGCCGAGGGGCAGGTCCCGTAGGGGACGAAGTGGTGTTCGGCCAGCCACGCCTCGGACAGGCCCGCCTCCTCCGCGGCCACCACGGCCCGGACGGCCCGCTCCAGCGCTTCCCGGTCGCTCTGCCCCGGGAATCTGCCGGCCAACACGAATGTCCCCACACGCATGCTTTCACTCCTTCGTGATGCGCCGTGTGCATCACATATCTCCATGGCATCAACGCCCGACACGTGCCAAGGGCACGGTAGGACACGAATTTTTTCCGATGATCATGGCTTTCGGGCGGATTTCGTGGTGAAAGGGGAATGGGGTACGGGAGAGGCGCGTTTTCGGTGCGTTCCGGGGCTTCCGCGCCCGGAGGGCGCGTCGTGGCACCGGGGCGCACATCGACGCGGCGGCCGATGGCGACTCCGCGCCTCCGTCGGAATGCGTAGGCTGGTGGCGCCCATCGGGGCACTCCCCGCACCGGGGCGTCCCCCGCACCGGGGGGAGTGCCCGGGCGGGATGGGCGGCGAGACCGGCGAGCGAACCAACGGAACCGGAGGTGCCAGGTGTCCCCCCGGCGCAACCACCGGCGCGACCGATCCCCCGGACCCCGGACCTCCGGGGAGGGCGGCATGCGCGGTATGGAGACCACCGAGGAGTGGCGTGGCGAGGAGTGGGTGGTGCGGCGCGTCAGCGGTGCCGCCGCCGCGAAGCACTACCGCTGTCCCGGCTGCGACCAGGAGATCGCGCCGGGCGTCCCCCACGTGGTGGCCTGGCAGCGGTTCGGCGCGTTGGAGGACCGCCGGCACTGGCACGGCGGGTGCTGGGGCGCCCGGGACCGACGGGCCCCCGTCGTTCGGCGCTCCCGCAACGCACCCCGGTACTGACCGAGCGGGCCAGTCGCAGCCGGGCGAGGACCAGCGCGACGGCCGCCAGGCAGCCCATGAAGAGAAGGTGGTGCTCCGCGCCGCCGTGCATGTGGGTGTGCGAGATCCGCAGCAGCACGGCGGGCACCGAGTACTCGACGATCAGGATCGACACCTCCGTCATCGCGTCCGACAGGCCGAGGAACGGTGCCGCCAGGGTCGGCACCAGAACCAGCGCGATCATCAGCGTCACCGTTCCCGCCGAGCCGCGCAGCAGGCAGCCGAGAGCCAGGGCGACCAGCGCCAGCAGGGTGATGTAGCCGGCGGTGCCCACCACCGCCCACCACCGGGCCCCGGCCGGCACCGGGTCGGCGTTCGAGCCCTGGTCCCACAGAGTGAAGGCCAACGCCGCCCCCACCGCCACCGCGACCACGGGGAACACCAGCCCGGCGGTGACCACCACCTTCGCGAACAGGATCTCCCCGCGCCGGGGTCGGGCGATCAGGGTCGATCGGATGGTGCCGTGGGTGTACTCGGAGGTGATCACCAGGGTGCCGAAGACGATCGCCCCGATCTGACCGACCAGGATGCCGACGTAGCCGGGCAGGGTGGGCGGCACGGAGGCGCTCGAGCCGGGCACGGCGATCAACATCGCGATACCGACGGTCAACAGCAGGACGGCACCCAGCGTCCACCTGGTCGAGGAGACCGAGCGCACCCGCACCCACTCGGAGGCGATCGCGCTGCCGGGCCCCACCGGACGGATCGGCAGCGGCGAGACGTAGGGCGCCGGACCGGGGGCGCGGGTGGGCGTGCTCATCGGAGGGCTTCCTTCCCGGTCTTCCCGGTCTTCCCGGCGCCGACGGGTGCGGCGCCGGCCCCGGCGGGGGAACGGTACTCGACCGCGTCCTCGGTCAGCGACAGGTACGCCTCCTCCAGGGAGGCGGTGTGCGGGGAGAGCTCCCACAGCCGGATGTCGGCCCCGTGGGCCAGATCCGCCACCCGGGACAGCGGCAGCCCGGTCACCCGCAGCGCGCCGTCCGACTCGGCCTCCACCCCGCCGCCGGCTCCCACCAGCACGCGTGTCAGCCGCCCGGACAGGTCCGCCGGGTCCGGGGGCACCTGCACCCGGGCGAAGCCCTCGGCGTGCCGGGTGACGAAGTCCCGCGCCGGCAGATCGGCCAACAGTTCGCCGCGACCGATCACCAGCAGGTGATCGGCGGTCAGGGCCATCTCGCTCATCAGGTGACTGGAGACCAGCACCGCGCGGCCCTCACCGGCCAACCGGCGCATCAGCCCCCGCACCCAGTGGATGCCCTCCGGGTCCAGGCCGTTGATCGGCTCGTCGAACAGCAGGTTCGGTGGGTCACCGAGCAGCGCCGCCGCGATGCCCAACCGCTGCCCCATCCCCAGCGAGAACCCACCGGTCTCCCGGTCGGCGAGGGCGAACAGGCCGACGGTGTCCAGCACCTCGTCCACCCGCCCGGCGGGCAGGGCGGCCAGTCGGGCCAGGGTCAGCAGATGGTCGCGGGCGGTCCGACCCGGGTGCCGGGCCCCGGCGTCCAGCAGCGCGCCGACGGAGCGGGCGGCGTTGGGCAGCCGGTGCGCGGGCAGGCCGTCCACCGTGGCGGTCCCGGCGCTCGGGTGGTCCAGGCCGAGGATCATTCGCATCGTGGTGGATTTTCCGGCGCCGTTGGGGCCGAGGAAGCCGGTGACCCGGCCGGTCTCAACCCGGAAGGAGAGATCGTGCACGGCCGTCACCGGGCCGTATCGCTTGGTCAACCCTCTGACCTCGACTGTCACATGGTCTCCTCGGCCGGCGGTCCGTGCCCCGCGGCGCGGGGCGATCCGTGGCCCCGGCGCTCCACGTCCCGGTCGGGACGACGCGTGGTGGGGAGGAGCGGGGGCGGGCGGGAGACGGAGGGACGGGGAACGGCCGGTCCATCTCCCCGGTGGCGCCAGGTGATTGTGACAGGCGTTCGGGTCGGCTGTCCCCGGCCCCGGGGTGCCCGGGCGGCCCCGGCGATCCGGAACGGTGGATCGTCGGGACGGCCGGAAAGGGAGAAGCGCCCCGCGCGGGACGCGGGGCGCTTCCACCGGGGTGATCCGACCCGCCCCGGTGGGGGCGGTGGTCGGATTGGTTCAGCGGGACTGCTGGGCGGGGACGCCCTTGCTCAGACCCTCGTTGTCGTCGTCGGTGTCGCCGAGCGTGGCGGCGGCCACCTGGGCGCCGGTCAGAGTGGCCAGCATCTCGCGGACGTTGGTCAGCTGGGCGTTGATGCTGTCGCGGCGGTTGGTCAGCGCCGCCAGCTCCCGCTCGGACTCGCTGCGGACGCGGTCGGCCTTGGCGTTGGCGTCGGCGACGATGTCCTCGGCCTGGCGCTGGGCGGTCTCCACCGTCTGGCGGGCACGGCGCTCGGCGTCGGTGCGCAGCTTCTCCGCCTCCAGGCGCAGCTGCTCGGCGCGGTGCTCGATCTCCGCGAGCCGCTTCTCGGCCTTGGCCTGACGGGCGGCCAGGTCCCGCTCGGACTGCTCCCGGCGCTTGGCGAGGTTGGTCTCGAAGTCGGCGGCGGCCTGGGCGGCCTTGGCGCGGGTGTCCTCGAAGAGGGCGTCCGCCTCCTCCCGCTTGGACTGGGCGGCCTTCTCGGCCTCGGCGCGGGTCGAGGCGGCGTCGTTCTTGGCCTTCTCGACGATGCGGGTGCCCTCGTCCTCGGCCTTGGCCTTGCGGTCCGCGGCGAAGGTCTCGGCGTTGTTGCGCGCCTGCTGAGCCTGCTTCTCGGCCTCGCCCAGCCGCTCCTCGGCCGCGCGACGGGCCTCCTCGCGCAGGTCCTTGGCCTCTTCCTCGGCGAGGCGGAGGATCTTCTCCACACGGGCGCCGAGCCCCGCGTAGGAGGGCTCCGAGTCGGAGATCTGGGCCTGGGCGTTCTGCGTCTCGAGGTGCAACTCCTCGATGCGCTTCTCCAGGGAAGTGATGCGGGCCAGTGCGCTGTCCCGGTCGGCGACCAGCTTGGCGATCCGGTCGTCCACCTGACCCTTGTCGTAGCCACGCCGCACGAGATCGAAGCCGAAGGGGGAGGAAGTCTCGCTCATGGGGTTCCTGTCGAATCAGACGGGTGAGTCGTACGGGGTACCTGTCGGGGTGCGTCCGGCCGGAACACACCCGGAAATGCCCTCGCCCGAATCCTAGGGGGCAAACCGGCGTGTCTTCGAGCGGATCCCCCGGTTCTCCGCGCGAGAATGACCGGTCCGGCACGCCTGTCGCGTCATCCGCCGGCCCGATGATGCCGACCGCCCGTGATCGAACGATCACCCCCTTCGGGCTCTTGACCTGCGGCGACGCTTGGTACGGCGGAGATCGCCCGGGGGTCGTCGGGCGACGCGGGATCGTCGTGACGCCCCCGATGGGGGGTGCGGGCGATTTTCGCCGGTTTCCGTGGTCGTTTTCCGGAATCGCTCGTCGGTCCGATGGGGCGTGGTCCCCGACCCTCGACGCATATCGGATTCCGGTGGTCATCACCGGCTTTCCGGGCGTCGCGAGTCCCTCGGGAGCCGCCGCGGGATCGGGTCCGAATCGCCGCCCAACCGCAGTCGGATCGGAATGCAACCCCCGGGCACTCTCAAGCGTCTGTGACCGGCCCCGGGCGGCTGTGACCGTTTCGGGGTCCGACGCGATCGGGGGATGAACGGGGGCGATCGGTCCGTCCGCCGGGGCCTTCCGCGGACACCGTCGGCCCCACCGGCGTGCCGGCCGCCGTCCCCGAGCCTCCGGGACCGGGGACGCACCCCGCCGTACCGTCCCGCTCATCGAGCCACCGGGGCCCCACGACCGTACCCCGGTCGCCGACCTCACCGCCGCCCCGGCGGATCCGTCCTGTCGGCCACATCGTGTTCGGCTCGGTTCCACCGGGTGTTGTTCCGGCGGCCACGTCCCCCCGGGCGCCGCTTTGACGGGTGCCATCTCGTCGGAGTCCGTTCCACCGGGCACGCTTCGTCGGGCGCCGTTCCGCCGGGCCTGTCGCGTCGGCACGCCTCGCCGGGCGTTGTTCCGCCCGGGCCCGGCTCGTCGGGCGCCGTTCCGCCGGGTATCGAGCCGTCGGTACGGCACTCGGTGAACGCCCGACGGAACGCCCGACGAACGCAGTCACCCGCCGGAGCGCTTGCCCCCGCCGGCCCCGGCCTTCTTCGGGCCCTTCGTGCCGGGCGCCTCCAGCCCCAGTGCCTCCAGCACGTCCTGCACCCGGGCGATCTCCGCGTTGATGTCCTCCCGGCGCCGGTTGAGCTTCTCCAGCTCCCGCCGGCCCTCCTCGACCTTCTCCCGGGTCTCCCGCTCGGCCCGCTCCATGATCTCCTCGGCCCGCTTCAGCAGCTCCGCGCGCTTCGACTCGGCCTCCTTCAGCAGGGATTCGGCCTTCTTCACCGCCGCGATCCGCAGCGACCCCGCCTCGGAGGCGGCCTCCGAACGGATCCTCTCGGACTCCGTCCGCGCCTCCTCGCGCTGCTCCTCGGCGGCCCGCACCAGCCGGTCGACCCGCTCGCCGGCCGCCCGGGCCTGCTCCGCCGACTCCCGGCGGGCCCGCTCGTGCAACTCCTCCACCTCGGCCTCGGTGCGGGTCCGCAGCTCCTCGCCGCGCTCCCGTATGGCCGTCGCGTCCCGCCGTGCCTCCTCCAGCAGGGTGTCGGCGTCCCGACGAGCCCGCTCGACCAGCTCCGAGCCCTCCTCCCGGGCCCGGTCGACCAGCCGGGCCGCCTCCGCGCGGGCGGCGCCCACCATGGCGTCGGACTGCTCCTCGGCCGCGGCGGTGGCGCGCAGCGCCTCCTCCTGCGCCCCGTTCACCAGCTCGTCTGCCTGCTCGGCGGCCTCGGCGCGCCGTCGTGAGGCGTCCGCGCGGACGGTCTCCCGCACCTCCTCGGCCTCCGTGCGGGCCTTGCCCAGTGCCTCCTCGGCGGCCTCGCGGGTGCGCTGCGCCTCGGCGATCGCCTCGTTCATTGTCCGCTCGGCGAGGGCGGCCGCGGCTTCCTTCTCCTCGCTCGCCTGTCGCCGCATCCGCGCCACGTCCAGGTCGGCGTCGGCGCGCAGCGCCGCGACTTCCCGCTCGGTCTCCTCGCGCAGCCCGGCCACCGAGTCCCGGATCTCCTGCGCCCGCGTCTCCGCCGAGGACACCAGCGACTCCGCGCGCCGCTCGGCCTCCTCCACGGTCTCGCGCGCCGACGCCAGCAGTTCCTCGCTGCGTTGGTGGGTCTCGGCGCGCTCCCGGTGGGCGGCCTCGCGCGCCTCCTCCAGCAGCCGGTCGCCCTCGCGCCGCAGCCGTTCGGCCTCCTCGCGGGCGGCGGTCAGCGCCTCGTTCGCCTCCCCGGTGGTGCGCTCGGCGGCGGCGTCGGCGTCCGCCCGCACCCGGTCGGCGGCCTCGCGCGCCTCCGACCGCACCCGTTCCGCCTCGGCGGCGGCCTCGGCGCGCAGCCGCACGGCCTGCTCGTCCCCCTCGGCGCGCAGCCGGGCCGCGTCCCCGCTCGCCTCCTCGCGCAGCCGCTCGGCCTCGGTCTCGGCCTGCTGGACGAGGACGCGGTTGCGTTCGGCGGCCTCGGTGCGCAGCCGGTCCGCCTCGGCGGCGGCCTCGGCGCGCAGCCGCTCGGCCTCGACCCGGGCCTCGCCCAACGCCTCCTCGGCCGCGGTCACCCGCTCCTCGACCTCGGTGCGCAGCCGCTCCAACTCCTCGGTGACGCCCTCGCGTTCCGCCCGGACGGCCTCGCGGGCCTCCTCCCGGATCCGGGAGGCCTCCTCCTCGGCCTCCCGGCCGGCCTCCTCCAGCCGACGGTTGGCCTCCGAGGTCAACTCCTCGGCCTCGGCACGCGCCTTGCGCAGCGTCTCGTCGGCCTGGTTGCGCAGGTTCCTCGCGCGCTCGATCGCATCGGTGCGCACGCGCTCGCTGTCGGCGCTCGCCGCGCTCCGCGCGCTCTCCGCGTCCTCCTTGGCCTTGGCGAGCAACTCCTCCGCCCGCCCGGCGGCCTCTTCGATCTGCCGGGTGGCGTCCCGGCGGGCCTCGGCGCGGATCCGCTCGCCCTCGGAGACGGCCTCGGACCGCAACTGCCCGGCCTCGCCGCGCAGTCGGCGGGCCTCCTCCTGCAACTCGACCGTCTTGGCACGGTAGTCCTTGGTGTCCGCCTGCGCGGAGCCCCTCAACTGCTCGGCGACGTCGTGCGCCTCGGCCCGCAGGCGGTCCGCCTCGGCCTCCGCCTCGGCCCGCAGCCGCTCGGCCTCCTCGGACGCGGCCCGGGTGGTGTCGCGGGCCTCCTCGGCGGCCTTGTTGAGGACCTCCTCGGCCTTGCGCGCGGCCTCCGCGAGCTGGTTGGCCGACTCCTCGGAGGCATGGTTGCGCGCCTCCTCCCCGGCCTTGGAGAGCATCTCCTCGACCCTGGCGCGGGCGTCCTCGAGTGCCTGCTCGGCCTCGGCCCGGGCCCGCTCGGACTCGGTCGTCGCCTCGGAGACCAGCCGGGCGATCTCCGCCCTGGCGGTGGAGGACCGCTGCTGGTACTGGACCTCGGCGGCGTTCCGGCGCTTCTCCGCCTCCTCGGTCGCCTCCGTCAGGACCCGCTCGGCCTCCTCGCGCGCGGTCCGATGGGTCGTCTCGGCCTCGCCCAGCCGCTCCTCGGCCTCCCGCAGCGCCCCGGCCGCCAGCTGCCGGGCCTCCTCGGCCTCGGCCACCGCCTCGGCCCGCAGCCGTTCGGCGCGGGTGGTGGCCTCCTCGGCCTGCGCGCCCGCCGTGGAGAGCAGACGTTCGGCCTCGACCCTGGCCCGCCGCAGCAACTGCTCGGCCTCGTCCCGCGCGGCCCGGGCCTCGGCCGTCATCCGGTGACGGGTCTCCTCGGCGAGCCGCTGCGCCTCCGCCCGGGCCTGCCGGACGGTCTGCTCGGCCTCGGCGCGGGTCTCCTCCATCAGCCGGCGGGCCTGCGACTCGGTGCGGACCCGCAACTGCTCGGCCCAGGCCACGTTCTCGGTGACGTGGTTCTCCACGTTCGAGCGGCGCTCGGCCAGCTCGGCGTCCAGGCGCTGACGGCGGGCGACCGCCTCGGCGTGCAGCTCGGACTCCAGCCGGCCCCGGCGTTCGGCCTGCTCCTGGAGGATGCGCTGGGTGCGGTCGCGGGCCTCGCGCAGCTCGCGCTCGGCGTCCGCGCGCATCTGATCGGCCTGGTGCTGCGCGGTGCGCAGCATCTGCTCCACGTGGCCGGTGGGGTCGTAGACGGGGCGCAGCGACAGAGCGCGCCGCGCCTCGTGCAGCTTGGAGCGCAGGACCTCGATCTGGTAGCCCAGGTCGTCGGCGTGATCGACGGCCTTGTCGCGCTCCTTCTTCAGCCGCTTCATCTCGGCCTCGAACTGCGAGAGCGAGTCCTCAGCCTCGTTGCGGTCGTAGTCCCGCACGGCGCGGTCCCATCCGTCCCCTGATCGTCGTGGAGCCGGTCCGGTCACCACCGGACGCGGGGCGTCGTCGTGGAAGTCGGACCTTCGGCCGAACACGGGAGCCCGGAGTCACGACGTCGAACGACGCCCCGGGACGACGGAAGACGTCGCCCGGCGATCGGCGTTCGGATGTCGGCCCCGTGCCCCGGCTCCGCCACTCTACCGGCCGGCCCGCCCGGCGTCAGTGGCCTCCGGATTCGTCCGCCGGAGCGGAAGTGGCCGATGTGACAAGCTCGGTGAGGACCCCGTGGCAGTCCTTGGGGTGCAGGAAGGTGATGCGCGAGCCCATCGAGCCGCGCCGCGGCTCGTCGTAGAGCACTCGCACCCCGCGCCCGCCGATGATCCCGGCGGCGCCGTCCACGTCGTCGGTCCCGAAGGCGATGTGGTGCACCCCCTCGCCGTTCTTCGCCAGCCACTTCGCGACGGTGGAGTCCTCCCGGGTGGGCTCCAGCAGCTGGATCCAGGAGGACCCGCCGTCGTCGGTACCGTTGATCCTGAGCATGGCCTCCCGCACGCCCTGCTCCTCGTTGACCTCGGTGTGGAACACCTCGAAGCCGTAGGTGGCCCGGTAGAACTCCACCGTGGCGTCGAGATCCAGACAGGCGATGCCGATGTGATCGATACGCGTCAACATCTTCCCAGTTCACCCTCCGCGACCGGGGGAGCGCAACGTGCGCACCATCACATGGCGCGCCCGGTGCCCCGATGACATACCGCTCAGTACATTGGCGTGAACCCTCGTTCACTCCTCATCCGAAGGAGCCGCACCATGACCACCTCCGTGATCGTCGCGGGTGCCCGGACCCCCATGGGTCGTCTCATGGGATCCCTCAAGAGCTTCTCCGGCGCCGACCTGGGCGGCTTCGCCATCAAGGCCGCCCTCGAACGGGCCGGGATCACCGGCGACCAGGTGCAGTACGTGATCATGGGGCAGGTCCTCCAGGCGGGAGCGGGGCAGATCCCGGCCCGGCAGGCCGCCGTGAAGGCCGGCATCCCGATGAACGTCCCCGCCCTCACCGTCAACAAGGTGTGCCTCTCCGGACTCGACGCCATCGCCCTGGCCGACCAGCTCATCCGCGCCGGCGAGTTCGACGTGGTGGTCGCCGGCGGCCAGGAGTCCATGACCAACGCCCCGCACCTGCTCCCCGGCTCCCGGGCCGGTCACAAGTACGGCGCGATCCAGATGCTCGACGCCATGGCGCACGACGGGCTCACCGACGCCTTCGACAACGTCGCCATGGGCGAGTCCACCGAGAAGCACAACACCCGCCTGGGCCTCGGCCGCGAGGAGCAGGACGCCGTCGCCGCCCTCTCCCACCAGCGGGCCGCCGCCGCGCGGAAGAACGGCCTGTTCGAGGCCGAGATCACCCCGGTGGAGATCCCGCAGCGGCGCGGCGAGCCGGTGGTCTTCTCGGAGGACGAGGGCATCCGCGGGGACACCACCCCGGAATCCCTGGCCAAGCTGCGGCCCGCCTTCTCGAAGGACGGCACCATCACCGCCGGCTCCGCCTCCCAGATCTCCGACGGAGCCGCCGCCGTGGTCGTGATGTCGAAGGCGAGGGCCGAGGAGTTGGGCCTGGAGTGGCTGGCCGAGATCGGCGCCCACGGCAACGTCGCCGGCCCCGACAACTCCCTGCAGTCCCAGCCCTCCAACGCGATCGACCACGCGCTGGGCAAGGAGGGCCTGACCGTCGCCGATCTCGACCTGATCGAGATCAACGAGGCGTTCGCGGCCGTCGCCGTGCAGTCCATGAAGGACCTCGACGTCCCGCACGACAAGGTCAACGTCAACGGCGGCGCCATCGCGTTGGGCCACCCCATCGGCATGTCCGGCGCGAGGATCGTGCTGCACCTGGCGCTGGAGCTCAAGCGGCGCGGCGGCGGGGTCGGCGCGGCGGCGCTGTGCGGCGGCGGGGGACAGGGTGACGCCCTGATCATCCGGGTTCCCTGACCCCTTCGGACCACGGGGGTCGGCGCGCGGTCGCGCCGACCCCCGATGAACGCCGGTCGGTCCGGGGCGCAGCGGGGAGGCACGTCCCGGGCCGGCCGGTTCCCGACGCCCGGTACGGTGAGCCGACCGGGCCCGGCCGCCGGTGGCCGCGACCGGGCACCGACATCACGCGAGGGCACGGCATCGCGGGGAGCCCGCCCCCGCGACGGCACGACACCACACCCCCGTGGCACCGCGAGAGCACACCCCGGCGGCACCACGACACGACACGGCAGGGAGAGACGGCGACGATGGCGACGGCGGACGTCCCCGAACTGGTGGCGGCGGCCCGAAAGGGCCGCCCCCGGGCGGTGGCCCGATTGATCTCCCTGGTGGAGGGGGCCTCTCCGCAATTGCGCGAGGTGATGGCGGCGCTCGCCCCGCACACCGGCCACGCCCACGTCATCGGCCTCACCGGCTCGCCCGGCGTCGGGAAGTCCACCTCCACCTCCGCGCTGGTCACCGCCTACCGGCGGGCGGGCAAACGGGTCGGCGTCCTGGCGGTGGACCCCTCCTCACCGTTCTCCGGCGGCGCCCTGCTCGGCGACCGGGTCCGGATGGGCGAGCACGCCTCCGACCCCGGCGTCTACATCCGCTCGATGGCCACCCGCGGTCACCTCGGCGGGCTCTCCTGGGCCGCCCCGCAGGCGGTGCGGGTGCTGGACGCCGCCGGCTGCGACGTGGTGCTCGTGGAGACCGTCGGGGTGGGCCAGTCGGAGGTGGAGATCGCCTCGCAGGCGGACACCTCGGTGGTCCTCCTGGCGCCCGGCATGGGCGACGGCATCCAGGCCGCCAAGGCCGGGATCCTGGAGATCGGCGACGTCTTCGTGGTCAACAAGGCCGACCGCGACGGGGCCGACGCGACCGTGCGCGAGCTCAACCACATGCTCGGCCTGGGCGAGGCCCGCGCCCCCGGTGACTGGCGCCCCCCGGTGGTGCGGTCGGTCGCGGCGCGGAGCGAGGGCGTGGAGGATGTCGTCGAGGCGCTGGAGAAGCACCTCGCCTGGATGGAGGAGCGCGGAGTGCTGGCCGAGCGCCGCAGGAAGCGGGCCGCGCACGAGGTGGAGACGATCGCCGTCACGGCTTTGCGGGAGCGGATCGGCGACCTGCGAGGCGACCGGCGGCTGGGGGCCCTGGCGGGTCGCGTCGCGGCCGGTGAACTGGACCCGTACGCGGCGGCCGACGAACTGGTCGCCGGCGTCACCGACACCCCGCCCGGGGAACGCGTCGGGTGATCGGTGGGGCGGTCGGGTGACCGCCCGGTTCCGGGGTCATCGGCGGGGGCGGAGGGCCGGCCCCGCTCCGGTGGGACCCCGGGGCGTGAAGTCGCGGAACGAGGTGCCCGACGAATTCCCTGCCCGTTGGCGTGTCCGCGTCCTGCCATACAGTGACGTGCGGGGGGGCATCGAATCCCGCGCGTGTACGCGCCGACGCCGTGAGGTGTGGTGTGTCGCGCTCTCATCCGTCGCGCCGTCTTGGGGAGTTCTTGTCATGAAGCGTCGTCTTGCCGGTCCCGCCGTGGCGGGGATGGTGGCCGCGGGTCTGTTGTTGACCGCGTGTTCCTCCGACGGTGAGGGGGGTGACGGGGCCGCCGCGCCGATCGAGGGTGCGGACGGTGCCGGGGAGGCGACGCAGGAGCCGGAACCCGAACCGGAGGAGACCGAGGAGAACTCGACCCCGGGGGACGACGGCATCGACCGTCCGGAGATCCGCGTCGCCGACGAGTTGGAGCTGGTCTTCGAGGAGCCGGAGACGGAGGATCCGGTGGAGCGGGCCATCATCCTCGACAGCCAGCGCCAGTTCGAAGCGGTCTTCGCCCAGATGACCACCCAGGACGTCGAGAACTCGGCGGTCGGTTTCTACACTGCCGGAAACGCTCTGCTGGATGACCTGGAAGCGTTGGGGAGGATAGCCGACCGGGGTAGGTCCTCGGGTGGAGTAATGCGGTTTTATCAATACGACGCAGAGGTCTTGGACGAAGAGTCCGCACTGGTTTCCTTCTGTCGTGAATTCACTCGGGTCCACGCTGTCGATTTCGATAGTCGAGAGACTGTTGAGGAAGCCGATCCGGGCGCGCTCCCCACGCATTATGTGGCCAGGCTGGAACTCAATGAGGGTGGTGTGTGGCAGACTCACGAGAAGGAGAGTGAGGTGGACTCGGAGAAATGCTGACAAGCGGGGGAAGCAAGTTTGTAGGCGCTTCATTTTTGGCGCTCATACTGGTCGCTTTTTCTTCGCCTCCATCTCATGCCGATGAATGGCGGGGGGATGGTGAGGTCGGAAGGGGGGGAAGTTCCGATGGCGCGGGTGGTATCGGGGCGGGTGCCAACCACGGGGTGACTCCCCGGATCACGTTCTCGCCTGCGGCTTCGGGGTCGGAGGGGGCGTTGGCGTCGTCGTCGTGGTCGCCGCCGGCGTGTTATTACGCGCCGGTGCATACGCCTGCGGAGGCGGAGGCGTATTGGACGGCGGTGCAGGGTCGGATCATCTCCGCGCCGTTCCCGCAGGAGGACAAGGATTCGGCGCGGGTCGGTCACGAGGGGCGGTTCGGGGAGGAGGGGGAGTTCCCGGATTTCAATCGTGATCTCGATGGTGAGGGCATGTTCTGGATGCGGGTGACGAACGAGGATTTCCCGGCTTCGGAGCGGTTCGCGTGTGAGTGGCGGTTGTTCTGGGTGGATTTCTCGGAGTCACCGCCGGTGGATGCTTTGGTGGTGTCGGGGGAGACGTTGGCGGCGTTGGCGTGGGAGCAGACGCGGGTGCCGGATACGGAGTTGTCGTTGAATCCGGATGCGGTGCAGACGGTGAATCTGGCGACGTGGGTGTGGTTGGACGGGGATCGGTTCGCGCCGGTGTCGGTGCGGGCGTCGTTGGATGGTTACGGGATCTGGGCGGAGACCACCGCGCGGCCGGTGGCGATGCGGTTGGACGCCGGTACTTCGGACGCGGTGTTGCATCCGTCCGGTGGTCGGTGCGGGATGCGGGGGGCCTCGGTGGGGGAGCCGTACGCGCGGGGTCGTGCGGGTGAGGATCCGCCGTGCGGGGTGACGTATCTGCGCTCCACCCATCAGGCGGGGTCGTACCGGCTCAGTGCCACGGTGACGTGGGAGGTGACCTGGCGCGACCATGCCGGCGCGGGCGGCACGCTGCCGGACGGAGTGGTCGACGGCGGCACGGATGTCACCGTCCGGGAGGTCCAGGCCGTCGTCCGCTGAGGAAGCGTGGGCTGACCGCTCGGCCGTGTGGTGTGGCACGCGGGGGGAGGATCGAAGGCGGACGGGGCGGCCGGGAGGGGATGTCCCTCCGGGCCGCCCCCGTTGGCCCTCCACGTGCGGGCCGGCCGCCCGGGGTGCGGGCGGGCTCGCGGTCCGATCGCGGGGTGCGGTGGCGCGCTCGGCCGTCGCCGTCGGCCGTCCTCGTCAGCCGTCGCGCTCGACGTCGAAGACCTCGCCGGAGTCCACGTGCACCTTCAGCTCCCACTCGACGCCGTTGGTGTCCTTCAGCTCCAGGTCCCAGGCCTTCTCGTCCTTCTCCAGCTCCAGTTCCCTCACGCTCGCGCCGGAGTGCTCCTCGGCGATTCGGGTGGCGTCGCCGGCCAGGACGGAGGCGTTGGAGAGCAGACGCCGCTTCTCGCGGACATCGTCATCGTCGTCGTCCCGCTCGTGCTTGAGGACCTCGGTGCCGTCCAGGCTGATCTCCAGCTCGTGCCAGCGGCCGTCGTCACCGGCGACGTCCACCTCCCAGTGGCGGCCGTCGTCGTCATCGTCGTCGTCCCGCTCGATGTCCACCACGTAGCCGGGGGCGGCGGCCAGGGCTGTTCGCTCCACCTTCTCGGCCACGCCGCTCCAACCGCCGGAGGCGGACGCGTCGGCCGAGCCGCCCGAGCGGCCGGTGCCGCTGCCCGAGGTGTCGTCACCGTCGGAGGCGTCGTCGGGAGAGTCATCCCGTTCGTCGGAGTCGTCGAGCGGCCGCGAGTTCGACGGGGTGCCGCCGTCGCCGCCGGTGATGGAGGCGTTCAGTTCGTCGGCGTGGCTGCTGCGCTCGTTCCCTCCGGTCAGCGCGGCTCCGGCCACGGCCCCGCCGCCGATGACGGCGGTGGCGGCGACGGCCGCGACGATCATGTTCCGCTTCATGCTTGGTTCCTCCCCTGGCCCCGTGGAGCCGATCGGCCCCGGTGGGGGTGGTGCGGTCGAACGGGCCGCCCCGTTCCGGTGGCCCGTCCCTTTCGGACGTTCCCCACCATGGCGGAACCATCCTGAAGGGAAGCTGAAGCCGGCTGAGGATTCCTTCAGGTACCGGGTGCGAAGCTGGTCCCATGCGCGTGCTGATAGTCGAGGACGAGAAACGCCTCGCGACCTCCCTGGCCGCCGGGCTCACGGCGGAGGGCTTCGTCGTGGACGCGGTGCACACCGGCACCGACGGCCTGCACCGGGCGATCGAGAACAGCTATGACCTGATCATTCTCGACATCATGCTTCCGGGGATGAACGGCTACCGGGTCTGCTCGGCGCTGCGGGCCGCCGGGGACGAGACACCGGTGCTCATGCTCACCGCCAAGGACGGTGAGTACGACGAGGCGGAGGGTCTGGACACCGGCGCCGACGACTACCTCACCAAGCCCTTCTCCTACGTGGTGCTGCTCGCCCGGGTGCGCGCGCTGATGCGGCGCCGGGGCGGCTCCGGCGCCTCCCCCCGGCTACGGGTGGGCGACCTGGAGATCGACCGCGTCTCCCGCCGGGTCACCCGGGGCGACCGGGAGATCGCGCTCACCGCCAAGGAGTACGGGGTGCTCGAACACCTCGCCTCCCGAGCGGGGGAGATCGTCTCCAAGACCGGGATCCTCGAACACGGCTGGGACTTCGCCTACGACGGCGACCCCAACATCGTCGAGGTCTACATCAGCGCGCTCCGTCGCAAGATCGGGCCCGGCCTGATCCACACCGTGCGGGGCGCCGGCTACCGGATGGCGCCGTGAAGTTCCGGACCACGGTCGGCGCCACCGTCATCGTCGCCCTCGCGCTGCTGGCGGCGAGCGTGATGATGATCCGGACCCTGCACGACAACCTCCTCGAGCAGGTGGACCTCCAGGCGGAGAACGCGGCCCGCAACGTGGCCGTGCAGTTGGCCACCGGCGCGCCCTTCGACGACCTGGACACGGATGTCACGCTCCCGGTCCAGGTGGTGGACCGGGAGGGGCGGGTACGCGCGGTCAGCCCGGGGCTCCAGGGCATCCGGGGCACCGGCACCGACATCGTCTCGCCGGTCTACTGGGGGCCGGAGCCGGAGGAGGAGACCGGGTTCGAGGAACCGGGCGAGGTCGGCGGCCGGGTCCTGCTGCTGGACGGTGCCGCCAGGGTCAACGGCGTCGTCGGTGACTACCGCTTCGCCGCCATCGAGGCGGAGACCGTCAACGACGTGGACGTCACCGTCTTCGCGGGCGCGCCGCTGGAGATCGAGCAAACGGCCGTCGCCACCGTCCGCTCCTCGCTGATGGTCGGCTTCCCCGCGCTGCTGGCGGTGGTCGCGGGCGTCACCTGGCTGGTCACCCTGTGGTCCCTGCGCCCGGTGGAGGCGATCCGCCGCGAGATGGCCGCGATCACCCGATCGGAGGATCTCTCGAGGCGGGTGCCGGAACCGGGGGAGCGCGACGAGATCAGCCGGTTGGCGGTCACCACGAACGAGACGCTGGCCGCGCTCGAGGCGTCGGTGGAGCGACAACGGAGATTCGTCGCCGACGCCTCCCACGAGCTGCGCAGCCCGATCGCCTCGCTGCGCACCCAATTGGAGGTGGGCGAGGCCCACCCCGAACTGCTGGACGTGTCCGGCGCGGTGCAGGACACCGTGCGACTCCAGGCACTCGCCGCCGACCTGCTGCTGCTCGCCCGGCTCGACGCCGGCGAGGGCCCCGCCCCCGGCGGGACGGCGGAGTTGGCCTCGCTGGCGGGTGAGGAGTTGGCGCAGCGCGAGGGTCGCGGACGCGTCCCGGTCACCGTGGCGCGGCTGGAGACGGTGACCGTGACCGGCTCGGACGGACAGCTGGGTCGGGTGATCGGGAACCTGCTGGACAACGCGGACCGGCACGCCGCCGAACGGGTGAGGCTGTCGGTGGGGCGGGACGGGACCGGCCACGCCCTGGTCGAGGTCGCGGACGACGGCTCCGGGGTGCCGGAGGATCAGCGTGAGCGGGTCTTCGAGCGGTTCGTGCGGCTGGACGAGGCGCGGGCGCGCGACGACGGCGGCGCCGGGCTGGGTCTGGCCATCGCCCGGAACGTCGCCGAGCGGCACGGCGGCACGCTCACCGTGCACGAGGCCCCGGAGGGCGGGGCGCTGTTCCGGCTGCGGCTGCCGGCCGTCGGGGGTGACACGGCCGACGCCGACGCGGACATCGGTACGGACACCGACGCCGACCCGGCGGCCGGTCGGCGGGTGGCCGGGGCCCGCCGGGGCGGCTGACCGTTCCCCGGGCCCGGTCCCATCGGCGGCCCGGTGCGGGGTGGTGCGGCGGGGGTCGGCCGGCTACGGTCGACCGCGCAGCTCGTGGAGATGGTCGGCGATCGGTCGCAGCGTCCGGTGCAGGGCGTCCAGTTCGGGTGCCGGGATCAGGTTCATGAAGTGCCGGCGGACCGAGGCGACGTGGTGCGGGGCGACCTCCCGCATGGTCTGCCAGCCGTGGTCGGTCAGTACCGCGTACAGGCCGCGTTTGTCCGAATCGCAGCTTTCCCGATGGACCAGGCCGGCGTGTTCCATACGGGTGATCTGGTGGGAGAGCCGGCTCTTGGACTGCAGGGTGGCGGCGGCCAGGTCACTCATCCGCATCCGGCGACCCTTCGCCTCGGAGAGGTTCACCAGGATCTCGTAGTCGTTCATGGTCAGGCCGAACGGCTGGAGATCCCGCTCCAGCTGGTACGTCAGGAGGCGGCTGACGGCCAGGTGGGTGCGCCAGGCGTGCTGCTCGGTCGCGCTCAGCCAGGAGGTGCCGTTCTGGGTGTCCATGGTCCCGACTGTAGCGAGCCGACGGGTCCGAACCGACATGTGGTGGACGCCCCGGGAGCCGGAACCGGTGCCGATCGAGGGCACGCGACGGCTTCCGGCGCCCCGGCGCGGGGCGGGCGACCCGGCCCGCCTCCCCGCATCCCGCCGCGACCCCGCCCGGGGTGCCCGGGGGGAGGCCTGCCACAATGGGACCGGGCTTGTGAACCGATGCACAAGCGCGGTGCGCGGGCCCGACCACCCCGGCGTGCCCGCGTCGTGGGTGCCCCCGTCCGTTCCCACCGGGAGTGTCCCTTGGACCCGAAGACCGTCTCCGCCCTGCGACGGCTCCGACTGGTGTCCGCCCCCGAGGCGGTCTCCTTCCTTCTCCTGCTCGTCGCCTCCGTGCTGCGCCGCACCACCGATTTCGACGCCGTGCCGGTGCTCGGAATGGTGCACGGCATCCTCTTCGTCGTCTACGGCCTGTTCTGGCTGGACGCCTGGAACCGCGCGCGCTGGTCCCTCGCCACCGCCGCCTGGTACATGGCGATGGCCGTCGTGCCGACCGGTGGCTTCTTCGCCGAGCGCCGGCTGCGTCGCGAGGAGGCGGAGGGCGTCGCGGATGGCGCCGGGGCCCCCGCCGACGCCCCGGCCGGTACCGCCGCCGAGCGATCGGACACCGTCGGCGCCTGACGCCCCGGCGGTTCCCGCCGCGCGAACACCCCGCCCCGTCGAGTCCCGCTCGGTGGGGCGGACCCGTTCGGCCGAGCGGCGTGTCGGGCCCCCACCGTCCGCCCGTCCCCGTCGGTTCCCACCGCTCCGCCGGGGCCCGTGCCGTGCCGGTTCGGGCCGGTACGGGCTTCCGACTCCCGGAGTACGGTGGTGTTCCGAGGGGCCCGGTCCGGCCTGCGCGGGCCTTCGGCCCCCCGGCCGTTGTGGCGCTGCGCGGGCTCGGGATCGGCCGGTGCGGGCCTTCGGCTCTCCGGGGCGCCGGGGCGCCGGGGTACCGGGGTGCCACGCGGGTCCCCGGGCCGCTCCCGGGGTGCGGGTCCCGACGGGCGGCGGATGCGACCGGCGCCCGCCGGGGCGAATCCCCGACGGCCCCTCCGCTCCCGGCCCGATCGGGGGAGCACCCCTCGGATCCGACGCGGGGTCACGCCGCGGAGGGGCGGGTCGGCTCCGGACGCCCACCGCCCGCCGGTACCCGTCACTCCTTCGGCGTCATCCGTCCCGGGTTCCGGTGGGCACCGCTTTCCGGCCCCCGGCCCCGTCGGACCGGGCCCTCCCGGCTTCCGCCGCGGCGCGATGTTCCCCCTCCCGGACCGCCCCCGTTCGACATCCCTTTCGTCCTGTCGTGTTGTTGTTCCAACGCTTTTGTCGGTTGGACGGAGGACGTTGTGCGGCGAGAGGGCTACGACTACGAGACCTACAGCCGCCTGGCGGGGCCACTCGTGGAACCTGCCCCCGGCTACCGGGTCCGCTACCGCAGCCTGTTGTCCCGCGAGCCACATCGGATACGTGCCCTGGCGCTGATGACGCTCGCCCCCCTGTTGTCGCTGTCGCTGTTGCTGTGGCTGGTGTGGCCGTCGCACTGGACGGACCGGGACCAGGCCCCCACCCATCTACTGGTGGCCGACGCCGTCATGCTCGGCTGCATCGCAGTGATCGAACTCTTCCGCCTGGTCAACGTCTGCTCCATCGCACACGCCACCCTGATGGCCCGCGATCCGGTGCCCGTGGTCCCCGAACCCGGCACCCGGGTGGCCTTCCTGACCACCTGCGTACCGGGCAAGGAACCACCCGCCATGGTGCGGGCCACCCTGGAGGCGGCGGTGCGCCTGCGGCACACCGGACCGCTCGACATCTGGCTGCTCGACGAGGGCGACGACCCCGGAATGCGGGAACTGTGCGCCGAACTGGGCGTGCGACACTTCAGCCGGCACGGCGTCGAGCGCTGGAACCGCCCCTCGGGACCGTTCCGGGCCCGCACCAAACACGGCAACTACAACGCCTGGCTGGACGCACACGGGGACGAGTACGACCTCTTCGCCTCGGTGGACACCGACCACGTGCCGCTGCCGAACTACCTGGAGCGGATGCTGGGGTACTTCCGCGACCCCGACGTGGCCTTCGTCGTCGGCCCGCAGGTCTACGGCAACTACGACAGCCCCGTCACGAAGGCGGCCGAGAGCCAGCAGTTCCTCTTCCACGCCCTCATCCAGCGCGCCGGGAACCGCTACGGCGCCCCCATGTTCGTCGGCACCAACAACGCCGTGCGGATCTCCGCCCTGCGCACCATCGGCGGGCTGTACGACTCCATCACCGAGGACATGGCCACCGGCTTCGAACTGCACCGGGCCCGCAACCCGGAGACCGGTCGGCGCTGGCGCTCGGTCTACACACCGGACGTACTGGCGGTGGGGGAGGGCCCCAGCTCCTGGACGGACTTCTTCAGCCAACAGATGCGCTGGTCCCGGGGCACCTACGAGACGATCCTGCGCCAGTACGGACGCGGCGGGCTCGACGGGCGCACCCGCCACGCGCCCGGACGCCTGCTCAGCTACTCCCTCATGCTGGCCTTCTACCCGATGGCGGCCGTCACCTGGGTCCTCGGCGCCACCGGCTGCGCGCTGTACCTGACCCTCGGCGCCTCCGGCACCCAGGTACCCGCGGCGGTGTGGCTGATGCTCTACAGCGATGTCGCGGCCCTGCAGATCGGCCTCTACCTGTGGAACCGCCGGCACAACGTCAGTCCGCACGAACCGGAGGGTTCCTCCGGTCTGGCCGGCATGGCGATGTCGGCGATCTCCGCCCCCATCTGGGCCCGATCCCTGATGGACGCGCTGCTGCGCCGCCGCAGCCGCTTCGTCGTCACCCCGAAGGGGAACGAGGCCAGTCCCGACCGGCCCGCCACCTTCCGACTCCACCTGTACTGGGCCGCCCTGCTCGCCGCGTCCCTGACGATCTCGGTCCTCCTGAACCACACCCATGTGGCGATGCGCACCTGGGCCGTCCTCGCCCTGGCCGCCTCGCTGGCCCCCATCACGATCTGGTGGGTGGGTCGGCTGCGGGCCCGGCGCGGCGGTGCCGAGCCGGTGGCCGTGCCGGCGCGGGTCGCCGGCCCCACCGGTCCGGGCGGGGTCGACGCCCCCGCCCGGACCGGGACGGACGCCCGGGCCCACCCGACGCCCCTCGTGCCCGTCTCGCCGGGGCACGACGCACCGCTCGTCGGGGCGGGCGCGACGACGAGCGGGGAGGGGACCGCGCCGGTGGACCCCGTTCGTCCCGCCGGGCCCCCCGACCCCGGGGGGCCGATCGCCCCGGCGGCGCGGGCTCCGGCGACCGCGCCGGCCGAGCCCGTCCCGCTCACCGGTGTCGCCCTGTTGACGGACCCCACCGGCCCACCCGCTCCCGACCCACCCGCTCCCGATCCCGCCGAATCCCCGGACCGGGCCGAACCCCCCGATCCGGCGGGGCTCCCGCCCCCCGACACCCGCCCGGCTCCCCCCGCGGAGCCCGTCGGCGAAACCCCCGCCCCCGCGACCGCGTCCGCACCGACTCCGCCGCCAACCGGACCGGGAACGGCCGTCGAGCCGACGGAGACACCGGCCGCACCGGCCCTTCCCCCCGCCGCACGACCCGTGGGAGTTGACGCACGATGAGCACCACGAGCCGCCGCCGGACCCCGCCTCCCGGCGCCCGCCTGCGCAAGACCGTCCTCGGCACCGGGGTCACCCTGCTGCTGGCCGGGATGAACATGCCGGCCGCCGTCGGGTTCACCCAGGACCGCCTGCACGACTACCGCATATCCCGTCCCGAGTACCGGGCCGAATACGGCTCCTGGGCGCTGGTCGACGTGCCCGAGCGGTACCGCACCAACGCCATTCACGCCGCGCTGCTGCACACCGGCAAGGTGATGCTGATCGCCGGCTCCGGCAACAGCCAGGAGGAGTTCGACGCCGGCACCTTCGAGACGGTCCTGTGGGACCCCTCGGACAACACCTGGACCGCCGTGGACACCCCGGAGGACCTGTTCTGCGCCGGCCACTCCCAACTCGCCGACGGTCGGTTGCTGGTCGCCGGCGGGACCGCCCGCTACGAACTCCTCGGCGACCAGGTGACACACGCCGGCGGCGGCATGGTCGTCAAGAACGAGGACCCCGACCGCGAGCACACCTTCCCCGCCGGTACGGTCTTCCGCTCCCCCGACGGCGTCGCCTACGAGACGGAGCTCGAATTCACCCTCCCGTCCGCCGACAAGGAGGAGCGGGTCGAGACCACCGGCACCGGGGAGGACGCCGAGGAGACCACCGTCGTCGAGGTCACCGCGAGCGAGGTGCGGGTCTTCGTCGTCGCGGTGGAGGAGGGCGAGGGATCGGTCACCGAGGAACCCGCCCAGTACTCCGTGGACGGGCTCACCGGCGAGGACGCCGAGAACGTCTACGGCCTGGCCGAGTCCCTGACCCTGGACGACCAGGACTTCCACGGCATCAAGGCGGCCTACGAGTTCGACCCCGTGGCGGAGCGGTACATCCCGGTCGCCCCCATGGCCGAGGCCCGCTGGTACCCCACCCTCACCACCCTTCCCGACGGCCGGGTGCTCACCGTCTCCGGCCTGGACGATATCGGCGAGGTCGTCCCCGGCATCAACGAGATCTACGACCCGGAGACGCGGACCTGGCAGGAGGGGCCCGAGCGGTACTTCCCCACCTACCCGGCGCTGTTCCTCACGCAGGGCGGGAAGATCTTCTACACCGGTTCCAACGCCGGGTACGGGCCCGCCGACCAGGGTCGCGAACCCGGCGTCTGGGATCTGGAGACCAACACCTTCACCGAGGTCGGCGGCCTGCGCGACGCCGACCAACTGGAGACCTCCGCCTCCCTGTTGCTGCCCCCCGCCCAGGACCAGCGGTTCATGGTGCTCGGTGGCGGCGGGGTCGGCGAGTCCGAGGACTCCACGCCCCGCACCTCCGTCATCGACCTCACCGAGGACGAGCCCCGCTACCGCGACGCGGCCGAACTGCCGCAGGGCACCCGCTACCTCAACAGCGTGATCATGCCGGACGACACCGTCTTCACCACCGGCGGCTCGGAGGACTACCGGGGACGCGGGAGGAGCGATGTCCTCAAGGCGCAGTTCTACGACCCGGCGACCGACTCCTTCCGGGCCGCCGCCGACCCGACCGTGCCGCGCAACTACCACGCCGAGGCGCTGCTGCTGCCCGACGGCCGGGTCGCCACCTTCGGCTCCGACCCGCTGTTCGCCGACGCGGACAACACCCGGATGGGCCGCTTCGAACAGCGGGTGGAGGTCTACACCCCGCCCGCCCTGCACCGCGCGGAGAGCGCCGCCAAGGACGGCGTGGCCGGCCGGCCGGTCATCGAGGACGGACCCCGGGAGCCGGCGCGCGGCGCCGAGTCCGTCTTCCGGGTGCCGGACGCCGAGCGGATCGGGGCGGCCCGCCTGGTCCGACCCGGCGCGGTCACCCACACCACCGATGTCGAGCAGCGCTCGATCGCGGTGGGGATCACGGCGGCGGACGGCGACGAGCTGACCCTGGACATCCCGGAGGACCGTTCGCTGACCCCACCCGGCTGGTACATGCTCTTCGTCGTCGACGCCGGGGGCGCCTTCTCCGAGGCGCACTGGGTTCACCTGCCCTGACGGGGTGCCCCTTCAGGGGCGCCCCCGGGCCCCGATCGCCGGTCCCGGTCCGTCGTTCCCCTCGACGGGCCGGGGTCGGCTCCCCCGTGCGGGACGAACGGTGATGTCGGCGCGGGGCCCGGAGCCGGGCCCACCCGGCGGGGTGACCCGGAAGGACGCCCGGAGACGTCCCGGGGCGCGCACAGGTAGGGCGTCGTCGTGCCGAGGCGTTCGAAGCCGAGCCGCCGGAGGATCGGGCGGCTCGTCGGCATGGCGTCGACCAGGAGGAGGGGTACTCCCCGGCAGGCCGCCAGGCCGGACCGGTGTGCCACCAGGCCCCGGTAGAGGCCACGACCACGAAACTCCTCGACGATGCCACCACCCCACAGACCGGCGAAGTCCGCGCCCGGGGCGAACTCGACGCGAGCCGATCCGACGGGCCGGTCACCGGTCATGGCCAGGGTCACCACGAAGCTGTCGGGGGCGTGCGCGAGCCGCTCGAGCAGTTGGCCGCGCAACCGCCCACCGTCGGTGCCGAACGCGGCCTCGTGCACCTCGATCGCCAGGTCGATGCCCACCTCGTCGGTCATGTCCACGAGCCGGAAACCGCCGGCGCGTTCGACTTGATCGGTCGGGGCGGTCGGGGCGGTCGGGGCGGAGGTCTCGGCGACCATCAGGCTCTCGGGATCCCCGGCCGTGAACCCGGCGCGCAGCAACCGCTCGCCGAGGTCGGCGGGGGTGTCGTGTGAGTAGGTCTTCCATTCGAATCCGAACCCGAGCGCGCCGTAGTGCCGCACCTGCTCGGCGATCGCGGCGTCCGCGTTCGCGGCGTCGAGGTCGGACCACACGACACCGTTCCAGTCGTTCGGCCCGCCGGTCCACCGGACCACGTTCCCCACGCGCTCGACACGCACGCCGGCATGGTCCGGCGGGGCGTCACGCCGCATCCGGTGGTCGAACAGGCGCAGCACCTCGTCATGATCCATGCGCGCATTCCAACACCGGGGACGCGAGGACACCAACGGATTCCCGTGACCGGGCGCGGTACGGAAACGCCCGCCCGCCCGCTCCGCGAACGGCCGGCGGCCGGTGGCGGCGGTCAGCGCCGGCCGGCGCTGACCAGTTCCAGCGCGTACTCCGGCCACCACTCCCCGGCGGGCGGTCCGCCCCGGCACTCGCCGTCGGACTCGCCGGGCCGTTTGATCCACAGGTGGGCGTCGATCAGCGGGTCGCCGGTCTCCGTGGTGGGCGGCGTGCCCAGCGCCCGGCCCGGCGGGTTGCACCACGCCTCCGCGGGGTCGCCCTCCAGCGGCCCGTTGCCGTTGCGGCTGGTGTCCACCACGAAACGGGCGCCGCCCAGCAGTTCGGAGAGTTCCCGACCGTAGGCGACGACCTCCTCGGTGGGGCGGTAGTTGGAGACGTTCAGCGCGAAGCCGTCCGCCCGGTCGATCCCGGCGCGGCGCAGCGGTTCCACCAGGTCGGCCGGGTCGGCGATCCAGGTGGGGTTGCCGGCGTCGATGTAGACCCGGGTGCGCGGCAGCGCGCCGAGCCGGTCCACCGCCTCGGAGAGCGCGGTGTACCGCTCCTCGTGGTGGATGGGCGCGGTGCAGCCGTCCACGATGTGCGGCACGGCGTCCGGCTCCAGGATCACGATGGCCTCGGCGTCGCCGATGTTGTCGGCGAAGGAGCCGATCCAGGACCGGTACGCCTCCCCGTCGCCGGCGCCGCCGCGCGAGTACTGGCCGCAGTCGCGGTGGGGGACGTTGTAGGCGACGAACACCGCGGTGCGCTCCTGCGCGCCGGCGGCGCGCGCCACCTCGCGGATGCGCGGGCCCGGGTCACCGCCCTCGCCGGGTGGCCACTCGGCGAGCGGCTGTTCGGCCAGCGTCCGCAGCATCTCGGCGTCCTCGTCGCGGCCCTCGGCCCGCCACTCGGCGATCTGCAGGGCGGCGGGGCTGCGCGGGTCCACCCACAGCTCGCCGTCCACGACGATCCGTCGGCCCTCGGTGTCCCCGTCGGTGGGGACCGGCAGGGTGCTGCCGTTGCTGCCGGGCTGCCCCTCGGAGGAGGCGTTCCCATCGGGGCCGGCGCCGGAGCAGCCGAGGGTGAGCAGCGCGGCGAGCAGGACGGGCACGCCCGGGAAGGCACGCGACCCCCGTCCCGGGGGCGGGGCCGAACGCGGGGATCCGAAGGAACGGGCAAGACGGGCAAGACGGAGAAGGCGGGGAAGAGGAGCGGTCGGGCCGGGGTCGGTGGTCGCCGAGGGGCTGCCGTGCATACCGCAATCGTGTCATGACGCCGCGTGATCGGGAGGGAGGTTCGAGGGTGCTTTCGGGTGGGGTGTACCGTCCCGGCCCCACCCCGCCGGAGCCCCCGGATCCGGTGGGGCGACCGGTGTGCGGGGCCGGGACCGGGGTCCGGGGAGGAGGGCCGGCCAATTCCCGAGACGGCCCCGCCCCGCGATGTGACCTGCCGGTAGGGTCGGGGCCGTGCCGAAACCGCTCAGCCTGACGTTCGATCCGATCGCCCGTGCCGCGGAGCTGTGGACCGACCGCTGGGGCGAGGTCCCCTCGATGGCGGCCATCACCTCCATCATGCGCGCGCACCAGATCCTGCTCGCCGAGGTGGACTCCGTCGTCAAGCCCTACGGTCTGACCTTCGCCCGGTACGAGGCGCTGGTGCTGCTCACCTTCAGCAAGGCCGGCGAGCTGCCCATGTCCAAGATCGGGGAGCGCCTGATGGTGCATCCCACCTCGGTGACCAACACGGTCGATCGACTGGTCCGGGCCGGGCTGGTCACCAAGCGCCCCAACCCGCACGACGGGCGGGGCACGCTCGCCTCGATCACCGACCGGGGCCGCGAGGTCTGTGAGGCGGCCACCCGCGATCTGATGGCGATGGACTTCGGGCTGGGCGTCTACGACGAGGAGGAGTGCCGGGAGGTCTTCGCGCTCCTGCGCCCGCTGCGGGTCGCCGCCCGCGACTTCGAGGAGTGACAGTCGGGGACCGGCGCGGAGCGCGGGACCGGCGGCCGAGGCGGCCTTGGCACGACGACGCCGGTGGCGCGGGGGCGGTTTCGCCGGCCCCGGGTGGAATCACCGGAAACCGGCCGCGTTAGGCTGCGGGCATGAAGCCGAGTGTGCTGACCCGCTACCGGGTGATGGCCTACGTGACCGCGGTCATGCTGTTGGTGCTGAGCACCTGCATGGTCTTCAAGTACGGCTTCGGGATGGGGGAGGACATCACCTTCGTGGTGTCCCAGACCCACGGCGTGCTCTACATCGTGTACCTGATCTTCGCCTTCGACCTGGGGCAGAAGGCCCGCTGGTCGTTCGGCAAGCTGCTGTGGGTGCTGCTGTCGGGGACCATCCCGTTCGTCGCCTTCTTCGTGGAACGCACCGTCCGTGCCGAGATCGAGCCGCTGCTCGAGCGGGACGACGACTACGCCGACGGTTCCGGAGCCCTCGACGGGGAGGCCGGTACCTCCGCGAAGGTCGGCTCCGCCTGACACCCGCGCCCCGGCGCCTTCCACCGCCCCGCCCCCGCACGCCCGGGGGCGGGGCGGTGTCGTCCCGGCGGGTCGCGCCCTGGAAATTACTTGGACGTCCAAGTAAATTGGGGGCATGGACGCTGACGCCATCGCTGAGGGCCGCCGACGGTGGCAGGCCCGGTACGACGCCGCACGCAAGCGGGACGCCGACTTCACCACGCTCTCCGGGGACCCGGTGGATCCGGTCTACGGCCCCCGCCCCGGCGACCGCTACGAGGGCTTCGAGCGCATCGGCTGGCCCGGTGAGTTCCCCTACACCCGCGGCCTGCACCCCACCGGCTACCGGGGCCGCACCTGGACCATCCGCCAGTTCGCCGGCTTCGGCAACGCCGAGCAGACCAACGAGCGGTACCGGATGATCCTGGAGGCCGGCGGCGGAGGCCTCTCGGTGGCCTTCGACATGCCCACCCTGATGGGCCGCGACTCCGACGACCCCCGATCGCTGGGCGAGGTGGGCCACTGCGGCGTCGCCATCGACTCCGCCGCCGACATGGAGGTCCTCTTCCGGGACATCCCGCTGGGCGACGTCACCACCTCGATGACCATCAGCGGCCCCGCCGTCCCCGTCTTCTGCATGTACCTGGTCGCCGCCGAGCGCCAGGGCGTGGACCCCGCCGTGCTCAACGGCACCCTGCAGACCGACATCTTCAAGGAGTACATCGCGCAGAAGGAGTGGCTGTTCGCCCCCGAGCCGCACCTGCGGCTGATCGGTGACCTGATGGAGCACTGCGCGGTCGGCATCCCCGCCTACAAGCCGCTCTCCGTCTCCGGCTACCACATCAGGGAAGCGGGCTCCACGGCCGCGCAGGAGCTGGCCTACACCCTCGCCGACGGCTTCGGCTACGTCGAACTCGGCCTGTCCCGGGGCCTGGACGTGGACACCTTCGCCCCCGGCCTGTCCTTCTTCTTCGACGCGCACCTGGACTTCTTCGAGGAGATCGCCAAGTTCCGGGCCGCCCGCCGGATCTGGGCGCGATGGATGCGTGACGTGTACGGCGCGCGCACCGAGAAGGCGCAGTGGCTGCGCTTCCACACCCAGACCGCCGGTGTCTCGCTCACCGCCCAGCAGCCCTACAACAACGTGGTGCGCACCGCCGTCGAGGCCCTGGCCGCCGTCCTGGGCGGTACCAACTCCCTGCACACCAACGCCCTGGACGAGACCCTGGCCCTGCCCAGCGAGCGCGCCGCCGAGATCGCGCTGCGCACCCAGCAGGTGCTCATGGAGGAGATCGGCGTCACCAACGTCGCCGACCCGCTCGGCGGCTCCTGGTACGTCGAGCAGCTCACCGACCGGATCGAGGCCGACGCGGAGAAGATCTTCGAGGAGATCACCGAACGCGGCCGGCGGGCCGTCCCGGAGGGCAACCACCCCATCGGCCCGATCACCTCCGGCCTGCTGCGCGGCATCGAGGACGGCTGGTTCACCGGCAACATCGCCGAGGCCGCCTTCAGCTACCAGCGGGCGCTGGAGAAGGGCGAGAAGAGGGTCGTCGGCGTCAACTGCCACACCGGCTCGGTCACCGGGGACCTGGAGATCCTGCGGGTCGGCCACGAGGTGGAACGCGACCAGGTGCGGGCCCTGGGCGAGCGCCGCGCCGCGCGGGACGACGCGGCGGTGCGGGCCGGGCTGGCGGCCATGGTCGAGGCGGCCCGTTCGGGGGCGAACATGATCGAGCCGATGCTGGTGGCGGTCCGGGCCGAGGCCACCCTCGGGGAGATCTGCGACGCGCTGCGCGAGGAGTGGGGCACCTACACGGAACCGCCGGGCTTCTGAGGCGTCCGGCTCCGGGCCCCGAGAGGGTTGCCACCCGTGGAGAGGTGCCGGGGCGGTCCCCCGTGCCCGGCACCCTTCCGTGCCCGGCGCCCGGCGCCCGGCGCCCGGCGCCCGGCGGTGCCGTGCCACCGCCCCGGTTCGGTGGTCGAACACCGTGGGTTCCCGGCGGGGTGACCCGTGCCGTGTCCGGTGCGTGGCCCGGGTATCGGCGCGCGTGCCGGCGGGGCCCGGTCCGTGGTCGGGGCCGGGTTTTCCCGTCGGGCGGCCCGGTCGCCGACGGAGACGGCGCGGGGCCCGTGCGACGGGGCCCCGGAGGGCGCCGCCGCCCTCCGGGGCGGTGTTCCGGGAAGCGGCGTGCGCACCGTCGGGGCCCGGCACCCCGTCGCCGCCGGGCCGGTATCGGGGTTCCTCCGTGCGGCCGGGATCAGCCCCGGCCGTACCGCGCCGGGCCGTCCGGGTCGGGCCCCGGGCCGGTGGGGCCGGGCGGGCCCGGCATACCACCGGACCCACCGCCGGCGCCCCCGGGCGAGGACGGACCCGGTGGGAGCCGACGGGCGGCCTCGGGCCGGGTGGGCGCCAACTCGTCGAACTCCACCGCCAGTACGTTCATCCCCCGCTCGGCCCCGGCCTCCCGCATCGCCTCCCACAGTCGCTCCTCCAACTCCACCCGCCGGTGCGGGACCTCCGCCGCGAGCATGGTGGCGACCGCCGAGCGGATCTCCACGTCCAGCAGGTGCTCCAGGGCCCGCGGCCCGTCCGCCGCCGTGTACACGGCCCGCTCGGGGTCGCCCACCGTCCAGCGCACCCGGCAGGCCACCGTCACCTGGTGTCGGTCCCCGGCGTGCGCGGTGCGCGGGGACAGGTTCAACGCTCGTTCCCCGAGGTCGAGCCGGGCACGGACGCGGTCGCGCAGCGGGACCAGCAGGTGGGTTCCGGCCGGCAGCGTGCGGTGGAGCGTGCCGGCGCGCTCCACCACCGCCACCTCGCCGGGCCGGACCCTCTTCACGCCGGCGGCGAGCAACCCCGCCGCGATCGCCGCGATCACCCCGAACAGCAGCAGCACCATCGGTGCACGCACCCCTTCGTTTCGTTTCCGGTCGTGCCGGCCGTTCCCGTACCCCTCACCGGTCCCCGTCGTTCCTCCCCGGGCGGCACGCGGTCGATGCGGGAGGGGCGGTGGGTTCCGTCGGTGGGGAGACGTGATCCGGACACGGGGCGGCCCGGCCGGGGCCGGGTCGGCCGGGCCGCCGAGGCGTCGGCGGCTCCCGGGAGCCGGCCCGATCACCGCCGGGTCCCCGGTGGTGGCCCGGCGCCGTGCGGTCCGACCCGTCACGCCGGCCCGGGCCGGGACATCCACCGTGACCGCCCGCTCCCCCGACCTCCGTCGGGACGGCGCGTACGGTGCGGTGGGATCGCCGGGGACCGCCCGGGACGACCCCCGGCGGTCCGTTGAGGGGTCCTCGGAAGGGTGTGCGCCGCGCGGCCCCGCCGGGACGAGAGCCCCGACCCGGTGCGGTTTCGACCACGGAGAGTGGTGCGCGGGAGTCGTGCTGCCATTTCGCGGGGACCCGCCGCCGGATGTCACCGGTGCGCGTACCCGATCGGTCGGCGGAGGGGGGAGACTGTTCCCATGCAGCCACGCAACATGCCGATGAGCGGTGCCGTCGATCTCTCCGCAGTCAAGGCGGCGGCCGAGGCCAAGCAGAAGGCCGAGGAGGCTCGCGCCCGGCGCGCGACCGAAGCGACGGGGGACGGGGAGGGAACCCCCGCGGCCGGAGCCGTTTCCCTCGTGTTCGACGTCGACGAGGCGGACTTCGAGCGGGAGGTGCTGCAGCGCAGCGCCGAGGTGCCCGTGGTCATCGACTTCTGGGCCGACTGGTGCCAGCCGTGCAAGCAGCTGAGCCCGGTCCTGGAGAACCTGGCCCGGGAGTACGCCGGCCGCTTCCTGTTGGCCAAGATCGACGTCGACCGCAACCAGATGCTGTTCCAGCAGTTCGGCGTCCAGGGCATCCCCGCGGTCTTCGCGGTGGTCGCCGGACAGGCACTGCCGCTGTTCCAGGGGGCCGCTCCCGAGGCGCAGATCCGGCAGGTGCTGGACCAGCTCATCCTCGCCGCCGAGCAGCGCTTCGGGATCACCGGCGCGCCGGTGGATCCCGCCGCCGTGCCGGAGCCGACGGCGGTGCCCGAGCCGCCCTCGGACCCCGCCCTCGCCGCCGCGCACGACGCGCTGGACTCCGGTGACCTCGCCGGTGCCGTCCGCGCCTACCGGAATGTCCTGTCCGACGATCCGACCAACACCGAGGCCCGGTTGGGGCTGGGTCAGGCCGAACTCCTCAATCGCCTCCAGGAGTTGGGTGACGGCAGGGAGGCCCGCAAGAAGGCGGCGGACGACCCGACGGACGTGCGGGCCCAGTTGGCGGTCGCGGATCTGGACCTGGCCGGTGGCCATGTCGAGGACGCCTTCGCCCGGTTGGTGGACACCGTCCGGCGGTCGGTCGGTGAGGACCGGAACGTCGCCCGGGTGCGACTGCTGGAACTCTTCGAGGTGGTCGGCTCCGAGGATCCGAGGGTGCTCTCGGCGCGGGGCGCGCTCAGCCGCGTCCTCTTCTGAGAAAGCGCCGGGCCACCGACCCGACGCGTCGTCATCCCGGGATCCCGACACCACCACGCCCCGGCCCGCCGACTCCCGGCGGGTCGGGGCGTCGTGTTTCGGCGCACCCGTCCCGTCCGGCCCGGGGGAACCGCTCGACACATCCCGACCACCCGCCCCGGGGGTGCTTTCGACGGTCGTGCTTCGCCGAAACCCGGTAATCGCGACCGCCGTGGCTTTCCGTGTCCGTCCGCTTGGATCACCGGCGCGTTTCATGCGTATTCCAGTGGGCGAGCTCGAAAGTCGAATCGCCGTTCCGATGGCTCTCCGTGATCGATGAGGAGGGGGATCCGCTCCTGCCGGGGCCTTGTCCTACTCGTCGGTAGTCGATGTCTTGTGCCCTCTCGTGTTCTGCGCCACCATCGGCGCACAGCCGGGCGGGGGCCACGCACCGGCCTCGGCCGGGGGCGCTTCCCCGGTCGGCGGACCTCTCCCCGGGGCGTGCCCGCGCACGACGGCGCCCCGCCCGGGGCCCGTCCCGACGAGGGGGAGGGATGACCCGGCGCGGGGCGCCGTTCGAGGGGCCGGGCCGGTCGCGGTGTCCGGCCCGTGGGGCTCAGCTGTCGCGGCCCAGGTGCAGCACCCGCACCATGTTGGTGGTGCCGGCGACGCCGGGCGGGGAGCCCGCCGTCATGATCATGACCTCGTCCTCGTGGAAGCGGTTGAGCTTCAGCAGTTCGGAGTCCACGGTCCGCACCATCTCGTCGGTGTGGGCGGCGTGCGGCACGACGAAGGTCTCCACGCCCCAGCTGAGGGTCAGCTGGTTGCGGGTGGCCTCCTCGGTGGTGAAGGCGAGGATCGGCTGGCTCGCCCGGTAGCGGGAGAGCCGGCGGGCGGTGTCACCGGAGTGGGTGAAGGCGACCAGGGCCGTGGCGGCGAGGAAGTCGGCCATTTCGCAGGCGGCACGGGCCACCGAACCGCCCTGGGTGCGGGGCTTCTTGCCCGGTACCAGCGGCTGCAGGCCCCGGGAGATCAGCTCCGCCTCCGCGGCGACCACGATCTTCGACATGGTGCGCACGGTCTCGATCGGGTACTGCCCGACCGAGGACTCGGCGGAGAGCATGACCGCGTCGGCGCCGTCCAGGATGGCGTTGGCCACGTCGGAGGCCTCGGCGCGGGTGGGCCGCGAGTTGGTGATCATCGACTCCATCATCTGGGTGGCGACGATCACCGGCTTGGCGTTGCGGCGGCACATCTCGATCAGCCGCTTCTGCACCATCGGCACCCGCTCCAGCGGGTACTCCACGGCGAGGTCGCCGCGCGCCACCATGACGCCGTCGAAGGCGAGGACGATCTCCTCCATGTTGTCGACGGCCTGCGGCTTCTCCACCTTCGCGATCACCGGGACACGCCGGCCGACCCGGTCCATCACGGCGTGCACGTCCCGCACGTCGTCGGCGTTGCGCACGAAGGAGAGCGCGACCATGTCGCAGCCCATCCGCAGGGCGAACTCCAGGTCCTCGACGTCCTTCCCGGACAGCGCGGGGACGTTGACCGCCACGCCCGGCAGGTTGATCCCCTTGTGGTCGGAGATCACCCCGCCCTCGATGACGATGGTGTGCACCCGGGGGCCCTCGACCTCGGTGACCTGGAGGGCGACGTTGCCGTCGTTGATGAGGATGCTCTCACCCTTGGTGACGTCACCGGGCAGTCCCTTGTAGGTGGTGCCGCAGATCGTCCGGTCGCCGGGGACGTCCTCGGTGGTGATGGTGAACTGGTCGCCGCGCACCAGCTCGACCGGGCCCTCGGCGAAGGTCTCCAGCCGGATCTTCGGTCCCTGGAGGTCGGCCAGCACGCCGACGGCCCGTCCGCTCTCCTCGCTCGCCTTGCGCAGGCGGTGGTACCGGTCCTCGTGTTCGGGGTGGCTGCCGTGGCTCATGTTGAAGCGGGCCACGTTCATGCCGGCCTCGATCAGGTTCTTCAGCTGATCGAAGGAGTCCACGGCGGGGCCCAGGGTGCAGACGATCTTGGAACGGCGCATGGAAACGATCCTATCGTTTGTTCAGCCGGAGAATAATCCTGGCGGGTGGGAACGGGCGCGGGGCGGGCGACGGCCACGCTTCCGGCGGCCCGGGGGCCGCCCCGGGGCGGGGCCCCGACGGGCCGGGACGGCGGCCGGACCACCGGGCGCCCCGGGATCGGTCAGCCGGTCACCAGCGCGTGCGCCTGCACGGCGATCTCCAGCTCCTCGTCCGTCGGAACCACGGCGACCGCGACCCGAGCGTACTCCGGGGAGATGATCCGGGGGCCGTCCGTCCGGCGCGCGTTGCGCTCCGGATCCACCACCGGGCCCAGTCCCTCCTCCATACCGGCGACGACCGCCGCCCGCACCTCGGCGGAGTTCTCCCCGACGCCGGCGGTGAAGGCGATCGCGTCGACCCGGCCCAGTACGGCGGTGTACGCCCCGACGTATTTCCGCAGCCGGTGGGTGTACACGTCGAACGCCAGCCGGGCCCGCTCGCCGTCCTCCCCGCCCGCGTCGATCCGGCGCCGGATCTCCCGCATGTCGTTGTCCCCGCACAGGCCGATCAGCCCCGAGCGCATGTTGAGCAGCTCGTCGACCGCGTCCACCGACATGCCCGCCACCCGCGTCAGGTGGAAGATCACCGCCGGGTCCACGTCGCCGGAGCGGGTGCCCATCACCAGGCCCTCCAACGGGGTGAGCCCCATCGAGGTCTCCACGCACCGGCCGCCCGCCACCGCCGAGGCGGAGGCGCCGTTCCCCAGGTGCAGCACGATGACGTTCACCTCCGACGGGTCCCGGCCCAACAGTCGGGCGCAGGCCCGCGAGACGTGGGCGTGCGAGGTGCCGTGGAAGCCGTAGCGGCGGATGCGGTGCGCGTCGGCCACCTCCGTGTCGATCGCGTAGCGGGCGGCGGCCTCGGGGACGGTGGTGTGGAAGGCGGTGTCGAAGACCGCGACCTGCGGCAGGTCCGGGTTGAGCGCGCGGGCGGTGCGGATGCCGGTGAGGTTGGCGGGGTTGTGCAGCGGGGCCAGCGGCACCAGCCGCTCGATCTCGGCCTCCACCTCGGGCGTCACCCGGGTCGGCTCGGTGAACCGCCGCCCGCCGTGCACCACCCGGTGGCCGACCGCGACCAGGCCGGGGGAGTCGAAGCCCATCCCGTCGGCGGCCAGCTCGGCGGCCAGCGTCTCCAGGGCGGCCCGGTGGTCGGGTATCGACTCCTCGCGGCTCCGACGGCTGCCGTCGGCGGCGGTGTGCGTCAGCCGCGCCCGCCGCTCCCCGATCCGCTCCACGATCCCGGCGGCGGGCCGGGACCGGTCGGCCATGTCGACCAGCTGGTACTTCACCGAGGACGAACCGGAGTTCAGCACCAGGACGCGGCCGTCGGTCATCGTGTTCCTCTTTCTTCGATGGATGGGCACCGTCTGTGGGCGGGCGCCGTCGGGGAGGGGCGCGGTCGGGGCCGGCCGCCCCCGACCGCGCCCGGGGTCAGTCGGTGTCGGCGGCGGGGCCGGCCCCCGGGCGCCGGCTCAGGGCCTGCGCCTGGATCGCGGTGATCGCCACCGTGGTGACGATGTCCTGCACCAGTGCCCCGCGCGACAGGTCGTTCACCGGCTTGCGCAGCCCTTGGAGCACCGGCCCGACCGCCACCGCTCCGGCCGACCGTTGCACCGCCTTGTAGGTGTTGTTGCCGGTGTTCAGGTCCGGGAAGATCAGCACCGTCGCCTTCCCGGCCACCTCGGACTCCGGCAGCTTGGTCGCCGCCACGGACGGCTCGACCGCCGCGTCGTACTGGATGGGCCCTTCGACCGGCAGGTCCGGCCGGCGCTCGCGGACCAGTTCGGTGGCGGAGCGCACCTTGTCCACATCCGCGCCCGAGCCGGAGGTGCCGGTGGAGTAGGAGAGCATCGCGATCCTCGGCTCCACCCCGAACCGGGCGGCGGTGTCGGCGGACTGGATGGCGATGTCGGCCAGCTGCTCGGCGTCGGGATCCGGGATCACCGCGCAGTCGCCGTAGACCAGCACCCGGTCGGCCAGACACATGAAGAACACCGAGGAGACGTTGGAGGCGTCCGGGACGGTGCGGATCACCTCGAAGGCCGGGCGGATGGTGGCGGCGGTGGAGTGGGTGGCGCCGGACACCATGCCGTCGGCCAGGCCCTCGCGGACCATCAGGGTGCCGAAGTAGGAGACCTCCGCGACCACGTCGTACGCCAACTCCGGGGTGACGCCCCGGTGCGCCCGCAGCCCCGCGTACAGCTCGGCGAACCGCTCGCGCAGCGGGGAGGTCTGGGGATCCACCACCCGGGCGTGCGCGCCGGACCCCTCGGGAACCTCGTCGGCGGCCAACAACGGGAGGGTCAGGCCCAGTTCACCCGCCCGACGGCGCACGGCGGTCTCGTCGCCGAGCAGCGTCAGATCGCACACCCGCCGCCGCAGCAGTACCTCGGCCGCCCGCAGCACCCGCTCGTCGGTACTCTCCGGGAGCACCACGTGTCGGCGGTCCGAGCGGGCCCGCTCGATCAGCTCGTGCTCGAACATCATCGGGGTGACCCGGCCGTTGCGGGCCACCGAGAGCCGCTCGGTGAGCTGGTCGGTGTCCACCCGGGTCTCGAACAGGCCGAGCGCGATCTCCGCCTTGCGCGGGGTGCCGGCGGTCAACTTGCCCTCCAGGCCGAAGAGCTCCTGCGCGGTGGGGAAGGAACCACCCGGCACCGACAGCACGGGCGTGCCGGGAGCCAGCCGGTCGGCCAGGGTCAGGGTCTCCCCGCCGGGCTTCTCGCCCAGGGTCAGCAGGATGCCCGCGATCGGTGGTGAGCCGGCGGAGTGCGCGGCCAGCGCGCCGACCACCAGATCGGCCCGGTCGCCGGGGGTCACGACCATGCAACCCTCGGTCAGCGCGTTGAGGAAGGTCGGCAGCATCGCGCCGCCGAAGACGAAGTTCCGCACGTCCCGGGCCAGGCCGTTGTGGTCGCCCAGCAGCACCACGGCGTCCAGGGCCTCGGCGATCTGCGCCACCGTCGGAGCCGACAGCGCCGGATCCTCGGGTAGTACGTAAACCGGCTCCGGTAGGTGACGTCCCAGCTCACGGGCGGCCGCGCGGGCGTGCGAGTCACGCACCCGGTTGGCGATGGTGGCGATCACCTGGCAGCCCAGCGAGGTGTAGGCGTGATGGGCGTTGCGCACCTCGGCGACGACCGCCTCGGCGTCCCGGTCCAGCCCCGCCACGACCGGCAGGACCACGGCGCCGAACTCGTTGGCCAGCCGGGCGTTGAGCGCCAGCTCGGCCGGCAGTCCGGTGTCGGCGAAGTCGGTGCCCAGGATCACGACCGCCTCGTGTTCCTCGGCCACGGCGTGGTAGCGGTCCACCAGGCGGGAGACCAGCTCGTCGGTGCCCAGTTCGGCCTGCAGCGAGGCGGCGGCGGCGTAGGTGGTGCCGACCATGGAGGCGATGGGTTGCACCAGCCGGTAACGGGAGCGCAGCAGGTCCAGCACGGGATCGGAGCCGCCGTGGCCGAGTGGTCTGAAGACCCCGACCCGGTCGACCCGCCGGGTCAGCAGCTCCATCACCCCCAGCTCGATCACCTGCCGGCCGTCCCCTCGGCCGATGCCGGTCACGTACACGCTGCGCGCCACGCGGGTCCTCGCCTCCCGGGCCGGTCGGCCCGTCGTCGTTCGGGGTCCTCGGTCGGTTCCGCCGTACCGGACACACCGGTCGGGCGACCGGCCGTGCCCCCGGGCCGGTCGGCAGGGGTCTCCCACCGGGACGGCGCCGGGTTGGGTACCGGGATCGCCGGGTACTCGAACAGACGACCGCCCGCTTCGCCCGATCCAGGATGTCCGCACTCTTGACATTACCCGGCCCCGGGGGTTAGGCCCTCGCTATGGGGGTGGTTCGGGGGCGCGCCCCGCCCGGACCGGGGCCGGGTGACCGTGCGGACGCGTGGTACGGGCGTGACACAATCCCGATGGCCTCGAGGGCGCGGCCTCCCGCCTCCCCCGACCCATGCGACCGGGGGGCCGGTGAACCCGAGACTTCCCCTACGACCAGGAGAGAGACCCATGCGTATTGGCGTTCTCACCGCGGGCGGAGACTGCCCGGGACTCAACGCCGTGATCCGCTCGGTGGTCCATCGCGCGGTAGTGGACCACGGTGACGAGGTCCTCGGTTTCGAGGACGGCTTCAAGGGCCTCCTCGAGGGCCGCTACCGCAAGCTCGACATCAACGCCGTCAGCGGCATCCTGGCCCGGGGCGGCACCGTCCTGGGCTCCAGCCGACTGGAGCGCGGACGGCTCCGGGACGCCTGCGCCAACGCCGAGCAGTTGGGACGGGAGCTGGGCCTGGACGCCCTCATCCCGATCGGCGGCGAGGGCACCCTCACCGCCGCCAGCATGCTCTCCGACGCCGGGCTCCCCGTCGTGGGTGTGCCCAAGACCATCGACAACGACATCTCCGCCACCGACCGCACATTCGGTTTCGACACCGCGGTGATGGTCGCGACCGAGGCCATAGACCGTCTGAAGACCACCGCCGAATCCCACCAGCGGGTGATGGTCGTCGAGGTGATGGGCCGGCACGCCGGGTGGATCGCGTTGGAGTCCGGCATGGCCGGCGGCGCCCACGGCATCTGCATCCCCGAGCGACCCTTCCGCGTGGACCGGCTCTGCGACATGGTCGAGGAGCGCTTCGCCCGGGGCAAGAAGTTCGCGGTGATCTGCGTCGCCGAGGGGGCCCGCCCCGCCGAGGGCAGCATGCCCTACGAGAAGGGCGAGATCGACCAGTACGGCCACGAGCGGTTCGCCGGCATCGGCTACCGGCTCGCCGGCGAGTTGGAGCGGCGCCTGGGCAAGGAGGCCCGTCCGGTCATCCTCGGCCACGTGCAGCGCGGCGGAGTCCCCACCGCCTACGACCGGGTGCTCGCCACCCGCTTCGGCTGGCACGCCGTGGAGGCCGCCCACCGGGGCGACTTCGGCATGATGACCTCCCTGCGCGGCACCGACATCGCGATGGTGCCGCTGGCCGACGCCACCACCGAGCTCAAGCGGGTGCCGGAGAACCGGATGGAGGAGACCGAGGCGGTCTTCTGATCGCTCTCCACCCGTCCCTCTTCGCGTCGGTCCGAACCCGGTCCGAACCCATCGGTCCGGCCGCCCGCCGGCCCGTCACCCGACCCTCCCGGCGTCCCCTCACGCCGTCGGCCGGAGAACGGTCACGCCGGTCGGCCCCGCGCCGGCCGCAAGCCGTCACGGGGTGGTCGGCACCCCGGGGTCGGCGACCGCGGACAGATCCGCGGGGTCCGTGTTGGCCCCGCACAGCACGACACAGGGTTCCTCCCCCTCCTCGGGACGGAACACGCCGGACCACGGCGCGGCCAGTGCGGTGGCCGCGCCGAACTCGACGGCGATCCGGTGCTCCGTCCACAACCGGCGGCGTGCCGCGACGATCTCCGTGTCCGGCACCAGCACCGAGCGGACGTGCTCCGAACGCGCCCGACGCAGGGCCTCCGCCGACACCCGCCGCGCCCCCAGCGAATCCGCCGCCACCGACTCCACCGGCACGTCCACCGGCTCCCCGGCCTCCAGCGCGGCGCCCAGCGCCCTCGCCCCCTCCGGCTCCACCGCCACCACCCGCAGGCCGTGTTCGGCGGCGGCCGTGGCCACTCCCGCGAACAGTCCGCCGCCGCCCACCGCGACCACCAGCGTGGTCACCGACGGTCGGGCGGCCAGGATCTCCTCCACCAAGGTTCCGGCCCCGGCCGCGATCAGCGGGTGATCGTAGGCGTGCGAGGCCAGTGCCCCGGTCTCCGCCGCGAAGTGCCGGGCCGCCCCGGCGGCCTCCGCGTACTCCCGGCCCACCGCCTCCACCCGGGCCCCCAGCGCCCGCAGTCGGGCCACCTTCACGGCCGGCGCGGTCTCCGGCACGAACACCGTCGCCGGCACCCCCACCCGGCCGGCCGCCAGGGCGCAGGCCAGTCCGGCGTTCCCGCCCGACGCGATGACCACGCCCGCCCCGGGGATCTCCCCGGCGTCCCGGTGGGCGACGGTGAAGTTCAGCGCGCCGCGCATCTTGAACGAGCCGGTGTGCTGGAGGTACTCCAGGGCGAACGACATCGGGCCGCCGTCCGGGTCCTCCACCGGGGCCACCGTCACCGGTCGCACGCCCCCCGCGATCCGTTCCGCCGCGCGCTTCACGTCCTCGTACCCGATCACACCGCCGTCGCACGCCCCGGGGGCGTCCTCCGGTCCGCGCGTTCCCCTCGCCGAGCCCATGCGTCCGCTCCGTTCGATTCGTCGGTTCAACGGGTGGGACGACCCGCGCCCCGACCCTATGTCCTCTTCTCGTCGACGGAGCGGGGTGCGGACCCCGGATCGGAGGTCCGGTGAACGGCGCCCCGGGGTTCCGTTACCGCCGGGGCCGGGAGAGCGCGGCGCAGGCGGGTGAGGGCGAGGAGCAGGAGGACGGTTCCCGCCGCCGCGGCCAGAGCCGCCGAGGTGACCGACCGGGAGTCCACCAGGGAGCCGAAGATCAACGGGGAGGCGAACTGCCCCCCGAACATCGCCGTGGCCTGGAGGGAGGTGGCCAGCCCGCGTCGTCCCTCCGGTACCGCGCGGTCGATCAGCGCGGTGGTGGACGGCATCACCAGACCGTTCCCCACCCCGTTCAGCAGGGGAACGGCGATCAGCAACCAGGCCCGATCCGCCACGGCGAACACCAGGAGGGACACGGTCCACAGCAGGACGGCGGTCCGCAGGAGGACGATGTGGTCGAAGCGCTCGCGCAGTCGCCCGAAGAGCAGCCCGACCACCGCCGAGGCGGCTCCACCGGTGACCATCACCATGATCGCCACCACCAGCGGATCCCCCACGCCCAACTCGGCCAATCGACGCGGCAGTTGAATACCGACCACCATCATCAGGGCGGCGGCGGCCGCCCACAGGCCGGTGAGTCCCGCCACCACCGGGTGGTCCCGCAGCAGACGCACGACTCCGCCGCGCCCCGTTCCCGTGGTGCCGTCGACCGGACCCCCGGCCGGGGCGGTCGCGCCCGGGCCGGAGCGCGGCGCGGGACGTGCGGGAACGACGAGCAGGCAGGCCACCCCCAGGGGCAGGCCGATCAGATAGACGGCGAACGGTGACTGCCAGGAGATGTGCCCCAGCGCGCCGGCCGCCACCGGGTAGACGAAACCGCCCACGCTGATGGCGGTGGTGCGCAGGCCCAGCATCCGATCCCGCTCCGGCCCCCGGTACAGCGCGAGGAGGGCGACGGTCGAACAGGTGAAGACGGCCCCGCACCCCACGCCGAGCACGACACGGAAGGCCATGAGCGTCGGGTAGTGATCGACGAACAGCCCGGCACCGCCTCCCACCGCGAACAGCACGAGGCCGAGGCCGAGCGGCACCCGGGGGCCCATCCGGTCGCAGAGCCGGCCGATGAGGGGAGCGGTCACCGCGATCGCCAGGCTGTGCACCGTCAGCAGCATCCCGATCGCGGTGGCACCGATCCCCAACTCCCCGCGGATCACCTCCACCATGGGCGCGATCGCCGCTCCACCCATCACCCCGAGGGTGGAGGCCAACAGCAGCACGGCCGCGACCGGCCGTCCCCGGCGCGCTCCGGATCGTTTCGAATCGTCGACGGACACCGTCGCCCCCCAAAAAAAGAGACTCCATCCAAAATGACATCGAGTCTTATTTTCCCGGGTTCCCGGGGAGCGGTCCAGTCATCGGTGCGATACCGTCCCCCGATGGCCGAGGACGACGACTCCCTCCCCCTGCGCGAACGAAAGAAGCGGCGCACCCGCCGGGCGCTGGCCGACGCCGCGCTCCTCCTTTTCGCCGAGCACGGATTCGACGGGGTGACCCTGGAACAGCTCACCGCCCGGGCCGACGTGGCCCGCAGCACCTTCTTCCGCTACTACGCCTCCAAGGAGGACGTCGCGCTCGCCGCGGAGGGGGAACTGTGGGAGACCTGCCTCGAACGCGTCCGAACCCGTGCCGCCGGGCACGAGGGCGTAGCGGTCCTCGATCTGCTGGGCACGGCCCTCCCGGAGGCCGTGGACCTCATGGAGGAGGACTGGACCGACCGTTTCCTCGCCACCCGTCGGCTCGCCGCCGGTACCCCGGTGCTGTGGAACCGCAGCCTGGCGATCGCCTTCGCGGTGCAGGAGGAACTGGTGGGCGTCCTGGAGGAACGCCTCGGCGTCGGCGGGCGGGACGATCTCCGGCTGCGCCTCCTCGGAGAACTGGCTCTCGGCGCGTGGCGCTGCGCCGCCCGCAACTGGGTGGCGGGCCGCGCCATCGGCGACGGCCCGTGGGGCGGTGGAGGGCGTCCCGCCCTGCGCCGGTGTGTCGAGGACGCCTTCGCGGCGATCCCCGCCGCGGTCGATCTCACCCTGCCCTCCCTCCGTCCGGACGGCTCGGGGGCCGGCTCGGGGGACGGGGGCCGGGCGGGACGGTACGACGTGCGGGAGTGACCGGGCACGGTCCCGCCGGCACCGGCGCCGGCGCGGTGTGCTGCGTCGACGCCGCCGACGGCCGGGAACGAAGGCGGCTTCCGGTGTCGGGCACCCCTTTCCACCTGTCCGCCGCCGACGGCGTGGTGTGCGCGGGCACCATCGACGACCCCGGGGGCACTGCGTCGCCGGGTGGCTCCGAGGTCGATCCGGGTGGGAGGGGGCGAAGCGGTGTGGGCGTCCGCCGGAATCCGTCGGGTCCGATGCGGGGTGGTCCGTCCCGCCCCGTCCCTGTCGCCCCGCATCGCCCCGCATCGCTCCGGTCCCTCCGGTCCCTCCGGTCCCTCCGGTCCCTCCGGTCCCTCCGGTCCCTCCGGTCCCTCCGGTCCCTCCGGTCCCTCCGGTCCCTCCGGTCCCTCCGGTCCCGCCGGGGCCTCGGCGCCCGCCCCGGCCCCGGCCCCGGCCCCGGCCCCGGCGCCGGGCCCGGGTTAGGTTGCCGGCATGGACATCGCGATCACCTCCGGATACGTGCTCCCCATCGACGGCGACCCCATCGAGGGCGGCACGGTGCTCATCGAGAACGGCCGGATCTCCGCCGTCGGCCCCGACGCCGGGGTCACCGTCCCCGACGGCGTACGGGTCATCGACGCCACCGGCAAGTGGGTGCTGCCCGGCCTGGTGGAGGCGCACGGCCACCTCGGCGTGCACGAGGAGGCCGAGGGCTGGGCCGGTCAGGACACCAACGAGATGACCGACCCCAACGGCGCCCGGATGCGCGCCCTGGACGCCATCAACCCCGCCGACACCGGCTTCGCCGACGCCCTCGCCGGCGGCGTCACCACCACCGTCGTCAAGCCCGGCTCCGGCAACCCGATCGGCGGGCAGACCGTCGCGGTGAAGAACTGGGGCCGCATCGTGGACGACATGCTCGTCCGCCAGCCCATCAGCGTGAAGAGCGCGCTGGGCGAGAACCCCAAGCGCGTCTACGGCGAGAAGAAGCAACTGCCCTCCACCCGGCAGGGCGTGGCCGCCGTGATCCGCGACGCGCTCACCGCCGCGCAGGACTACCGCGCCCGCCGCGAGCACGCCGCCGCGGAGGAGAAGCCCTTCGACCGCGACCCCGGCCTGGAGGTGCTGGTCCGTGTGCTGGACCGGGAGATCCCCTGGTGTCAGCACACCCACCGCGCCGACGACACCGCCACCGCGCTGCGGCTGGCCGACGAGTTCGGCTACCGGCTGATCATCAACCACGCCACCGAGGCGCACCTGATGGCGGACGAGATCGCCCGCCGGGAGATCCCGGTGATCACCGGCCCGCTGTTCACCACCCGCTCCAAGGTGGAACTGCGCAACCGGACGCTGGCCAACCCCGGCATCCTCGCCCGCGCGGGCGTGAAGCTGGCACTGACCACCGACCACCCCGTGGTGCCGATCAACTTCCTGATCCTGCAGGCCATCCTCTGTGTCAAGGAGGGACTGGACCGGGACACGGCGCTGCGCTCGGTCACCCTCAACCCGGCGGAGATCATGGGGTTGGACGACCGGGTCGGCGCGTTGACCCCCGGCCGGGACGGCGACGTGGTGGTGTGGTCCGGTGACCCGTTGGAGGTCATGAGCCGGCCGCTGCACACCGTGATCGACGGCCGGGAGGTGTACTCCTGGGACGAGGAGATCCGCGAGGGCACCGTCGCCGATCCCTGGTACCGGGGCTGAGCGGAGCGGATCAGGGTGGCCCGCCCGGCGTCCGGGAGCCGTCGGATCGACACCCGGGCCCGGGTCCGCGGTCGGATTCCGGGGCGACGACCCCGGGGAGGTCACCGGGAGCGGGAGACGGGCGCCGAGCGGCGCCCGAACGGGACAGCACCGAACGGGAGGAGACGGGGACGTGGACCGGGACACGGGCGGAAGCCCGATCGGGGACGGCGACACCGGGCGCACGGGGGACACCGGCGGCGGACCGGGGGAGCGCCGGGACCGCTGGGCGGAGGTGACCGGGGCGCGGGATGCCTCCGGCCGGTACGCGGAGGAGTACGCCGCCCGCTTCGCCCGCCTCGCCGCCGAGGGACACGACCCGCACGGGGAGGCCCGGTTCTGCGACGCACTCCTGGCCCGGGGCTCGCGGGTGCTGGACGCCGGCTGCGGCACCGGCCGGGTCGCCGCCCGCCTCGCCGAACTCGGCCACGCCTGCACCGGCGTGGACGTGGACCCCGCCATGCTGGCGGTCGCCCGGCGCACCGCGCCCGGCCCGGACTGGCACCTCGGCGACCTGGTGGCCCTGGACGCGGTGGGCCTGACCCCCGGCTACGACCTGGCCGTCGCCGCCGGGAACGTCATCCCGCTGCTGGCCCCCGGCACCGAGGGGGCGGTGATCGGGCAGATCGCCCGACTCCTGCGCCCCGGCGGCCTGTTGGTGGTCGGCATGGGGCTGACCCCGGAACACCTGCCGCTGGAGGAGGCGCCGTTCGGCGTCGAGGAGTACGACGAGTGGTGCGCGACGGCCGGGCTCGAACGGCACGTCCGGTACGCGACCTGGGAGGGCGACCCCTTCGACCCGGACGCCGGTTACGCGGTCTCGGTGCACGCCCGCCCGGCGGAACCGCTGCTCCCCGAACACCTCTGAGGAGGAACCCGGATCCGGCCCGCCCCGACGGGCTTCGTGCCCAACGCCCGTCGGGCCGGACCGGTTTCACCGCCGGGACGGAACGGGGACGAAACCCCGACCGAACCGATGCGGAACCGATCCCCCCGACCCCCGGGCGCCCGGCGGGCGGGCCCGTAAGATTTCGCGGACTTGCCGTGCGCACCGTGGCGGAGATGTGCGCACCGGGCGAACGATGGGGGGTTTCATGAACGAGATCTCGTTCAGCCGCAATCACCGCGACCTGTCCCGTTCCAGTGGGGCGGACGCCGGTTTCCAGTTCGAGTTCCACTGCACCCGGTGCCGGGACGCGTGGCGATCGCAGTTCGAGCCGTACGGCTCCGGCCGCGCCGCCGACTGGCTGCGGCGCGGGGCGGGGATGCTCGGCCAGGTGATGGGTGGCGGCAACGGACGCCACATCAGTCGGGCCGCCGACGGCTTCGCCGACGCCGGCTGGGGCAAAGCCCGGGACGAGGCGTTCCAGCGGGCCATCGATTCCGCCCGGCAGCACTTCAACCGCTGCCCCAAGTGCACCGGACAACTCTGCGGCACGTGCTGGAATCCCGGCCTCGGGCTCTGTCTGCGCTGTGTCCCGGACACCGTGACCGAGGTGTCCGTCGCGCGGCACCGGGGACTCAACCGCGAGGCGTCGCGGCGGGCCTCCGAGGTCGGTGAGTCCCGGGCCGCCTCCTACGACGTGGAGACCGAGCACACCCTGGTCTGCCCGCGCTGCTCCACCGAGACCCGGGGCGGACGCTTCTGTCACGGCTGCGGGTACCAACTGGAGTTGAAGTCGACCTGCGCCGGCTGTTCCAACGACCTGCCGGAGGGCGCGGCCTTCTGTCCGGGCTGCGGGCGCCCCGCCGGCTGATCCGGACCCTCGCCCCGGTGCCGCGCGGTCGACGGCGCGGCGCCGGGGCGACCGGCGCGGACCGGGCCCTGCCGGGGCCATCCGCCGGCCGGCCCACCCGGGTTGTCCGGGGTGCGCGGGTCCGGCCCGGGGTGTGCGGGCGGTTCCGGGAGCGTGGTGCCCGCGGGGCCTCGTCGGGGACGCGGATCAGAACGCCGGGGACCCGCCGGGCGCCGCCGATGGGCCGTCCGGGCGATCCGGGTGCCCGCCCGGGGTGTCGAACCTCCCGGGTCCGCCGGCCGCCGGACGGGCCGGTCCCGTCCCGTCCGGCGCGGCCCCCGCGTCCGGGGACCAGGGCGGTCCGGGGGAGCGGTCGCGACCCAGCGCCCAGCTGTAGACGTGTTCCGGCCGGCCCTGACTGCCGTACCGGGGCGTACGGTCCACCACTCCCTGCGCGGCCAGGTGTTCCAGGTAGCGGCGGGCCGTGACCCGGGCGGCGCCCAGCTCCGCACCGGCCTCGGCGGCCGTCACCCCGCGCGGTTCCACCCGCCGCAGCAGGTCGACGACGGCGGTCAGCGTGCTGTCGCTCAACCCCTTGGGCACCGGGCCGCCGATGCTGCCGCGCAGGGCCCCGAACGCCCGGTCCAGGTCCTGCTGGGCGGCGTCCCCGGCGGGAGCCAACAGATGCCGACGGTACTCGGCGTACCGTTCCAGTTTCTCCCGGAAGGCCGCGAAGCCGAACGGCTTGAGCAGGTACTGCACCACCCCGTGCACCAGCATCGAGCGCACGGTCTCCACGTCCCGGGCGGAGGTGATGGCGATGACGTCCACCAACAGGCCACGGGCGCGCAGGGCCCGGCAGACCTCGAGCCCGTTCATGTCGGGCAGGTAGAAGTCGAGCAGCACCAGGTCCACCGGGCGGCGGGCGACGGCCTCCAGTGCCTCGGCGCCCCGGTGCGCGACGCCGACGACGGTGTAGCCGGGCACCCGGCCGACGTAACCGGCGTGGGCCTCGGCGATCAGCGGGTCGTCCTCGACGACGAGGGTGCGAATGGGGGTCGTGTCGGGGTCGTGTCGGGCGTCGTCGCCGGCACCGCCGGCGGGTTCGCCGGGGCGGTGCGGATCGCGGCGGGAGGGTCTCACGGCCGCCCATCCTCCCCGGTGTCGGGGGCTCGCGTCACCCCCGGGGCGGTACCGGTCCGCAGTCGGACGGTGAACACCGCCCCGGTGCGTGCCGGTGCCGCCCCGGCCCCGCCGGTGCCGACGGCCCGGTCGTGCGTACCGGTCCCGCCGGTGCCCGCGTCGCCCGAGCCGTCCGTACCGGTGTCGTTCGCTCCGGCCGTGCCGGTGCCACCCGTGCTGCCCTCACCGATGTTGTCCGTGTCGGCGCTGCCGATGTCGGTCCTGCCCGCGCGGTCCGTGCTGGTCCCGTCCGCGTCCTCCGTGTCGGCCCCGCCGGTGCCGGTTTCGCCCGCGCCACCCGTGCCCTCCGCGCCGCTCCCGCCGGTGCCGATGGCCCGGTCGTGCGTACCGGTCCCGCCGGTGCCCGCGTCGCCCGAGCCGGTCTCGCCCGGGCCGGTGCCCGGCTCACCGGGGTCGCCGGGGCCGGGACCGCCCGTGGTGACCTCGACGGAGCCGCCGTACCGGTCGATGACCTGCCGCACCAGCGCCAGCCCCAACCCCCGGCCGTGCGCGGCGTCGGTGGTCTTGGTGGACCAGCCGCGTCGGAACATCTCCTCCACCCGGTCCCCGTCCACGCCCGTGCCGGTATCCGCGACCCGCACCAGCAGTACCTCCCCGCCGCCGGGTCGTCCCCCGTTCCCCGGTCCCTCCTCCCGGACGGCGGCGGTGACGGTGACCCGGCGCGGTGGGGGAGCCGCCAGCGCGGCGTCGATCGCGTTGTCCACGAGGTTCCCGACCAGCGTGACCAGGTCGCGCGGGGAGATGCCGTGCCGGTGGCCGGTCAGGTCGGCGTCCACCTCGGTGTCCTCGGTGATCACCAGTTCCACACCCTTCTCGGCGGCCTGCGCGGCCTTGCCCAGGAGCAGGGCGGCGAGGGCCGGCTCGGTCACCGAGGCGGTCATCCGGTCGGCCAGTTGCTGGGCGGCGGCCACCTCCACGGTGGCGAACTCCACCGCTCGCTCGGTCTGCCCCAGTTCCACCATGGTGATCACGGTGTGCAATCGGTTGGCGGACTCGTGGGCCTGGGCGCGCAGCGCGTCGGCGAAGCCGCGCGCGGAGTCCAACTCACCGGCCAGTTCCTCCAGTTCGGTGTGGTCGCGCAGGGTGATGACGTTCCCCAGCCGCCGGCCGTCCTTCTCGATCGGCTTCGTGTTGAGCACCAGCACCCGGTCCCCGTACACGCACAGCCGGTCGGTGACGCTCTCACCGGTGGCGAGGAGTTCGTCCAGCGGGGCGCGCACGGCCAACTCGGCAGGCCGTCGGCCCTCGGCCTCGGCGGGCAGTCCGAGCAGCCGACGGGCGGGGTCGTTGACCAGTACCAGCCGGCCGGTCGGGTCGACGATCAGCAGCCCCTCGCGGACGGCGCGCAGCACGGCGTCGTGGTGCTCGTACAGGCGTGTGATCTCGGCCGCGCCCAGTCCCAGCGTCTGGCGGTCCAGACGGCGGCTGACGGCCCAGCTGCCGGCGGCGCCGACCGACAGGGCCGCGCCCGCCAACCAGACCACCGGGGCCAGCCGGCGCCGCAGCTCACCGCCTATCCGGTCCTGGAGGATGCCGACCGACAGCAGGCCGATCACCTCTCCGTCCGCCTCGCCGTCGCCGTCGGGGTCGTCGTGGATCGGGACCACCGCCCGCACGGAGGTGCCGAGGGTGCCCTCGTACTGTTCGGTGACCATCTCGCCGTGTCGGGCGGGCTCGATGGTCCCCAGGAAGCGTCCCCCGATCCGGGTCGGGTCGGGGTGGGTGTACCGGATGCCGTCGGGCGTCATGAAGACGATGAAGTCGGTGCCGGTGGCCTCCCGCACCGCGCGGGCGGTGGGGCGCAGTTCCGCCGTCGGGTCGGGGGCCTTCAGCGAGGCGCGGACCTCGGGGAGCCGGGACAGGCCCGTGGCCAGGGTCAGGGCGCGCTCCTCGGCGTCGGAGCGGCTGTCCCGCCGCACCTCCAGGGCGATCAGGGCGGTGCCGCTGCCGAGCAGCAGCACGATGACGGCCAACTGGAGGAGCAGCAGCTGGCGGGCGAGGCTCAGCCGGGCGTGCATGGGCCGATTCTCGCAGTCTCGGCCGAAACCCGACCCCGCCGGGCGTCCGTCGGTCGGGAGGAGCGGGGAACGCGCGGGAAGACGTTCGGATGATCGCCCCGGGGCTCGCTCCGGGGAGGGACATCGGGGCGGAGCCATCCGGTGTCGGTGTCGGTGATCCTCGGTCGGCTCCCCCGGACCCCCACGGGGAGCCGACCGCCGGACCGGGCCGGCCGGGTGCGGGGGAGCACGCCCGGCCCCGGCCCCGGTCCGGCTCCCGGGGACGGTACGAGCCGGCAGGCCCGTCACCGGGGAGCCCTCCCGGGAGGGCGGAACGGGGCGTGCGTCAGAAGACGATCCCCATCGCCCAGCCGCCGAGCAGCAGCGTCATCACCGTGATCAGCACGACGCCGATGAGGTTGAGCCACAGGCCCGCGCGGACCATCTGGGCCATGGTGACGTGCCCGGAGCCGAACACGATCGCGTTCGGCGGGGTACCGACCGGCAGCATGAAGCTGCAGGTGGCGGCCATGGCGGCGGGCACGGCCAGCAGCAGCGGGTCGACCGCGATACCGACCGCGACGGCGGCCAGCACCGGCAGGAAGGTGGAGGCGGTGGCGGTGTTGCTGGTCAGTTCGGTGAGCATCAGGATGATCAGACAGACCGCCGCGATGAGCAGGACGACCGGCAGCGTGCCCAGGCCGTCCATCTTCGTGCCGATCCAGGCCGCCAGGCCGGTCTCCTGCACGGCCTTGGCCAGTGCCAGGCCACCGCCGAACAGCAGCAGCACACCCCACGGCACGCCGCTCTGCACGGTTCGCCAGTCCATCGTCTGCACCCCGCGCCGGGTGTCGACCGGGATGAGGAAGAGCGCGACGACGGCGGCGATGGCGATCACCGTGTCGTCGAGGTGGGCCATGAACGGCAGCACGGAGGTGAGCGCGGACCACTCGGTGAGCGGCTCGCGGAAGACCCACAGCAGGGCGGTGGAGGCGAAGATCGAGAGCACGGTCCACTCGCCGCGGGACATCGGGCCCAGGTCGTCCAGCTCCCGCTGGATGACCTCGCGACCGCCCATGACGTCGCTCAGCCCGGTGGGGTAGGCGACCCGGGTCAGGAACAGCCAGGCGATGACGAGGAAGAGCGCCGACAGCGGCACGCCCAGCATCATCCAGTCGGCGAAGCCGATGGAGACGCCGTGGCTCTCCTCCATGATGCCGCTCATGATCAGGTTGGGCGGGCTGCCGATCAGGGTGGCCAGGCCGCCGATGGTGGCGGCGTAGGCGATGCCGAGCATCATGCAGACGGAGAAGTTGCGCACGTCCCGGTCGGCGACGGCGGTCGGGGTGACCGCCGTGGTCGCGCCGTCCCTCGCGGTCTTTCGCGCGGGCCCCACCGCGCCGTCGGCGGCGGCCCCGGTGTCGGCGGTGTCCGCCGCCTCCCCGGTGTCCCCGTCGGCGGTGCGGCGGGCCGTCACCAGGGCCAGCACGCTGGTACCGATCGGCAGCATCATCAGGGTGGTCGCGGTGTTCGACACCCACATGCTGAGGAACCAGGTGGCGGCCATGACGCCGAACATCAGCTGCTTGGGCCGGGTGCCGATGGCGCGCATCGTGAGCAGCGCGATCCGGCGGTGCAGGTTCCACTTCTGCATGGCCAGCGCGATGACGAAGCCGCCCAGGAAGAGGAAGACGATCGGGTTCGCGTACGGCGCGGCGGCCTCCGCGACCGGGAAGATCCCCAACAGGGGGAGGGCCACGATCGGTACCAGGGAGGTGGCGGCCAGCGGCAGTGCCTCGGTCATCCACCACACGGCCACCAGGACCACCACCGCCAGCGCGGTCCGGGCGGCGGTGGACAGGTCCGGGTCGGCGGGGATCAGGTGGTAGGCCGCCAGGGCCAGCACGGGGCCGAGGACTCGTCCCAGCCACATTCTTCGTCGGGGCAGGTGTTCCTCGGTCGCCCCGGGGCGGGGACCCGCGTCGTGCCGGGCCCGCGTCTCCGCGGTCGGCGTCTCCGTCGTCGCCATGACTCATCCTCCGAAATGTTCCGGCCATCTCGCGGTAACCGGTGGGTTCGGGTGAATGTGGCACGGCTCACCATCGCTGTCGCGCTTTTGTTCGTAAGGGTCGTGAACACCGGGAGTGAAGCCGACGGCCCCGGCCTCCCGTTCGGGAACGGGGAGCCGGGGCCGTGGCGTCGGGACGGCCGCCGGACCGACCGACGGGACGTCGGTCAGGCCGCCGGGCCCAGCCAGACCGTGGCCAGCGGGGGCAGGGTCAGCACCAGGCTGTTCGCGCGCCCGTGCCAGGGCGTGTCCTCGGCCTTGAGGACGTCCGGGTTGTCGATGCCGCCGCCGCCGTACCGCTCGTCGTCGGTGTTGAGGATCTCCTCCCAGCGCTCCACGTCGTCCGGTACGCCCACCCGGTAGTCGAAGCGCACCACGGGGGAGAAGTTGCACACGGCCAGCAGCGGCGTGCCGTCGGCCGCGTACCGGGCGAAGACCAGCACGTTGTCCTCGGCCGCGTTCGCCTCCATCCAGGAGAAGCCGGCCGGCTCGGTGTCCCGCTCCCACAGGGCGGGGTGGTCGCGGTAGACGTGGTTGAGGTCGCGCACCAGGTGCTGCACGCCCCGGTGGTCCGGCGCGGCGGGCCAGCCCGGGTCGAGCACCCACCATTGCGGTCCCTCCTCCTCGGACCACTCGGCGCCCTGCGCGAACTCCTGTCCCATGAAGAGCAGTTGCTTGCCCGGGTGGGCCCACATGTAGCCCAGGTAGGCGCGGTGGTTGGCCCGCCGCTGCCACCAGTCACCGGGCATCTTGGAGACCAGCGCGCCCTTGCCGTGCACCACCTCGTCGTGCGAGATGGGCAGCACGTAGTTCTCCGAGTAGGCGTAGACCATGGAGAAGGTCAGCTCGCCGTGGTGGTGGACCCGGTGCACCGGGTCCTTCGAGATGTACACCAGGCTGTCGTGCATCCAGCCCATGTTCCACTTGAAGCCGAAACCCAGGCCGCCGATGCCGGTGGGTCCGGTCTCGTGGGTGGCGCGGGTGACGCCGTCCCAGGCGGTGGACTCCTCCGCGATGGTCACCACGCCCGGGCAGCGCCGGTAGACGGTGGAGTTCATCTCCTGGAGGAAGCGCACCGCGTCGGGGTTGTCCCGGCCGCCGAACTCGTTCGGCGACCACTGGCCCTCCTCGCGGGAGTAGTCGAGGTAGAGCATCGAGGCGACCGCGTCCACCCGCAGCCCGTCGATGTGGAACTCCTCGCACCAGTACACGGCGTTGGCGACCAGGAAGTTGCGCACCTCGTGCCGTCCGTAGTCGAACTCCAGGGTGCCCCAGTCGGGATGCTCGGCCCGCGTCGGATCGGGATGTTCGTAGCAGGGGGTGCCGTCGAAGCGGGCCAGCGCCCACTCGTCCTTGGGGAAGTGGGCCGGCACCCAGTCGATGATCACACCGATCCCGGCCCGGTGCAGCGCGTCCACCAGGGCGCGGAACTCGTCGGGCGTGCCCAGCCGGGCGGTGGGCGCCCAGTAGCCGGTGACCTGGTAGCCCCAGGAGCCGCCGAAGGGGTGCTCGGCCGGCGGCATCAGCTCCACATGCGTGAAGCCCATCTCCTTGACGTACACCGGTAGTTGCTCGGCCAACTCGCGGTAGCCCAGGCCCGGCCGCCAGGAGGCGGGGTGCAGTTCGTACACCGACATCGGCGCGGCGTGGGAGGGACGCCGGCCGCGTTCGGCCATCCACCGGGCGTCGCCCCACTCGTATTCCGACTCCTCGACGATCGACGCCGTGGCGGGCGGGCACTCGGTGCGCCGGGCCATCGGGTCGGCCCGCAGGATGTGTGAGCCGTCGGCGCCGCAGACATCGAACTTGTAGTGGGCGCCGGCGCCGACACCCGGGAGGAACAGCTCCCACACCCCACTGGAGCCCAGCGATCGCATGGGGAAGGCGGTGCCGTCCCACACGCAGAAGTCACCGGTGACGCGGACGCCCCGGGCGTTGGGCGCCCACACCGCGAACCGGGTGCCGGTCACCCCCCGGTGGGTCATCACCCGCGCCCCCAGCACCCGCCACAACTCCTCGTGCCGGCCCTCGGAGATCAGGTACAGGTCCAGGTCGCCGAGGGCCGGCAGGAAGGAGTACGGGTCGGCGGTGACGACCTCGGTCCCCTCCCCGGCGCCGTTCCCCTCGCCGTCGTCGGTCTCGCCGGACCCGCCGTAGCGGATCCGCAGGCGGTAGTCGGGGATCTCGCGCAGCGGGAGCACGGCCGCGAAGAGGCCGTCACCCTCGGGGACGAGCCGGACCCGACCGCCGTCGTAATCGACGGTCACCCGCTCGGCGTACGGGCGCAGGACCCGCAGGCGGACGCCACCGGTCACCCGGTGGGCGCCCAGGAGGGAGTGCGGATCGTGGTGCGCCCCGGCGAGCAGGCGGGCGCGCTCCTCGTCGGGCAGCGGGACGGGGGCGGTCAGCGCGGAGGTCTCGCGGGGAACGGGAGGGGGGACCACGGGGGCTCCTCGGATGCGGATCGGGCCGGCCTTCCGGCAGCCGGCGGAATGTGGATGCGGTCGGACGGGGTCGGGCGCCGGCCGGCGGCGCGCGATCCGGGGGCCGGTCGATCGGCGCCGGTGCCCGGATCCGGCGGTGCCCCGGTGGATGTTCGGGGCACCGCCGGAACCGGGTCAGGCGGCGGCCTCCTCGGCGAGCCGGCGGATCGCGGCCATCGGCACGTGCAGCCATGCGGGACGGTGCCGTGCCTCGTACAACACCTCGTAGACGGCCTTGTCGGTCTCCCACGCGCGCAGCAGTTCGGGGTGTTCCAGCGGATCGCGCCCGCCGCCCTCGGCGTACCCCCGGCAGTAGGCGTCCCGGCAGAGCCGGGCCCACCGTTGGGCGCGCGGCCCCGGGTCGCGGTGCTGCGCGGCGGCGTAGTCGAAGGAACGCAGCATCCCGGCCACGTCGCGGATGGTGGGCTGCGGGGAGCGCCGCTCGGCCAACGGCCGGGCGGGTTCGCCCTCGAAGTCGATCAGGCTCCACCGATTCTCGTGCAGCAGTACCTGCCCGAGGTGCAGGTCGCCGTGGATGCGCTGGGCGGCGAGCCGGCCGCCGCGCCGGCCGTGTTCGGCGACGGCGTCGAAGGTGCGGCGGAGCTCCGCGCGGTGGGGGCGCAGGGCGGGAACGGCCGCGGCGGCGGCGTCGAGCCGCTGGGACATCTCCGCCGCGGCCTGTTCCAGTTGCGGGCGGCGCAGCACGCCGGTGGGCAGCGCCCGGGCGAGCGCGGTGTGCACCTCGGCGGTGGCCACGCCCAGGTCCCGGGCGCAGAGCTCGAAGTCGGTCCGGTGCTGCAGGGAGCTCAGGGCCAGGTGCCAGCCGTCCCGCGACCCATCGAGGAAGGGCTGGAGGATGCCGAGGGTGACCGGCTCGGAGGTGCCGGGCAGGTCCGCCTCGAACCAGGCGGTGGGCGGCGGCACCCGGGTGCCGCCCTCCTCGGTCAGCGCCAGGGAGAGCTCCAGATCGGGGTTGATCCCGGGACTCACCCGGCGGAACAGTTTCAGGATGTGTGAATTCCCGTATACCACCGATGAGTTGCTCTGTTCTGCGCTCAACAGTCGGCCGGGGAGACCGGAGGGGATCCCGGCGCCCGGGGCCTGTTCGAAGCGCAGCGCCCCGAGTGCGCCGGGTGCCCGCAGCCGCTCCAACAGGAGGGTGAGCAACCGGGGATCCTCCAGCGCCTCGTACACGGCCCGGCCGCGCAACGGCCCGTCGGCGGGGGTTCCGACGAAGGCGTCGGCGAGGTGCGGGGGGAGGGAGGGGCGAACGCCCAGCAGGAGTTGATAGCAGTCGCCGTCGCCCTCCCCGTCGGCATCGCCCGGTACGGCCCCCGGGGCGGGGGCGATGCGGGGGCCGGGTGGACCCACGCGCACGAGCAGGTGCAGCAGGCCGGGCTGGGGACCCGTGGTACCGCAGGGCAGCAGCTCGGTGGCCGACAGGAGTGTGAGTCCGCCGGGCGGACGGCCCTTGCCCGCGTACCAGCGGCGGCTCGGCAGCCACCGGGCGAGCAACCCCGTCAGGGAACGGAGCAGCACGCCGCCGGCGGGGGTGCCGACCGGCCGGGTTCGGGAAGGGGCCGTCCGGGGCGGAGAGCTTTCCGACATGGCGTCCTTTCCCCGGGGCACGTTGAATATATGGCGAAGTGTCCCGAAATACGGATGATGCTGTCCGGTGCGGTGGGACGTGTCGTGCGGGATCGGCCGGGTGGGTGATGGCTCACCCGGCCGGCCGACCCGGTGGAACGGGTGGTGCCGGTGGTGCGGGTGGTTCCGGTCCTGCGGTCGGCACCGGTGACGCCGGTGGTGCCGTCCCCCGGGGCCGGGTGGGGCCGGCGGGGTCGATGGGGGTTGTGGGGGCGGAGCCGTGAAAGCCACCCACAAGATCATGTGAGGATATGAAAAATTGGGATAGTGGGGAGGCTTCCCGGAGTCGTCCGGGGTAACCGTCCCTCCCGCGGACTTTCCGCCGGCTCCCCGGGGCCGGCGAAGGGCTCGTCGCGCGGCGAGCCCCGCGCGACGGGCGGGACACCCCGGCGTGCCCCGGCGGGGGAGGGGCACCGGTCGATACCCCCTCCCCGTGCGGTGCGGAGCCCGTGATGTCCCCGCATGTTCCCCCGGGCCGGAGCGCCGGCGGGAACGTCCGGATGACATCCCGGTTAAGCCCTCGGGTTCCGGGCGGCGCGCGCCCCGCCCGTCGCCCGTGCCCGGTGCGGGGGCCGAGCCGGCGCGGCCCCCGGAACCGGCACGGGCGACCGTTCCCGGTATCCGGGCGGTCCCCCGGGGGCCGGTTCCGGAACCCGGGACGAACCCCGGTGGCCGTCCCGACGCGCCCGGCAGGGTCTCCGGCAGGACCGCCCCGGCGCCCCGGGGGCGGTACCGGCCCGGTCGCACGCGACCCGACCGGCACCGGCGCCGGAACGGCTCAGTTCCCCGGCGTGCGGGCGTCCGCCCGCTCGGCGGCCCGCCGGCCGCCCTCGTCCCGCTCGGCGGCGAGCGCCGCGGCGGGGTCACCGACCCCGCCCGGCGTCCCCTGGCGCAGTCGGAACCAGTAGAAGCCGTGGCCCGCCAGGGTCAGCAGGTACGGCCACTCTCCGATCCGCGGGAACTGCACCCCACCGATCAGCTCGACCGGGTACCGGCCCTCCAGTGGGCGCAGGTCCAGCTCCGTCGGCTGCGAGAACCGCGAGAAGTTGTGCACGCACAGCACCAGGTCGTCCCCGTACTCCCGGGTGAAGGCGAGCACGGCGGGGTTGGAGGACTCCAGTTCCGTGTAGGTGCCCAGGCCGAAGGCCGGGTTCTGCTTGCGGATCTCCACCATCCGGCGGGTCCAGTGCAGCAGCGAGGAGGGAGAACTCATCGCCGCCTCCACGTTGGTCACCTGGTAGCCGTGGACCGGATCCATGATCGTGGGCAGGTACAGCCGCCCCGGGTCGCAGGTGGAGAAGCCCGCGTTGCGGTCGGGGGTCCACTGCATCGGCGTGCGCACCGCGTCCCGGTCACCGAGCCAGATGTTGTCGCCCATGCCGATCTCGTCCCCGTAGTAGAGGATCGGCGAGCCGGGCAGAGACAGCAGCAGGGCGGTGAACAGTTCGATCTGGTTGCGGTCGTTGTCCAGCAGGGTCGCCAGCCGCCGACGGATGCCGATGTTGGCGCGCATCCGCGGATCCTTGGCGTACTCCGCGTACATGTAGTCGCGCTCCTCGTCGGTGACCATCTCCAGGGTCAGCTCGTCGTGGTTGCGCAGGAAGATGCCCCACTGGCAGCCGGAGGGGATCGACGGGGTCTTGGCCAGGATTTCCGAGACCGGGTAGCGGGATTCCCGCCGGACGGCCATGAAGATCCTCGGCATCACCGGGAAGTGGAACGCCATGTGGCACTCGTCGCCCCCGGCCGAGTAGTCACCGAAGTAGTCGACGACGTCCTCGGGCCACTGGTTGGCCTCGGCCAGCAGGACGGTGTCCGGGTAGTGGGCGTCGATCTCGCTGCGCACCCGCTTGAGGAACTCGTGCGAGGCGGGGAGGTTCTCGCAGTTGGTGCCCTCCTCCGCGTACAGGTAGGGCACGGCGTCCAGCCGGAAGCCGTCGATGCCCAGGTCCAGCCAGAACCTCAGAGCCGAGAGGATCTCCTCCTGCACCATCGGGTTCTCGTAGTTGAGATCCGGCTGGTGCGAGAAGAACCGGTGGAAGTAGTACTGCTTGCGCACCGGGTCGAAGGCCCAGTTGGAACTCTCCGTGTCCACGAAGATGATCCGCGCGTCGTCGTACTTCTTGTCGTCGTCGGCCCACATGTAGTAGTCGCCGTACGGCCCGTCGGGATCCCGTCGGGACTCCTGGAACCACCGGTGCTGATCGCTGGTGTGGTTCATGACGAAGTCGATGATGACCCGGATGCCGCGCTGGTGGGCGGCGTCCACGAACTCCACGAAGTCGGCGAGGTCGCCGAACTCGGGGAGCACCGCGGTGTAGTCGGAGACGTCGTAGCCGCCGTCCCGCAGGGGCGATTGGAAGAAGGGGGGGAGCCACAGACAGTCGATGCCCAGCCACTGGAGGTAATCCAGCTTGGACGTGAGGCCCCTCAGGTCGCCGATTCCGTCCCCGTTGCTGTCCCGGAAGGATCGGACGAGGACTTCGTAGAAGACCGCGCGCTTGAACCACTCGGGGTCGCGGTCTCGGGCGGGCGTGTCCTCGAACGTGTCGAGGACCGGCTCATTGACGCTCATGGTTGGGTGACCCTCCGGTCTCCGAGGACGGTCGCAGGGAGAAGACGTGCGCCGAGGGAGCCGGCGCGTCCGCCCGCTCCGGCCCGAGCCGCACATAGTTGTCCCTGCCCCAGTGGTAGGTCTCCCCGGTGAGCAGATCGGTCACCGGGAAGGGCTCGGCGACGCCGCCGTCGGCGGTCGCGAGGCCGAGTTCCGCCGTGTTCAACGACACGGTGGCCTCGTGGGTGTGGTGGGGATCGAGGTTCGCCACCACGAGCACGGTGTCTCCCGCCGGGGCTCCCGGCGCTCCGGCCGGGACCCGCTTGGAGTAGGCGATCACGTGCTCGTTGTCCGTGTGGTGGAAGCACAGCCCGCGCAGCCTGCGCAGTGCCGGGTGCTCCCGCCGCAGCCGGTTCAGCCGGGTGATCAGGGGGGCGATCGTGGCCCCGGCCGCCTCGGCGCCGGCCCAGTCGCGGGGCCGCAGCTGGTACTTCTCCGAGTCCAGGTACTCCTCGCTGCCCGGCCGCACGGGGACGTTCTCGCACAGCTCGTACCCGGCGTACACGCCCCAGGTGGGGGAGAGGGTGGCGGCCAGCACGGCCCGCGTCTCGAAGGCGGGCCGGCCCCCGTGCTGGAGGTGGGCGTGCAGGATGTCGGGGGTGTTGACGAAGAAGTTCGGCCGCATGTAGGAGGCCGCGTCACCGCTCAGCTCGGTGAGGTACTCGGTCAGCTCCGCCTTGTCGTTGCGCCACGTGAAGTAGGTGTACGACTGCTGGAAGCCGATCCTGGCCAGGGTGTGCATCATCGCCGGCCGGGTGAAGGCCTCGGCGAGGAAGATCACGTCCGGGTCGGTGCGGTTGATCTCCGCGATCACCTTCTCCCAGAACACCACGGGCTTGGTGTGCGGGTTGTCCACCCGGAAGATCCGCACGCCGTGGGACATCCAGTGGCGCAGCAGCCGCACCGTCTCGGTGATCAGCCCGCGCATGTCCGCGTCGAAGGCGATCGGGTAGATGTCCTGGTACTTCTTCGGCGGGTTCTCCGCGTAGGCGATGGAGCCGTCGGGTCGGGAGCGGAACCACTCCGGATGTTCCTTGACCCACGGGTGGTCCGGACTGCACTGGAGGGCGAAGTCCAGGGCGATCTCCATGTCCAGCGCGCGGGCCCGCTCGACGAAGGCGTCGAAGTCCTCGATGGTGCCCAGGTCGGGGTGGATCGCGTCGTGCCCACCCTCGGCGGAGCCGATCGCCCACGGGCTGCCGACATCGTCGGGGCCGGGGGTCAGGGTGTTGTTCGGGCCCTTGCGGAAGGCGGTGCCGATGGGGTGGATCGGCGGCAGGTACACGACGTCGAAGCCCATCTCCGCGACGGCCGGCAGACGTTCGGCGGCGGTGCGGAAGCTGCCGGAGACCGGCGCGGAGTCGGGTTCGACACGGGCGCCCTCGGAGCGCGGGAAGAACTCGTACCAGGAGCCGAACAGGGCCCGCTCGCGTTCCACGAGCAGTGGCGCGGGGCGGGAGGAACTGACCAGTTCCCGCAGCGGGTGACGGGTGAGCAGGGCGGTGACCTCGGGGGAGCGGGCGGCCGCCCAGCGCTCCTCGACCGACAGCGAGGTGTCCTTGACGGTCGCGGCGGCGGCGCGCACCACATCCCGGCCGCCACCCTCCTTCGGTACGCCCGAGGCGGCCCGGCGCAACAGCGCGGCGCCCTCCGCGAGGACGAGTTCGACGTCCTGTCCGGCGGGGATCTTGATCCCGGCGACGTGCAGCCAGCCGGTGATGGGATCACCCCACGCCTCGACGGTGTAGGTCCAGCGGCCCTCGGCGTTCGGCGTGACCTCCGCGCCCCAGCGATCGGTGCCGGGGGCGAGTTCGCGCATCGGGGTCCACGGCCCGGGACGTCCGGCGGGATCACGCAGTACGACATTCGCGCCCAGCGCGTCGTGACCCTCCCGGAAGACGGTCGCGGTGACCGTGAAGGTCTCGCCGGGAACGGCCTTGACCGGGCGGCGCCCGCATTCGATCAAGGGCTGGACATCGAGGACGGGGATGCGACCGATCATGTGGTGATCACCTGGTGGAGTAGCGGGGGTTGCGGCGTCGGCGTCCGGGGACGGTGGGGAGACGGCGCCGAGTATGGGGTGCTTTGTCTTTTTTATCCGGTTTGGGGGAGTTGAGTGGGATCTGGGCATGGCTGCTCCCGGGCGCGTTCACTCGGCTGGGGGGAGGCATCGGACACGCGTACTGCCTTCAGCGGGTGATGGGGACAATCCTGCCCGCACCCGGGGGAGGGGCAATCAGAACCCGTGTGACCGGATTGTGTCGTCTCGGGAAACCGCCGGTGGGCCGGTTGATCGGCTGAACACCCGCCGGATTCACAACCGTCATCACCGCGCGACCGGCGCGCCCCGGGGCGAATCCGTGCGCCCACCGTGAACCGGTGGCTCCGACCGGAGCGGCGTGGCCCCCGGCACGACGGGGAATCCGGGGGATTTCGTCCACAATGTCGTCCCGGGCGTGTCGGGCGTGTTCCGCCGGGAGGCCGACGGGGCGCCCGGGACGGGGCCCGGGCGCCCCGGTGTTCGGGGCGCGACACCGGGGCGGGGGGCGTCGGGCCGGCGGGCCGGTGGTCCGGAAGTTCGCCGGTGTGATGCCGACTTCCACCCGGTGGATCGGGCGGCCCCGGAGCGCGGCGCCCGGTGGGGTTCGCCCCCCGCGCGCCGGGGGCGGGAGCCGTCGGCGCGCGGGGGGCGGCGCGGCCGAGGGCGCGAACCGGTGGAAACGTGGAACCGGCCGGCCCCCGGGGCCTCCTCCGGGGCCTCCTCCGGGGACCGGCCGGGGCCGGTGGGGCGGGGCGCCGTCCTTCCCGTGGAGGGGAAGGAGGAAGGACGGCGCCCCGCCGGTGTGGGGGGTGTTCGTTCCCGCCCGGGGGTGTGGGGCTCCCCGGGTGGGGTCGGGGGGCGGGGCGGTCGCTCGGCGACCCACTCCCCGACCAGCCGCGGACGGGGGGTCGACCCGGGTGTCCGGGAGTTCGGCGGAGCCGGGGCCCGCCGACGTGGGTGTCACCCGGTGTCGCACCGAGACATCGGGTGCCGACGCGCGTCGGTGGGCCCCGGTCCGTACCGGGGTCGATCCCCCGCCGCGGGGCGGGGGTCGGACGTCACTTGTAGGTGATGTCCGAGGCCTTGTAGACGCAGTGCTTGCCGTCCGCGTCGGTGCCCAGTCGCTTGGGCTCCTTGCCGCCGTTGTTGCCCTCGTACTTCTGGCAGATCACGATCTTCTTCGAGGAGTCCCCGAGGATCGTCACGCCCTGGAAGGTCGCGGTGTCGCCGTAGTTGGTGTTGATCCCCGCGAGCCGGGTGCCCGGGGCCTTCACCTCGACGTTCTTGAAGGTGACGGAACGCTTGTACTGGGTACCGCAGTTGCCACAGGAGCGGTACAGGGTCAGGAAGCTCTCCGCGGCGAAGTTCTCCACCGTCAGCCGGCCGCCGCCGTTGTGCTGGAAGACCTTGTCGGAGGCCTTCCGGGCACCGCCGCCCTTGACGTGGAAGACGGCGTTGTTGTCCCCGCGGAAGGTGGCGGCGTCCTCGCCGACATCCTCCCACCAGACGTTCTCGATGGTGCAGGAGCCCTGGCAGTGCACGCCGTCCGCACCCGGCGCGCCGATGATCACGTTCTTCAGGGTGGCGCCGGCGGCCAGTTTGAAGACCGGCTTCTGGCTCTCGCCCTGTCCGCCGTTGCCGAGGCCGACGGGGATGTACCGCTTGCCGCCGCCGTCGAAGGTGCCCTTGACCTCGATGGTCTTGGTGACCTTCTCCTCGCCCTTGGCGGAAGGCCAGGTGGCCGCGCTCGCCGAGGACATCATGGTGCCGGTCACGGCGGCGCCCGCGATCAGGGCGGTCGCGCCCACGCCGCCGAGCAGCGCGCGCCGCTTGATGCGACGCGACTTGTGCTGTGCCATTCGATGTTCCGATCGTTCGCTTGTGGGGGTGTGAGGGTGTGGTGGGGCGAGTAGCCGGAGAGTGGTTGGAAGGACCGCCGCCGGTGTGCCCCGTGCGGCCGGGCCGAACCGGATGTTCGGTTCCGTGTGCCGCTGTGCACTGCTGTGTGCACTTCCTGGTCGCCGCCGACCCGGGGAAGGTTGCCGCGCCCCTCGGAAATTTTTCCGACCCCATCAACGGTGACTCCGAGTTGTCGAGAAATTTCGGAGTGTGGCCATCGATGGTGTTGTTCCGCGGTCGGGCCCTTCGTCCCCGTCACCGCAAGCGGAACACGCGGGGGAAAGGTTGCCGTAGGAAGGAGGGCCGGTTGCGGCTCGGTCTCGCCCGTCTGCCGGCCGTTCACAACTATGGGGTTGCGCAGTAATCTGCGGCCACCAGAACCGGCCCTACCACCGCCAACCCCTGAGGTGGATGATGCAGATAGCCCGATCCAAGGCTGCCGCTGTCGCGGCGGCGGTTTCGATCGCCATGGTCGCGACCGCCTGCAGCAGCGAACGCGACACGTCGGACGACGCGGCCTCCACGGAGAGCTTCGTCTTCGGCGCCGCCGGCAACCCGGCGTCCCTCGACCCCTTCCTCGCCAGCGACGGCGAGACCTTCCGTATCTCCCGCCAGGTGCTCGAGACCCTCCTGGACCACGAGTCCGGCGGCTCGGAGCTGGTCGGCGGCCTCGCCGAGGAGTGGGAGAGCAACGACGAGGGCACCGAGTGGACCTTCTTCCTCCGGGACGGGGTGACCTTCCACGACGGGGCCGAGCTCACGGCCGAGGTCGTCTGCCAGAACTTCGACCGCTGGTACAACCTCACCGGCACCTACCAGTCGACCGCGCTCACCTACTACTGGCAGGCCGAGTTCGGTGGCTTCGCCGAGAACGAGAGCGAGGACACCCCGGAGAGCAACTACGCGGGGTGCGAGGCGACCGACGACCTGACGGCCGTCATCAGCGTCAACGAGCCCTCGGCCGTCTACCCCGGCGCCTTCTCGCTCGCGGCCTTCGCGATCCACTCGCCCAACTCCATCGAGGCCTACGAGGAGGACGAGGCCGGCGGTGAGGGCGACGCCATCTCGATGCCGGACTACAGCCAGGAGGCCGGCACCATCGCCGGCACCGGCCCGTTCGAGCTCACCGAGTGGAACAAGTCCAGCGGCGAGGTGACCATCACCCGCTTCGACGACTACTGGGGCGAGACCGCGGGCTTCGAGGAGATCGTCTTCCGCACGATCTCCGACGAGGCGGCCCGCCGCCAGGCCCTGCAGACCGGCGAGATCCACGGTTACGACCTCGTCGCCCCCGGCGACGTGGACACCCTGCTGGACGCCGGCTTCCAGGTGCCCACCCGTGACGTCTTCAACATCTTCTACATGGCGTTCACGCAGGAGAGCAACGAGGCGCTGGAGGACCTGCGGGTCCGGCAGGCCATCGCCCACGCGCTGGATCGGCAGACCCTGGTCGACACCCAGCTGCCCGAGGGCGGCGTGGTCGCCACCCAGTTCGTCCCCGACACCATCGAGGGCTACTCGGACGACGTCACCCTCTACGACTACGACCCGGACACCGCCCGGGACCTGCTCGCCGAGGCCGACGCCGAGGACCTCACCCTCGAGTTCTGCTACCCGACCGAGGTCACCCGGCCCTACATGCCCTCCCCGGCCGACCTCTTCGAGCTGATGAAGTCGGACCTGGAAGAGGTCGGCATCACCGTCGAGCCCCGCCCGATGCAGTGGACCCCCGACTACCTGGACACCACCCGGGACGGCGGTTGCGACATCTACCTGCTCGGTTGGACCGGTGACTTCAACGACGCCTACAACTTCCTGGGCACCTGGTTCGACGGCTACTCCAAGGAGTGGGGCTTCCGCAACGACGAGATCTTCGACGCCCTCGCCGCCTCGGCGGTCGAGCCCGACGTCGAGACCCGCGTCGAGATGTACAAGGAGGCCAACGAGCTGGTGATGGACTTCCTGCCGGGCGTCCCGATCTCCTCCTCGCCGCCCTCCATCGCGTTCGCCGAGAACGTGAACCCGCCGACCGTCTCCCCGCTGACGCAGGAGAAGTTCGCGGAGGGCTCCTTCAAGTAACCACCGCGGGCACGCGCCGGTCGGACCGCCCCGCGCGCCGTCCGGCACCGCCCGACCCCGGCCTCCCGCCGGGGTCGGGCGGACCGCCGCCTCCCGGACCGGCCTTCCCACGGAAGGCCGGTCCGGGAGCGGTTCGGCGGACCCGCTCGGCCCGTCCCTCCGCACCATCCGCCTCTCCCGCCGTCCGCCGCGCCCACCCGTGTGCCGCGCCGGCCCATCGGGCCCACCGCCCCATCGGGCCCACCGCCCCATCGGGCCCACCGCCCCATCGGGCCCACCGCCCCCTCGGCCACCGCCGAACCACGTGAACCACCGCGCGCGCACCGCGTGACCCACCCGAGAAAGGCGCGTCAACTCCCGTGTTGCGTCTCATCGTGCGCAGACTCCTACAGCTGATCCCCACCCTGATCGGCCTGTCGGTTCTGCTCTTCATCTGGCTCCACCGACTGCCCGGCGGTCCGACCGCCGCGCTGCTCGGTGAGCGGGCCACCGAGGCCGACCGCCGTCAGGCGGAGGCCCTGCTCGGACTCGACCAACCCCTGTGGGTGCAGTACGGCCGTTTCCTGCGCCGCCTGGTCGAACTCGACCTCGGCACCTCCATCCGCACCGGCCGGCCGGTGTGGGAGGAGTTCACGATGCGCTTCCCCGCCACCGTCGAACTCGCCCTCGCCGCCATCCTCCTGGCCATCGTCATCGGTGTGCCGCTCGGCTACTTCGCCGCCCGCCGGCGTGGTGGATGGCTCGACATCGGCGCGGTCACCGGATCCCTGATCGGCATCTGCATCCCGGTGTTCTTCCTCGCCTTCCTCCTCAAGGAGGTCTTCGCGGTCGTCCTCGGCTGGTTCCCCAGCGTGGGCAGGCAATCCACCGGCATCAACGCCACCGACGTCACCGGGTTCCACGTCCTGGACGGCATCCTGACCGGCGAGTTGGACGCCTCGGGCGACGCGCTGTGGCATCTGGTGCTGCCCGCCCTGGCGCTCTCCACCATCCCGCTGGCGATCATCACCCGCATGACCCGCGCCAGTGTCCTGGAGGTCCTTCAGGAGGACTACGTGCGCACCGCCGAGTCCAAGGGCCTGCACCAGCGCGTGGTGCGGCTCCGGCACGTGATGCGCAACGCGCTCCTGCCGGTCGTCACCGCCATCGGCCTGCTCACCGGCGGCCTGCTGTCGGGCGCCGTCCTCACCGAGACCGTCTTCTCCTGGGGCGGCATCGGCTCCTTCATCCGTGACGCCATCGACGGCCGCGACTACCCGGTCCTGATGGGCTTCATCCTCTTCATCGCGCTGATCTACGTGCTGATCAACCTGCTGGTCGACCTCGCCTACAGCGTCATCGACCCGAGAGTGCGGGTGCACTGATGGGTTCTCCTGTGTCGAACACCCCGAACCACCCCGACGACCGCGACGCCACGGACACCCCGGGCACCCCGGAGCTGTCGGGTACACCGGCCGTCCCCCACCAGTCCGAGGGGCCGGCCCCCGTGGAGGGCGAGCGCTCACGCCGCGCGTCCCGCAAGGTGGACCGCATCGACCGGCTCGCCGAACTCACCGCGCGCCGGGAGACCACCACCGGCGCCGGACTGTGGGTCGAGGCGTTCCGCCGACTGCGCACCAGCAAGATGGCGATCATCGGCGCCTGCGTCATCGCGGTCTTCGTCATCCTGGCGATCATCGGCCCGTGGATCGCGCCGTACAGCCCCACCGCCCAGAGCTGGCGTGGCGAGGTCTTCCCCAACCGCGGCCTGTTCGTCGGCCCGCGCGGGGAGAACTGGCTGGGCCTGGACCACCTGGGTCGGGACGTGTTCTCCCGGCTGCTGGTCGGGGCCCGCCAGACCCTGCTGGTCGGTGTCGTGGCCACCCTGATCGGCTTCACCGTCGGCGCCCTGATCGGCGGCGTCTCCGGTGCGGCCCTGGTCCTGGGCGGACGCACCGGGCAGCGGGTGGACGCCGTCATCATGCGCTTCATCGACATGATGCTCGCCCTGCCCTCCCTGCTGCTGGCCGTCAGCATCGCCGCGGTCATGGGGCAGAGCCTGACCACCGTCATGATCGCGGTCGGTGTGGTGCAGATCCCGGTCTTCGCCCGATTGCTGCGCGGAGCCATGCTCGCGCAGGGCGGCAGCGACTACGTGCTGGCCGCCCGGGCCCTGGGCGTGCGGCGCCGGCGCATCGTGATGGCCCACGTGCTGCCCAACTCGCTGAGCCCGGTCATCGTCCAGGCCACCCTCGCCCTGGCCACCGCCATCATCGAGGCGGCCGCCCTGTCCTTCCTCGGACTGGGCAACCCCGACGCCGCGCAACCCGAGTGGGGCGTCATGCTCGCCCAGGCGCAGCGCTTCTTCGACCAGGCGCCCATGCTGGCCGTCTACCCGGCCGTCGGCATCATCATCACCGCGCTCGGCTTCACCCTGCTGGGCGAGGCCATGCGGGAAGCACTCGACCCGAAACTGCGGAGCTGATGGGCATGGCACTGCTCACGGTGGACGAACTGTCCGTCACCTTCACCGCCCGGGGCCGCCGCGACGTCACGGCCGTCTCCGGCGTCTCCTTCGACGTCGCGCAGGGCGAGGTCGTCGGCCTGGTCGGCGAGTCCGGCTGCGGCAAGTCCGTCACCTCCCTCGCCCTGATGGGGCTGCTGCCCCGCAAGGGCGTGCGGCTCGGCGGCCGGGTCGACTTCGACGGCACCGACCTGCTGACCCTCTCCCAATCCCGGATGCGCGATCTGCGCGGTCGGCAACTGGCGATGATCTTCCAGGACCCGCTGTCCTCCCTGAACCCGGTCGTCCCGATCGGCGTGCAGGTCACCGAGATCCTCACCCGGCACCGCGGGATGAGGGGGGCACGCGCCCGCAAGGAGGCCGTCTCCCTGCTGGACCGGGTCGGCATCCCCGACCCGGACCGGCGACTGAAGGAGTACCCGCACCAGCTCTCCGGCGGCATGCGGCAGCGCGCGCTGATCGCCATGGCGGTGGCCTGCGCGCCCCGGCTGCTCATCGCGGACGAGCCGACCACCGCCCTGGACGTCACCATCCAGGCACAGATCCTGGAACTGCTGAGGGAACTGGTCGACCAGGAGGGCACCGCCCTGTTGATGATCACCCACGACCTCGGTGTGGTCGCCGGGCTCTGCGACCGGGTCAACGTCCTGTACGCCGGGAAGGTGGTGGAGGCCGCCGAACGGCGCCCGCTGTTCTCCGACCCCGCCCACCCCTACGCGCACGGGCTGCTCGGTTCCATCCCCCGGCTGGACGCCCCGCGCGGGCAGCCGCTCAGCCCCATCCGGGGCTCGATCAACGACACCATCGCCTGGGCCGACGGCTGCGCCTTCGCGCCCCGCTGCGACCACTACACCCTGGAGTGTCTGGAGGGCACCCCGGCGTTGGTGGAACCCGAGGGGTTGGGGCAGCCCGGTCACCTGGTGCGGTGCGTGAACCCGGTGCTGGACAGCTCCGACCTGCACACCCCGCTGCTGGAGACCCCGGTGATGGACGCCTCCGCCGAGGAGGGCGGCGACCCGGGGGCGGCCGGTGGGCCGGCCGCCGGCACCGAGGCCCCGTCCGGGGCCGCGACCTCCGGCATCCCCGGGCACGACGGGGTCTCCGACGCCGGTACCGGCAGCACCCCCGACACCGACCCCGGGGCGACACCCGGCAGCGAACCCGGGAAGGACACCCCCGCATGACCACCCTGCTCGAGCTGAAGGACCTCAAGGTCCACTTCCCGGTCCGCAAGGGCATCCTCTTCGACCGCACCGTCGGGCACGTCTACGCCGTGGACGGCGTCTCGCTGAGCGTCGAGGCGGGACAGACCTACGGCCTGGTCGGCGAGTCCGGCTGCGGCAAGACCACCCTGGGCCGGGCCGTGCTGCGGCTGGTGGACATCACCGACGGCGCCGCCGTCTTCGACGGCACCGACCTCGCCCGGCTCCCCGAGGAGGAGATGCGTCGTTCCCGCCGCCGTCTCCAGATGGTCTTCCAGGACCCGCTGGGCAGCCTCAACCCCCGGCAGAACATCGAGTCCATCCTCGCCGAGGGGATGGCCGCGCACGGCATCGGCGCCAACCGCGAGGAACGCCGGGCGAAGATCTCCGAGATCCTGGAGCGCGTCGGTCTGCCCGCCGGCTCCCTGTCCCGCTACCCCCACGAGTTCTCCGGCGGGCAGCGGCAGCGCATCGGTATCGCCCGGGCGCTGGTCCTGGAGCCCGATCTGATCATCTGCGACGAGCCGGTCTCGGCCCTGGACGTCTCCATCCAGGCGCAGGTCATCAACCTGCTGGAGGAACTCCAGGAGTCGATGGGCCTCACCTACCTGGTGATCGCCCACGACCTGGCGGTCGTCCGGCACATCTCCGACGTCATCGGGGTGATGTATCTGGGAGCCCTGGTGGAGGAGGCACCCAGCGACGAGATCTACTCCGAGCCGCGCCACCCCTACACCAGGGCGCTGATGTCGGCGGTGCCGGTCCCCGACCCCGAGGTGGAGGACAGCCGCGAGCGCATCCTGCTCACCGGCGACCTGCCCTCACCGGCCAACCCGCCCACCGGTTGCCGCTTCCACACCCGGTGCCCGTGGCGGCAGGAGACCCGCTGCGACACCGAACGCCCCGCGCTGCGGGACGTGGGCGGCGGGCACAAGGTGGCCTGCCACTGGGCCGAGGGCATCGCCGACGGCACCGTCACCCCCACCACCGAGTTGGCCCCCACGCTGCTCAAGGAGTGAGCCGCCGGGCCCTCCCGGCGGCGTCGCGGCGCGGCCCCGGTCGCTCCGTCCCTCCGGACGGCGCGACCGGGGCCCGCGCCTCTCAGCGGGCCTCGCCGCGCATCAGCCACCGCCGCACCCCGACCTCGAGCAGCAGGGTGCGCTCGCCCGCCTCGTAGGGCTCCCGGGGGTCCCGGTCGTACTTGGTGATGTACGCCGCCACCACCTCCGGTGGGAAGTCCTCCCGGTGGACGCGGACCTCCCCCTCGGCCACCACCGGACGGTCACCGTCCTCCAGCGCCAGGGAGACACGTGCCGAACGGGCCACCAGACGGGCTTTCACCGAAGAGGCGTGCACGCCGATCCACCACCGCTCCCGCAGGAAGACGAACCACACGGGCGTCACGTGCGGGGAGCCGTCGGCGCGCACACAGCACAGCCAGACGTTCCGCTCCCGGGCCAGACGGTCGGAAAGGTCCGCCCCGGCCCCGGGGGGCCGGGGGGCCTCGGGGGTGTCGGGGGTGTCGGGTGCGTTCGGGACATCCGGGGTGTCGGGGCCCGGGGGGACGGACGGTTTCCGTGACGAGGTCATCACCCCATTCCACCCGCTCGGCCGGTCCGGAGCCCCGGACCGGCGCGGTGTCTTCCCTCCGCCTTTCGTCCCGGGCCCCGTTCGGACCGCCCGCCCGCCCGCCTTCCGTTCCGCGGTCGGACACGGCACGCGGCCGGTGTCCTCCCGGTGGGGCGGGAGGACACCGGCCGCGCGGTGGAGCGGGCGGCACGGGATCAGGCGGCGCGCCTCATCACGTGGTGCAGAGCTGCGGCTTGCCGATGGAGCGGTACATGCAGTCGGCGTTCTCCAGGAGGATCAGCACGGCCTCACGGTTGCGCGCGGTCTCCCGGTTGATGACGCTGCCCGGGGGATAGAAGCCGCCCTGGCTCGCCGTCCTCGGGTACATCTCGAAGGTGTAGGACCAGATGCGCTGGTTACCCCACATCCAGTCACTGATGCTGCCGTCGGTGATGTACAGGTCGCTGGACTGCTGCGGCCGGTAACCGTTGCTCGCGGCCATCTGCCGGCCCACCGTGGCGAAGACGTTGTGCTGGTCCTGGTTCAGACCCGTCGCGGTGTCGTTGTAGGTGTAGCCGAAGGGCCACAGGATCAGCTCGCTGTAGGTGTGGAAGTCGATGTGCGCGGTGATCTGCTGGCGGCCGCCGATCACCCGGCTGCGCACGAAGTTGGTCAGCACCCGGGTCTCGGGGGCGGACTCGGCGCTCGGGCCCCGGTAGGTGTCGCTGGCCGGGTTGGTCGAGGACCCGCCGCAGCAACCCCACAGGTAGGCGAAGTTCCGGTTGATGTCGGTGCCGATGGCGGTGGAGCCGGAGTTGGGCTGCCGGTTCTTGCGCCAGTTCCGGAAGGTACCGGAGTCCTGGTCCCAGACCTTTCCGTCGGGGTTGAGGGTCGGGATGATCCAGATCTCACGGGTGTTCATCATGTTGGTGATGCGCGAGTCCTGCCCGTACCCGGTGGCGAACTCGTTCATCAGGTAGAGCGCCATCTCGGTGGTCAGGTGCTCACGGGCGTGCATGTTGTGGCTGAACAGCACCTCGGGACGGTTGTGGTCGACCCGGGCGTTGTTGCTCATCTTGACCGCGATGATCTCGCGGCCTTGGTGCGAGCGGCCGATGACCTGGCGGGTCATCAGGTTCGGGTGGCGGGAGACCAGTGAGTTCACCGTCGCCGTCATCTGGGCGTAGCTGGTGTACTGCGAGGGGGTGGAGGTGACGGAGAAGTCACCACCGCCGGAGGCGTCCTGCGGAAGGGCGTCCGGCACGGCCTGCGGGATCTCATCCAGCAGGTAGCCCATGCTCCGCAGCCGCTTGGCGGTGGCCTTGTCGGCGGTGACGGTCACCGAGTGGTCGTCGACCGCGTCGATGGACACGCCGTGGGCGGCGAGGACGGAACGCTGGGTGGCGGAGGAGACGCCGCGCACCTCGTAGACGCCGGGGATCTCCTCGGCCGTGGTCCGGGTGTCGGGGGCGGCGTCGGTGCCGACGGCGGCGGCCTGCGCCCCGAGGGTCACGGCCATGGCCAGTGAGAGGGCGGCGGCGGCGGTGGCGGTGAAGCGGCCGCGCAGGGGTATTCGCATCGCGTCTCCGGGGGTGTCCAGTGCGACGGGCGGGGGGATGCGCGTCGGTGGGGCGCGCGGGGCACATCGTGGCCGAATGGCATGGACGGGTCAAGGATGCGAATCCGGCCGTCCCGAACCCGCCGGTAAGCCCCCGACCAGCGGTGTTATCGCCGGTTTGCGGACGGTTCGGCGCTTCCTCGGCTTGGTTTACCCGCCGGTCAAACGAAGCGGAGGGGGAACGGCCGGTTCCCGTCGCGAAAGGCCTTTCGGGAACGCGCCGGCGCCCCTCGGTGCCATCGGGCTCCCACCCCCGGCGCGCCCCTTCGGTCCGCTTCCGCCGGCCCCTTCCCATATCCGGCGCTCTTCGTCGCCGGGGCGAGCGCCGGCTCTCCCCGGCGGTGTCGCGCCGGTGGGGGTGATCGAGGGGCGTTGCCCGCAAGGGGGTTCGGCGAGGACGGGGCCGCTGCCCGGCACCTCGACGCGTCGTGTCCCCGGCCCGGACGCCCCCACCGGGGCGACACTGTCCCGGGGCGACCGCCGGTCAGCCGCCGGCGGTCTGGACGACGGCGTGGGCGCCGGAGATCCGCCAGCCGTCCTCCGTGGCGGTCAGTCGGTTCACCGTCCCCGCCGACAGCCCCGTCACCACGTCCGACTTCAACAGCCGCAGCGCCACCAGCGGCGAGGGGAAGTGCGCCACCAACGGCGCGAACGGCGTGGTCGCCGGCCACAGTCGGTCCCCGACCAGCCGCCGGTAGTTCAGGTCGCCCTTGAGCAGGGTCACCGAGCATTCCGCCAACCCGGCCCGCAGGTCGGCGGGCATCTCCGCGAAGGACAGCGGCGCGCAGAAGAACGGATGGGCGGAGATCGTCAACCGCCCGGTCCCGATCGCCTCCCACAACCGTTCCCCGATGCCCGCCGCGCGCCCGGGGCCGAAGGACAGCCGCCGCACGCCGTGCATCACGTCCGCGAGCACCGCGTCCGAGACGTAGTACGGCGCCGGCTTCACGTGCAGAGCCACCCGGCCGGCCAGGCCGTGCACCAACAGGTGGTCGATCAGGGCCAGATCGGCGATCAGTTCCCGACCACTGTTGTCCGCGATCACCGCGACCGTCCCCGGCCCCTCCGGTCCCGGCTCCAGGAGTTCCCGCGCCGCCGTGATCTCGTCCACCACCAAGGCGGCCTCGCCCTCGCCGAGACCGCCGCCGGAGATCATCTCGAAACTCAGGTCGGCCCGGTTGGCCTGCACCGAGGCGAGCAGGAACGCCCGCAACCGGTCCTCCGCCGGGCGCGCGCCCAGGTCGTGCAGGACCTCCAACAGGGTGTCCACGCCCCCGCTCCGCAGCTCGGCGTGCTTGACCGGCGCGAAGGGGTCCAGCCCGCGCCACGGGCCGGGGCCGAAGTGCGAGACGGCTTCCAGCAGGCGCCGGTAGAAGAAGCTCTCGGCCCACAGGAACGGGACGTCCAACCACCGACGGCCGTGGTGCGGGTACCCCCACTCCGCCCACTGCTCGTGCTCGTGCGCGTCGGCCGGCAGGGGGGTGATGTCCCCGCCGTCGATCTCGGTCAGCAGCACGTCCAGCGCCCGCTGTTGCTCCGCGCCGTAAGGGAAGGACCGGCGGACCCGGTCGACCAGCGCGGGATGGCGCTCCTCCAGCACGCTCCGGGGGAACGAGCCCGGGATGTTGCCCCGGATGACCGGGGCCTCGTCGTCCGCTCCGGGACGTCCGCCGCCGACACCGGCGGTGCCGTCCTCGCCGTCGGGGGTGAGTGCTGCGTTCACGCGGGTCTTCCCTTCCCTGGCGTTCCCGTCCCGCCGGGTGCCCCGGGTCCCGGTGCCCCGGTGTCGGTGGGGGCGGACCCGGGGCCCGTATCCCCCGGTGGGTCCTTCCCGGCGATCCTGCCCCGCCCCGCCTCCCGCGCCACCCCCGACGCGCCCCCGCACGGATGTGCGGCTCCGGCGGGGGCCGGCCGGGACCCCGTCCGTTCGCCGCGTCCCGGGTGCCGGTGGGGCCGAGTGGTCGTACGGTCGGACTCCGGTGATCGGTCCGCGTCGGGCCCCGGGCGAGGAGAAGGTCGTGGCCGTTCATCGGGCGGAGAGTGACGGAGCGGAGGGCCCCGAGCGGAACGCGGGGCCCGTCAACCCCTTCCACGGGCCGGTGAGCCCCGCGGCCGACATGCTCGGCGCTCCCCGGAGCACCTGCCGGAGGAGAGTCGGCCCTCCGGGCGAACCACCTCGGCGGCGGGACGCCCACCTTCGCCCTCGACTTCTCCCGCCCCGGAGCACAGGTGGCCGCGCGGTGTCTCACCTCCGTCCGTCCGGGGCGGGAGGGATTCCGCGCCGTGCAGCGGACCATCCGGGAGGCCGCCCGCACCCCGGCCGGCGGCGTCGGGGAACCGGGGGACTTCCGGATGCTCACACGGGGGAGGATCTGCCGGTCCTGACCTTCACCACCGCGCCGCACGTCACGGCCCACGACATCTTCGACGTCTCCCGGTCCTCCCGGGAGCACGGATGGCTCGTTCCCGCCTATGCCTTTCCGTCGAACCGCCGGGATCTCTCGGTTCCGGGAGTGGGTTGTCGCAACGGCTCCAGCGGGAATCCGGCGTCGGTGCCCGTGGAGGCCCGGGGCGGATTCTTCCGCGACCGCGGCGCGGGGCCGACGCGGGCGCCGGTGAGGGGAATCACGCGGACCGCGAACGGGCGACGACTTTCCACCGCCGAGTCGCCTCGTCCGGTCGCGCCACCGGATTGTGCCACCGGTTCCCGGGCAGCCGGCCCCGGGTGCCCGGGAGGTCCCATCCTCCCGACACGCCCGGGCCGGTGGACGGGACGGAGAGGGGTCGGCCGGGACATTCGGGGCGGGTGCGGGAGGGGTAACAATGCCCGCGCACAGGTTCGTTGACCACGGTGGATGGTCCTTCGCCACGGCCGTGACCCGTGCGGCCCCGATCCCCGCCGGAACCCCAAGGAGTTCCCGAGTTCCTCCCCAAAACGCTTTTCCGAGTCGAAAAAAGAGGACAATGAAAATTCCGCACCCCGAATAAAGGGCTGTGGGGCCCGCCGACGCCTCCCCGTTCCACGGGAGTCACGGAGGGTGGAAAACGCCGGGGAAGATTACGGTGAGGGGGTATGTACGCGATCGTTGCCCGCAGGAAACAGTTGTACCAGTGGTGAAGAGGTGAAGGAGCCCACACTGGGGGCTCCCGACCGTGGAGAATTTCGCGAAAACTTCCGACCGACCCGGCGGCACCGAGGAAAACGGTGCGGCCTGGGACACGGCGCCCTACCCCGTGGTGGTGGTGGACGCCGACGGCGCGGTGCGTCAGGCGAACCACGCGGCCGGCGTGCTGTTCCCCGACGCCCATCCGGGCGCCCGACTGACCGAGGTGGTGCCGCGGTGGCTCTCCGCCGCCCACCATCGGGGATTCCTTCCCCATCAGGTGGGGGACGGTGCCGGCGCACCGCCGCCCGCCGTCAGCGGCCCCGTGGGTGACCGCGTCTACGAGGCCCATCCCACCCGCCACGATGACGGCGGTGTCGTCTGGTGGTTCGTGGACGACACCGACCACCGCCTGGCCACCGACGCCCTGCGGGTGGAACGCGAACGCACCGCCTTCCTGGCGGAGGCGTCCAACCTGCTGCTCTCCTCCCTCAACCTCGAGCGGTGCATGGACGTCACCGCCCGCCTCGCGGCCCGGTACCTCGCCGACGCGGCCCTGGTGATCGTGCCCCGCTCCGGACGACGGCACCCCGTGACCGTCTGCGCCCACGGCGGCGAGCCCCGTCGCGCCCGCCTCGCGGTGGATTCCTCCGAGGTGCCCGGCCTCACCGAGGCCCTGCAGGGTTTCCCGCCCGTGCCCTCCCGCTGGATCGACCCCGCCTCCGCCCCCGACTGGGTGGTGCCCGAGGGGTTCGGCGAGGTCGGCTCCCTGGTGGTCACCCCGCTGCCGGGCCACGGCGTCCCGGCCGGGGCCCTGGTTCTGCTGCGCCGCGTGGGCCGGGCCTCCTTCAACGCCGACGAGGAGGTCTTCGCACGACTCTTCGCCGCCCGTGCCGGCGCCGCCATGTCCACCGCCCGGCTCTACGCCGAGCAGGCGTCGATAACGGAGATCCTCATGCGGGAGCTGCTGCCCCCGCCCCTGCACCACGTGGACGGGGTCGAGTTCGCGGGCGGCTACCGCCCCTCCGCCGACGAGGAACGCATCGGCGGCGACTTCTACGATGTCCACCCCGCCACGGCGGAGGGAGAGGAATCCCTCGCCGTCCTCGGCGACGTCTGCGGCAAGGGTCTCGAGGCCGCCGTCCTCACCGGAAAGATCCGCAACACCCTGCACGCCCTGTTGCCGATGGCCGATGACCACCAGCGGGTGCTCCGGCTGCTCAACGGCGCGCTCCTCGACTCCCGCCACACCCGCTTCGTCACCCTGGTGCTCGCCTCGGCCGTGCGCCGCGACGGCAACGTCCGCCTGCGCCTGACCAGCGCCGGCCATCCGCGGCCGCTGATCGTGCGCGCCGACGGCCGCATCGAGGAGGCCGACACCAAAGGCATGCTGGTCGGCGCCCTACCCCGGATCGAGGCCCACACCCACACCACGGAACTCGCCCCCGGTGAGAGCTGTCTGCTGTTCACCGACGGCATCACCGAGGCGCGGGGCGGGCCTCTGGGCGACGAACTCTTCGGCGAGGAGCGCCTGCACGCCGCCCTCACGGAGTGCGCCGGAATACCCGCCGAGGCGATCGTGGAACGGGTGCGGATGCTCGTCTCCGAGTGGCTCGGCACCGGGCGGCACGACGACATGGCCGTCGTCGCCATCACGGCACCGCGTGGCGCGCATCTGAGTGCGGTGGGAGGTCACGGACGGGGCAGGTTCACCGCATGACCTCCGAGACCCGTACCCGGGCCCCCCTCGACGCGGGAACCGGGCCGGCCGAGTGGGCCGACCGTCTCTGGGAGGCCGTGTGGCACGGGGACGAGCGGCGCGCCGGTGACGCCACCCTGGCCGCGCTCGACGCCGGAGTGGGACCCGAGACGCTGTTCCTCGACGTCGTCGGCGCCGTCCAGCGGAAGGTCGGCGAGGAGTGGGCCGCCAACCGGATGAGCGTGGCCCGGGAACACGCCGCCACCGCCATCAACGAGCGCGTCATCACGGCACTGGCCCGCCACCCGGCGGTGCACCGCGAACCCACCCGGGGTCGGATCACCATCGCCTGCGTGGACGGTGGGTGGCACGCCCTGCCCGGCCGCCTGCTGGGTGAGGTCCTCAAGCTGCGCGGCTGGCGGGTGGACCACCTCGGGGCCCGGGTGCCCACCGCCCACCTCATAAGCCGGCTCCACCTCACCGGGCCGGAGGTGGTGGCGCTCTCCGGCTCCATCGCCACCCGCCTGCCCACCGCCCACGCCACCATCACGGCCTGCCGGGCCGCCGGCGTGCCGGTACTGGTCGGCGGCGCCGCGTTCGGTCCCGACGGCCGTTACGCCAGGATGTTCGGTGCGGACATGTGGGCCCCCGACGCCCGCATCGCCGCCGACCGCCTGGACGCGGGCCTCCCGCCACACCCCGCACCGCCGCACCAGGCGGTGGACGACCTGCCGCACCTCACCGACCAGGAGTACACCCTGGTCACCCGCTCCGCCTCCCGACTGGTGCGCGAGATCCTCACCGGCCTGGAGGAGCGCTTCCCGCCGATGCGGGAGTACTCCCGTGCCCGGCACCGGCGCACCGCCGAGGACATCGCGCACATCATCGACTTCCTCGCCGTCGCCCTCTACACCGACGACGACGACCTGTTCACCGGCTTCATCCACCGGACGGCCGGCGTCCCGGCCACCCGCGGGGTACCCGCGCACTCCCTGCCACCGGTGATGGACCTGCTGACCCACCGTCTCAAGGACCTGCCGCGGGCCGTCCGTCTGCTCGACCGGGGACGTCATACGCTGCTGGACCACCCGGCCGTCTCCGTCCTCGACCCGGAGATCCCCGCATGACCACGTTCCCGCCGCGGAACCTCCTCCTCATCCGGGCCGTGAGGAAGCCGCACGCCCGCCACGTCGCGATCTCCGGTGACCTCGACTACGACACCTCCGAGGACTTTCCGGAGACCGTGATCGGGGAGATGGGCGCGTGCCCCGAACCGCGCGAACTCCACCTGGACCGCGCCGAGCCGGGTGTCTGCGACTCCATGGTCCCGTCCATCCTGCTCATGCTCCACCGCCGGGTGGTGTCGGCGGGGATCACGCCGCACCCGGACAACCGTCAGCCGGCTCCGAACCGGCTGCTCGGGATCACCGGCACCTTCCGACACTTCATCGACGCCTCGAAGGGTGGGGTCCCGGCGGTCCGGGAGACCGGCGTCGTCCATCCCGCCCACCCCCGCGACGAGGACCGGGCCGGGCCGGAGCCCCGGGCCTCCGGTCGCGGGGGCGTCGGGAGAGCCCGACCCCGCGGAGGAAGGCGGTCCAGGCCGGTGCGCTGACGGGGCCGGCCCGGAAGCGGGCACCCGACCGGGGGCGGGTCGGGGATCGGAGCACCGGCCGGGCCGCGGGTCGGGGGAGGAGCGGGCGTGATCGGCCCGGTGCCGCTTTCCGATCTCCCGGTCGGGCGCGCCGCCGTCGGGGGCGGCGGAGTCACGCCCGGGCCCGCCGTCCCCGGCGCGTCACGGTTCCCGCGGGCGCGTCCGGCGGAGCGCGGCGGCGCCCGGACGATCGGGAGGCGCTGGTTGTCCTGTCGGCGGCCCGATGTGCCGGTGGTGTGGGTCGGGACGATCCGCACCCCTGCCGGGGTCGTCCACCTCCACGGTTGTGCCGAGTGCCCGGTGGAGTCGGACGCGATGATCCGGACGGCGTCCGGTGTCGAAGCGGGCGAGGGGGCGGGGGAGACACCCACCGGGCCGGGGAAGGGTGTCGGCACCCCGTGACCGAGTTCCGGCGGGGGAAGACGCACCGTGCCGCCTGCGGTCGTCAGGTGTACCCATGAGGGCGAGTCACCGAACGTGCTTGCGGGAGTTCGAAAGTGGGGCCGGGGTAACCGGACGGTCGTTCGCGGCTCACCCGAACGCCCCGTCCGTCATGCGCGTTCCGCCCCCTCCCGGTGCGGTATCGATGGGGGTCGCCCGGACACCGTCCGAGCGGCCCCCACCCCCACGCCAGGGAGAACCCCAGATGACACCAGCCACCCGGGTCCGCCACGCGAGCGCGATCGCGGCCGTCGTCCTCCTCGGAGCGACGGCCTGCGCGGCCGACACCTCCACCGAACCCGCCGCCGCCCCGGCCGTGGAGCAGGACGACGCGTCGGACGATCTGATCGGCGAACTGATCAACACCGAGGGGCAGTCGGTCGGTACCCTCTCGCTGAGCGAGGACAACGGCTCGGTCCGGGGCGAGGTGTCGCTGACCGACCTGACCGTGGACCCCGGTTTCCACGGTTTCCATCTGCACGAGACGGCCGTGTGCGAGGCCGACGCCCCCGACGGGCCGTTCACCACCGCCGGCGGGCACTGGAACTTCACCGACGCCGAGCACCCCGGGCATGTCGGGGACATGCCGGCCCTGCTCGTCATCGAGAACGGCACGGCGGAGGCCATGTTCGTCACGGATCGCTTCACCCTCGACGACTTCCCGGACGAGGGGGTGGCGGTGATCCTGCACGAGGACCGCGACAACTTCGCCCACATCCCGGACCGTTACCAGTCGGAGGACGCCGACGAGCCCGGCCCGGACGAGACCACCCTCGCCACCGGTGACGCCGGCGACCGCTACGCCTGCGCCACCCTCACCCCCTGAGTCCGCGCGACCGACCCCGGCGCCGGCGGTCCCCGCCGGGGTCGGGGTCGGGGTCGGTCGGTGTTCCGGGCCGGCGGAGGGGCGGGAGCCCCGGGTCCCATGGAGGGCGGGGTGTCCTCCTCCGGTGATCGGGCCTCGTGAGGATCGAGCCGACCACGGTCGCCACGGTGCAGAGCGCGAACAGGATGATGGCCGAATTGAGCCACAGTGGTGTCAGGTTGGGGCCGCCGTCGCAGGTGGCGATCACGGGGAAGGCCAGTTCCACCTCGGGCACCCCGCCGCCGGGTCCGGGGCACCTCGTCCACTCGAACGGCAACGCGTGCATCCACAGGGTGAAGGTGCCGAACAGGGCGATCGAGCGAAGATGCCGCCAGAACCGGCGCTGTCGCCACTCTTCCGTCCACCACAGCCGCAGGACGACCGTCAGGCTCCACAGGAGCGAAACACCCCAGATGGCCCACGCGAAGAACCACAACATCTCCGACGCCTCCCCCGTGACCGGTCGGCCCCCGGGTGGACCGGCCCTGTCGCCGAACCCCGAAGCCCGGCTCCCACAGCGTTGTTCCCCGATGATCCCGGCGGTGAAGCGACGGTTTCCGGCCCCGTGATCCCGTCCCCGCCCCCGGCGGGCGCCGCCGGCGGGGGGAGATGACCGGGAGCCCGGCCGCGTGTCACACCGGAGCCGGCCCGCCGGGGCGGTCTCCCGATCCGTCGACCGCGAGGTGGTTCGGCGCCGTCTCCGGAATGGTTCGGAAGTCCTCACCGGAGCGTCGGACAGGGAGCCCATCCGCCCCATCGGGCCACCGTGACGCGGTCCTCGGCCCGACCGATGTCGTACAGCGGGATGGAGGTGCCGGCCTCCGACAGGGCGACGTGCGCGGCGTACACGCCGGAGGAGTCGCCGACCTGCGCGCGCCGTGGTCCTCCCGGTCGGCCACCGCGCCGGGGTTCCCTCGCAGCCGGTCGGCGACCGTGCCCGTCCCGTCGGCATCAACGATGCCGGGCCTCTCGGCCCGTGGCGGTTCCGGCGCCGGCCCCGGCGGTCGGGTGACGGCCGATCGGGGTGCCCGGGGGCGGGCACGGGAAGGGTTCGGGGGCGGAAACCGGCCGGCCGTCGGCGCCTTCATGTCGTGAAGGAGAACTCATCGGAAACCCCCGGAAAACCGCCATCGGAGTCAACTCCCCGATCCACCGGGGGGTTGGTTCCGCCCGAGAAGGCGGTGATTCCGCCCCCGCCGACGGTGTCCGCTCTCCGGGGCGCGGCGTTCGTTCCTCGGGAACCGGGCCGACACGCCGTCCCTCCGCCGGCCCAATCCTCCCGAAACTCTCGCGACACGCCCGGCCTCGCCGTTACCTTCGAATGGTGAAGGCCATTCGTCGATTCTCCGTTCGTCCCGTCCTTCCGGAGTCCCTGCTCCCGCTCCAGGAACTGGCGCTGAACCTGCGCTGGTCCTGGCACCCCGAGACCCGAGAGCTGCTGCGCTCGGTCGATCCCGAGGGGTGGACCGCGGCCGGGGGCGATCCGGTGCGGATGCTCAGCACGGTCTCCGCGTCCCGGCTCGCCGAGCTGGCCGCCGACCGCGGGTTCCTCCGCCGCCTCGGCGTCGCCGCAGAGGAACTGCGCGACTACCTCACCGATGACCGCTGGTATCAGCAGGAGGGTGCGGAACTGCCGCGCTGTGTCGCGTACTTCTCCCCGGAGTTCGGCATCACCGCCGCGCTGCCCCAATACTCCGGTGGTCTCGGCATCCTCGCCGGCGACCACCTCAAGGCCGCCAGCGACCTCGGTGTTCCGCTGATCGGTGTCGGCCTGCTCTACCGCCACGGCTACTTCCGCCAGACGCTCTCCGCCGACGGTTGGCAGCAGGAGCACTACCCGGTGCTCGACCCGCACGCCATGCCGCTGACCCTCCTCGCCGAGGAGGACGGCACCCCCGTGCGGGTGGCCCTGACCCTGCCCGGCGGACGCTCGCTGGGCGCCCAGATCTGGCAGGCCCGGGTGGGCCGGGTGCCGCTGCTGCTCCTGGACTCCTCGCTCGCCGAGAACGACCCCGCCGAACGGGATGTCACCGACCGCCTCTACGGTGGCGGCAGCGAGCACCGTCTGCTCCAGGAGATGCTCCTGGGCATCGGTGGCGTCCGGGCGCTGCGCGCCTACTGCCGGATCACCGGGCACGCCGAGCCCGAGGTCTTCCACATGAACGAGGGCCACGCCGGATTGCTGGGCGCCGAGCGCATCCGCGAACTGGGCGAGGAGCGGGGGCTGGACTTCGACGCCGCCCTGCGCGCCGTCCGCGCCGGCACCGTCTTCACCACCCACACCCCCGTCCCGGCGGGCATCGACCGCTTCCCCGAGGAACTGGTCGCCCGGCACTTCGGTCCGGACGCCGAGTTGGCCTCGCTGGACCGCGACCGGCTGCTGGAACTGGGTCGGGAACCGGAGGGCACCGCCGCGCCGGGCGGGCAGCCGCCGGCCGAGGGGCAGCCGCGCGCCTTCAACATGGCGGCCCTGGGCCTGCGCACCGCGCAGCGCTGCAACGGTGTCTCCACGCTGCACGGCTCGGTCAGCCGGGAGATGTTCTCCGGGCTGTGGCCGGGCTTCGACCCCTCCGAGGTGCCGATCGGCTCCATCACCAACGGCGTGCACGCCCCCACCTGGACCGACGACGCCATGCGCGACGTCCGGGCCGGCGACATGTCCGACACGGAGCTGTGGGAGCTGCGGCGCGAGATGCGCGAGCGGCTGATCCAGGAGGTGCGCGAGCGGCTGCGGGTCTCCTGGCGACAGCGCGGTGCCGCCCGCGCCGAGCTGGGCTGGATCGACGACGTCCTGGACCCGGACGTGCTCACCCTCGGTTTCGCCCGGCGGGTGCCCTCCTACAAGCGGCTGACGTTGATGCTCAACGACCGTGAGCGGATGAAGAGGCTGCTCACGCACGCCGAGCGGCCGGTGCAGATCATCGTCGCGGGCAAGGCGCACCCGGCCGACGAGGGCGGCAAGCGGCTCATCCAGGAGTTGGTGAAGTTCGCCGACGACCCCAGGCTGCGCACCCGCATCGTCTTCCTGCCGGACTACGGCATGGCGATGGCCGGCTTCCTGTACTCCGGCTGCGACGTATGGCTCAACAACCCGATCCGCCCGCTGGAGGCGTGCGGCACCTCCGGGATGAAGGCGGCCCTCAACGGCTGCCTCAACCTCTCGGTGCGCGACGGCTGGTGGGACGAGTGGGCCGACCAGGACTTCGGTTGGGAGATCCCCACCGCCGACGGGATGGCCGCCGAGGACCCGCAGTGGCGGGACGCGGTGGAGGCCGCCGCACTGTACGGGTTGCTCGAGGAGCAGGTGGCGCCCTGCTTCTACGACCGGGCCGGCAACGGCGGACCGCCGCCCCGGTGGATGGAGATGGTCCGCGCGACCATCGACCGGCTGGGCCCCAAGGTCCTGGCCGAGCGCATGGTGCGCGAGTACGTCGGCGAGCTGTACTCCCCGGCGGCCCGCGCCCATCGGGAGCTGGACGCCGAGGCGGCCCGCGAGTTGGCGGCCTACGTCGATCGGGTGCGCCGGGAGTGGCCCGGCGTCTCGGTGGACCACGTGGACTCCGGCGAGGAGCCCCCGGTCCTCGGCGGCATGGTGCCGCTGCGGGTGCGGGTGGCCCTCGGCGGACTGGACCCGGACGCCGTGCAGGTGCAGGCGGTGACCGGCCGGGTGGACGAGAACGACACCCTCGCCGACCCCCGGGTGGTCCCGCTCAAACCGCTGGGCGGTGCCGATCTGGAGGGCCGCTGGACCTACGAGGGCGAGCTGACGCTGGACCGCTCGGGGCCCTTCGGCTACACCGTGCGGATCCTGCCGTCGCACCCGATGCTCGCCTCCCGGGCGGAGCTGGGGCTGGTGGCCCTGCCGAGCATGGATGTCGAGCAGGTGCCGGAGCACGAGGCGGGCGTACTGCTGCGCTGAGTCGGTGCCGGTGCCGGTGCCGGTGCCGGTGCGGGGCGGGCACGACGGCGACGCCGCGTCCGCCCCGCAGGGTCCGCCGTTCGTCCGGGTCGTCCGGGTCGTCCGGGTCGTCCGGGTCGCCGTGATGGTGACGGCGCGACGGCCCCATCCGGGACACGGGACCAGGGACACGGGGACCCCGACACCCCGCGCGCGGCGGGATCAGACCAGGCTCTCCCGCCAGGCCCGGTGCAGCGCGGAGAACTCCCCGCGACCGGCGATCAGGTCCTTTGGCGAGCCGTCCTCCACGATCCGGCCCGCCTCCATGACCAGCACCCGGTCGGCGATCTCCACCGTGGACAGCCGGTGCGCGATGACCACCGCCGTGCGGTCCCGCAGCACCGTGAGCATGGCCCGCTGCACCGCCTGTTCGCCGGGGATGTCCAGCGAGGACGTCGCCTCGTCCAGGATCACCACGCCGGGGTCGGCGAGCAGCACCCGGGCGAAGGCGACCAGTTGCCGCTGCCCGGCGGAGATCCGGCCGCCGCGCCTGCGCACGTCGGTGTCGTACCCCTCGGGCAGCGCGGCGATGAACTCGTGCGCCCCGATGGCCCGGGCGGCGGCCTCGATCTCCTCCCGATCGGCTTCGGGGCGACCCAGCGCGATGTTCTCCGCGACCGAGCCGGAGAACAGGAACGCCTCCTGGGTCACCATCACCACACCGCGCCGCAGCTCGGGCGTGGACAACCGCCGCAGGTCCGTGCCGTCGAGCAGGACCCGTCCCTCGACCGGGTCGTAGAGCCGGGCCAGCAGCTTGGCGAGGGTGGACTTGCCCGCGCCGGTGGCGCCGACCAGGGCGACGGTCTGCCCGGCGGACAGGGTCAGGTCGAAGCGCGGCAGCACCTCGCCGCCGGTCCGGTAGGCGAACCGGACCCCCTCGAAGACCACCTCGCGGCCGGGCCGGTCGACGGGCCGCTCCGACAGCGACTCCGGGGACTCCGGCTCGGGGACGTCCGGACGCTGGGCCAGCAGCCCGGCGATCTTGTTCATCGAGGCGGCGGCCGACTCCCAGTAGTTGAGGATCATGGCGAGCCGGTCCAGGGGTTCGAACAGCCGCCTGATGTACAGGGCGCCCGCCGCCAGGGCGCCCAGGGCGAGCGCGTCGGTGGCCACCCGGTAGGCGCCCCACATGACGATCACGGCCATCGCCACGTTGGCGGTCAGTCGGGCCAGCACCACGAAGCGGGCCATCTCCAGGATGGTGCCGCCGTTGAGGTCCCGGTGACGCTCGTTGAGCCCGGCGAAGTGCGTGTCGTTGTGTCGCTCGCGCCGGAACGCCTTGACCGGCCGGATCCCGTTCAGGGTCTCGTTGAACTTGACGATCACCGCCGCGATGGCGGTGGACCGCTTGGAGAACATCGTCCCGGCCCGGCGCCGGTAGCTGCGCACCAGCACCCACATGGGGACCAGGGAGGCGAAGGCGAGCCCGCCGAGACCGAGGTCCAGCCACAGCAGCAGGACACCGATGTAGCCGACCGACACGATGACGATCAGCAGGTCCTGCAGGCCCTCGTCGAGCAGGTCGCGCAGAGCCTGCACGTCGCTGGTGGCACGCGAGATCAGCCGGCCCGAGGTGTACCGGTCGTGGAAGTCCAGGCTCAACGCCTGGCCCTGCCGGTAGATGCGTCCGCGCAGGTCGAGCAGGACGGCCTGGGCGGCTCGGGCCGCGACCCGCAGGTAGCCGTTCATCAACAGGCCGGAGGTGATCGCGGCGATCAGGTAGAGCACGGCGACGGTGACCAGCGGCCCGTGGTCACCGGCCACGGCGGCGGGCACGCCCCGGTCGATGGCGTGGGCCACCAGCATCGGTCCGGCCTGTACGGCGACCTGCTGCACGAGCAGCAGGACGGCGGCGAGCACCACGGCCCGGCGACGGGGCCGCAGCAGGGAGCCGAGCAGGCGGCGCGGGGCATCGGGCGGGGCGGGCAGCCGGTCGGCGGCCACCGCGTCGTCGGGGCCGGGCACCGGCTCCGAAGGGAGCGGCCGGTCGTCGTCGGGCGGTTCGGGCGGGGTACCGGGGGAGCCGGGGCCTCCGGGGGCGTCCTCGCGGGAGGAGGGGGGCCGGCCGGGGCCGCCGCCGGGAACGGTGGTGGTCACGGTGCGGGGACCTCCTCGGAGTCGGGCCGGGTGGATGTCCCGGTGGGTTCGGCGTTCCCGGTCATCAGTCGGCGGTACTCGGCGCTGGAGGCCAGCAGTTCGGTGTGGGTGCCCACGGCGGTCACCCGGCCGTTCTCCATCAGCGCCACCCGGTCGGCGAGCTGCACCGTGGACGGGCGGTGGGCGACCACCAGTGCGGTGGTGCCGCTCAGCACCTCGCGCAGAGCCGCCTCCACCCGTGCCTCGGTGTGCACGTCCAGTGCGGAGAGCGGGTCGTCCAGGACCAGGAAGCGGGGACGGCCGACCACGGCGCGGGCCAGGGCGAGACGTTGGCGCTGGCCGCCGGACAGGCTCATGCCCTGTTCGCCGACCTCGGTCCCGGCACCCAGGGGAAGCGCGGTGACGAAGTCGAGGGCCTGGCCGATGCGCAGGGCCCGCTCCAACTCCGTGTCGGCGGCGCCCTCGGGCCCGTCGGTCTCCCCGGGATGGGTGCCGGTGCGAGCCGGGTCACCGCGCCCCGGGTCCTCGGTGTCCGGGGCGGTGTGCGCGCCCATCAGCACGTTCTCCCGGACGGTGGCCGAGAAGAGCGTGGGCTCCTCGAACGCCATCGCCACCCGTCGGCGGACCTCGGAACGGGGCAGCGTCATGATGTCGGTGCCGTCCAGGGTGATCCGGCCGGCGGTGGGTTCGTGCAGTCGGGGCACCAGGGCGGTCAGGGTCGTCTTCCCGCAGCCGGTCGCCCCGACCAGCGCCATGGTCTCGCCGGGACGCACGTGCAGGTCGATCCCGTCCAGCACCGGCGGGGCCCCGGCGGGGGCGTCGGGGTAGCGGAAGACGACCTTCTCGAACCGCAGACCCGCCTCCCCCTCCCGGGTCCCGCCGTCGCCGGTGGGGCGGTCGTCGGGGGAGTCGGTACGGACCGGGGGAGTGCGGTCCGGGCCCGGGTCCACCGGCCCGCGCGCGTCGCGGACCTCGAAGTACCGGTCGGCGGCGGTGGCCGCCTCGTTCGACATGGCCAGCAGGAATCCGAAGGACTCCACCGGCCACCGCAGCGCCAACGCGATGGTCAGGAAGGCCAGCAGGGTGCCCGCGGTGATGGCGCCGGAGGCGATCTGCAGCACACCCAGAACCACGACGGCGCCCATGAACAGTTCGGGCACGCAGAAGATGACGCCCATCAACAGGCCCAGCAGCCGGGCCTTGCGCACCTCGGTGTCGCGCAAGCGCCCGGCCAGCTCCCGGAAGGCGGCGGCCTGGCTGCGGTGCCGGCCGAAACCCTTGATGATCCGGATGCCGAGGATCGACTCCTCGACCACGGTGGTCAGGTCGCCGATCTGGTCCCGGGCGCGGCGGGCGGCCACCGAGTAGTACCGCTCGAAGACCGTGCACACCACGATCAGCGGCAGCACGGGAGCGAGCACCACCAGGGCCAGCGGCGGGTGCAGGGCCAGCAGCAGCGCCGCGCCGATGACGATGGTGGTGGTGTTGACCACCAGGAAGGTCAGCGGGAAGGCCAGGAAGAGCCGGAGCTGTTGGAGGTCGCCGGTGGCCCGGGAGAGCAACTGCCCGGAGGACCAACGGTCGTGGAAGGAGACCGGCAGCCGCTGCACGTGGCGGTAGAGGTCGCCGCGCATGTCCGCCTCGACCCGGGCCAGGGGGCGGGCGACCAGCCAGCGGCGCAGGCCGAACAGGAGGGCCTCGACGACGCCGACGAACAGCAGGACCAGGCCGCCGAGCAGGACGCCGCCGGGGTCGCGGTCGGCGACGGGGCCGTCCACCAGTTCACGCAGGATGATCGGCATCACCAGCGCCATGGAGGAGGCCAGCACGGCCACCACCACGGCGGTGAACAGCCGGCCGCGCACCGGTCGCACGTAGGGCCACAGGCGGAGCAGGGAACGGACGGTGGAACGCCGCCCTGCTGGTGCGGCTCCCGGGGCGGTCGTGGTGGTCGCGGTGGCGCCGGCGGCCGGCGGGGCGGGGGAGGGGCCGGGGTCGGCCCCCGCGCGGGTCGCCGGGGTCCCGGGGGCGTCCGGAACGGGGCTCGGGGACCCTCCGTCGGCACCGGTGGCGGGGCGGGAGGGATCCGGCGGGTGGTCGGGATCCGGGGGTGGCGGGGGTGGGATCGAGGCAGACATCAGGACCGAGCCTACGGTTCACCACTGTCATGACTCACGTGTTTTCGGCCGGTCCCGGTGGATCCGCCCCCGCCGACGCGTTCCGGCCCGGCCGGTCCCGGCGGCTTTGCCGCCCACTCGTCCGGGTGGTCCCGCCCGGGGCGGCACGGGGCCGTCCCATCCCCCGTTCGAGCGGTGATCCGGGGCCGTGACGCTCACCCACCGGCCGTGCGGCGGCCCTCCCACCGGGCGGGTTCCGTCGTCCGGGCCCGGTGAGCGGGCCCGCCGCCCGTTCCCCGTCCGGGCGCCGCCGATCGGGGACGCGGTGCGCGGAGTTGTCGGTGGCGCGGCCTACGCTGGCGGACATGAGTCAGCACAATGACTGGGCGGAGATGCAGGCCGCGCTCCGCACCGCCTCGGACATCGGCTTCGCCGAGGAGATGCCGACCGGCGAGCAGGCGGAGTTCCTGGTGGACGCCCTGCGCAGGGCGCTGGTGGCGGCGCAGGGCCTGACCGCCGGCCCCGGCGCGACGGGATGTCGGATCCACCCGCACGGTGCGATCGATCCGTTGTACGGGGACAAGGAGGACCCGCTGCCGCAGGGATGGGGGAAGTGCCTGCTGTGCAACGACCGGCGGCGCCGGGCCGCCTCGGCGCGCCGGCGGGCGATGCCGCGTTGAGGGGGTCGGGAGGAGCGGGCCCCGGCCCGGGGCCCGTGCGGTCCGGGGCGTCGGGGAACAGGTGCCGCGGGCCGGGGGTTCGGCGCGGCCCGAGGGTTGCGGGGTTCCGGGTGGTGGAGGCGGCCCGGGCGGGTCGGTGAGACGGGGCCGCGGGGCCGATCGACGGGGAGGCGGGAGGTCGACCGGCCCCGCGGGGTCAACGTCCGCCGACCCGCATTTCGAACCAGACGCTCTTGCCCTGCGGGAGCAGGTCGGCGCCCCAGCGGTCGGAAAGGGTCTCCACGAGGGTCAGCCCGCGCCCGGTGGGGTCCAGGGGGTGGGTGGGCAGTCGGCAGGGCAGGGCGCGGGAGGGGTCGCGGACCTCGACCCGCACCCAGCCGCGACGGCGCCGGAAGCGCAGCCCGAAGCCGTCGGCGCCGGCGTGCCGCACCGCGTTGCCCACCAGTTCCGAGACCAGCAGCACGGCGTCGTCGGTGAGCTCCACCGGGAGCATCCACCGGGCGCGCAACTGCAGGAGGGTGATGTGCCGTGCCGCCCGCGCCGAGCGCGGATGGGAGGGCAGGACGATCTCATCGGTGGCCGGGTCGATGGTCAACGCCCTGACCGCCCGTACCGCTTCCAGGGGGTCCATCGTGCCGTGAGCGGCCGGGCTCCCCGCTGATCCGGCGCCCGGTTCCACGACCGCTTCGCCGCTTGGCCCCCCGCTTCGCCGCGGGGTGGTCTCCGCCGTTGCTCCCATGTCCCCCATCATGGCGCGCATATGCCGGCTCCGGGACCGTTTCGGGATGATCGAGCATGCTCCGGGGGAGGGACGGATGTCGCCTTCCGGCTGTTCGGAACCATTTGTTCTCGGGGGAGATGGGGACGGGATCATCCCTGTCACCAGCGATGACGGAACTTCGGCCGAGTAGCCGCGAAGAGGGGCGCACGGCCCCTTCCCGGCGCCGGAACCGACCGAAAACTTCGGGTCGCGCCGACGTACGGATGGGGCACGAAAGAGTGACGCGCGCCCGGCGGAGCGCACGAGAGCGCATCGATCCGATCCATGCGCTGTCCGTGCGCTCCCGCCGAGCCGTCCCGGTTCCGTCGGGGGTCCGAGCCGGCTCTTCCACGGCATCGCGCCCCGCCGGCGGGCGGCGCGGAACGCGGCCCGGCCCGGCTCGGCCCCTCCCGGGAGCGGCCGAGCCGGGCCGGACGGTGTGCTCGGTTCAGCGGGTGAAGCGGGCCTTCCCCGGACCCTCCTCGACGAAGGAGCGCATCCCGATCTCCCGGTCCTCGGTGGCGAAGAGCGCCGAGAACCAGGCGCGTTCCAGTGCCAGGCCGCTGTCGATGTCCGCCTCCAGGCCGGCGTCGATCGACTCCTTGGCGGCGCGCAGCGCGATGGCCGGTCCGTCCGCGAGCTTCCGCGCCAGGGCGTCGGCCTCGGCCATCACCTCGGCGGCGGGCACCACCCGGTCCACCAGGCCGATCCGCAGCGCCTCCTCGGCGCCCACCATGCGGCCGGTGAGGATCAGGTCCTTGGCGCGGGAGGGCCCGACGAGGCGGGGCAGCCGTTGCGTGCCGCCGGCACCCGGGATGAGCCCCAACAGGATCTCCGGCTGGCCCAGTTTCGCGTTGTCGGCGGCGATCCGCAGGTCGGCGCAGAGTGCCAACTCGCACCCCCCGCCCAACGCGTAGCCGGTCACCGCGGCGATCACCGGTTTGGGGATGCGGGCCACGGCGGTGAAGGCGTCCTGCAGGCCGCGGGAGCGGTTGACCATCGCGCGATGGTCCATCCCCCGCATCTCCTTGATGTCGGCGCCGGCGGCGAACACCTTCTCGCTGCCGCGCACCACCACCGCCCGGATGTCCTCGCGGGTGGTGATCTCCTCGGCGAACGCGCGCAGTCGGTCCTGGATGTCGATGTCCAGGGCGTTCATCGGTGGGCGGTCCAGGCGGAGGGTTCCGACACCGTCCGCCACCTCCAGGTGTACGGTCATGGCCGCCAGGTTAGCGGCCGTTCACGGGAACGGGCCCGGTGCGCTTGCTCACAGCGCGCCGGGCCCGTTCCGCGGTGGGGCGACGGGAGGTTCCGCCGGCGCCCACCGGTCCGTTTCGTTCTCCTACTGTCCGGAGCCCCAGGCGCTCCAGTCCGCGTTCCAGCCGCCGAGGCCGTTGTCGGGGGCGATGACGGCGTCGTTGGAGTTCACGACCTCCACCACGTCGCCGATGATCGAGTTGTCGAAGAACCAGGCGGCGGGGGTGTTGGGGTCGTTGGCGCCCTGCTTGTCGAACAGGCCGATGCAGCCGTGGCTGACGTTCTGCGAGCCGAAGGTGGCCTCGCTCGCCCAGTAGTTGCCGTGCACGAAGGTGCCGGAGGTGCTCAGCCGCATCGCGTGCGGGACGTCCTCGATGTCGTACTCGCCTTCGAACCCGACGGTGGAGCCGTCCATCCGGGTCTCCTTGAGGCGCTCGGTGATCACCATTTTGCCGTTCCAGGTGTCGTTGCCCGGCTCGCCGGTGGTCACCGGCAGGGTGCGCAGCTCCTCGCCGTCCCGCACGACCCGCATGGTCTTGGCGGCGGCGTCCACGGTGCTGACCTGGTGCCGACCGATGGTGAAGTACCGCTCGTTGTGCCGGGTGCCGTAGACGCCCGGCGCCCCCTCGACGCCGCGGGTGCGGAACTCGACGGAGACCTCGGTGCCCGGCTGCCAGTAGTTCTCGGGGCGGATGTCCAGGCGCTGATTCCCGAACCAGTGCCCGCGCAGCTCGACCTCGGGCTCGGTGGTGACGCGGATGGCCTCCTCGACGGCTTCCCGGTTCTCGATCGGGGCGTCGAAGGTGATCGACATGATCATGCCGGTGCCGACCGTGGCGTCCTCGGGGACGTTCCAGTTGGTGGCGAAGGTCGCCTCCGCCTCGAGTGTGGTGAAGGTGGAGGTCTCGTTCACCGTCTCGCCGTCGGCGGTCTCGGCGGTGGCCTCCACCGTGTAGACGGTGCCGGTGGCCAGGTGTTCGGTGGGCTCCCAGGTCGTGGCGGCGTCGTCGAGTTCACCGGCCACGATGCCGCCCTCGGGGTCGGTGACCGCGACCTCGGTGAGGGTGCCGTCCGTGATGGTCACCCGCAGTTCCCCCTCGGTGGCCACGTCCTCGGCTCCGTCGTCGGGGGATATGAGGAGTTCGGCGCCCGCCCCGGCGTTCTTCTCCCCGTCGCCCCCGGTTCCGCCGGAACTGTCGTCGGCGCTGCTGCTGCCGCCGCAGGCGGTCACCAGGACCAGCAACGCGCTTGTCAGCGCGGCGGCCACGACGCCCCGGCGGGGTGCCGCGCTCCCCCTGGTGTCCCCGACTCCCCTGATGGCCATGGTCCCCCGACTCGTGGCCCGCGTCCTCACGATGTTGTTCTCCCCTCGCACCGCACGTGGCACCCGCTGTTCCCACGGAGGCCATATGGCCATGTCATCACATGGATTCGACGGTCGGGACAGGGGATTGTCACCGTTCTGTCGCAGGTTCCCCTCCGGGCCGTGTCGTGGTCGACCCCGCGGCGTTCCCCCGGCTCCGACACCAGCTCCTTCGCCGATGCGTTCCCGTCCCGACCATCTTTCCGGGTGGGTCATATCACCCCCCCGGGCCCGGCATGGTGTGCTTTTTCCGGCAAAACTGATGGAATGACGCGAAACGACCCAGCGGGTGATGCGGCGTGATGAGATGACGGTGACCGGGCAGAGATGACACGAAAGCGAAAGCGACAGCGCCGCGCGGCCGACGAGCCGCGAACCCCAGGAGGCGGACAGGTGTCCCAGGCAGCTGAACAGGAGACGGCGCCCGGCTCCGGGCGCGGTGCCGACGTGCCCCTTCCCGAACACCCCCCTCGAACCGGCTCCCGGGGCACGGGGCCGCGCCCCGACACCTCCGGGGGCGCTGACCGGCAGGAGGTGTGGCCCGGCAGTCCGCAGCCGCTCGGCGCCCGCTACACCACCGGTCCCGACGGGGTCCAGGGCACCGGTTTCGCCCTGTGGGCGGGCGGTGCCGAGGGCGTGGAGTTGTGCCTCTTCGACGACGCCGGTCGCGAGACCCGTTGCGAGCTCACCGAGCACACCCACGAGATCTGGCACGGCTTCCTCCCCGGTGTGCGGCCCGGACAGCGCTACGGCTACCGCGTCCACGGCCGTTGGGACCCGTGGACCGGAGCCCGCTGGAACCCCGCCAAGCTCCTCCTCGACCCCTACGCCCGTGCCGTGGACGGGGAGTTCGCCCTGCCCCCGGAGGTGTACGGCCACGTCCGCGACTGGCCCGACCAGGAGTTCGCCGACACCGTCCGTGACGACCGTGACTCCGCGCCCCTGGTCCCCAAGGGGGTCGTCGTCCACGACACCGACACCTGGGCCGACGACGTGCGCCCCAAGACCCCCTGGTCGGACTCGGTGATCTACGAGTTGCACGTGCGCGGCTTCACCATGACCCACCCCGACATCCCCGACGAACTGCGCGGCACCTACGCCGGGCTCGCCCACCCCGCCGCGATCGACCACCTCACCCGGCTGGGCGTCACCGCCGTCGAACTGCTGCCGGTCCACCAGTTCGCCCACGAGGACCACCTCCTCAGGCGCGACCTGCGCAACTACTGGGGTTACAACTCCATCGGCTACTTCGCCCCGCACGCCGCCTACAGCGCGAGCGGCAGCCGGGGTCAACAGGTCGGCGAGTTCAAGCAGATGGTCCGCGCCCTGCACCGGGCGGGCATCGAGGTCATCCTCGACGTGGTCTACAACCACACCGCCGAGGCCGGACCCCTGGGCCCCATGCTCTCCTTCCGCGGCATCGACAACCGCGGCTACTACCGGCTGGGCGAGGACCCCCGTTACTACGCCGACTACACCGGCTGCGGCAACACCCTGCACGTCGTCCAACCCCAGGTACTGCGGCTGATCACCGACTCCCTGCGCTACTGGGTGCAGGAAATGGGCGTGGACGGCTTCCGATTCGACCTCGCCGCGGCCCTGGCCCGCTCCATGCACGACGTGGACATGCTCTCGCCGTTCCTCGCGGTCATCGCCCAGGACCCCGTGCTGCGCCGGGTCAAGCTCATCGCCGAACCCTGGGACGTGGGCAGCGGCGGCTACCAGGTGGGAGCCTTCCCACCGCTGTGGACCGAGTGGAACGACCGATACCGGGACGCCGTGCGCGACTACTGGCGCGGCGCCCTGCCCGACGTACGGGACCTGGGCTACCGGCTCTCGGGCTCCAGCGACCTGTACGCCTGGGGAGGCCGCCGCCCCTACGCCTCGGTCAACTTCATCACCGCCCACGACGGCTTCACCCTGCGCGACCTGGTCTCCTACCACGACAAGCACAACGAGGCCAACGGCGAGGACAACCGGGACGGCACCGACGACAACCGTTCCTGGAACTGCGGCGCCGAGGGCGAGACCGACGACCCCGACATCCTGGCCCTGCGCCGCCGCCAACTGCGCAACATGCTCACCACCCTGCTGCTGTCCACGGGTGTGCCGATGCTCGTCGCCGGCGACGAGATGGGCCGCACCCAGGGCGGGAACAACAACGCCTACTGCCAGGACAACCCCATCGGGTGGATGGACTGGGGGCTGCGCGACGACCCCGGGTGGCGTCCCCTGTTGGAGCTGACCACCCGGCTGATCCGGTTGCGCCGCGAGCACCCGGTGCTGCGCCGCCGCGCCTTCTTCTCCGGCCGTCGCCAGGGCCCGGACGGCATCCGGGATTTGGCCTGGTTCACCTCCGGGGGACGGGAGATGACCGAGGAGGACTGGTACCGGCCCGGTCTGACCCTGGGTATGTACCTCTCCGGACAGGACATCCCGCAACGCGACCCGCGCGGCCGCCCGGTGGTGGACGACAGCTTCCTGGCACTGCTGCACGCCGGCCACGAACCGGCGGAGTTCCCGCTGCCCGGCGCGCCCTGGGCGGATTCCTACGAGGTGGTCCTCGACACCACGCTGGAGGACCAGGCCCGGGCGCCGGGCGTCGAACACGTCCCCGGCGAGCCCCTGACCCTGCCGCCGCGCTCGGTGCTGCTGCTGCGCGCGGTGCGCGGATCGGAGCCCGGACGCGTCGTCCAACCGGCCGCCTCCGACGGGATGGAGGACATCGACGCGGTGCGCGGTGCCGACCGGGTGGTGCCGGTGCCCGGCGTGGTGCCGGTCGACGGGCTGAAGCGGTCCACACCGCGCGAGGAGGGCGGGGCGAACGGGGGAGCGGGGAAGCGCGACGGCGGCGCGGGAGACGCGGCTCCCGAGGGCACCGTAGGACGCTGAGCCGGGCACGGAACGGCGGGGCGGGGAACCGGGCACCGGTTCCCCGCCTCCCGACGGATGGGCCCCGGAGGGCGGATGCGCCGGGCGGATGCGGGGCAGGAGCCCCGCATCCGCCGGACCCGGCCGGTCCGAACCGCTCAACCCGTCCGAACCGCTCAGCCGGTTCGAACCGCTCAGCCGGTTCGACCCGTCCGACCCGCTCGACCCGTCCGTCGATTCCGGTGTCCCACCGGAATCCCGCACCCACCCGGAGCAGCACGTGAACCCCGAACACACCACCGACATCGAGAATCCCGCCGGCGCCGGCGACGCCGAGGAGGCCGGTCGCGCCGAGGCCCGCGAGATCTTCGACCGCTTCGACCTCAACGGCGACGGCCGCATCACCCCCGAGGAACTGCGGCAGGTCCTCGTGGACAGCGGCATCGACGTGGAGACCGAGGACGCCCGCCGGCTGATCGCCCTCCAGGACCGCACCGGCGACGGCCTGCTCTCCTTCGAGGAGTTCTGGACCGCCCGCCGGGAGATGCTCCGCCGGGGCCCCGGTACCCATTCCTGAGGTTTCCCGAGGTCATCGAGGCGCCCGGCGCCTCCGACACCCCCGACGCGTCGGGGGCTCCCGGGCGTTGGTTCGCGCCGGGCCCGGGACCGCCGTGCCCGGCGGGGGGAGAGGAGTCCACCCGCCCGGTGGGGCGGCCCTGGCCCGCCGCGAACCGGAGATCAACAGCTTGTCCGAGAAGCGGTGTTCACGGCGCGTCAGCCACGGGCCGGGGACACGCCCCCGACGGGTGAAAATCCCGTCGTCACGGCGTCGTCCCCGCCACAGTGACGCCCATGATCGCTCCACTGCTCCGCCGCGCCGCCCGGGCACGCCTCGCGGTTTCGGCGGCCCTGCTCGCGGCCCTCCTCGGCGCCCCGGCCGCCACGGTCGCCCACGCCGCCCCGGTCCCCGTCGCCCCGCCACCACCGGCCGTCCTCGCCGCTCCCGCCGCCCCGGCGGCCGTCCACCCCGCCGCCGCCTGCCCGGTGGTGGAGGACCGGCTGTACGCGGCGGCCGTCCGCGACGTGGACCTCCGGCGCATCACCCCCGAACCGGCCTGGCGCACCGACTGCCGACAGCTCTACCGGGCCGACCGCCGTGCCCCCTCGGTGATCTTCGAGGAGGGCTTCCGGCCCTGGGACACCGTCAACGGCCAGTACGACCTGTACTCCTACACGCAGGTCAACCAACCCTCGCCGTACGTCAGCACCACCTACGACCACGACCTGTACAAGTACTGGTGGAGCGTGGGGTGGAACTACTACATCGACGCCCCCGGCGGCATCGACATCAACGGCACCATCGGGGACGACCACCGATGGGCGGACCAGGTGGAGGTCGCCTTCCCCGGTGGCGTGGACCACTCCTTCGTCGCGGGCGGCTGCCCGGTGGACCCGCGACTGCGCATCGAGATCATGTCGCAGTGCGTGGACAACCCCCACTACGAGCCCTGGCGCACCCGCGCCGGGTGACGTCCCGGCGGGACCGACGGGCGGTGACCGACCCCGGACCGGGGTCGGTCACCGCCCATCCGCGTCGGTGGCGGAACCCGGCACGGTGACAACGGTCAACACCAACCCGCCGCGCACCAGCCACCGCCCGTCGAAGCCCGACAGGCGCCGCCCCGCCACCACCGGCCCCGGCACCAGCAGCCGGGCCCGGAAGGCGCCCGAGCCCGGCCCTTCCTGATCCGGGCTCAACCCCAGCTCCGCCTCCTCGAACCCCAGCCACGCCCCGGTCAGCGGGAACCACGCCTTGTAGACGCTCTCCTTGGCACTGAACAGCAGCCGCTCCCAGTGCACCGAGGGGTGCCGGGCGGCCAGGTCCGGCAGCAGCCGCTCACGCTCGGTGGGCACCGTGACCAGCCTCGTCACCCCCGGCTCGCGCAGCGGCTCGTGCGGCTCGGCGTCCACCCCCAGCGAGGCCCACCGACCCCGACGGGCCACGGCGGCGCCCCGGTAACCGGCGCAGTGCGTCATGCTGCCGATGATCCCGTCCGGCCAGCCCGGCGCCCCGCGTTCGCCGGGCAGCAGGGGCGCCGGCGGCACCCCGAGCCGGCCCAGCGCCTCGCGGGCACAGGCCCGCACCCCGGCGAACTCCCGGCGACGCTTGGCCACCGCCCGCGCCACCACCGCCTCCTCCTCGGGGAACAGCGGCGGCAGGTCCCCGGTGTCGGTCTCGCCGAACAGCTCGGCGGACTCCACGTCGGCGGGTAGCAGTTCCTTCAGCACCCCCACATTGTGGACCGCGCCGGGCGCCGGGGGAATGGTGCCCGCCCCCGGAACCCGGGGCGGGCCCGGCCCGTCGGATCCCCGGGCCCCCGCTCAGCGGGCCCGGACGGAGTGCAGCCGCGCGTACTCGCCGTCGGCGGCCAACAGTTCCGCGTGCGTGCCGCTCTCCACGATCCGCCCCGCGTCCATCACCACGATCCGGTCCGCGCCCCGGATCGTGGACAGCCGGTGCGCCACGACGAACACCGTGCGGCCCGCCATCAGTCGGTCCGTCGCCTCCTGCACCAGCGCCTCGGAGCGGGTGTCCAGGGCCGAGGTCGCCTCGTCCAGGATGAGGATGCGCGGGTCGCGGATCAGCGCGCGGGCGATCGCCAACCGCTGCCGCTGACCGCCGGACAGCCGGGCGCCGCGCTCCCCGACCACGGTGTCGAGCCCGTCCGGCATCCGCTCCACGAAATCCAGCGCGTTGGCGGCCCGCAAGGCCGTGCGCACCGCTTCGTCGTCCACCTCGGGCAGGCCGTAACCGACGTTCTCCCGGACGGTGCCCTCGAAGAGCACCGGCTCCTGCGGCACCACCGACAGGAAACGGCGGTAACTGCGAAGGTCCAGCCCGGCGGTGTCGGTGCCGTCCAGCAGGATGCGGCCCGAGGTGGGTCGGATGAAGCCGATGAGCAGACCGAGTACGGTCGACTTGCCCGCACCCGCTCGGCCTGCGGGGCTGACGGGGGAGGGGGCGAGGGGCGGGTCAGCTGATGACGAAGCGGAGTTCCGGTCGTGACCAGGTGACCTTCGGCGGCGACGGCGGCACCGTGCCGACCGGCTCGGCACCCTGGCTCCGGTAGAACTCCTCGGCCGGCGGATGGGCGACCACCCGTACCTCCGGCAGGCCGGCCGCCGCGGCCTGCTCCTTCATGTGCGCCATCAGGAGCCGGCCGATGCCGCGCCCCTGGGCGTCGTCGGCCACGAACGCCAGGTCCAGTTCCGGTGGTTCCAGCACGAGCGCGTAGAACCCCAGCGGTTCGCCAGCCGTGTTGGCCGCCGTAAAGACCTGGTGCCGGGCGATGTACTCGGCGGTGACCTGATAGCCGGCGATGATCGGGGCGTAGCGGCCGCGGTAGGCGCCGGACGACCGGACCAGAGCGGTCAGCCGTCCGGCGTCGGCCGCGGTGGCCCGGCGTACGGTGGCGAGGTGCGGAGCGGGTGACTGCATGCCTTCAGTCTGTCCGCCGGCCCGGTGCGGCGCAGCCGCATTTCACGACGCGCGGCGCCCGCTCAGCCCTCGACGGCGCGCGCTTCGGCAGCGGCCACCCGGGCGCTGTTGATGCGCGGCAACGCGTAGGCGAGCAGCGCCAGGTGGGCGAGCCCGGCGAGCAGGAACGGCATCCGCAGCGCCCCCTCGCGCCCCAGCCACGGCTCCCCGGCCGTGACCAGCACCCCGCCCAGTGCGGCGCCCAGCGAGAGCGTGCCCCAGCCGAAGAAGCGGTAGACGGAGTTGCCCCGCCCGAGCAGCCGGTCCGGGATGAGGCGCTGGCGCAGCGAGACGCTGACTACGTTCCACAGGATCATCAGGAAGCCGCTCACCACGCCGGTGGCCCAGAAGAGCACCGCCGAGGAGATGGTCGACAGGACGCAGAGCGCCGCCCCCGTCCCGGCGATGGAGGTCAGCATGGCGGTACCCGGCGTCAGCCGGGCCGCGACGCGGTCGGCGATGGCGGAGCCCGCCACCGCACCCACCGCGAAGCCCGTAGTCACCAGGCCAAACTGCCAGCCCTGGTAGAGGTTCAGCACGTCCTGGACGAAGAGCACGAGGACCACCATCGCCATCGCGCCCAGCGCGTTCATGGCCGCCAGCAGCAGCGCCAGGGTCCGCAGCAGTCGGTGGCGCCACAGCCAGCGCATCCCCTCCGCGATCTCGGCACGCCAGGAGATGCGGCCGGTCCGCGCGCCGGCCGCCGGGGCGAAGGAGCCGGCGAGGGTGAAGACGAGCAGGGCGCTGACGGCGAGCAGCCCGGCGTTGAGGAAGAAGGGCAGCGCCAGGGCGGCCGCCACCAGCAGCCCGCCCAGCGGCGGGCCGATGAAGTTGTTGGTGGCGGTCTCGGCGCCCCACATCCGGCTGTTGGCCTTCTCCAGGTCGCGCTTGTCGACCACCGAGGGCAGCAGGGTCTGGGCGGCGTTGTCGCGCAGCACCTCGGCGCTGCCGAGCAGCAGGGCGACGCCGCACAGCGCGGCCAGCAGCCAGCCGGCGTTGCCGGGCGGCGGGGCGCCGGCCGCCAGTTCGGCGGGGGTCGGCAGCCCGTCCTGGTGGAGGAGCAGGGCCGCGCCGAACGCCGCGACGACGGCGAAGCGGGCGGCGTCCGCCCAGGCGACCAGCAGCCGCCGGTCGATCCGGTCGGTGATGACGCCGGCCGGCAGCGCGAAGAGCAGCCACGGCAGCCGGGTGGCGAGGGCGACAAGCGCGATCAGCGACGCCTCGCGGGTGAGCGAGGAGGCCAGCCAGACGACGGCCACCGTCATCAGGCCGTCGCCGAGGTTGGCGGCGGTGGACGCGGACAGCAGCCTCCAGTAGTTCCGTCCCAGGCGCCGGCGGGCGGGCGGCACCGGCACCGACGCGGGCGTGCTCCGGGTGTCCTCGCTCATTAGAGGACCATCCCTTCTGCAGCCCTCTTCGGTAGGGTTGTGACCTCTCGGTCCCGGTGGGTGCATGGCCAAGCTTGCGAGCCGCTCGACGGCCAGCATGAGTTCCGCCAGCCCCGCCGGG
>NZ_JAJUWS010000018.1 GCF_021390475.1 Streptomyces sp. ST2-7A
GTCCGGGCGCCCGGACGGCTCGGCGCCGGGCATCGGCGGTGTCGGTTGCGGATGTCGGGCCTCCTCGCGCGACAACGATCCGCCCGGGCCCGGGACCGGGCCCGGCCGTCATCACCGTGTGCTCGACCGGAGGCGGCCACCCCGGCTCGTCCCCGCTCCCGGCGGGGGCGTCCTCGGCCGGCTCCGACGGCACGGCACGGCACGGGGGTGTGACTCATTCCTCCCGGTCCCCCTCCTCCCGGTCCTCCGGGGTGTCCGCGCGTCCCGCCCTCCGTTCCAGGGTCCGTACGGCTTCGCGCTGGTCCAGCCCCGTCGACCGCAGGATGTCGATCGCCGCCGATCTGATCTGTCCGATCAGCACCCCCGAGGTCAGCGGGCGGCCCCCCGGCGGGATCTCCGAGGCCAGCCGGGCCGCCCGCAGCGCGGCGTCCCGCGCCTCCTCCCGACCGTTGCCCCCCTGCGCCCACCGGCGCAGTTCGCCCAGGGCCACCGCCAGGTCCTCCACCGCGGTGACCAGTCGGGCGTCCACCGGCCGGCCGTGCCGCACCGCGTTGGCGGCGGCGCGGGCCATCGCGCGCACGGTCGCCGCCGTCAACTCCAGCCGGGAGCGCAGCAACGGCATCGGACTCCGGGGATGCAGGGAACGCCTGCGGTTCCCCAGCCGGGCGCTCTCCCGGGCGGTCTCCAACGCCCGGTCCAGGTCGGCCATCCGGTCCTCGATGCGGCCGGCCTCGGTCAACGTCCGTTCCGCCCGTTCGAGGTCGACCCGGGCCAGCGCCTCGCCGATGCCGCACACCACCTCGATGAGGTGGTCGAGGACGGCCACCCCGGCGCGCTCCACCACCCGCCCCGGGTTGGGTCCCAGGACCGAGGCCAGCAGGACGCCGACACCCCCGCCGATCAGGGCGTCGGCGAGCCGGATCAGGGGATTGTTGTCCCCCTGCGGCGCCAGGGCGATCACCAGCACGGCGGCCACCGCCGACTGGTTGACCAGCACGCTCCCGGTGCCCAGCAGCACGGCGGCGGTCATGGCCAGGACGACGGCGGCCCCCAGTTGCACCGGGCCGGAACCGATGAGGTTCACCAGCAGGTCGGCGGCGGTGAGTCCCAACGCGACCCCCACCGCGATCTCGACCGCCCGGCGGACCCGTTGTCCGGCGGCGATGCCGACACAGACCACGGCGGCGATGGGGGCGAAGAACGCCGCCTCGGCGCCGAAGAGCGCGGCGGCGATCGCGAAGGCCAGCCCCGCCGCCAGGCCCGCGAGCAGCACGGCCGGCAGGTAACGGCGCAACCGGGCGAACGCGAGTCCGACCCGGCGGACCGGTCGGACCGGTCCCGCCGCCCGCAGGGTCCGATCGGGACGCGGTACCCGGGCGAGGAGCGAGCGGGGGAGGGGGATGCGGCGGGAGGCCATCCGGCTCACCCGCCCGCACGCGGCCGGACGCCCGGGGCGCCGGGACGGTGTGGGGGACGCGAGCGCATCGACGGTCCTTCGCGGAGCGGGAGCGGGCCGGGTCCCGGGGCGCGGCCGGGGGAACCGGGGGAGGGCGGGTGAAGGGGCGGGTGTGGTTCCGGCATACCAGTCGTCTGTTCCGAAAAGCCGTCGACATGCCGGCGTCCGATCGCCGGGTGTATGGTGTTAGTTACTCACACTGTTATGAACTCACACTTTCGGGAGTGGTCCTCGTGGACGGACGGGAACGCCGGGGAGCGCGCACCCGCGACGCCCTGCGCGCCGTGGCCTTCCGGCTCTTCCTCGCCGAGGGCTACGAGAAGGTGACCGTCGCCCGCATCGCCGCCGAGGCCGGTGTCTCCCACATGACCTTCTTCCGGCACTTCCCCACCAAGGAGGACGTGGTTCTGCGGGACGAGTACGACCCCCTGCTGGAGGAACTCGTCCGCTCCCGACCCGCCGACCACCCCCCGGTGGAACGGATCCGCCACGCGGTCACCACCGCCCTGCCGGAGGTCTACCGGCGGGAGCGCGAGGCCCTGTACCTGCGGGCCCGGCTGATCCTGCGAACCCCCGCGCTGCGGGCCCGAATGGGTGAGAGCGCCGCCTCCTCCTCCCTGGCCTTCGAGCGTGGCCTCACCCCGCCCGGCGAACGACCCCCGCCGTCCGTCCGGGTGATCGCCGCCGCCTGCACCGCCGCCCTGACCACCGCCATCACCCTCTGGGTGGAGGAGGAGGGCCGGAGCGAACTGCCCGATCTCGTCGAGGACGCCTTCGACGCCCTCCTCACCGGCGACGGAGGCCCCTCGTGACGCGTACCGCCCCCGACCCCGTCCCCGGGCGGGCCGCCGGCACCACCCCGACCGGCCCCCCGGCCCGGGCCGCCGATCCCGCCGTGACCGTGACCGGTCTGCGGGTCGTCCACCCGGGCGCCACCGACCCGGCCGTCGAGGACGTCTCCTTCACCGTGGGCCCCGGCGAGGTGCTCGGCCTGCTCGGCCCCTCCGGCGCAGGGAAGTCCACGATCCAGGCCGTCCTCGCCCGCCTGGTGCGTCCCCGGGCCGGAACCGTCACCGTTCTCGGCACCCCCCTGGAGAAGTGGGGCCACGACTACTTCGACCGGGTCGGGGTCGCCTTCGAACTCCCCGCCGCCCGCCTGCGGCTCACCGCCCGCCGCAACCTGTCCGCCTTCGCCGCCCTCCACCGGGTGCCCACCGCCGACCCGGTGGAACTGCTCGCCCGGGTGGACCTCGCGGACCGCGCCGACCACCGCGTCGGCACCTTCTCCAAGGGGATGCGGATGCGCCTGGAGTTGGCCCGGGCCCTGATCAACCGGCCCCGCCTGCTGCTGCTGGACGAACCCACCTCCGGTCAGGACCCCGTGCGCGCCGCCCGATTGCGGGAGGTGATCCGGGCCGAGGCCGACCGGGGCGCCGCCGTCGTCATGACCACCCACGACATGGACACCGCCGACCGCCTCTGCGATCGACTGGCCTTCGTCTCCGGCGGCCGGATCGCCGCCATCGACACCCCGCGTGGCTTCCGCCTGCGCCACGGCCGCCCCGGTGTGGTCGTCGAGTACCGGGAACCGGGGGAGGGGGACGACAGCCGACGCGTCCGACGGGTCCTGGACACCGCCGCACCGCGGACCGCCGAGGAACTGGCCGGTCTGTTGCGCGCCGGCGTCGTGGAGACCCTGCACACCCGGGAGGCGGGGCTGGACGAGGTCTTCGCCGCCCTCACCGGGGACCGGCTGTGACGCCCCGCCGGGGAGGCCCGTCCCGGGCCTCCCGCCCCGACACCCCGCCCACCGGCGCACGGCGCCCCCCGGCCCCGGCGCCCGGCCCCGATGACGGTGACGGTCCGGACGGCGACGCCGCCGTCCGGACCGGGGGCCGATGGGGGACCCGGATCCCGGGCGACGCGCGAGCCGCCCGGGCCCGGGTGGTCGCCGCCCTGCGCCAGGAGACGGGCCTGCTGGCGGAACGCCGGGTGACGCACGTCGCCGCCGGCCTCGCCGCGCTGTGGACGCTGCTGCTCCTCGTCCCCTCCCCGACCACCGCCCGGGCCCTCGGCCCCCACCTGATCTTCCTGGACACCGCCGGCTTCGGCGCGCTCTTCGCCGTCGCCCTGGTGCTGGTGGAGCGCGCGGAGCGGACCGACGCCGTGCGCCGTGTCTCCCCGCTGCGCCCCGCCGAGGCCGCGCTGTGCCGAATCCTCCCCCTGACTCTCCTCACCTGCGCGATGGCGACCCCGATCGCCCTGGCCGCCGCCCGACCGGCCGACGCCGCCGGGGCCCTGCGGGTCGCCCTGACCGCCCCGGTCGCGGTGGCCCCGGTCGCGGTGCTGCTCCTCGCCTGCTGCCTCGCCGCCGGCACCCGGGCCCGCACGCTGCCCGGTGTCGTGACGGGCGCGCTGCCCCTGCTGGCGCCCCTGCTCGTGGTGCCGGTCGCCCATCTCCTCGGTGTCCTCGACCACCCGATCGCGCACGCCGTCCCCACCACCGCCGGTGCCCGACTGATCGAGGCGTCCGTCACCGGCCTCCCGCCCGCCGGCGGGGCGCTCCCCGCACTCCTGTGGGCCTGGCTCTGGGCGGCGATCGCCGTCGGCGTGGCGGCCCGCGCGCTCGGCGGTCCGCCCCCGGCCTCCTCCCGGTTCCCCCGTCACCGCCCCGGGGCCGCCCGTCCGGCGGCGGGACGCCGCGCCGGTCGGGGGACGGGCGGACGGATCACCGCGCTCCTCGGCCTCGCCGGGCCGTTCCGCGACCCGCTGCCCTGGCTGTTGATCCCGGCACCGCTTCTCACCGCCCTGGCACTGCGCCCGTTGTGGCCGGCCGCCGTCGACCTGTTCGCCGACCGGTACGCCATCGACCTCGCGCCGCACGCCCCGACGGTCTTCGCGGCGCTGATCCTGCTGCACGTCCCGATCCTGATCGGCACCGTGATCGCGCTGCGATGGGTGGAGGACGCCGAGGAGGGATTGCCCCGCCTGGTACGGGTGGCCCCGGTGCCGGCTCCGCTCCCGCTGCTGCTGTGGCTCGCGGTGGCGTGGGGACTCTCCCTGCTCGTCCAGGCCGTGGCGATCCCGCTGAGCGGGCTCGCGCCGACGGCCGGCCCCGAATCCCTGGTCGCGGCGCTCCTCGCCGCTTCCCTCGCCCCGCTCGTGGTCGCCGTCGTCGCGGCCACGGCGGGCAACCGGGTGGAGGCGCTGGTGGCGACCAAGACCGCGGGTGCCCTGTCGGTCGGGGTCCCGGTGGCGGCGGCGCTGCTCCCCGCCCCGGCCGGTGCCGCCCTCGCCCTCCTGCCACCCGCCTGGCCCCTGCTCGTCCTCGCCGGGGAGACCGGGAACGCCGGTGGGGCGACGGCGTTCCCCGCCCTCGCGGACCTCGTCGAACGGGTACCGCTGTCGGCCGCGATCGTCGTTCCGATGGGTGTCCTCGCCGGCCTGCTGCTGTGCGTCCCCCCGGCCCGGCGGGCGCTTTCCCGGAGCCTCGCGCCCTCACCCGGATGAGGGGAGCCCGTCCGGGGATCCGCCCCGGGTCCGACCCCTCCCATCGGGCGCGGGCCCCCGGAAAGCGGCGCTCGGGGCAACGGCCCGCGCCGGACGGTGAACACCCCCGGGACGCACCCGGTTGGCGCTCCCGATCCTCTCCGACAGGCACACCACGTGCGTCTCGACCGGCGCACCCCGGGTGCGGCCGGCGACCGATCCCCGTGTTCGACACCCCCGGAGCGCCGGGAACACCTCCCGCTCGCGGGGCGTCGGCTTCGCCGGCCGACCACCGTCGGGTCCCCGCCCGGCCCGGGGATCAGGCCCAGTACCCCGGGGCGACGGCCGTGCTCAGGCCGCCACGACGGGTGTCCAGGCGGGTCAGCTGCGCCACCACCGGCACATCGGAGCGCACCACCAGCCCGTAGGGCTCACCCAGCGGCACCGCCTGCGGGTCCACCAGGTCGTTGATCCGTACGTGCCGCACCCGCCCCGCCTCCACCCGCAGCGGATAGGGGCCCACCCGCTCGCGGTCCTCGTGCAGGACGGTCAGCTCCACCGCCGCCGGTTCGGTGCCGGCGTTGAGCAGACACAGTTCGTCCCGGCTGGTGAACTCCGGTTCCGGCCCCGTTCCCTCCACCGGGATGTGGCCGCCGGGGAAGACCCAGGTCCGGCTCCCCGGGACCTCGAAGGTTCCCGCCGTGCTGCTCATGCCCTCGCCTCCTCGCGGCGCCGCTGCTTCCTCTTCCCGATCCGGTGCCACTCCTCGGAGTCCTCCTCGACCAGCAGGCCCCGCAGGTGGTCGTTGAGGAGGACACCCTCCGGGTCCAACCGGCGCCGCACCCCGCCGAAGGTGTCCCAGCCGGGATACAGCGGACGCAGCTCCGCCGCCTTCAGGGAGTGCTTCTTGCCCCAGTGCGGCCGGCCGCCGAAGTCCCGCAGCACGGGCTCCAGGTCCCCGAAGTACTCGTCGTGCGGGAGGGTGTTGTTCTGCAGCAGCGCGATCGTCATCGTCGGTCGCCCCCCGCAGGTGCTGATCAGCCCGTCGTCGGGGGCGACGGTGCGCAGCAGCACCCGCCACGCCACCGTCCGGCGGTGCCGCGCCCTGATCCGCTCGCGGATCACCCGGAAGCACTCCAGTCCCGCCTCCAGCGGCAGCATGTACTCCATCTCGTCGAACTTCAGCTCCCGACTGTTCGGGATGATCTCGTGGTTGGAATCCGTCTCGTCACGGTGCAGGTGTCGGCCCGGCGGGATCAGGGCGGGGTCGTCGGGCTCGTCGTCGGGCATGTTCAGCGTCCGCACCTGCGCGAGATCGCTGCGCGGGTACCAGTAGAGGTCGAAGTGCCGGTGGGCGGCGGCCAGCCGGTGGAAGTGTTCCAGCGCCCAGTCGATGTGCGTGCACCGGTTCACCCGGCGCAGGTGGTGGTCGGGCAGCAGGCGCAGGGTCAGCGAGGTCATCACCCCCAGGGCCCCGAGCGAGACCCGGGCGGCGCGCAACAGGTCGGGGTCGTGATCCGGGCCCGCGTCCTCGCCGAAGGGCACCACCTCACCGGTCCCGGCGACCAGCCGGCCACCCATCAGGTTCGCCCCCAGGTTGGGCAGCGTGGTGCCGGTCCCGTGGGTGCCGGTGGCGATGGCTCCGGCGATGGCCTGGTAGTCCACGTCACCGAGGTTCTCCATACCCATGTCCACCTCCGCCAGCAACCGACCGGCCTCCGCCAGGCCGGTGCCCGGCAGCAGCGTGCCGCGCAGGGCCTCGCGGTCGTGTGAGACCAATCCGCTCATCCGGTCGAGGGACATCAGCACCTCGTCGGTGGCGAACAGCGGCGTGGAGGAGTGACCGGAGCCCACGGGACGGACGGTCTCCCCGCTCCCGGCCGCCCGGCGGACCCGTTCCACCACCTCCTGCTCGTCGGCGGGGTGGAGGAACTCGCCCGGCGTGAAGCGCAGGCTCCCCGACCAGTTGACGAATTCCCCGGGGGTGTCGGGCATGAACGGTCTCCCTTCGCGATGACGGATGGCGATCGATGTCGGCGCGTCACGCGCGCCCGTGGGGCACCTCCCCTACAACACCGGACTTATGGCGAGAACTGGGAGAAAATACGCGCATCCATGATCGGCGCGAAGAGCACGGCGATGGTGCCCGCCGCGATGGCGAGCACGGCCACGGTCGTCACGCGCCCCCCGGAGGCGGGGGAAATCGGCTCGCCCCTCCGGGATGTCGGTCGGGTATCCACTGATCCAACCGACATACCCGACCCGATATACCCGACGCGTGTGCGAAAGAACCGTGTTCTCCCGTGACGTTCCGGTGACCACCGGCCCCGGGCGGCACACCGCCTCCGGCGCAGGGGAACAGCCGGGGGCGCTGTTCGGTTCACCGCTGTGGCGGATCCCCCGCCCACGGCGCACCGGCCGTCCCTCCCCCCGGCCCTCGGCCGGGGCCCACCGGGCGGCTTCCACCGACTGTCCCGGACGATTCACCGTCCGAACCCGTGAAAGGACGAGAACATGAGCGACGAGACACCCGACCCCGGCACCCCTCCCCGCGTCGGCTTCTGGTTCGACCCCGTCTGCCCCTTCGCCTGGATCACCTCCCGCTGGATCACGGAGGTCGCCCGCCTGCGTCCGATGGACCTGAAATTCCGGGTGATGAGCCTGTACGTGCTCAACGAGAACCGTGAGCTGCCGGAGGGGTACCGCGCCCTGATGGACGCCTCGCTCGGTCCGGTCCGGGTGCTGACGGCCGCCGCCGGGAGTCACGGTGAGAAGGTGCTCCCCGACCTCTACACGGCCATGGGGAACCGCATCCACCCGGGCGGGAACAAGGATCTCCCGGAGGTGGTCCGGGAATCACTCGCGGAGGTGGGTCTGCCCGCGGACCTGGCGGGAGCGGCCGATGACGACGCCTTCGACGAGGAGCTGCGGCGCAGCCACCACGAGGGCATGGACGCTGTGGGGGAGGACGTGGGAACGCCCACGATCCATATCGACGGGGTGGCCTTCTTCGGACCGGTGCTCAATTCCATACCGCGTGGCGAGGAGGCCGTACGGCTCTTCGACGCCGCCCGCACCCTGGCGTCGTATCCCGATTTCTTCGAACTCAAGCGCACCCGGACGGGAGAGTTGAACTTCGACTGAGCGGAGCCGGGACCCGGCGCCGGGGGTATGACGGTCGCGGTGCGACCGTCATACCCCCGGGAGCGTGTCTCTTCGATCGGTTGATCGGACGTGCCTGTTCGATTGACGACCGCTGACGCGATGCGGGACCGGATCGAGCCGCCGATGCCGGCCGATCCGGTCCGTTGGACGACGGTGGGCCGACCACCGGCGGACCCCGGGGGCCATCGACGCGATGCCCTGCTTCTCCATCGAAGTCACCGCGAGGAATCCACCGATGCCATGGGGGCCCACCAGGGGTTGGAGAACAAGCTAGCCCGAACGGGGGGCGAGGAGGAGTCCGAGCAGGGCGAAAGCCGAGCCGGCGAGCATCAGCACCGCCGGAACGGGCTCCCGTACCCCGATGGCGGTGATCGCGGCCGCGACCATGCAGGCGATACCCGTCTGCGTCATTCCCCTGCCGAACCTGCCGATCGCCGTGTTCGCCTGGTGCACGATCATCCTCCGGGTCCTCGGAATCACCTGTGTCGGCCGTGCGCTTTTCCTCTTCCGCTCCCCACTCCGGGGCGGGACGCCCGATGCGGACGGGGGAACACCCTGCCCGATCCGCACGGGATTCGCCTCCGCATTCGTTCTTCCGGGCGTCTTTCCGGAGCGCCGGAGGATATGCCCGGGAGGCAGGGACGCGAAAGAACGCGTGATCGTACAGGAATGTGCGGCAGGGGGCATCCGGACCGTGTCGGAACCCGGATTCCGGGGCGCGCGGAGCGGATGACCGGGCGGATCGTCACGCCGGCGTCCGCCGACCGGAACCCCGTTCCGGAACACCCGAGCCGGTGGGGTGGTGGTTTCCCCGTACCCCCGGAATTCCTCTCCCGGGCACCCGCCGCCCCGGTCATCCGGCCGACCGGGGCCCGGTCACCTCTCGGCCATCGGCTCCTCGCCGGGAAGCAGAATACCCATCAGATCGGTCAGCACCTCCGAGACGATCACCGGTTCCAGATCACCGAACCGCGGATCGGCTTCCCTCTCCGGCCGGTCCCCACCCGGGGAATCGGCCAACCGCACGGCTCGCAGGGAGCATTCCGCCACCGGCCCCGGCTCCCCCGGTGGGGGACTCTCCTCCGGGTTGATCACCACGTATCGCCCCGGACCGACCCGGCGGGAGAGCCACCGCTCCACCCCGTGGTCCGAGGGCTCGCCGCGTTCCCAGCCGCGTCGGGTGAGCTCCGCCGGCGCCGCCGTCGACACCCGCACCCCCTCGAACCGCCGCAACCGCGAGGCCCGTTCCTCCCCCGGCCACAGCCGGTGGATCGGCCGCGCCAACTGGGGAAACGGCTGAAGTGTTCCGACGGCGCCGAACCGCGCCCGCCACACGGGCAGTTCCTCCCCCAACTCCAGGGGGTGCGGCAGACGGATGACGGCGTGCCCGCCCAACTCCACCGGCCGACCGTACGCGTCGACCCCGGTGCCGCCGGGCCCCGGCCGGAAGGACACGACCCGTTCCCGGCCCCCGTGGCACTCCTCCCGGCCCTCCCAGACCAGGCGCCGCACCGCGTGCCCGAGCAGTGGGTGCTCCGCGAGGTACCGGTGGAACTCCGCCCGGGACCACCGCCGCCCCTCCACCATCTCCCGCTCCCAACGGGCGAGCCGCTCGACCGCCACCGTCCGTGCCTCCCGGCGCAGAGCGGTGAAGCGACGGTGCTCCGACCGGGCGCCGGGATCGTTGTCCCGCGCCCCCGGTTTCGGTGGTGCCGCCCACCGGTGTCCCGTCCCGTCCACGACGAACGGCGTCAGCCGTTCGTCGAAGCCCACCACGAAGCGTCGCCCGCCGTGGTCGATGACGGTGCTGCCGTCCGCGTCCAACCCGAGGTCGGGAACCAGACGGTCCGCCAACTGATCGTCGGACAGACCCAGGCCCGCCGCCACCTCGACCATCCGCTCCCCGGCCCGCCGGCGCGACGCCGCGAACCGACCGCGCGGGGAGAGCCCGTGCAGGGCGCGCAACGCCTCCTCGGTGCCGATCGCGGTCAGCGCGTCCAGCCCCTGCACCGCCCGGTGGTGACCGCCCTCCCCGGGCCAGACGTCGATCAGCGGCACGAGCAGACGCACCGTGCCCTCGTCGCCCAACACGCCGAGGGCGGCCATCACCCACCCCGCCGCGGGAGGCATCCCCATCAGCCGCCACCGCTCGAACAACGCCTCGACGAAGGCCCGCGGGCGAGCCGGGCTCGCAGGCCTCCACCAGCGCGACACGGTCCACGGACTCCGCCCCCGCGTCGGCCCGACCGGCCCCTGCGAGCCGGCGCAGCAACAGCCGCGTCGCGGCGTGCGGGAGGGGGCGGCCGTCGCGCAGCACCAGCCGGGGGAGCGTCGCCGGGTGGACCCACACCTCCCCGCCCGCCGTCGCGTCCGACGACCCGCCGCGGGTCCCGCCACCGGGAGGGCCGGGCGGCCCGGGTGGACCGTGCGGTGCGGGGGAATCCAACAGACAGGCGGGAACGGCGGACTCCGGAGCCTCCGGCCGGTGCGGTGAGGTGGGAGACGGACGACGCACCACCGCGAGCGCCCCCGCCGACAGGCGGGGGGCGATCCGCTCCGCGAGACCCGGCCGCGCCCGCAGGGCGCAGGCCAGGAAGCCCTCGGCGACCGCCCTCCGTTCCGGGGACGCCCCGGCCGCGCCCCCACCGGCCCCCGGTGCTCCGGACCTGTCCCCACTGCCGGATCCCCCCGCTCCGACGCCGTCCCGCGCAACGGCCTCGGCCAGGGCCGTCGCCGCCGCCACCGGATGGCGCGCCACCATGCCCATCAGGGCCCGCCGGGCCGCCACGTCGCGCGCCCCGACCGTCGCGTCCAACAGGGTCTCCACCGCGCCTCGGGAGGGCAGCTCCCCCAGCAGGTCGAGGACCGTGCCCATCCGCCGGGCGTCCGGCGAGGGATCCGCGACGATGCCGGCGAGCACCGGCACCAACTCGGTGCCCACCCGGTCGGCGACCGTGGCCAGCAGCTCCGGCGTCCAGCGGTACGGCGCCAGGTGGGCCCGGGCCCCGAGGGCCGCCAGGTGTTCGGGGGTGCCCACGACGCACAGCCGCATCTCGTCCAGCACCGGGCATCCGCCCGGCCGGGACGCCTCCGCGCAGCACTCGGCGGCCCAGCCCGCCCGGTCCGGCAGCAGGTACGAGGCGACCACCCGACGCCCCGGTGTGGTGCGCATCGGCGCCAGCGCCCGCGCCACCGCCTCGCGGGTGTCGGCATCGGCGACGGCCAACAGACCGCGCAGCCGACGGGCTGCCGGGAGAGCGGAACGCCGGGCATAGCCGTCACCGGGGAAACCGGGGGTTCCGACGGCCACCAGTGCGGTGTTCCGGCCCTCCCCGCCCTCCCCGTCCTCCCGCTCGCGGTGGGGGTACATCTCGAACTGTTCGACCACCGACCGGGCGGCGAAGGCCGGGCCGTGCTCCAGTACCCGGGCGTCCACGAAGTCCGCGTGATCCCCGTCCCGCCCCACCGGGGCGGCGGTCACCGCCGCCAGCACCGCGGCGCCGATCGGGTCCGCGCCGCCCCCGAGCGTCGCGACGGCCGCCGCGCACCACGCGGGAACGCTCCGCGGGGCGGTGAGGAACTCCTCCAGCCGGTCCCGCCCCGCGGTCACCCGCCGGGCGACGGCGACCGGGGCCCCGACTCGGGGCGGCGCGGGCCGCCGGTACACCGCTCCCGCCCGGGGCAACGCCCGTCCCAGCCACACGGCGGGGAGCGTTCCCGGTGTCCCGGTCGGTCCCCGGCGCGTCTCCGTCGTCGGGTCCGTCCGCCCGGTCCCCACCGGACGCGCCGCTCCGCCTGCCACCGGTTCCCCCGTCACCCCGGCCCCTCCCCGTCCGCGTCTCGTCCTCGGGCGCCGCGCACCCCTCGATCGGCGTCACCGTAGCCCCCGGTACCGACAATTCCCGGTCACGACCGATGCCGGAGGTCCGTCGCCGGAGGGGACGGGGCGGATCCGGACAGCGGCCCGGAAGCCTCCGCATCCGGGGGCACGGATCGGGGCCCCGTCCGGGGAGGATCGGCCCCGGGACCGCCGAGCCGGATCACCGACCTTCCCGGGCGGGGTCCCGACCACCGGCCCCCGCCCGGGAAGGTCGGCGCACGCCGGAACCTCAGCGGACGACGGCCTGGATCTCCTCCACCTCGATGTCCTGTGGGGTGCTCACGGAGCCGTCCGGCAGATCGCCGCCGGCCCCACCGGAGCCCACCCAGGAGACGTCCCAGGTGAGCGTCGCCAGCAGTTGGTGCGGCCCGCCGGAATGGGTGGCCCGCAGGTAGGTGACCCCGCACGGCGGGGGTTCCTCCGCCCGCCCCGCCCGGTACGGCTCACCGATGGTGCCGTCACCGGCGATGCCGCACTCGCCGGAAGCCGGATGGGTCACGGCGTCCCGCGTGCCGGGGTCGATGGTGAGCCGGTCGGGTTCGGCGGTGGTCGTGGCCCAGATGTCGTACCCGACGACCCGGGCGGTCACCGAGACGGGTGCGGTGGAGGAGCCCTCGGTCCAGATCCAGGTCGGCAGGTTCACGATCTGGTGATCGGCGTCCTCGGGGTTGAGGGCGATCTCGGTGTCCGGTACCCGGGTGTGCTCGTAGGCCAGGCCGGCCAGGAGTTCCGGTGTCGGAACGCCGGGCAGGGGCGGCGGGGCCTCACCGAAGGGCACCCAGAACCACGGTTCGGAGCAGGCCAGTTTGCCCTCGTGGTCGTCGGAGGCCGTGTTGATGAAGCTGCCCCACCACATGCCCTCCTCCTCGGCGTCGAGGTTGAAGTTGACCCCGCCCTCCTCGCCGTAGTTCTCCCGATACCAGTACACTGCCTCGGCCTTGCCGGAGTGCAGGGGGCTGTGCAGGTAGTCGAGATAGTGCTGCTCGAATTCCTCGGGGGTGTACTCGGGGGCGTAGTAACAGGCCGGCGGGGACCAGTTGGTCGAGGTCGTGGAGAAGGAGCCCCCGCTCCCGCCGCCCCCCTCGATCACGATGCCGGGCAGGGGTCCGTTCCCGCGCCCCGCCCCGGCCCCGATGTTCCGCCCGTCGGACTCGCCGTGGACGTTTTCATCCCCGAATCCGTCGTCCGCCCCCGCGATCCCGGAGAATCCCCACAGCGTCATGGTCGCGATCACGAGGGTAGTGGCCCGACCGACCGCGCGCCCGCTCACGAGCACTCCTCGGAGTCGGGCTCGGAGAGCACCTCATCCGTCTGCCACACCCCATCCCCATTCACCCTCAACCGGGTCACGTAATGGGAGTCCCTGGTGTCCGCGCCGCTGCTCTCCACTTCTCTGACCTCGCCGCTCTCCCGCCAGGTGGCGGTGGAACCACTCCGGTCCACGCAGTAGGTCACGAAGGCCGTTTCGTCGTCCGTGACATCCACGGAACGGTTGTAGTGACGGACCTCTCCCGAGCGTGCCCATCCCTCGTCGATGATGGGCGAAGCCCATTCGACGGCCGAGCGCAGAGCCTCTCCGGTGGAGTAGAACCCCAGGCCGGGGCGTTCGAGGTCACCGGTGACGATGACCTCGTCGAGTGAGTTGACGCGGTGTTCGTGGTCGCCGAGGACGGCGGTTTCGATGGGGTCGTCGGTGTCGACGGGTTCGAAGACGTTGACGACGTCCCCGGGGAGGGTGATCTCCGGGCGTTCGATGTCGTCGGCGGGCGGCGCCGGCTCGTCCCCGGTGCCCCCGCTGGTGTCCTCGGGGTCGGTGGTCTGCGCGCCCTCGATGGTGTCATCGGTGTCGCCGTCGTCGTCCCCACACGCGGTGAGGGGGAGGAGGAGCGTGCCGGTGAGAGCGGCCGCGCCGGCGATGCGTATCAGTCGATGGGTCATGGGTCCCCGTGTCCTCGAGCTGGTGCGGTGGTGGCCGGGCCCGGTGCTTCGGAGCGCACTCCGGCCCCGCCGGTGACGACGCGCGGAGTCTACTGAGCGAAGCCGTCAACGGTCCCGAACGTCCCCGTGGGGGGAGCCCGGGGACGTGAGGTGACCGACCCACCGGCTCCTTGCATTCGCAGGGGAGAGGACGCCGCCGCGCCCGGCGCGGTTCCCGGAGTCTGCCGGCGGAGGGCCCCGAAGGGATCGACCCTCCTGCCGTTGACACCCGCCGGGGAACCGCGCCGGGCGCACTCCGCACGGTTCCCGGGGAAAGAACCGGACGGGATCCGCATCCGCCGGCGGGGTGGGGCCGGTAGTCGTTCACGGGCACGTATCGGCTCCGAGGAGAGCCCTCTCGGTCCCGCCCCCCGTCAACGAACACCCTTCTTTCGGCGAACCCGGGGTAGGGGAGTGGAAAGTCTGAGCAGGGAGGGGGTCACGATGGCGGACGAGGGGTTCGGTCTCGGGAAACTCCTGACGGCGGCGGAGGAGGCTCCGCCGGTGGAATCGGTCGGGGTCGTCGCCCGGCACCTGGAGCAACGCTTCGGGGCGTTCTCGGTGTCCTTCCTTTTCGCGGACATCGTCGGTCGCGAGGTGGTGCGTTTCACCGGCGACAGCGGTGGTGACGGCAAGGGTGAGGGCCCCGGAGGGCGTTCCGCGGGCATCGCCCTGCCGGGCAGCATCTACGAAGGGGTGCTTCGCACCCAGGCTCCGCATGTCGAGGAACTGGAGGGGGGCATCGGGCATCGTGCGGTGGCACCGGTCACCAACCGGGGTGACTGCCTCGGTGTCCTGGAGGTGTCCCTGCCCGGCGCGGATGACGAGGCGCTGCGGGGTATCGAGGAGGCCGCGCACGCGTTGGCCTACATCATCGTCACCGACCGTCGCTTCACCGATCTGTACCACTGGGGTCGGCGCACCACCCGGGTGAGCCTGGCGGCGGAGATCCAGCATCAGCTCCTGCCCTCGGCCTCCTGTTGCGAGGCGGCCGCATTCACCGTGGCCGGAGCCCTGGTCCCCGCGGACCAGATCGGTGGGGACACCTACGACTACGCCCTGGACCGCGAACTGCTCCATCTCTCCATCACCGACGCCATGGGCCACGAGGTCGACTCCGCGCTCCTGGCCACCCTCCTGATGGGCGCGCTGCGCGGCGCGCGTCGAGCGGGGGAGGGACTCACCGAGCAGGCGACCCGGGCCCATGACGCCCTGTTGGCGCACGGACGCGGCGCCATGGCGACCGGCCAGTTGATGTTCGTCGACCTGGAGAGGGGGGAGGCGCAGATCGTCAACGCGGGTCATCCCCGGCCCCTGCTGATGCGCGGGGACGAGGTGGAGGAGGTTCCTCTCTTCCCGCACCTGCCCTTCGGAATCCCCTCGCCCATCCCCTACGAGGCGCAGAAGCTCGATCTGCGGCCCGGGGACCGACTCCTGCTGTTGACCGACGGGATGCAGGAACGTCAGGCGGCGGACGTGGATCTGGGCGCGCTCCTGCGGGAAACCCGTGAACTGCATCCCCGGGAGGCCGCCCGCCGGATCACCGGGACCGTCTTCGACGTCTGCCGGGGACATCTGCGGGACGACGCGACCATCCTGCTCCTGGATTGGCGCGGCTCCGAGCCGCGGTCGCGCCGGGCGACTTCCGGGGCCGACACCACCGCCGCGTCCCGGGCCGACTGAGTCCCGCCCGGGGACGGCGCGCCCCGGCCCGGGGCGCGCCGCCTCCGGGTGGGCCCGGGCCCGCTTGACACCGATCCGTCGCCGATGCCTGCCGGAAACAGGGGATATCGCCTGAAATCATCCGGCGAGGAGGAGCGGCCATGATCGTCCCGGTGGGATACGCGAGCGCGCACGGCTCCACCCATGAGGTCGCGGAGCGGATCGCCTCGGGGTTGGAGGAGGCGGGGCATCGTGTCGAATGCCACCACCTGGAGGACGGGGACATCGGGAGCCCGGCGAGCCGGGACGCGTGCGTCGTGGGCAGTGCCGTGCACAACCGGGACTGGTTGCCCGGCGCTCGTCGGTGGGTCGAGCGGTACGCGACGGAGTTGTCACGGATGCCGGTGTGGATGTTCGGCGTCGGGATGTCGCGGGCCCCGGGTCACCGGGTGCGGGCACGAGCGGAGCAGGAACAGGAGCGCCGGGTCGTCGAGGCCCTGCGGGAAGTCGTCCGCCCCGTCGGTCACAAGGTGTTCTCCGGAGAGGTCCACCCGGATCACCTCAATCCGATGGGGCGAACCCTCTTCCGGGCGATGGGTGGTCGGTACGGGTATCACCGGGACTGGTCGGTGGTCGACGCGTGGACGGGCTCCGTCGCGGAGCGGTTGGCCGCGCGGCGCGGGCGGCGCGCTTCGCCGGGCGGGGGAGGCGGCCGGGGGTGAGACCCGGTTCGGTCCGTTGATCGGTGCGTGTCGGAAGGGGGATGGGGGCGGGGGATCCGATGGCGTCCGCGCTCCGCCGGGAAGGAAAACGGTTTCCCCGGAGGGGCGGGGAGGGGCTCCCCTCGCGAGAAAGCGATTTCTTCGATCATCATCCGCCTTTTCGGGGGTGCGGGGACGGGATCCGTCGTGTGACGGAGGAGCGGAAGGTGGGGCCCGGCGCAGCCCGGCCGTGCCCGGCGGCGTTTGCCCCGAGGGCCTCCCGTTTCGGGGGATGAAATCGTGGAGGGTTTCGACAGGCGACAGGCGACAGGCGACAGGCGACGGGAAGGCGGCCCGATCGGTGACCCCGGCGTCGCACGGATCCTCGCCGTGTGCCCCGGGTCGGTTCCCTCCGCTCCGGAGGAGGTCCGGGCCGCCCCCTCGCGGAAGGGAGGGGCCGGCGGAAGCCTCCTGCCCCGGCCGCGCTTCCCCCGGATGTCCACACGAAGGATCCCCGGGCGGGATTTTCGGGGGCAGGGCCTTCGGGGCGGGCTCATTGTGGCGGGGATTATCGGGACGGGTTTCATCGCATTCGAATCGCGTGCGCGATGGGCTCCTTTCCCGTCGGGAATCCCATCGCGAATCGTCTCGTGCTTCTCGCGTGCTCCGCGGCGGTGGAGAAACGAAATGGAAGGTGGGTGGTGGGTGGCGCTCGTCGTAATGGATTCATTCGATCGGTCACGCGCGGCGCGGGGCGGGTCCGACGGTCGTCCCCCCTCGCGCCGGCGACGAGGCCCCCGGGTGGTGCCGCAACTCCTCTTTCGTCACGAGTCGTTGCAGGTGGGTTCGGACGACACCCACCGCCGGGTCCTCACCGGGGCGCCGTCTCCGGGCCCGCCCCGGGGAATGCCCCGAACCGGCATTTCGCGAATGGCGGAAATCATAGGAAGGGCTTGCGCGTCGCATTCCCGCCGTGACAATGTGCCCTCGTCGGGCTCCGACGCGATGGGTCGGGGCCCCGGCCTTTCGGTGCCGCTCGGTGCCGCGCGTCCGTTGCCGGCGTTCGCCTTCCGGGGGTGCCGGATACTCCGCGATGCATCGGAGGCTTTCGATGGTCGGTACAGAATCCGTCGGTCGCCGGGGTCGTGTTCCCCACCCCCGGGCGGCGTCCGGCTGGGACATCACGGCCTCCGCCGGGGACATCGAGCGCTGGCGCGACGAGGCCGGGCGTCTGGTGCGGGGCCGTGGCGGGGACGCCGACGCCGTGGGGGTGATCCGGTTGGGGATCTCCGAGCTGCTCTCCAATGTTGTCAAGCACGCGGGGGATCCGCGATGCCGGTTGGAGGTGCACCACGTGGGGGCGACGGTCCGGGTGCGGCTCTTCGACCGCTGCGCGCGGGTGCCGGTGGTCACCGTTCCGGACTGGGACGCCGAGGGTGGCCGGGGTCTGTGGTTGCTGCGCGAGATGACCGGTGCGCTCGGCTGCACCCGGGTCCCCGACGGCAAGTGGGTTTGGTTCGCCGTTCCGCTGGGGGACGGCGGGAGCTGAACACCGTCGGTGGGCGCGTTCCGGCCAAGCCGTAAAAAGCGCTTGCTGTCCCCTCGCTCCTCGGGCGGGCCGATGGCGGTCCCGCGGACGACGGGATGAACGCTCCTCCCGCGATGAGCAGTTGTGACGAGTGCGCGACGAGCGGACAACGAACGGACGGGCGTGCGGCGAGCGGCGCCACGGCCCCGACCGGGGTGAAGGTCGCCCTCGCCGGTGCGGCGGCGGTGATGCTGACGGCGGTGGTGGTACCCGCCGCCTTCTCCGACGAGCCGGCGGATACCGTGTCCCCCCGGACCGCCGACACCGGCATCGTGATCGTGGTCGCCCCCGACGGCGACGACTCCGGCCCCGGCACCGCCGACGCACCGCTGGCGGAGATCCAGGAGGCCGTGGACCGGGCGGGCCCCGGCGACACCATCGTGGTGCGCGGCGGCACCTACGTCCTGACCGAGAACATCACCATCACCACCTCCGGCGAGCCCGGACGCCCCATCACCCTGACCGCGCACGAGGGCGAGCGGGTGATAATCGACGGGGACCGCCTGCCCGCGAGCCGCACCCCGGTCGGTGGCGGTATCCCCCGTCCGGAACGCGGCTCGATCCACCAGGAGGCCTCCTTCTGGCGGATCGAAGGGCTGGAGCTGATCCGCGGTCCCTATTGCGTGTACTGCCACAACTGTGACGACAACGAGTTCCGGAACCTGATCACCCGGGACAACTACGAGACCGGGTTCCAACTCCAGGGGGACTCCAGCCGCAACCTCATCGTCAACCTCGACTCCCACGGCAACCACGACCCCCGCAAGAACGGCGAGAGCGCCGACGGCCCGGGGATCAAGGAGGGGCGGGGCGAGGGCAACCGGGTGGTCGGGGCCCGACTGTGGAACAACGCCGACGGCGGCTTCGACGCCCGGGAGTTCCGCTCCGCCATCACCATCGAGGACAGCGTCGCGTACGGCAACGGCGTCAACCGGTGGGACCTCCCGAACTTCTCCGGCGACGGCAACGGCTTCAAACTCGGCGGGGGCACCGGTGGCGGCACCGGTGTGATCTCCGCCGACCACGTCCTGCGCAACCCGATCGCCTTCCGCAACGCCGTGGACGGCGTCGTCGACAACGGCAACCCGGGAAACATCCTGATCACCCGGACCACCACCTTCGACAACGGCCGCAACGGCTTCACCGTCAACCGCTCGGCCTCCGAACTGCGCGGCAACCTCTCGGTGCTGGACCCCAACCCCGTCTCGGCCGGATCCTCCACCTCCGTCGGCAATTCCTGGAACCTCCCCGGGCCCTGGAACGCCGACTCCGTGCTGGGCACGGGCCCCGGCGGTGTCACCGGTCCCCGGGGTGCCGGCGGCTCGATCCCGTCCACCGACTTCCTCGTCCCGCGCGACGGCACCGATATCGGAGCCCGTTTCTGATCCCCGGGCACCGACCCACCGACCGGCCGGGACCCGTCGCACGGGTCCCGGCCGGTCCGGCACCGGGAGCGCGGCGCTCCGCGGCGGTGCGTTCCGGGCCCGTTCGGCGGGACACACCGAAGGTCGGGGCCGCGCCTCCGGGCCCGAGCCCGAAGGGTCCGCGATGCTGGACCCACGCCCCGGCCGGGCCCGGCCCCGGGCCCGCACCCGGCACCACCGCCGAGAACCCCGAGGAGTTCGTGTGTCCAAGCCGCCGCTGCCGTCGGACGCGATCGAGATGCTCACCCACCCCAACCCGTGCGTGATCGCCACACTGCGTTCGGACGGCACGCCCGTCGCCACCCCCACCTGGTACCTGTGGGAGGACGGCCGGGTGCTGGTCAACATGGACGAGGGCCGCCGACGCCTGGCCCACGTGCGCCGGGACCCCCGGGTGACTCTGAGCATCCTGGACGAGAAGAGCTGGTACACCCACGTGAGCCTGATCGGGCGTGTCGTCGACATCCGGGAGGACACCGACCTCGCCGACATCGACCGGCTCTCCCGCCACTACAGCGGCAAGCCGTACCCGGTCCGCGACCGGGGACGGGTCAGCGCGTGGGTCGAGATCGACCGCTGGCACGGCTGGGGCGAGATGAAGGACAACGACCAGGTCGGTGGCTGAACCGTTCCCGCCCGGGGTGGGTCGGCGTCCCGGCGCCGGCCCACCGACCCGGCGCCGGCCGGGATCGCAGGTCCCCGCCGCCCCGGGCCCCGGCGGCGCGTCGACACGTCGGCGCGTGCCGGGCCGAGCGAGCACGCCCCGTGTGCCCGTGCCCGGGAGCGTGCGCCCCGGGCACGGGGGAACGTGCGTACGAACGCCGTCGGGTATCGGAGGCGGGCCAACAGGAGCACGCCGCGGGTCCCGCGCGCCCCGCGTACGCCCGGGGGTGTCGAGTGGAACGGGTACCTCCCCTTCCTCTTCGGCGCCACGCGGCCTGCCAGCGAATACGCCCCGGTGATCACGGGAGGTCGGGGTCCCCCCACCCCCCTCCGCCGACCGTCCACGCCACCACGCTTCCGCCCGGCTCGCCCCGGGGCGAGCCTCGGAACGGTCCGTGCCCTCTTCTGTGTCGATGCCGTGACCCTCACCATGATCCGGTGTCCACCCGCACGTGGACGAGTCGACCGAAAGTGGGACCGCCTGTGATCCGGGTACTGCTGGTACACGAGACCCCCTTACTGCGCTCCGCCCTCGCCGCCGCCCTGGGCGCGGATCCGGAACTGGGCGTCGAGGCGGTGTCCCGGGCCGAGGCGCTGGAGGGGGATCGAACAGCCCGCGCCGATGTGTGCGTCGCCGACACCGACAGCCCCGACCGGCACACCGCCGACCACCACGCCCCGGACCGGCACGTCCTCGACGCCGAGCTCGGCCGGCGACTGCGCGCCGGCTCCACCGCGCTCCTCGTGCTCGCCGACACCGGCCGCCCCGGCGTACTGCGCCGCGCCACCGAGGCCGGTGCGTTGGGCTACGTCAGCAAGGACGCCGACCCCGAACGCCTGATCAAGGCCATCCGGATGACCGCCGAGGGGCACCGATACGTCGACGAGGCGCTCGCCCCCGATTTCATCCACGCCGCGACCATCCCCCTCACGCCCCGGGAACTGCACGTGCTCTCACTGATCGCCGACGGCTGCTCCCCGGCCGAGATCGCGTCCCACCTCCACCTCTCCCGGGGCACCGTCCGCAACTACGTCGCCGCCGTCACCCGCAAGACCGGCGCCCGGAATCGCGTCGACGCCGTCCGCATCTCCCGCGAGTCCGGTTGGATCTGACCATCCGGCGACCGACTCCCGGTAACCGGGGCAGCGCCCCACCAGTTCCGCGTGCGTGCCGAGGTCGGCGTGGGTGCCGTCCAGCATCAGCACCCGATCCGCCCGCCGAGCCGACCCCGGTCGATGGGCGATCACCACCAATGTCCGCCCGGTGACGTCCGCCAGCGCGTTCTCCGCCCGCGCCTCCGCCGCCGGGTCCAGGTGACACGTCGCCTCGTCCAGCACCAGCACCGGTGCCGGGGACAGGTGCGCCCGCGCCAGCGCCAACAGTTGCCGTTCCCCGGCGGACAGCGCCGCCGGTGCCACCGGGCCGTCCGGGCCGCCCAGGCGCTCCACCAGTTCCCCCGCCCCCACCTCCCGTGCCGCCCCGACCACCACCGCATCGGGAGGCGGGGGCCCTGGCCGGTGGTACAGCAGGTTCTCCCGCACCGAGCCGGAGAACACGTACGACTCCTGCGGCACCAGGGTCCTCAACCCCGCCAACCCGTCGGTACCGGGCCCGGCCAAGGGCACCCCGCACAGCGCCACCCGCCCGGCGTCGGGGGGAACCAGACCGCTCAGCACGGCCGCCAGCGTCGACTTCCCCACCCCGCTGGGACCCATCACCGCCACCCGTCCGCCCCGGGGCACCACCAGGTCCAGGTCCGTCAACACCGGGGACCCCACCCCGCCGTAGCCGAAGCACACCCCGCGCATCTCCACGGCCGGAGCCCCCGGGCCCGGACCCGGTCCCGGCACGGGCCTCGACGCGGGGAGCGGCGGCAACGGCCCGGTGGCCGCGCGCAACCGCCCGACCACCACCACCAACCGCGCCCCGGCGCCCCCCACCCCCCGCACCAGCGTCTCCAGCGCCGGGATCAACGACTGCGTCAGATAGGTCAGCGCCCCCACCAGCGCCCCGGCCGTCAACCCCCGGTCCAACAGTGCCGGGGCCGCGAGCAGGAGCACCACCACCGGCCCCCAGCCGCCCACCGCCATCGCCAGCGGCCGGGTGACCGTCCATCGCGCCAGCGCCCGCCCCGAGCGCTCGGCCGCCGCCACCCGCCGTTCCTCCCCGGCGCGCACCCGCTCCTCCGCGCCCGCCGCCACCACGTCCCGCAACCCCACCACGGTCGCGCCCAGCGACCGGGACCACTCCTCCTCCGCCACCAGGTGCGCCGCCTGCCGGCGGGCCAGCGGCCCCAACGACCACCCGAAGAGCACCAGGCCCGTCACCAGCGGCGGCACCACGACGACCAACAGCAGCGGATCCAGCCACAGCAGCCCCACCACCGCGCCCACCGACGTGAACACGAACATCTGGGTGATCAGCACCAGCCCCGCGAACCCGTCCCGGGCGATCTCGGTCTGGTGGGTCAGCCGGGAGACCACCGAGGTGTCCCCCGGGCGGCCCGCGCGCACCGCCTCGGCCAGCGCCCGATCGGTGACCCGCCGCACCAGCAGATCCCGCAGCGGCTCCACCAGGGCCGCCACCGCCCGGTGCACCCGCCAGGTGCCGATCGCGCCCACCACCACCCCGGCCGCGGCGACCGACAGCCACAGCAGCCCGACCGCCGGCTCCCCGGCCAGGAAACCGTCGTCCAGCGCCCGCGCCACGCCGTACCCCAGCAGCAGGGTCCGGGCCGCCTCCGGCAGCGACCACAGGGTCAGCGCCGCCACCGCGCCAGGCCGCCGGCGCAGGAAGCGCAGCCCCGCCCCGAACAGCCCCCGTCCGGGCCGAGTCGCCGGCTCCCCCCGCTTCCCCGTCCCGCGTGGACGGTCCTCCACGACGGCCCCCATCAGCCCCTCCACACCGCTCGGTACGCCGGATCCGCCCACAGTTCCGCGTGCGTGCCGCAGGCCCGCACCCGCCCGTCCTCCAGCCACACCACCCGATCCGCCCGGGCGGCGGTGCGCGGCCGGTGGGCGACCACCAGCCGGGTCCGCCCCCGTCCGGCCGCCGCCAGGGCCCGCTCGACCCGGTTCTCGGTGACGGCGTCCAGCCCGGAGGTCGCGTCGTCCAGCACCAGCAGCCGCCCCCGGTGCGCGAACGCCCTGGCCAACCCGATGCGTTGGGACTCCCCGCCGGACAGCGGCGCCTCCGCGCACGGGGTGTCGTACCCCTTCGGCAACGCCCGCACGAACCCGTCCGCGCACGCGGCCCGGGCCGCCGCCTCGATCCGCTCCCGCGACGGGGGACACGGCCCCAACCCGATCGAGTCCGCCACGGTGCCCGACACCGACGCCGGCCGCTCGAAGGCCCACCCCACCTCGCGCCGCAGTACCGCCGGCGCCAACTCGGCCACCGGCACCCCGTCCAGCAGCACCTCGCCCGCGTCGGGCGCGAGCAGACCCCCCGTCACGGCCGCCAGCACCGACTTCCCGGCCCCGGACCGTCCCACCACCGCCGTGGTCGCGCCACCCGGCAGTTCCACGTCCACGCCGCGCAACACCTCCCGGCCGTCGCGCACCACCGTCACCCCCCGCAACCCCACCGCCCCGGGGCCCGGCGGAAGGTCGCGGTCCCCCGAGGGCGGTGGCTCGACGGCCCGCACCTCGTCCAGTCGGCGGGCCGCGCCGCGTGCCCGCACCACCGCCGAGAGTCCGCCGACCAGGGATCCGGCACCCGCCGCCAGGGCGGCCCAGCGGGCCGCCGCGAGCAGCTCCCCGGCACCGAGGTCCCCCTCGGCCACCAGCAGGCCCCCCGCCGCCACCACCCCCAACACCAGTAGCGGCACCAGCAGCACCGCCCGGGCGGAGGCCGCCCCCTGGACCCGCCACAGCCGATGACCCTGCCGCCCCAACTCCGTCAACGGCTCGAGAACCCGGTCCCGTTCACGCTCCCGGGTGCCGGCGGCGGCGATCGTGCGGGCCCCGGTCAGGGCCTCCACCAGCCGCGCGGCGAGCGTCCCCTGCGCCTTCTGGTACCGCGACACGCAGTCGGAGGTGGAACGGGCGAAGGAGCGCAACAGCACCACCAGCGGCGGCGCGCCGAGCAGCACGACCAGGGCCAGCCGGGGATCGAGCAGGAACAGGGCGACCAACCCGCCGACGGGGGTGAGCACCGCCGGCACCAACCCGGCCAGCGCCACGGGAAACCCCCCGGCGTGGGCGGCGTTGACCGTCCCCCGGGTCACCGTCTCCCCGGTCCCGAGGCGACGGGTCGCCTCCGGGCCCACGGCGAGCAGACGGCCGACCAGGTCCCGTCGCAGTCCGGCGGCGGCCCGCGCGTCCGTCGTACCGGCCAGCACCGTGCGCACCCCCTCCAGCACCACCGCGGTCCCGATCAGCGCCATGCACAACGGCAGCGCGCTCCCGGTCCCCTCGCCGGCCACCAGACCGTCCAGTGCGCCGCCCAGGACGGCGGGCAGGACGAGTTCCACGGCGGTCGTCAGCAGGCCGACCAGGGCGAGCGCGACGGCGCGACCACGGGAGGCCCGCAGCACCGCGCGGGCGGTGACCGGAGCGGGGTCCGCGGCGGGGCGGCGGTCCACGGTCGGTTCGGCGGAGGGGCCGGGGGCCGGGCCGGGGGAGACCTCGGGAGCGGCCCCGGGATGGGTGGGAACGGCGGTTTTCTCCGGCACGGTCGTCAACGCTCCTGTCCTGACCATCGGCCCGACCGACCCCCGTTCGGCTCCGGCGGGCCCGTCGAACCTCTCGAAGTCCTCTCGTGTCATCCGCCGCCGTTGTGTCCCCCGGCCGCGCGGGGTGGGTCCCTCCGGTCCGCGGACACGCCGGAGCCGTGGCCCCGGGCGGCAATCGCCCGGGGCCACGGCGGGGGGACCGACGTCAGCAGGTGACGACGCTCAGGCTGCTGTCACCGCAGAGCAGCAGGCTGGCGGTGCTGCCCCCGCCGTACTCGGTGGTCTCGGGGGTGGCGTCCATCATCTGCAGGTCCAGAAGAGCCATGACGGTGTCCCTTTCTTCGGGTGGTGCCTCTGATGTGTGATGTGGTGGATTCCTCCGGGAGTCACCGTCTCCGGAAACCCCCGGGGAGTGCGCCGGTCGCCGGACTCATCGCGAGACGAGCGGGAACGGCGCTGTTCTGTTGTGGCGCACCCCCGTCGAGCGGGGGCGTTCGTGGGGCCGGCCGTCGCCGCGTGGGGCGAGGGGCGGCAGGAAGGGCAGCCCGATACCGCGATCGGGCTGCCGGGCGGCGGTCAGGGCCAGCAGACATCCGGCGGTGCCGGTCGCCAGGTCCATCGACAGCCGCATCATCTGGTCGCCGGGGAAGGCCGTGCCGTCGCCGAGGGCGACCGCGTACCAGGCCATCGCGTCGACCTGCTCCGCCAGGTCCCGCTCCCGGTCCTCCGCGGGACCGTCGAGCGGGGTACGGGTCAGGTGCAGGATCATCCCCGCCCGGCCCCGGAACAGACCGGGCTGGACGTAGAAGCGGGAGCGGGCGGCGGGCAGGATCGCGGCCCGGGCCCGCGCCAGGTCCTCCTCCTCCGGGCGGTGCGCCAGGTAGGCGTCCAGCACCATGGCGATGCCCACGCTCCCCGCCCCGACGTACGGCATCAACCGACTGCCCTCGTCGACCAGCAGGGTGCCCGAGCGGTCGGGGACGCACCGCGACAGATCCCGGCGCAGCGCCGCGCCCGCGGCGTCCAACCGGGCCCGCTCACCATCGCGTTCGTACCGTCGGATCAGGAACAGGGCCGCTCCCGACGCGCCGTGCAGCAACCCGGCGCGGGAGTCCGGGCGCACCGGCCCCACCAGCGAGGGATGTTCGGCGAATCGCTCGGCGATCGACTCCGCGCCCCGCCGGGCGGCCTCCCCGGCCCCGGCGTCGGCCAGGTGATCCAGCGTCAACCCGATGCCGGCCAGCCCGCCGAACAGGTCCACCGGCAGGTGCTCCCAGCCCCTCGCGCGCCCCGGCAGGCACAGCGCGTCGGTCAGTTCCAGCGCCCGTTCCGCGTGTCCGAGTCGGTGCAGCGCCAGCGCGACACCTCCCAGCCCGTCGTACAGGCCCAGCGGCGCGTTCGGCCCTCGTTCCGCCACCCGGTCCAGCAGCCAGCGCTCACCCTCGGGGTACGGGTCCGCGCCCACCTCGGCCAGCGCGTACAGCACCCCGGCCGCGCCGTGGGCCAGGCAACTGCCCCCGCCCTCGGAGAACTGGGCGATGTCGCCGGGGAAGAGCCGGTCGACGCGCCCGGGATCGGCGGAGTCCAGGATCGCCCGCACCAGGGCCTCCCGGTCCGGCGACCGGCCACCGGGGTCGGTGCCCCCGGCGGGCCCGGCCGGTCCGGTGTGCCCGGCGTCTTCGGATTGGCGTGCCGCCGCCGGTTCGGCCGCCCGGCGGGCGGCCGCGGGACCGGTGACGCCCGGCGGATCCCCGGCGGCGGGGGAGACCGCGATCCCGGCGGTCCCGCCGGTTCCGGCGGTCGTGGCCTCGGTGGTGGAGGAGGCGTGCTCGATCTCCGCCACCGCGGCGTCCAGGAACCCGGCGGGCAGATCGGGGAACAACCCCGAGGCCAGTTCGGCCAGGTGGGCGGCCTTGCCGCGATCCAACCCCAACAGGCTGGTCAGCGGCAGGAACATCGCCAGCCGCAGACAGGCCAGCGCGTACCGGTCCACCGCCGGACCGGAGCGGTCCGCGGGCGCCAGGAAACCGGGGTGGGCGACCAACTGCCGGGTCTCGGCACCCGGGTACGAGGCCGTCTCGAAGTCCAGCAGCGCCACCGAGGTCTCGTCCGGCGCGACCATGATGTTGAACATGTGCAGGTCGTTGAAGACCACGCCCCGCTCGTGCAGGGCGGTCACCGCCCGCTCGACCGCCGCGAGGATCCCCAGCGCCCACCGCGTGTATTCGGCGATCGCCGCCCGGTCGGTCCGGGGCGTCAGCAGGGGGTGTCGCTCGGCGAAGAAGGAGTTCAGGGTGCGCCCCGGCAGGTGGTCCATCACCAGGAACCGGTGGTCCCCGAGGGTGAACCCGTCCCGCAGACGGGGCACCGTGTCCAGACCGTCGAGCCGTTCCAGCGCCGCCGCCTCGCGCTCCAGCCGGGCCACGGCGTCCACGCCGTCGGCCGCCAGACCGGCGTGCGGGCGGGCCTCCTTGAGCACCACCTGCTCACCGGTGCGGGTGTCGGTGCCGGAGTAGACGCCGCCGCCGTTGGAGAAGTGCAGCGCCCGCTCGATCCGGTACGGCAGCTCCCGCACCGTGGTGGCGTTGCGAGCGGCCAGGGCCGGCTCGAGGAAGTCGGGCAGGGTCACCCACGGGGGCAGGTGGAAACCGGGCCGCCGCAGGTCGGGCACCAGCTCGCCCTCGGCGTTCTCCAGCGCGGGCACCAGGGCACCGCTGTCATCGGCGCACAGCCGACGGGTGAACCCCCCGTACCGCACGTACAGCGGTCCCTCGCGCCAGCGCAGATCACTCAGAACGTAGGGGCCGGTCTCACCCTTCAGGATTTCGTCCAATTCCTCCAGTACGACGCGCAGCCGGTTCGTGTCCTCCGGGTAGAGGGTGACGAATTTTCCGGCGGCCTCGCGCGGGGCGTATTTGGAATTCCGCAGATAAACCTGGTGGGAGGTGGGGACGAATTTGAAGGACAGACGGCGGGGGACGCAGTAGTCATGGACCGCGTCGGCGATCCGGGCCGCGTTCCCCGGCCGGGCCGAGACGTGGATCTTCCAACCCTGGGCGGGAAGGTCCAGGCCCTCCGGGTGCAGGTGGAGCCAGTCGCCGGCGCGACCGGTGGTCCACCCGGCGGGCACCGGGCGACGGGCGGCGGGGAATTCCCCGCCCTTTCCGTTCGTCCCGTTGCCGCCGTTCGCGTCGGTCGAGGAATTCGACCGGCGGGAACGGGCCGGGCCGCGTGCGGGCGTCTCGTAGAAATACGGGTCGGCGAGACAGAATGCCTCGTACCGCTTGTCCATTCATCCCCCTTCGGATGACTGGACATGAGATTTCCATATCGGCGACTCATCGGAACAGTCGCGCCCGTCATGTGTCGGACATGCGGAACGCACCCTTTTCCCGGTGCGCCGTGAACGGGCGCACACCGCCGGTGAACACCCCCGTTCCGCCCGCCGGCCGCGCGCCTCCTCACCCGGGCGGCTCCGCCGCACCGGCGGATTGTCGGTGGTCGGCCCTACGGTGAATCCCATGGCGGAGACGAAGAAGTCCGGAACCCCCGGCGGCACCCCGACCACCGAACTCCACCCCGGTTTCAGCGAACCCGGCGCCACGGCCACCCCGTGGCCGACCGGGCTGGAGACACTGCGCGCGGCCGAGATCTTCTGGCTCTCCACCGTCCGCCCCGACGGCCGCCCGCACGTCACCCCACTGCTGTCGGTGTGGGTGGACGACGCTCCGCACTTCACCACCGGCCCCGGCGAACGCAAGGCCGCCAACCTCGCGACCAACCCGCACTGCGTTCTCACCACCGGCACCAACACCCTCGGCCACGGCCTGGACATCACCGTCGAGGGCCCCGCCGAGCGCGTCAGCGACGACGAGGCCCTGCGCCGGATCGCCCACGCCTACGTCGCCAAGTACGGGACCGAATGGGCCTTCACCGCCCGCGACGGGATGCTCCACCACGCAGAGGGCGGCGAGGCACTGGCCTTCCGCATCACCCCTACCACCGCCTTCGGCTTCGCCAAGGGCACCTTCGCCCAGACCCGCTGGCGCTTCCGATCGGCCTGACCGGACGGCGGATGTCGGCGACACGCCGGGGTATCGTGCACCGCCGGAGGTCCGCTGAAAAATCCCGCCCGTGGACCCTCCCGACCCCCGCCCCCACCAGCACCTTCACCATGGGGTCCTCATCACCCCTTTGAGGGGTAACAACCCCGCGCACCCCACAGACCGACCAGCGCCGGGCCGGTCGTCCTCATCACCCCTTCGGGGGGTAGCAACAGGGGGGCGGATGTGGGAGATCGGGGCGGTGGAGTCGTCCTCATCGCCCCTTCGAGGGAAACACTGCCCTCAGCGCAGCAGGTTGAGGGCGGAGAGTGTCGTGAAGATGAGGACCAGGCGTGAGAAGAGGGACTGGTCCATGCGGTGGATCACCGCCTTACCGATGAGCGCGCCGACCACCACGGCCGGGGCCAACCACAGGTTCAGGATCAGCGAGTCCACGGTGATCAGCCCCAGCCCGACGCTGAACGGCAGCTTGAAGAGGTTGACCGCGAAGAAGAACCAGGCCCCCGTACCCAGGAACCCCATCATCGCGAAGCCCGCCGACAGCAGGTAGAGCGCCATCACCGACCCACCCGCGTTGGCCACCATGGTGGTGAACCCGGCCGCCAGGCCGAAGGCGGTGGTGCGGGCGATGTGCGGGGCGGGCGGGTCCGCCCCCGGCACGCGCCGCCGTTGCTGCCACACGTGCACGCCCACGATCACCAGCAGGATCGCCCCGATGGTGCGCCGCATCACCGTGTCGTCGACCAGCGCCATGAACACCGTGCCCACTCCGACCCCTACCGCCACCGAGGGGAAGAGGCGTACCAGCACTCCCCAGTCGGCGTGCTTGCGGTAGGCGTGGATGGCGAAGAGATCGCCGACCAGCAGCAGCGGCAACAACGCGCCGGTGGACTCGCGGGCGGGGAGGACGGCGGCGAAGACCGCCACGCTGATCGCCGCCACGCCGCCGATCGCGGTCTTGGCGAAGCCGACGAGCAACGCGGCGATCACCAGCGCCGTGAATCCCCACAGGGTGGGATCGGACATCGCCGGGGACACTATCCGATGGCCTTCCACCCCTTCCGGCCGCCCGTCCTTCCGGCCCCGGGGTCCCACTCCTCGGAACGCGGGGCTCCGGGGGCCGGTGGGGCCTGTCGGGAAAAGCCGTTTCGGCTTACAGTCGGGGCCGGACATCCACCGGAAACCACCTGGTCCGAACCGGTGTCCACCGCATATTCGCTCTAAACCGAACAGGACCGCGCATGACCTCCACCGGTGCCGTCGCCCGCAACTGGGCCGGGAACGTGACCTTCGGCGCGGCCCGGCTGCACCACCCGGAAACGGTGGACGAGCTGCGTCGCGTGGTCGCCGAGGGGCGCCGGGTCCGCGTGCTGGGCAGCGGCCACTCTTTCAACCTGATCGCCGACACCGACGGCGACCTGGTGCGCGTGAACGCCCTGCCCCGGGTCTTCGAGATGGACGAGGACGCCTCCACGGTCACCGTCTCCGCCGGGACGCTGTACGGCGAGGTGGCCGCCGCCCTCCACGCGCGCGGCCGGGCGCTGGGCAACATGGCCTCCCTGCCGCACATCTCCGTCTACGGCTCGGTGGCCACCGGCACCCACGGCTCGGGGAGCCGACAGCCCGGCCTGGCCGACGCGGTGACGGCGGTGCGGATCATCGGCCCCGGCGGCGAACCGCTGGAGTTGAGCCGTGAGCGGGACCCGGACCGCTTCCCCGGCGCCGTGGTGAACCTCGGGGCGCTCGGCGTGGTCACCGAGGTGACCCTGCGCACCGAGCCCGCGTTCGAGGTCGCGCAGTGGGTGCAGGTGGACGTGCCGCTGACCACGGTGGTCGAGCACTTCGACGAGGTGTTCGCGACGGCCCGCAGCGTGAGCGTCTTCACCGACTGGTCGGGCGCCATGGGCACGGTGGTGCTGAAGATGAGCACCGACGAGCCCGGCGGTGGCGCGCACCCCGGCACGGACTGGATGGGTGGACGGCCCGCCGACGAGCCGTGGCACCCCGTTCCCGGTATGCCCGCCGAGCACTGCACCGTGCAGAACGGCGTGCCCGGCCCATGGCACGAGCGTCTGCCGCACTTCCGCGCCGAGTTCACCCCGAGCCGGGGCGACGAGGTGCAGTCCGAACTGTTCCTGCCCCGGAACGAGGCCGCCGCCGCCATCGCCCACCTGCGCGAGTTGGGCCCCCGGATGGCGCCGGTGCTGCTGGTCTCGGAGATCCGCACCATCGCCGCCGACACCCAGTGGCTCAGCCCCAGCGGCGGCCGGGACACGGTCGCCTTCCACTTCACCTGGCGCAAGGACCCCGGGGCGGTGCTTCCGGTCATCGCCGAGATGGAGGACCGCCTGATGCCGCTCGGTGCCCGCGCGCACTGGGGCAAGCTCAGCTCCCGGCGCCCCTCCGAACTGGGCGCGGCCTACGACCGCCTGCCCGATTTCCGCCGCCTGGTCACCGACCACGACCCCGACGGCGTCTTCCGCAACGCCTACCTGGACGACCTCCTGGCGGAGGACTGACCCGCCCCGGGATGTGGTCCTGACGCCGGGCCGCAGCCTGGTCCCGGCGTGCTCGGCCGATTGGAACCGACCGTCGGCAGGCGACTGCACGAGCGGGGCGTCGGAGGTTACGGCATGGTGCCGTTCGGTCACGGGGCCCCGGTCTTTCCCCTGGCACACCGGGTGCGGGGCCGGTACGCCGCCGGCGGACCGGGCACCGTGGAATTCGGCAGCCCCGTGCCGCAACTCGCCGAGACCCCGCGCAAGGGCTTCGCGGAACGCGAACTCCTCGACTGGGGAGGTGTGGCACTGCGGTTGACACGCATTGAGGTGATCCCCCCCACCGGCGTTCTCCTCCGGCCGGGCCCGGTTGCGCACCTCAACCCCGGTGGTCATGAAGGGGCGAGCCGGGACGAGGGCGGGGAGCGCGTCTCCCGGCCACCCTGGCTGCTGCCGGACCACGAGGAGTGGGGGAAGTACATCGAGGGGAACCTCGTCCGAAAGGCCGAGACGTTGGGTATGGACCCGGCCGTGAAGTTGGAAGCGGTGACCCGGGTCGGATCGCAGCGCTCGTTCCGGGTCGGAGGTGGCGCCAGGCCCGGAGCGCCGGTGGAGATGGCACTCTCCGGGCCGACGGAAACACTGCGCACACTGTGGAGTCGGGGGCTGGGACAGGCGAACGCGGCCGGCTTCGGCTGGATCATCCCGCATCCGACGCGGTGAGGTGCCGGGCTCTTCCGGGTTGGTCGCAGGCCGGGGCGGACGCCCGGATTTCAGCAACACTCCGGGGTTTTCGGAACAATCGGAGGTTCGCTGAAAAATCCGTGCCGATCCTCCCCTCTGGTCATGCTCCTACCAGCGCCTTTAGGGTCTGTGTTCAAGGTCCCGACAGGAGTTCTCCCAGCTCAGGATTCGAAACGGGAGCGACTTGGATTGCTCCGGTGACGGTCTGCCGGTGGCGATGAGGGGATTCGGCCCGGGCCCGAGAATCGTGCGGCTTCTGGGTGACGGCGGTGACCGTCACCGCCGTGGTTTTGTTCACGAGAACGGACAGCAGATGTTCACCGCCTCGGGACGCACCCGAGCGAACGGTGGGAATCGAACTGCTTGCACATGGAGACATCGGCTGGGCGCTGACTCGGGCTGGACGAGCGGCGGCCCCGCCGGGCAGGGTGCCGACGGGGCCGGAGAATCACCGGCGGTGTGGATTCATGGGACGACGATCCCGAATGCCTGGTCCACCCACTTGTTCGGCATTCCCGTGATGACGTGAATGGTGTCTGCGCGGTTTCCGCAGTCAGGATGCGGCCAGTACGAGATGCGGATCCCGTATTCGAAGGACGTGTATTGGAGGGTCGCGACCGGGACGAGCTTGGTGAGGTCCAGGTCTTTGTCCTCCAGCTCTACGCAGTATTTCCCGACGGCAGGCTTCGTGACGCTGCTGATTCCCTTGGACCGGTTGATGCTTCCGTCGGCGTTGACCACGGCGGCTGCCTGCGCGTACGGGGCCGTCACCTTGGCGCCGGGCGCGACTGCTGCTCCCGCCACCCCGGCGCACACCCCTCCGGTCACGAGACCGAGCGCGGCTGCCGCCCAGGCCGCCTTGCGGGTCCTCCTGCTGCTGCTCTTGAACATGCGGAGTGAGTCCTCTCGAACGAAATGCCCACGCCGGCTTCAATAAGCCGGGCCACCATGGACCGTACGAGCCCGCATCCTGCTATTGATGTTTTCCACCAACAAACCCACCGGAAGGGCGAAACGGAAGCTCACCGCAGGCGCGCAGGTATCACTTGAGTGGTCGGAGCACGGTTCCTGCGCGACCTCGAACCTACTGCCACATCACAACTGGAATCGAACAGCCGCCAGCAGTGGTGCCTCCCGAAGTGGTGAACACCTGCTGTCCGTTCTCGTGAACAAAGCCACCCGCGCGAAGACGGCCGACGAGGAGTGGGATGCCGACTCGGTCAGGGTCGAGATGGAGAGGGACGGCCGTCCCGCCTTGGTCGAGATCGACATCCACCGCGAGGCGATCGACGACGAACTCTGTTACCACCTGCACGACTTCACCCGGTAGGACGCGGTTCGATCCGACCTTTTCCCCGCCGGGAGACGGTAGGCGGTTTCGAACCCGCCGGGCTTCCGGGGCGCGGTCCCGGGAACCGGGTCCCCTCCATTCCGCAGGGCCGCGCAGTCGTTGCCGACGAGCGGGTGCTCGCCCCCGGACGCGGGCGGGACTCTGCTCTCCCACGCCTCCGCCCGGGGCCGGGAGCCCGGGGGGACACCGACGGACCTCGCCGGGAAGAGGCGGGAGAGCCCCGAGCACTCACAAAACGGCGGTTCGGCCCCGGCGACTCCCGGCTGTCACGGTTTCCGGCCCCACTCAGGTGATCACCGTCGACGCGGGGGTCGGCGGCGGCTCCGAGGCCACCGCCTCACCGACACCGGCACCGGTGTCGGCCGCCCGTCCCCGGGGCGGTCGGGAGCGCCGCCCGCGCACGGTCGGGCGGTGCGTGGCGATGGCCAGGCCGGCGGTGATGAGCACCAGGTTCTTGAGGACGTACTGCCCGGCCAGGGTCGGCACGAGCACCGTCCCCTGCCACATCTCCCCGGCGAGGACGACCAGCGCCACCAGGGTCCCGGCCATGTGAACCAGGAAGACGGCGAGGGTGAGTCGCAGCAGCAGACCGGTCAGGAGCCCGGCGCCGATGAGGATCTCCATCGAGCCCAGTGCCCGGAGGGACACCTCGGGTGCCACGTGTCCGGCGGTGAGGACGCTCATGGTGCGGGAGGCCATTTCCTCGGCCGCGCTGGCGTTCGGCACCAGCTTCAGGGCGCCGAACCAGAGGAACAGCAACGCCACGGAGACGCGCAGCAGGGTGATGCTGTGCCGGTGGAGGAGGGAGGAGAGGGCGCCGGGGAGGTGGAAACCGCCGGGGGGCGGGGCCGTCCGCCTGCTGGGGGAAGTCGTCACGGGGTGTCCCTTCGACTGGAGCGTTCGCGACTGTGGGAGCGCTCCCACGCCCTGGTGTCGACTGTATGGGCCCCCAACGTGGCTGACAATAAGCGTGCACGGCCATCTCCCCGGCGGTCCCCGACATCGACTCGCCGGCCGGTCGGCTGCCGCTCGTCCGCCTCACGTGCGCCCGCGACCGCGATCGAGCCGTTCGGCACTCCGAGGCGCCGATCACCCGGGCGGCGGCCAGGCTCCCGGCCGGGCGTGTCACCCTCCGAACCCCCCGGGGGGCGGGCAGCCGGCATCCCGTGATACGCGGCGGGACCGAGGATCCCGTGAGTGGAGGGCATCACCGCCGCCCGCGGTCCGGTCCGGGATCACAGCGGGCCCAGCGCCTCCCGGGGCGCGGCTGCCACCTCGAGGGTTTCGAGCACGGTGAGCAGTTGCCGTTCCTCGTAGCGGAAGTGGTTCTCCATCACCGCGGCGATGCCTTCGAGGTGTTGGTCGAGTTGTTCGGGCGGCGCCGCCCGGTCGACCGCGGCTCGGAGGCCGCCGATCAGGTGGGCGATCATCGAGTGATCCTGCTCGAGCGCGCGCAGTACCGGTCGCAGCTCCGGGTGGGCGGCCGCGATGGCGGGGAACAGGGTGCGGTCCTCGCCCCGGTGGTGGCCGTCGAGGGCCGTGCAGAAGCCGTGGCAGTACAGCAGCAGCTCGCGGGTGGCCGCCTCGCCGGGAGTGCCGTCGGCAAGGGAGGCGCGGGTCACCGACAGCGCTTCGCGCAGTCGGTGATGGACCCGACGGAGTTCTTGGCTCCAGGCGACGAGCCTGGTCGTCTCGCGCTCAGTCACGCGAGAGCGAAGGGTGTGACGAATGCATCATCGACCTCCTTCGATTCGGCGCCTCCATGCCTGGCACGGTCTGCCACCGGCACGCGACGCTTCCCCCACGGTACCCCGTCGTCGAACCCCACGGTCCCGTCGGGACCGAAACGATCCGCCGCCCTGTCGACGACCTCGCGGACGGACAACCATTCGTTTGCCTCCCCTTTTTCAGGCGGCCCGTTCCCGGGGCGGGCGCAGGGCGACATCGATGAGCGTCCCGGCCGCCGCCCTGGCCTGCCCGGCCGCCTCGGAGGTGCCGGCGATGGCGGCGGTGGTCTGGGCCCCTTCCGCGAGTATCGCCAGCTGCGGGGCGAGGTCGGGCGGACCGCCCGCCTCGGCGACGAGCCGGGACACGGTCTCCTGGAAACCCGCCTTGTGGGCGCGCACGATCTCGGTGACGCGTGGCGCCGTGCCGCTCAGCTCGCCGAAGGAGTTGATGAAGAAGCAGCCGCGGAATCCGTCGTCGTCGAACCATCGGGCGAGGAAGTCGTAGACGGCGAGGAGACGTTCACGTGGGTCCGGGGTGGTCGCGACGGCGGCGGAGATGCCCGCCTCCCACAGTTCGTGCCGATGGCGCAGCACCTCCTCGACGATCGCCTCCTTGGAGGCGAAGAGCCGGTAGACGCGTTTGAGTGAAATACCGGACGCGGTGCGCAGTTCATCCATGCCGACGGCCTGGACGCCGCGATCGTAGAAGAGTCGATCGGCGGCGCGCAGCACCCGGTCGCGCGCGGTCGCGTCGTCGATCCTCCGCTCCGGCGCCCGGTGGTCCGTGCTCGTGCCGCTGGGGTCCTTCACCGTTCCTCTTCCTCTCCTTCTCCGACCTCCCCCGAGGGGGCAAGCTATCCGACTTGCGCGGAGAACGCTCGTTCTCTAGAGTAGCGACCATCGGAGGAGAACGACCGTTCTCCTCAAGTTCGGAAGGGTGGAACCATGCCTCGCATCACCGTGGGCACCGAGAACAGCGCCGACATCGAGCTCTACTACGAGGACCACGGCTCGGGTCGTCCGGTCCTCCTCATCCACGGCTACCCCCTCGACGGGGACTCCTGGGAGAGGCAGACCGCCGCACTGCTCGAGGCGGGCCACCGCGTCATCACCTACGACCGCCGGGGATTCGGTCGTTCCGATCGGCCCACCACCGGCTACGACTACGACACCTTCGCGGCGGACCTGCACACGCTGATGGAGGCTCTCGACCTGACCGACGTCACCCTGGTCGGCTTCTCCATGGGGTCCGGTGAGGTGGCGCGCTACCTGGGCACGCACGGCTCCGGCCGGGTCGCCAAGGCCGCGTTCCTCGCCTGCGTGGAGCCGTTCCTGCGCAGGACGGAGGACAACGAGGCCGGGGTTCCGCAAGAGGTCTTCGACGGCATCCTCGCCGCAGTCAAGGCCGACCGCTACGCCTACTTCACCGAGTTCTACCGGGACTTCTTCAACACCGACGAGTTCCTCGGCTCCCGCCTCTCCGAGGAGGTGGTGCGCCAGTGCTGGAACGTGGCCGCCGGCGCCTCCCCCCACGCCTCCGTCGCGGCCGTGCCCACCTGGACCACCGACTTCCGCGGCGACATCCCCCGCATCGACGTGCCCACCCTGATCCTGCACGGCACCGCCGACCGCATCCTGCCGATCGACTCCACCGCCCGCCCCTTCCGCAAGCTGCTGCCCGACGCGGACTACGTCGAGATCGAGGGGGCCCCGCACGGTCTGCTGTGGACGCACGCGGAGGAGGTCAACGAGGCGCTGCTGGCCTTCCTGGCCAAGTAGGCCGCCCTGTGCGACCGGGGTGCGCGCGGGTTGCCCGCACTCCCGCCGCGTCACCGCCCCCGGTGGGTCCCGCGGCACTCGACGACGAACGCCGTCAACGGGTGCGCGACCCCACCCGGGGGCGGCGCTCCGGACCGTCCGCTCCGTTACCCGGGCGGCGGCGCTTGACCTCAAGCTTGCTGGAGGTTCCAGACTCATCCCCGAGGGCGGGGAACACCGCGCCCCACCGGTGAACGGACCAGGGGAGGAACCATGCACGTGATCGAGGTTCAGAGGTTCGGCGGTCCCGAGGTACTGGTGTGGCGGGAGCGCCCGGACCCGGTGGCCGGGCCCGGGCAGGTCGTGGTCGCGGTGTCGGTGGTGGACGTCCTCTTCGTGGAGACGCAGGTGCGGTCCGGCTGGGGGCGCGACCACTTCACCGTCGAGCCGCCGTACGTGCCCGGGGACGCGGCGGGCGGAGAGGTGACCTCCGTGGGGGAGGGGGTGGACCGCTCCTGGCTCGGCCGCCGCGTCATCGCCAGGTCGGACGGCATGGGTGCCTACGCGGAACGGGTCGTCGCTCCCGTCGAGGCGCTGATCCCGATCCCCGACGGCGTGGGGACGCGGGAGGCCGTGGCGCTGGTGCACGACGGCCCCACCGCCCTGGGCGTCTTCGGCAACACCCGCCTCGGCCCGGGAACCACCGTGCTGATCGTGGCCGCCGCCGGTGGGATGGGCAGTGTGCTGGTGCAGCTCGCGCACGCCACCGGGGCCCGGGTGATCGGCACGGCGCGCGGTGGGCGGAAGCTGGAGACGGTGCGGAGGCTGGGCGCCGACGCGGCGGTGGACCACGGCGCGGCGGACTGGCCGGACCGGGTGCGGGAGCTGACCGGTGGGGCCGGGGTGGACGTGGTCTTCGACGGCGCCGGCGGGTCACTGGGGGGCGCGGCGTTCGCGGTGACGGCCGACGGCGGTCACTTCTCCGCCCACGGGGCCGCCGCCGGCGACTTCGCCGGTATCGACCCGGAGGAGGCGGAGCGTCGGGGGATCGCCGTGCACGGCATCCAGCAGGTGTGGTTCCCCCCGGAGGAGTACGGCGGGTGGGTCGAGCGGGCGCTGAAGGAGGCGGCGGCCGGGCGGATCACGCCGGTCATCGGTGCCGTCTTCCCGCTGAGCCGAGCGGCCGAGGCGCACGCCGCCGTGGAGGCCCGGCAGGTCGTCGGCAAGGCCCTGCTGGAGGTGTGAGGGCGGAGGCGGGGACGGGCGGACCACGGCTGTGGGGGCCGGGGCTCACCCGGGACGACCGGGGAAGGCACGGGCCGCGACTCATCGCCCCGACTCCCACCGCCGGCCGTGGCGGCGTGCGGAGCGTCCGAGCGAGCCCGATCGGGGGTGGTCCCGGGCCGCCCCGGGCGCGGGTGGGATCAGCCCGGGGCGGGGGCGACCGGTTGGCGAAGGATGGTGCGCAGCCGGCTCGGATCCGTGCGGCGGGCGTCGGAGAGGTAGATCTCGTGATGATGCCCGCGGGGGACGAGCCGTTCGGCGGGCATGAACTCCTCGTGCATGCGGGCGATCGTGGGACCCTCCTCGTGGTAGGGCCCGAGGTGGAGGATCTGCGCGCACCGCCCCTCGGTGAGGTCCTCGAACCTCACGCGGTCCCCGGCGGGGAGGTCCTTCTTCCGCGCCACGTCCCCCATCGCCTCCTCGATCATGTCGGGGGTGATCCACCCGGGTTGGACGATCATGAGCGTCCACTTCCAGGCGTCGTGATCCCGACCGGCGAAGACGCCGAGGTCGTCCGCGTACCACAGGCCCTCCAGCGGGCCGACGGTGTGGGTTCGGCCCAACTGCCTCTTGGCGAGGGCCCGCACGGCGTAGGAGGTCGTGTACAGGGCCTCGACCACCGCGCGGTGGTCGGCCGAGGTGTTGGGATCGCCCCTGCCGTCCGCCATGAGGAAGTCCAACCGGGGCACGTCGACGATCCCGAACCGGTCGGATCGGGCCGAGTAGAGGTCCCGCCGTTCCTTCTTGATGTCGTGGTTGTGCATGAAGGTGCTCTCCCTCGCGCTCGGCGCGTCCTCGAAGTTCTGTGACCCGATCCCGGGCATCATCGCCCCATGGACCCGTGACAACCCGGACCGTGACAACCCGGCCGGTGGCGGGAGGGTTCGAGGCGGGTACCGGATACGGGGGCGGAGGGGAAGGGGCTCCCGGTGGGGTCGGATGACGTGCCGGGAGGGGCTGGTCCCACCCTCCGGAGTCAGCGGTCCTCTCCCCGCGGGGCAGGTGTCTCTCCCCGGGTGTAGTGCCCGGCGTACTCCTCGGTGGCCGGAACCACCCTGATGACATCGATCATCACGCCGTCCGGTCCCCCGACGATGAAGTGGCGTTGTCCGAACTCCTCCGTGCGCGGGGGGAGGAGTTCGGACAGGCCTGCTTGTTCGACCAACCTGTGATGTTCGGCATCGACGTCGTCGACCTCGAAGTTGAGCAGGAGGCCACCTCGGAGGGGGGTGCGGTACCCCTCGGGAACGGTCGAATGGGCGTGATCGAGGAGGGCGAGCTCGTACTGCGGGGCATCGGGGCGGTGGAGGCTCACGTACCAGTCGGCCTCGAAGGTCACCTCGAACCCGAAATGGCGGACGTAGAAGTGGCGTGAGGCGGTGACGTCGCGAGTGGCGATCACCGGGTAGAAGCTGCGCAGCTCGGTCTTCACGGCGTCTCTCCCGTCGATTGGGGTCCGGTTTCGCATACCCTTGGTATGCGAAACCGGAGGCTAACATACTCCGGGTATGTGTGAGGGAGGGTGAAACGCGGATGGCTGTCACACGGGCCGAGCGGCGGGAGGCGACGCGACGGGCGCTGTTGGCCGAGGGGCGCCGGAGGTTCGCCGCCGACGGCTATCACGACGTCGCTCTCACCGAGGTGGCCGGAGCGGTCGGGGTGACCAAGGGGGCCGCCTACCACCATTTCGAGAGCAAGGCGGGGCTTTTCCGGGCCGTGGTCGCGGAGGTGCAGCGGGAGCTCGGTGAGCGGGTGGCCGCCGTCGCCGGCCGGTACGACGAGCCGTGGGACCAACTGCGGGCCGGTTGTCGGGCCTTCCTCGCCGCCGGTGTCGATCCGGTGGTGGGGCGGATCCTGCTGGTGGACGCGCCCGCCGTGCTCGGGTGGGACGAATGGCGGGCCATGGACGAGGAATCCTCCGCCCGGCACCTGGCCGAGGTGATCGAGGAGCTTGTGGCGACCGGGGGGATCGTCGACCAGCCGGTGGAGCCGGTGGTGCGTCTGCTCTCGGGGGCGATGAACGAGGCCGCGTTGTGGCTGGCCCGGTCGGCGGGACCGCGGTCGCTGGAGCAGACGGAGCGGGCGTTGGACCGCATGTTGAACGGGTTGCGGGTTCCGGACGATCCCCATCGAACGTGAACCCGCCCGCCGTGCTCCCCGGGGTCGGATGACGCGGCTCATCCGACCCCTAACGATGCGACTCCGGTCCTCGTGACGGGAGCGTCGGCCGGCCGCGCCGCTGTTCGCGGGGGAGCCCCGACAGCGGAGCCGAGGACGCGGCCGACCGCGTCGTCAACGCGCCGACGCGGGTGGTTCCGGCGCGCACCCCTCGCCGGCGGCCGTGACCCGGGGCCGGGCGGGGTCGGACGCACCACCCCGCCCGGCGGGGCCTACGCGTCGGACCCGGCCGGCACGGGGGGCGGGGAGAGGTCCCGCATCGCCGGGGGGCGGTCGGTGGTGCGGGTGACGGGGAGGGTGCGGCCCTCGCGGGCGGCGTCGAGGAGGGTGAGCATGGTGTCCAGCACGTGGGCCCCCAGTTCGGCCGAGGCGAGGTGGGGGCGGCTGTCGCGGAGGGCGTCGGCCAGGTCGGCCAGGCCGACGCCGCGCCCTCCGGGCCGGTAGCCGGCGGCGTGCGGCAGGGGCGTCCAGGAGCCGCCCCGACCGAGGGCGGGGGAGCCCTCGAAGAGGTTGGGGTCGGGGACGGACAGCGACCCGGTGGTGCCGTACACCTCCAGCAGGGGGAGCCGCGCGGCGTGCACGTCGAAGCTCATCGCGAGGGTGGTCAGCGCCCCGCCGACATGGTGCAGGACGCCGGTGACATGGGTGTCGATCTCCACGGGGAACCGGGTGCCCGCGCGCGGGCCGCCGGCGACGACGCGTTCGACGCGCGCCCGGGAGGCGGCGCCGGTGACCCGGGTGACGGGGCCCAGCAGGTGCACGAGGGCGGAGAGGTAGTAGGGGCCCATGTCGAGCAGCGGGCCGCCACCGGGCCGGTAGTAGAACTCCGGGTCGGGGTGCCAGCTCTCGTGTCCCGGGCAGGTCATGAAGGCGGACGCGGCGAGGGGGGTGCCGATCAGCCCGTCGTCGACGGCCGCGCGGGCGGTCTGGAGACCGCTGCCGAGGACGGTGTCCGGGGCGCAGCCGACCCGCAGCCCGGTGGCCCGGGCGCGGGTGAGGATCGCGTCGGCGCCCTCCCGGTCGGCGGCCAGCGGTTTCTCGCCGTAGACGTGCTTGCCCGCGTCCAGCGCCGCCAGGGTCACCTCGGCGTGGGCGGCGGGGACGGTGAGGTTGAGGACGGCGTCCACGTCCTCGCGGGCCAGTAGTTCGGCGAGGGAGCCGGCGACGGCGACGCCGTCGCCGGCCTCCTCGGCCAGTCGGTGGGCACGGGCGGGGTCGAGGTCCGTCACGGCGGTCAACCGCGGGCCGTGCGGGGGGTCGCCACCGAGGGGGTCACCCGACCGCCGGAGATCACGCAGGGCGGTCAGGGTGGTGAGGTAGGCGCGGCTGATGTTGCCGGCGCCGACGATGCCGACGTTCAGCGACTCGCCCACAGCATCCCCCTCTCGGTGATGGCGCGTACCCCGGGCACGTCGAAGTCGTCCGGCTTGTGGCCGATGGTGGAGACGAAGACCCGACCGAGCCCTCTCCGTCTGGTCCACACGGCGGGTATCCCGACGGGACGCGGAAGGATCTCGTCGGCCTCGAAGGTCGTGGTGGCCAGGACGTCGTTCAGGGGGTCGGTGGCCACCCAGTACTGCTCCGTGTGCACCTCGAAGGCGCCGAGTCCGGCGATGACCGGGTGATCGGCGAAGGTGTCGACGGGGTCGATGCGGTGGGTGGAGAACTCGGGCGGGTGCATCAGGAACTGCCCCCCGGTCAGCAGCTGGTAGTCGAGGTCGCCGCGGAACGAGTCGATGACGCCGCCGTGCCAGCCGGCGAACCCGGTCCCGGCGTGGACGGCCGCGACCAGGTTGGCGCACTCCTTCCGGGTGAGCTCGCCCATGGTCCAGCACTGGACGATCAGGTCGGTCGAGGCCAGCAGTTCGGCGTCCTCGTAGACCTCCAACTCCTCGGCCGTCGTGACGTGGAAACCGTGATGGCGGAGAAAGGGGAGGAACAGGTCGGTGGCCTCGATCGGGCTGTGCCCCTCCCAGCCGCCCCGCACGACCAGGGCCCGCCGTGTCGGTCGGTCGGTCCCGGGGCGGCTCGTGCCCGTGTGATCCGTGTGGTCCGTCACCCCTTGAACGCTCCTTCCATGATGCCGGCGACCATGCGCCGGCCGACGAAGACGAACAGCACCAGCAGCGGCAGGGTCGCGAGGAAGGACCCCGCCATGGCCAATCCCAGGTCGATGTCGTAGTTGTTCTGGAGGGCCTTGATGGCGATCTGAACGGTGAAGTTGTCGGGCGACTTCAGGACGACGAACGGCCACAGGAAGTCGTTCCAGGCGGTGACGTAGCTGAACAGGCCCAGGATGAACGCCGCGGGGCGGACGATCGGGAAGGCGATGCGCCAGAAGATCTGCCAGGTGTTGGCGCCGTCGATCCGGGCGGCCTGCATCAGTTCGTCGCTCAACGTCACGGACAGGTGTTGCCGGATCCAGAAGATCCCGAAGGCGCTGACCAGCAGCAGCCCCGGCACGATCACCGCCTGAAGGCTGTCGACCCAGCCCAGTTCGGAGACGATCAGGTACTGCGGGATGATCGCGAGCTGCATCGGCACGGTCATGGTGAGCACCAGCACCAGGAACAGTGCGTTGCGACCGCGGAAGTTCAGTTTGGCGAAGGCGAACCCGGCCAGCGAGCACATGACGGCGTGTCCGATGCCCACGCAGCCGGCCACGACCACGCTGTTGATCATGGACCGGAGGAACGGCACCGTGCTGAAGACCAGGTCGACGCGGTCGGGCAGGTTGCCACCGGGGATGACCGCCGGCGGCATCTGGTTGGCGGTGGCCGTGTCGGTGGAGGCGACGACGAACATCCAGTACAGCGGGAAGACGCAGACGAACGTCGCGAACACCAGCAGGGCGTAGGCCCACCAGGGGACCCGCCCCGGCGAACGGGGACGGCGTGCCGGTGGGGATCGGCGTGCCACCGGGGGCGTGGTGGTGGTCATCATCGCTCCGAGCGGATACGGGTGGACAGCAAGTAGTTGATCAGCGCGATGACGACGATCATGGCGAACAGTGCCACGCCGATGGCCGCCGCGTAGCCGAACTCATAGCCTCCGAAGCCCTGTTCGTAGAGGAAGAGGGTCAGGGTCTGGCACTCCCGGGTCGGCCCGCAGGTGAGCGGGGTGGCTCTCCCGGCGAGCAGTGGCTCGGTGAAGATCTGCAGACCGCCGATCGTCGAGGTGACGACGGTGAAGATGATGATCGGCCGCAGCGAGGGGATCGTGATGTGCCAGAACTGCTTCACGCCTCCGGCGCCGTCGACGGCCGCGGCCTCGTAGGTCTCGCGGGGGATGGCCTGGAGCGAGGCCAGGTAGAGCAGGGTGGTGTAGCCGAACCAGCGCCAGGCGACCATGGTGGCGATCATCACGTGACTGGCGCCGGTCGACTGGAGGAAGTTGATCGGCCCGATCCCGACCAGGCCGAGCAACCAATTCAACAGACCGTAATCTCGATCGAACATCTGGGCGAAGACGATCGTCGTCGCGGCCACCGAGGTGATGTAGGGCACCAGCATCGTCATGCGGAAGAAGCCCGAGAAGCGCAGCCGTGCGTGGTTGAGCAGATGCGCCAGGAGCAGCGCGGCCAGCAGTTGGGGCACGGTGGACAGGAACCAGATGCTGAGCGTGTTGCGGGTGGCGTTCCAGAACCGCCCGTCCTCCCACAGGCGGGTGAAGTTGTCGAAGCCGATGAAGGTGCGGTCGCCGATGGGGTTCCAGTCGAACAGGGCGATGTAGAAGGTGAACAGCAGCGGGAAGAGACCGAACACCGCGAAGAGCAGGAAGAACGGCGCGATGTAGGTGTAGGGAGCGACCCGTTCGGCGAGCCGGTGCCGGACCGGCCTCGGCCGGTCCGCCCCCGCCGCGGCCCCTTTCGGGGCCGTCGGCGGGGCGGAGGGACGCGGCCCGGACAGGGTGCGTGTCCTCACGGGTTCCTCACTGCCCGATGGCGGTGCGGATGTTGGCCAGGGCCGTGTCCCAGGCCTCGTCGGGGTCGGCGCCCCCCTGTTCGACGGCGGTGAGGGCGTTGAGGAACTCGTTGCCTATGGTGGCGCTGTCCGGACCGATCAGGAACGGCTCCAGCCCCAGCAGCGAGTCGGTGTAGATGGTGCCGATCGGCGCGTCGGAGAAGAACGGGTCGGTGCTCGCGGTCAGATCCTCGTCGTCGTAGACCTCGGGGGTGGTGGGCAGGGCCCCTGAGTCGAGGAAGTGCTCCAACTGCCCCCGGGGCGACTGCATTTCACTGATGTAGCCCCAGGCGGCCTCGGGGTTGGCGGCCTTCGCCGGGATCGCGAGGTAGCTGCCGCCCCAGTTGCCGGCGCCGCCGGGGATGGTGGCGACGTCCCAGTCGCCCTCGGTGTCCGGCGCGTTGCTGCGGATGCTGTTGAGCATCCAGGAGGGGGCGGCCACCACCGCGTAGGCGCCCTGCTGCATCCCGGCGCTCCAGCCCTCGGTGAACGATGCCTGCCCGGCGGAGATGTCGGCGGCGATGGCGTCGAGCGCCAGGTCGAAGGCGTCCCTGACCTCCTGGTTGTCGGAGTGGATCAGCTCGCCGTCGGCGTCGTAGTACTTCTGCGACACCTGGTTGACGGCCTGGTAGAAGACGCTGGTGGGGGCGTTGTCGATGAACGCGTTGCCGGTGGCCTCGGTGTACTGCCGGCCCACCTCGATGAAGTCCTCCCAGGTCGGCCACAGCGCGCCGACCTCGTCCCGGTCGGTCGGCAGGCCGGCCTCGGCGAACAGGTCGGTGCGGTAGGCGACGGCCATGCCGCCGACATCGGTGGGGATGCCGATGATCGAGCCGTCCCGGGCGACGCTCTGGTTGATCACCCAGTCCAGGTAGTCGTCCTTCATCTCCTCGGCGCCGAACTCCCGCAGGTCGTGGAAGTTCTGTGGCTGCTCCACGAACTTCGGCAGGTCATCGCCCTGGATCAGAACGAGGTCGGGAACCTTGCCGCCGGCCAGCGCGGTGGTCAGTGCCTGGGCGGTCTCCTGGGTGGTGCCGACCTCGGTCAGCTTCACCGTGATCCCGGGATTGGCCTCCTCGTACTTCTCGACAGCGGCCTTCTGGTTGATGCCGGAGAACGACCAGAACTCGAACGAGTTGCCGTCGCCGCTACCCGAACTGCCGGAACATCCGGCGGCAGCGAGGCCGAGTGTCGCGGCGAGGACCACCGCTGCGACACGTTTGCGGGAGAAGCTCTTGATCATCGGAGCGCCCTTGTCTACGAAAATTTCCGGAGCAACCACGAAACAATCACGTGGGCGGAGACGCTAGAAACGTTCGTCACCCCCGTCAAGGGGTGCGTCACGATGTCACAGTGTGATAACACGATCTCGATGGGTGCATCGAAGTGCGCTCGCGAAGTGGGATCGACCCCTCTCCCGGCACTTCCACCCCGGTGGTTCGGGGGTGTGATGGTCTTGAGGCGGTTTCAGATTTTCGGTGAAATCCTGAAACTTTCCTTGCCGTCGGAGTGGTGCGGCGAGTAGGGAAGGGGGTGGGGATCGACCTCCGGAAGGGCGCCTATCGGTATATTTTTACTCAAAAGGGACGAATATCCGCGTTATAGTGCCCTATGACCTCTGCCCACAACAGCGCTGAGGGTGACGAAGCTCCCGGCGGGCCAACGACTCTCGCGGAGATCGCCAAGCGCACCGGCGTCTCGGTCGCCACGGTGTCCAAGGTCGTCAACGGGCGGGACAACATCGCTCCCGGGACCCGGGAACTCGTCGAGGGCGCCATTCGCCGCCACGGCTACCGGCGGCAGAGGCGCGGCGGCGGCCCGGCCCCGCTGCTGGAGCTCGTCTTCCACGAGCTGAACGGCCTGTACGGGGTCGAGATCTTCCACGGGGTCCAGCGGGTCGCCCGGGACAACGGCCTGGCCGTGGTGGTCACCGAGCTGCAGGGCCGTCAGGTGCCGGGCCGGGACTGGGTCGAGGACGTTCTGGCCCGCCGCTCCACGGGCGTCATCACCGTGTGCTCCGGCCTCACCGAGGACCAGAACCACCAGTTGCGCAGCCGCGGCATCCCCTATGTGCTCGTCGATCCCACCGGCGAACCCGGCCATGACGCCGCCTCGGTCGGCGCGGGCAATTGGAACGGAGGGCTGTCGGCCACCCGACACCTGATCGAACTCGGGCACCGCCGCATCGCCGTGATCACCGGCGCGGAAGGAGTGCTCGCCGCCCGTGCCCGACTCGACGGCTACCGCGCAGCCCTGGACATGGCGGGCATCCGCTCCGACCCCGACCTGATCCGCATCGGCAACTTCCAGATCGCCGACGGCCTCGCCCACACCCGTCGACTGCTGCGCCTGCCCGACCCGCCCACCGCCGTCTTCGCCTCCAACGACCACGAGGCCATCGGCGTGTACCAGGCCGCCGCCGAGGCCGGGGTGCGCATTCCCCGGGATCTCAGTGTCGTCGGCTTCGACGACCTGCCCACCGCCGAGTGGATCGTTCCGGCCCTCACCACCGTCCGCCAGCCGCTCCGCGAGATGGGCGGCCAGGCCACGACGATGCTGCTCATCCTGGCCCGTGGTGAACCCCTGCCGGTGGACCGCCTGGAACTCTCCACCCGGCTCGTCGTGCGCGACAGCACCGCGCCCCCCGCCCCCCGGCGGTGACCGAGGGCCCGCCCTCCCGCGTGACGGCGAACCCCCGATCCGGATCCCACCGGAGCGGGGTCTGCGCGCCACCGACCCGGTCGGCCGCCGCGACGACCGGGGGTGTCCGAGGAGGGACGAGCGCTGCGGCTTCGGACACCGGGCTCCGGGGCCACGATTCCCTCTTGTCGTCCGGGGACGCGGTGTGGGAGGGCGTCCCGCCCTTTGTTCCGGTCTTCGTATCCGTTGCCGACCGTCATCGGCCATGCGGTTGGCCGCGCAGGACCGGCGAGCGTCCGTGGAAACGGGGAAGACCCCGGCTCGCCCGGGGTCTTCGGTGGTGTCCGAGGGGGGACTTGAACCCCCACGCCCGATAAAGGGCACTAGCACCTCAAGCTAGCGCGTCTGCCATTCCGCCACCCGGACAGGTGTTCCGCCCGCGACCCGGCGGTACTCCGCGCGGTGCCGTGGCGACGTGTTCACCATACCAAGTTCCGAGAGGTGCTCTCATCCCTGTTCCCGCCGGTCGGCGCCGGGGGCGAGCACTCCGTGCTCCAGGGTGCCGATCACCAGCTCCACGGCCCGTTGCCTGGCCGTCACACCCTCCTGTACGGCCTCCCAGCCGGCCGAGAGCAGATACCACAGGCAGCGCACGAACCAGTCGGCGTCCACACCCGGTGCGATGGTCCCCTCCCGCTGTCCGCGTACGAAGAGCGCGCCGACGGGGGCGTGGATCCGCTCCCAGCGGTCGTCGTCCCACCCCTCCTCCTCGGGTCGGCCCTCGGCGAACAGCAGGTTCATCACCGGCCCCAGGTCGAACATCGCCCGCACCAGGCGGCGCAACGCCTCCACCGGGGTTCCCCGTTCGGGCTCGGCGTCCGCGAAGGCGCGGGCGGTCAACTCGAACGCCTCCTCGCCGAGCGCCCGCAGCAGCGCCGGGCGGTCGGCGTAGTAACGGTGCAGGGTGCTGCGTCCCACGCCCGCGAGCCGGGCGATCTCGGACAGCGGCGCGGCGCGGTCGGCGGTCCAGGCCGTCACGGCGGCGTCCAGGATCGCGCGGCGGGTGCGTTCCGTGGTGCCGGGTGTCCGTGTGGTCCCGGCGCCGGGCAGAGGGCTCTCCGACATGGGGAAAGGATAAGCCGCGTATTACTGTGGAACATGCACAACCCGCTGTGGGACACTGTGTCCCATGAATGAGCCGGTGACTGTTCCCGACGGATCCACGGGGGGATCCGGGGCACCGATGGTGCTGCGGCCACCCCACCACCGCGTGCTGCGGCGCGCCGTCCCCTGGTGGATCCTGCGTTCCCTGGCGGGGTTTCTCCCCCTGATCGGCGGCGCGACGCTGCTGTACGCGCTGTGGGAGGGCGGTCGGGTGTGGAGCGGCCCGCTGTTGATCGGCCTGGTCGTGCTCTGCCTGCTGCGTACCGCCGTCGTCCCCTCCTGGCGGTACGCGGTGCACCGTTGGGAGATCGCCGAGGAGGCCGTCTACGCGGCGAGCGGCTGGTTCGTGCGCGAGTGGCGGATCGCCCCCATCTCCCGCATCCAGACCGTGGACACCTCGCGCGGCCCGCTGGAACAACTGATGGGGCTGAGCACACTGGTGGTCACCACGGCCTCCTCCAGCGGCGCCGTGCGCATTCCCGGCCTCGACCCGGAGGTGGCGCGGGAGGCCGCCGACCGACTGACCGAGATCACCCGCCGCACCCCCGGGGACGCGACGTGAGCGCCGCGCCGGAGCCGGGCACCGGCCCCGCCTCGACCGGCGACCCCGCCGCCCCGCCGGGCCCCGTCGCCGGGAACCGGCCGGTGGACGCCGCGGTGGGAGTTGACCGGGGGAAGGCCGCGCCGGCGGGGCGGGAGGCCGGTCCACGGATACCTTCCCCCATGGCCCCCATGGCCCCCACGGCCCCGACGGGCGATGAGCCCGGCACCGTCGGTGGCTCGACGCCGGGGGAGGAGGGCGTGCCCGCCGCCCGTCGGGGCGACGCCCCGGGGGCCGACACCGCGCCCGCCGCGCCCGGCGGGTCCGGGAACGGAACGGGCGCCTCGACCACCCGAAGCACTCCGGTCGAGGAGATCGAGAAGGCCGAGAAGGCCGGCAGGGTCGACGAGGGGGCCCCCGACGTCGCCCGCGCGCCGATGGAGGAGGACCCCGCCGGGTCCGAACCGGAGGTCGTGCACGAGGGGGCCGAGCCCGCCGCCGGGGAGGACCCCGACCTGCCGCCCTGGCAGCGGCTCAACCCGCGCATGATCCTCGCCGACGCGCTCCGCGTGCTGTTCTCCCTCGCGCCCGGCATCGTCGCCCTGCTGATCGTCCGCGTCGAGCCGACCCCGGGCGTGCTGTGGCCGCTGGGGTTCATCGCGGTCTGGGGCGCGATCGGCGCCGCGGCCGATGTCCTGCGCTGGATCACCACCCGTTACCGCGTCACGGACACCTACGTCGAGCGCCGCACCGGCCTGTTCGTGCGCACCTACCGCTCGATCCGCCGTGACCGGATCCGCAGCGTGGACGCCGACGCCCGCCTGCTGCGCCGGTTGGCCGGACTGCGCCGGGTGCGCATCGGCGCCGGGCAGTCGAGCATGGCGATGGAGTCGGCCCTGGTGCTGGACGCGGTCTCCCGTGAGGACGCCCTGCGGCTGCGCGGGCGCCTGCTGGAACACCGTTCCGTCGACCTCGCCGCCGGCGGGACCGGGGAGGGCGACGGCACGCGGGACACCGCCGCCGGTGAGGTGTACGCCGAGCTGCGGCCCTGGTGGGTGCTGTACAACATGGCGAACGTGTGGGCCTTCTTCATGGCCGCCGGTCTGCTGTGGGGCACGTACTGGATGCTGACGATCTTCGGCCTCGACCCCGCCGGGTGGATCGCCTCGTGGATCGAACGGGCCGGTTTCGGCACTGCCGCCACCGTCGTCCTCGCCCTCGTCGCCGTATGGCTGCTGGGTGTCGCGGGCCTGGCCGTCAACTTCTTCAACGAGTACGCCGGCTTCCGGTTGGAGCGGGTGCCCGGCGAGAACGGCACCGTCCTGCGCACCACGCACGGCCTGCTGCGCACCCGGGAGGTCAACCGCGACGACCACCGCCTGCGTGGCATCACCCTCTCCGAACCACTGCCCTGGCGGTGGATGCACAGCACCGAGGTCCACGTCATCACCACCGGACTGTCGATGTGGAGTGCCGCCGCCACGATCCTGCCGAGGGTGCCGAAGCCCACCGCCTCCCGAGTCGCCGACGCCGTGCTGGCCACCCCGGAGGACCCGCTGCGGGCGCCGTTGACGCGGCATCCGCGCGCCGCCCTGCGCCGTCGGTTGGGCTGGGCGCTGGGGATCACGGCGATCCTCACCGGCGCGGCGGCCTGGCTGATCGTCGGCACGGGCTGGTCGGCCGCCGTGTGGTGGGTCACCGGCGCGGTGGTCCTGCCGATCGCCACGGGGCTCGCCGTCGCCGGACACCTCGCCCTCGGACACGCCGTCACGTCCTCCCATCTGGTGTCCCGGTACGGCGCCACGAACCGGCACACCTCCGCCCTGCGGATCGGTGCCGTCAGCGGGGTGCGGATCCGGCAGTCACTGTTGCAGCGGAGACTGGGCCTGGCCACCGTGGAGTTCACCACCGCGGCGGGATGGGGGCGCTACCCGGTGGTGGACATGGCGGCGGAGCGCGCGGCCGACCTCGCCGCGCTCGCCCTGCCCGAACAGGTGGAGCGGTTCCGCGCCGAGCGGGCGACCGGCCCCGGACCGGTCGCCCGCCGGGTCGGGGCCGGGAAGGAAGTCGGGGACGGCGGAGCACCGGGGGCCGGGACGTCGAACGTCCGGTGACGCCGCCCCATCGGTGAATTCCAGGGTGCGTCGGGGCGATGAGGCGGAACCTCCGGCGGTTGTCCGTCCCGTGAGGGGCCGGGGTGGACGGGGCGCGAGACGGTACCGCCGGTCGGGGCGCCGGCACGTGCCGACCCGCACGTGCCGACCGGCACCCCGGCGGGCGCCGGGACCGACCGCCCCGGGCCGCTTTCCGAGAAGGTGCCGCACGCCCCGGCGACCCGTCTGCCCGCCCCCCGCCGGGGCTCCGGCGCAGGTTTTCGGAACCGAACGCCCGCCCGCCGGCGTGTTTCAATCCGTATGCCATACTCATCGCGCTTCGCGCGGCGGACACGGCGGGGGCACATCGGATCCACACCGCGCCCACGGGGGTTCGACCATTCCCCGTGGCCCGTGGCGACCGGGATTCGTCCGCCCCGGCATCCGTGACCCGCCGGCGCGGCGGTGCGCACCGGGCGCCCGACGCCCGGATCGGCATCGACGGTACGACAGCGAGCACGCGAACACGCGGGGAATCCGGGGGACGCATCACATGAACGGCATCGCCTTCGTGGTGGGCATCATCGTCGCACTGGCAGGAGTGGCCGTGGCCGTGGTGGCCGTGGTCGTCACCCGCAGGCAACCCCGGTCATCGGCCGCCGGGCCCCGCCGGCCCGCCGACCCCTTCGCCCCGGAGGACGGCACCGGTGGTGATCCGCGGACCATCGCCGCCGGCGACCTCGTGGAGTACCTGGGTGAGCGGCTGTTCGTGCGCGGCTCGCTGCGCCTGACGGAGGGTGGCTTCAGCTGGTCCGAGCACTTCCTCGACGCCATGGACGGCCCCGACGGCACCCGCCGCTGGCTGTCGGTGGAGGAGGACCCGGACCTCGAGGTCTACGTGTGGACCGAGTTGGACGACGAGAACGACGAGAACGACGGGGGCCCCGGGAGCCTCACGCCGTCCGCCAAGACCCTCACCGTTCGGGGCGTCACCTACCACCGCACCGAGCACGGCATGGCCGACTACCGCTCCGAGGGCACCACCGGTCTGCCCGCCTCCGGCCGCGTCGAGTACGCCGACTACGACGGCCCCGGCGGCCGGTCGCTGGCCTTCGAGCGCTTCCTCGGCGCGGACGGGCGCGGCACCTGGGAGGCGTCGTTGGGGGAGCGGGTGCCCAACGGCACCCTCACCATCTACCCGGGCGACGACTCCGCCCTCACCGACGGCGGTTCGGGCCCGGGGGCCCGGCCGTGACCGCGATATCCCTCGCCGTCCCCTATCTCGACACCGCGGCCGAGCAGTTGGCGTTCTCCCTGACACCGGAACGCCGCCCGGCCCACGCCGTCGCCCGGGTGGACCTCGGTGGCGGGCTGAGTGCCGAACTGCGCCTGCTCGGCGCCTCCCACCAGGTCTTCGCCGGCCCCGTCACCGAGACCGTGGCCTGCCCGACCGGCGGCGAGCCGGAGGGCGACGTGGAGTCCCTGCCGCGCGCCACCCGGCGGCGCATCGCCGGCTGGGGGTACGACTTCGCCTCCCGGGTGGAGCGCTGTGACGCGGCGGGTTTCCGCCGTCGTGTCGCAGCGCTGCGGGCCCTGGGCGCGGAAGGGCGAGCCGACACCCTGTACGCGGTCTTCCCCGGCTCGCCGGACGCGATCACCGCGCTCCTCGCCCGGCCGGCCGGCGGCGTCCCGGATCCCCGTCCCGGCTGGGACACCTGGCACGTCTATCCGCAGCACCGGCAGATCGTCACCACCCGGACCCGGTTGGAGGCACCGTGAGTCCCGTCAAGCGCCTGACCGTCCTGGTGGCGATGCTCCTGGTGGGCGGTCTGCTCGTCGGTTGCGGTTCCGCCTCCGGCACCGGCAACCCCGTGCCCTCCGCGTGGATCGGACAGACCTACCAGCGGATGGGCAACGCCTACACCGCGACCGGCACGCCGGAGTCGGTGGCCTCGGCGATCGCCGGTCACACCGCGCCGCGCGCCCGCAGCAGCAACGGTGATCGCCGGTTCCTGCGCTACCGCGACCACATCGTGGCCGTTCAGCCGCGCGGCGCCGGTGGGAGCCGGATCGAGATCGAGACCTACGCCCGCGGCCACCAGCGCTGGGGCACCTACATCGGCGGGGTCTGGCCCGCCCCGGGGCGGGCCGGTGACGGCTACCGGGGCGGTGGTCCCGGCTCCGGCAAGTAGCCGTCCGACCTGTCGGCGTCCGGTCGGCCGCGCGCCCCGGAACGCTCCCGCGCCCGCGTGTGAGACGACATGCGTCGGGGCCGGGGTACGCGCCCGGGCGCCCCGCGCGTCCGCTCACCGTCACCCCGGCACCACCTGTCGAACACCCCTCCCGAATTCCCGGAACTCCCCGAATCCCCCCAACCACCCCGGACCCCGGACAACCCCCGAAAGAGGAACCCCGTGGCAGACATCCTCGAGTCCGCCGGCGTCGTCCTGGCCTACGGCGTGGCCGGCTTCGCCGTCATGGCGCTCGGCTACCTCGCCCTGGACCTGGTCACCCCGCGTCGCCTGACCCCGCTGATCTGGACCGAACGCAACGTCGGCGCCGCCATCGTCATGAGTGGTCAGATGATCGGTGTGGGCCTGGTGGTCGCCGCCGCCATCAACGCCAGTGAGTTCCAGCGCGGTCTGGGCGCCGGCCTGATCAGCACCCTGATCTACGGCCTCGCGGGGGTGATCGTGATGACCCTGGTCTTCGCCCTGGTCGGTATCCTCACCCCGGGCCGGATGGGGGCGACCGTGCTGGAGGACCGTGACGGTCGCCCGCACCCCGCCGCCTGGGTCCAGGGCGCCATGTACATCGCCACCGCGGTGATGCTCACCGCCGCCCTTTCCTGACTTTCCCGCCCGGACCGGGCGGCGGGCCGGTACCGCACCGGTCGGTCCGCCGCCGGGCCCACCCCGCCCCACCACCCAGCGGAGCACGCGGCATGAGCACCACCTCCGAGACCCCCGCCTCCGTCACCGCGCCCCCGGCCGGGGCGCCGGTGGACCCCGGACCCGCCGGCTCCGTCCCGCCGCCCCCGCCCGGCGACGCCGACGGCCCGACCGCCGGTGACGGGAGCGGCGCCGGGGGCGTGCCGCGCGCCCGGGGCGCCCGGTTCCTGCTGCTGCTCTCGGTCTTCGTCTGCGCCGCCTGCGGCCTGGTCTACGAGCTGGCCCTGGTGGCCCTGGGCGGCTACCTGATCGGCAACACCGTCCTGCAGACCTCCATCGTGCTGTCGGTGATGGTCTTCGCCATGGGCGTCGGCTCGTTGGCCGCCAAACCCCTGCAGCGCCACGCCATCGAGGCGTTCGCGATCGTGGAGGGGATACTGGCCCTGGTCGGCGGCCTGTCGGTGCTCCTGCTGTACGCGGCCTTCGCCTGGCTGAACATCTACACCGTCGCCGTGGTCGTCATCGCCTTCGTCGTCGGCGCCCTCATCGGCGCGGAGATCCCGCTGCTGATGACCATGTTGCAGTGGATCCGACGGCAGGACGCCGGTCGGGCGGTCGCCGACATGTTCGCCGTCGACTACATCGGCGCCCTGATCGGCGGTCTCAGCTTCCCGCTGTTGCTCCTGCCGCTCTTCGGGCAGATCAAGGGTGCCCTGGTGGTCGGCGGCGTCAACGCCGTGGCCGGCATCGCCGTGGTGCTGTGGATCTTCCGGGCCCGCGTCCGGCCCCTGGTCCGGGCCGGTCTGATCGCCGGAATGGCGGGCGTGCTGGTGGTGCTCGCCGGCGCCTTCGCCCTCGCCGACCGCTTCGAGGTCACCGCCCGCCAGCAGTTGTACCGCGACCCCATCGCGTACGCCGAGCGCACCGACTACCAGGAGATCGTCGTCACCCGCGCCCCCGGTCTGCTGGGTGTGGAGGATTTGCGGCTCTTCCTCAACGGCGACCTCCAGTTCTCCTCCGTGGACGAGTACCGCTACCACGAGGCCCTCGTCCACCCGGCGCTCGCCGGCGAACGCTCCTCGGTTCTGATCATCGGCGGCGGGGACGCCCTGGCCCTGCGCGAGGTGCTGCGCTACCCGGACGTGGAGTCGGTGACCCTGGTGGACCTCGACCCCGCCATGACCGACCTGGCCCGCGGCTGGGACCCCTTGGTCGAACTCAACGACAACGCCCTGGCCGACGACCGGGTCACGGTCGTCAACGACGACGCCTTCGGTTGGCTGCGCGAGGCCCGGGGCCCCTACGACGTGGTGATCACCGACCTGCCCGACCCGCAGGACATCGCCACGGCCAAGCTCTACTCGGTGGAGTTCTACACCCTCATCGGCCGTGTCCTGGACCCCGACGGGTACCTGGTCGTCCAGTCCGGCTCCCCGTACTTCGCGCCGCGCACCTTCTGGTCCATCGAGGCGGGCGTGCGGGAGGCCGGCTTCGGCACCACGCCCTACCAGGTGGACGTGCCCAGCTTCGGCAACTGGGGGTACGTACTGGCCGCGCCCGGCGGCCGGATCCCCCGGCCGGAACTGGCGCCCCCGGCCGAGCGACCCGACCTGCGTTTCCTGGACGAGGCGGTGGTGGAGGCGGCCACCGTCTTCCCCCTCGACCGCCGCGATCCCGGCGTGCGCCCCAGCACCCTGATGCACCCGGTGGTCCTGGAGTACCGCAACCGCGAGTGGCAACAGAACTGACCGGACCGTCCCGATCGCGGCCCGGACGGGACGGGACGGGGTCAGCGTGCCAGGAGGTCCCCGCAGAACCGGCGGATGGCACGGCTGACCACGGTGGGCTTCTCCCAGGGCATGAAATGCCCGGCCCCGGGGACCCAGAAGGGCCCGACGACTTCCGGAAAGGCGATCTCGCACTTCTCGGCGACGTGGTCGCCCAGTGTCACCTGATCCGGGCCGATGAGGACGAGAACGGGCTGTCGCACCGGTCGGTCGGTGAGTTCGGGGGCGGACACCGGACGTGTGCCCATGACCACCTCGTAGTCGGCGAACGAGGCGCGCAACCGATCGGCGTCGGCGTAGGGCTCGGTGAGCAGCGCGAGGTCGGCCTCGTCGAAGGCGTCGGGCGGGCACCACATCCGATGACCGAAGAACTCCGCGATGTAGCGCCGCCGTCGTTCCGGGGTGTCCAACTCGGCGATCAGCTCGTCGGCGTGCAGCCCCTGGCGGCGCTGGTAGTCGTAGACCGCCGGTTTCGGGCGGCCGGCGGGGATGCCCGCCGCGGCGAACGCCTCCGGCAGATCGGGCATCGAGTCGTCCAGGACGATCAGGCGGTCCACCCGATCCGGGTGCCGGTTGGCCATGTCGATGGCCACCATCGCGCCCAGGTCGTGGCCGGCGACCACCGCGCGTTCCCAGCCGAACGCGTCCAACAGGCCGATCAGGTCGGTGTTGAAGGCGGCGAAGTCGTAGAACCCGTCCGGGGCGAAATCGGAGTCGCCGTAGCCGCGCAGGTCCGGGGCGGCGACATCGAAGCCGGCCTCGATCAGCGGCTCGAGGGTGCGGGACCAGATCAGGCTCGTGCAGGGGAAGCCGTGCAGGAGAAGCAGGGGGACGCCGCCGCCGGGACCGCGTCGAACCGCCAATCGGTGGCCCTCGCCGACCGTGACGAGAGTGGGAGAGATGGTCATCCCGCATGGTCGCACGGGTGGTTGGGGGTGAGCGCCCTGGGAGAACCGCCGGCCCGCCTCCGGCCTGTCGTGACGGGCTGTCACCTCGTCGACGCGGATGCGTGGGACGAGCGGGTGGCGTGGGACCACGACGAGGTGTTCGCCCCGGACCTCGCGCCGGCGGGTCTCGACCCGACGGTCGAGTCCCTCGCGCGGGGAGCGGAGGGCGGGGGCACCGGAGTTCGCGATCGGCACCGGCCGGCCGGCGCTCCTCTCCGTACCGGAGCACCTCCTCGCCGACCACCGGGCGGGCGGGCGCGTCACTCCGAGGGGTCGCCCCGGCGTTCGGCGAGGAGGTGAACGACGCCCGCGGGATTCCCGATCCGGTGGGCCGGGGTCCCGGGGTCCTCGAACGGTTCCACCTGGTCGCGGGTGGCCGTGCCGGCCCGGGCCGGATGGGCGGTGGCCGCCGACAGGTCGTCCGTGCGCAACTCCAACCACACCTCCGCCCGGTCACGGGAATCATCCCCCCCGGTCCGACCACAACGTGACCGGACCGAACTCCACCGAGCGCGTCCGGGCGACCGAGGGCGAGTCGATCGAGGAGTGCTCGACGGCCGGCAGGCCGAGGGTGTCCCGGTGGGACGCCACGGTGGCGTCGTAACGCTCCCCGCGGATCTTCATCGCGAGGGGTTGACCCCGCCCTCGAACGTCGGAGTGTCCATGGTCGGAAGGGTAGGCCCCGCCACCGACATCCCCGGGGGCCACCGGTCGGCGCGGACCGTGTCTCAGTCCTTGTGCATCTTGCGGAAGTGGTGCAGGGAGGCCTGCGCCCAGGCGATGCGCGGGTCCACCAGTTTCGGGTTCCAGCGGTAGCCACAGCGCAGGTAGCGGAAGTCCAGGGCGTTGCCCACCAGCGGCGGGGCCCAGCGCGAACGCCAGGTGGTGCGCTTGGGCGCGCCCCACACCAGCATCTCGCTCACCCCTCCCATGGTCACCGCCGCCACCAGCAGCGAACCGGCGAAGAACAGCAGCCAGACCGGGAAGGTCAGCGCGAAGCCGACCCATCCGATCCAGGTGCCCCGGTGCCCGGTCAGCGCCGGCCGGCCGTCGGGGAAGACGATCCGCCAGTACGCCCGGCGGCCGATCCGTGAGGGGCGCCGCACGATCCGGCACAGTTCCCCGCCCCCGCCGTCCTCCACCCGGAAGCGCAGGGGTTCGGGCACCCCCGGTTCCTCCGGCAGCACCGAGCACAGCCGCTCGCCGTCCGGGCCGTCCAACAGCAGGACCGGGTGCGGCATCCCCGCCCGACGGGCGGTGCGTTCCTCCACCTCGGCGACGGTCACCCCGCCGCCGTGCGCGCCGGCGTCCGCCGTGTCGCCCTCCCCGGTCCGCAGCCCGACCTGCGCGGCGCGGCGTGGGGAGCCGGCGAAGGAGCCGAAAGGGGTCCCCGGATCGTCCGGGGACACCAGGCGCACCCGGGCGGGTGGTCGGTCATCGGAACCCCGGTCGTCGGGCAGGATCAGGAACTGCTCCCCGTCCGCCCACTCCCCGGTCCTCATGCCGGTGGTGCCGGTGATGTCCACGGTGAAGCCGGGCACGGGGCTCCTTTCCTCGTCCGGACCCCACGGGCCCCTGTCGACGGTCGATGGTGGTCGGATCGCGGGGGCACCGGGCCGACGGACCGACACCCCCGCACGATTCTCCCGGAGTCGGCGGATTTTCCAAGGGGGCCCCGACCCCGTTCCGGGCCGCGCCCGCGCGGGTCGGGGGAGCGGGGGCCGGCATGATCTTGCCGCGGCTCCCCGCGCGGGAGACGATGTGCCACGTCGGGCGCCGGTGCGAGCCGTCGGCGCCCCGGTACCGGAGAGGAGCCGTATCGTGCGCCGTGTCGCCCGCGTCACCGTGGTGGGGGAGTCCCTGGTCGATCTGTTGTGGCGCAAGGGAGAGGAGCAGCCGAGGGCGGTGGCGGGCGGCAGCCCGGCCAACGTCGCGGTCGGCCTGCGCCGCTTGGGGCGCGAGGTCACCCTCGTCACCACCCGGGGAGACGACCCGCCCGGCGAGTTGGTGCGCGCCCGGGTGGAGGAGGCGGGTCTGGACGTGCGATGGATGCCGTCCTCGGGCAGTACCACCGTGGCCCTCGCCCATCTGGACGACGCCGGCGCCGCGCGCTACGACTTCCTCGCCTCCTGGGCGCCGGACGAGCTCACCGTGCCCGCCGACACGGCCGTGGTGCACACCGGTTCCCTGGCGACGGTGCTCGAACCGGGCGCCCGACGGGTGCTGGAACTGTGCGCCCGGCAGCGCGAGGCCGGGGTGAGCGTGGCGGCCGACCTCAACGTGCGGCCGGCCGCCCAGCCGGACCGTGAGCGGTACCGGGCCGCCGCCCGACGCCTGGCGTCGGCCACCGACGTGCTCAAGGCGAGCGATGAGGACCTGGGGTGGCTGTACCCGGGGCAGTCCCCGGAACGGTCGGCCCGCCGACTGCTGGCCGAGGGACCGCGCCTGGTGGTCGTCACGCTCGGCGCGGCCGGCGCGCTGGGTGTCGCACCGTCGGGGACGGTGCGGGTGACGGCGCCGCCGACCGAGGTCGTGGACACCGTCGGCGCCGGGGACGCCTTCCAGGCGGCGTTGCTGGACGCCGTGGCCCGGCGCGGCGGCCCGCCGTCGGGGACGGCGGAACTGACGGCGGTGCTGGAACGCTGCGCCCGCGCCGGCGCGCTGACCTGTACCCGCGCCGGTTCCCAGCCGCCGACCCTCGAGGAGTTGGACGGGCCGGCGGCCGAGGGGACGGGCGCGGACGCCGGTTGAGACGCCGGGCCGCCTCCGGGCGGGCGGACACGCGCCGGGGCGCTCCCCGTCACGCCGGGGCGAACCGTGCCGGACCACACCGGCCTGCCGGGACGCCTCGTTCGCCGTCGAGTGGGGACGGGCCGCGGAGACCATGGGACTCGGCCGTGGGCGTGACGAGCGCCGCTCCGGGAGCCGTCCGCGGGGGTACCGGCACGGAGCCGGCCGTGGCGGTCACCCGGCCGGCTCCGAGCCGATCGTGGCCGTCCCGGCCGGGTCCGGCTCGAACCGACCGGGATCGGTCGCCCCAGTGCCGCCCGTGGCGCGGTACCGGGCCCGATCCGACCGGACTCGACTCGATTGGGGCCGCCCCGGCTCGAGCCGGGTCCGACCGGGATCGGGGCGGCCCCGGTCAACCGGCGGTCACCCGTGGCGCCGGCCCGATGGGACGCGACCCGGCCGGCGCCGGCCCGATCCGGTCCGGTCGGGTGTCAGCCGGTGCCCTCCTCCCCGTCCTCCAGCCGGAACCCCACCTTCAGCCCCACCTGGAAGTGGGCCGGCCGTCCGTCCTCGATGTGCCCGCGGATCTGCGTCACCTCGAACCAGTCCAGGTTCCGCAGGGTGCGCGCGGCCCGGTCGATGCCGTTGCGAATGGCAGCGTCCAACCCCTCGGGCGAGGTGCCGACGATCTCGGTGACCCTGTAGGTGTGTTCGGACACGCTTCCTCCTGGTGCGGCGCCGGCGCCGCGCATCGGATGCGGATTCCCCGGTCGCGCGACCGGGACGGTCCCCTCCACCGTGCCCCGGGCGGGCCGGTCCCGCGAGTGCTAGGCTCGATACGGGCCGTGACCGGCGTGTGCGGACGGAACGAATCATCGGGAAGCGACCCCCGCCCCCGGGCGGTCACACCGTGCCGCGTGCCCGGGCCGCTCCGACGACACCTTCGGAAGGCCCCCGCATGACCGGCAACGAGAACCTCGACCCCGCCACCGACCCCGGTGTTCCCGCGCCTTTCGTCTCGCCCGAGCCCTTCGAGGCGGCCCACACCCACCACGAGGCGCCCGACCACAATGTCGGCGGTACCCCCGAATCGGTGGCCCTGCGCAACGCCCTGCGGGTGATCCGGGGCGTGGAGCCGCGCATCGCGGACGCCATCGGCGCGGAACTGAGCGACCAGCGCGAGTCGCTCAAGCTGATCGCCAGCGAGAACTACGCCTCGCCCGCCGTGCTGCTGACCATGGGGAACTGGCTCAGCGACAAGTACGCAGAGGGCACCGTCGGCCACCGTTTCTACGCCGGGTGCCGCAACGTCGACACCGTCGAGTCGATCGCCGCCGAGCACGCCCGCGAACTGTTCGGCGCCTCCCACGCCTACGTGCAGCCGCACTCGGGCATCGACGCCAACCTCGTCGCGTTCTGGGCGGTGCTCGCGCAGCGGGTGGAGGCCCCCGCCCTCGCCGACGCCGGCGTGCGGCAGGTCAACGAGCTGTCGGAGGAGGACTGGGCGCGGTTGCGCCGGGCCCTGGGCGACCAGCGGATGCTCGGCATGTCGCTGGACGCCGGTGGCCACCTGACCCACGGCTTCCGCCCCAACATCTCCGGCAAGATGTTCGAGCAGCGCAGTTACGGGACCGACCCGGAGACCGGTCTGCTGGACTACGCGGCGGTGCGCGCGGCGGCCCGCGAGTTCCGGCCGCTCATCCTCATCGCCGGCTACTCGGCCTACCCCCGCCTGGTGGACTTCGCGGCCATGCGGGAGATCGCCGACGAGGTCGGCGCCACCCTGATGGTCGACATGGCGCACTTCGCCGGTCTGGTCGCGGGCAAGGTGCTCACCGGGGACCTCGACCCGGTCCCGCACGCCCACATCGTCACTACCACCACCCACAAGTCGCTGCGCGGTCCGCGCGGCGGCATGGTGCTGTGCGACGACTCCATGGCCGAGCACGTGGACCGGGGTTGTCCGATGGTCCTGGGCGGGCCGCTGCCGCAGGTGATGGCCGCCAAGGCGGTGGCACTGGCCGAGGCCCGGCAGTCCGGTTTCCGGGAGTACGCCTCCCGGGTGGTGGACAACGCCCGCGCGCTCGCCGACGGGCTGCTGCGGCGCGGTGCCCGCCTGGTGACCGGTGGCACCGACAACCACCTGCTGCTGCTGGACGTCTCCGGCTACGGGCTGACCGGCCGGCAGGCCGAGGCCGCGTTGCTGGACGCCGGCATCGTCACCAACCGCAACGCGATCCCCCGTGACCCCCACGGCGCCTGGTACACCTCCGGCGTCCGGCTGGGCACCCCGGCGCTGACCACCCGTGGCCTGGGCACCGACGGGATGGAGGAGATCGCCGACCTGATCCACACCGTCCTGGCGCACACCACCCCCGCCGCCACCGCCTCCGGGGCGGCCTCCCGGGCGCGGTACCACGTCGCCGAGGGGGTGACGGCGACGGTCGCCGCCCGGGCCGCCGATCTGCTGGACAAGCACCCGTTGTACCCGGGCGTGGACCTGGGCTGAGCCGGTGACGGGCGCCCCCGGGACCGTGCCGTCCCGCCCGATACCCGGGGTGCCGGGCCCGGCACCCCGCCGATGCGGCCGAGGCGGTGGCACGCCGACCCGCCCCGCGTCGCTTCCCGCTGTCGGGCGGGTCCGGTCCGGGGCGGGGGGAACCACCCCGCCCCTCGACACCCCGGATGGGGCCCCGGGGCGCGACGGCGGTGATGGGGGTGCCTGAGGTGGTCGGCTCGGCGCCGCGCATCCGCTCGGGCGTCACGTCGGTGGTCGTCTCCGCCGGGCCCCGTATCGGTTTGACGGCGGCCCGTGCCCGGGCCCCGCACCCGGGCCGGGGGTCCCGTCTCCCGGAGACGACCCGCCGCGCCGACCGCGTCCGTCGCGACGCCCTGGTCCGTGCCCGGGTCGAACTCCCCGCGCCCCGGCGGGGGAGAGCAGCACCGCGTCCGCCAACAGCCACTGCGCGGCGAGATAAGTCGACATGATGATGAATCCCTGTGCGGGGATCACCGGGCCGTCCGCGATCCCGGCCGCGATCAGCGCGTCGGAGAGCAGGAACAGTCCCCCTCCCGCCGCGCCCCGGGGCCCGAGCGCGAGGGCCGCCGCGCAGGCCGTGGCGGTCAACAACACCGCGTAGCCGGCCACCGGAATCCGCAGCTCCGCCGGCAGGCCCGGCCACAGCAGGACGACGACCAGGACACCCACCACCGTGTACCCGCACGCCGCGCCGGCGATCCGCGCCGGCGTGGGGGAGGAGCCGCGACGGACGGCGCGGCGGCACAGCGTCAGGTAGCCGAGGTGGCCGAGGCCGAAGGCCGCCATCCCGCCGAGGAACGCCCCCGGGTGGTCCGGCATCAGCAGCACGTCACCCGCCCACCCGCCGGCCAGGGCGACCAGGAGCAACCCGGGCCCGCGCCGGGCGACGACCACCGCCATCAGGGCGGGGATCAGCAGCGGCTTGGTCGCCCGGTGCAGCGCCTCGGCGTCCACGGCGTGCCCGAGCAGGTGCGCGGCGCAGAGCAGGAGGAACAGCGTGCCGGAGCCGAGGAGGATACGGTTCCGCCGGTTCGCGGTCCGCTCGGTCGGCGTTCCGGCGGACCGATGCCGCACACCGGCCGGATCGGCTCGGTGGTCGGGGGCGTCCGGGATCCCCCCGGACGCCGGGGCCTCCCCGGTGGGCCGCCCGGACCCGGGGGCGGCGGGCGACGGGACACCGCCCGGCACCGCCGCGTCCCCGGCGGGTGTGGCGTTCCCCGACGTCATCCGACGGCGGTCGGCTCGCCGGCGGAGCCCGGGACCGTCCCGGGGAGGTGGCCCCCGGGGCGCCCGTCCGCCCCGGCCGGGATGTCTGCGGTCGTCCTCCCGGGCCCTCCGACCCCGGCACCAGCCGCCTCCGGCACCCGTTCCGTCGGGCGCCACCCCGGGCCGCGGAACACGTGGTTCAGCCGGTCCCGTCCGGTGCGGGCGGCCCGCACGTCACGCAGGATCGCGGCGTACTCGTGGGTGGCCACCCGCAGCGGGTTGTGGGTGTCGATGTTCTTCGTCAGGCCGTAGACGCAGCGCTCGGTCTCCGGTGCGAAGGTGCCGAACATCCGGTCCCAGACGATGAGCACCCCGCCGAAGTTGCGGTCCAGGTAATCGCCCTGCGAGGCGTGGTGGACCCGGTGGTGGGAGGGGGTGTTGAGGACGAACTCGATCGGCGCCGGCAGCCTGCCCACCCGCTCGGTGTGCACCCAGAACTGGTAGACGAGGTTGGCGGAGGAGAGCAGGGCCAGCACCGCCGGGTGCACGCCCAGCAGGATCAGCGGCAGGTAGAACGGCCACACCGTCCAGGTGGTCCACGGTTGCCGCAGCGCGGTGGTGAGGTTGAACCGGGTGCTGGAGTGGTGCACCACGTGGCAGGCCCACAGGATCCGCACCGTGTGGTGGCCGCGGTGCGACCAGTAGTAGCAGAGGTCGTGGGCGACGACCAGCAGCGGGATCGTCCACCACTCCAGGGGGACGCGCAACGGCGTCAGCGCGTACGCGGCGGCGTAGATCGCGACGATCGGGATCTTCCACAGCAGGTCGAAGAGGAGACTGCCGAGCCCCATGGCGAGGCTGGTGCCGGCGTCCTTCGTCTCGTAGCCGGCGGCGTCCTCGTCCGGGTGCAGCCGGTAGCTGATCATCTCGATCACGGTGAGCAGGGCGAAGGCGGGTATCGCCCACAGCACGACATCGGGCGGATTGGGCATGAGCGCACTGTAGGGCCGCGTGTCGTCCCTGCCCGGGGGGCATTACCCATCGGTACGGAAAAGTTTTCGCCCGCACCCCGCACCCCGCACCCCGCACCCCGCACCCCGCACCCCGCCGGTGCGGGGTGGGGGCCGCCGCGCCGGCGGGGCTCAATCCCCGGCCCCGGCCGGGACGCCCTCCAGCACGTTCAGGGCCAGGTCCACGTCCGCCCGGGTGTTGTAGAGGTGGAAGGAGGCGCGCAGGCCGCCTGCGCGGGCCGCCACCGACACCCCCGCCCGGGCCAGTGCCCCCACCGCCGCGCCCGTGCCCGGAACCGAGACGATCGGCGACCCGGCCGACTCCGGGGCGGCCGGGCGGCCCAGTCGCTCCAGACCGGCCCGGAAGCGCTCCGCCAGCGCCAGGTCGTGCGCGCGGATCGCGTCGATCCCGACCTCCTCGATCACTTCCAGGGCCCGGGCGGTGCCCGACCAGGGCAGGAAGGCCGGGGCGAGGTCGAAGCGGGCGGCGGTCGGGGCGAGGTCCCGCACGGGGCCGTAGCAGCTCTCCCAACGGTCGGCTCCGGCGAACCACCCGGCCTGCACCGGCCGCAGGCCACCACCGTCGGCGGGCACCACCATGAAGGAGGCGCCGCGCGGCCCCAACAGCCACTTGTAGGTGCCGCACACCACGAAGTCGTCGGCCTCGGCGTCGTAGTCCATCCAACCGACCGCCTGGGTCACGTCCACCAGGGTGCGGGCGCCGTGCGCGCGGGCCGCCTCCCGCACCGCCGCCGGGTCCGCGATCCGACCGTCCGCCGACTGCGCCGCGCTGACGGCGACCAGGGCGGTGTCCGGTCCCACCGAGTCGACGAGCTTCTCCGGCGGCACGACGCGCAGCCGCAGGTCGTCGGCGTGCAGGAAGGGGGTGGACACCGAGCTGAACTCGCCCTCCACGGTCAATACCTCGGCCCCCCGGGGCAGGGCGGCGGCGACCACGGCGACCTGGGCCGCGACGGTGGAGCCGAGTGCCACCCGCTCCGGGGCCACCCCCACCAGTCGGGCCCACCGAACCCGGGCCGCCTCCGCCTCGTCGATGAGCGCGATGTGGTCGATCCGACCGACCGTCAGGTCCTCCACCGCCTCCCGAAGCCTTCGGGCGGCCCGGGCTGGCAGCAGGCCGTGGGAGGCGGTGTTCAAGTAGCCGGGGTCCGGGGAGAACTCGCGGGCGATCAGGTCGGCCGGAAGATCGCCCGCTGCCGCGGCCGGGTCGGTGGGGAGATCGCGTGAGGTCTTCATGGTGACAGTCTCCGATCGATGTTCTTTTCCCGCGAGGGAATCGGGCGTTCCCGCCCCCCGCCGGCCGGTTTCCCACCTCCCGGCCCGGGAGGCCCGCGACTCCTTCCGGCCGTGGTCATCGAGGGTGGGGGACCCCGGGGCGTGCGCCCCGGAGTGCACCGGGGGAGCGCATGACGGACCGGTTCGCCGGGATCGGCTCCGCGGAGCGGGCCCGATCCCGGCCGGTCACCGTAGCCGGACCGTGACGGAAAGCCATTCCGCCCCGTTCGGCGGCCCGCTAGGGTGATCCCCGCCGAACCGTCCGGCACCCCGCGGAGGGAGGCGCGTATGCGTCAACGACCGGTGACGCGGGCCGTGGTCCTCGGCTCGCTGACCGTCCTGTTGGTCACCGGCTGCGGGAGCGATCCGACCCGGGCCGATCCCGTCGCCGGGTCCGCCGCCACGGCCACCCCCGGGGAGGACCCCGGCGAGCCCGCGGAGGATCCCCTCCCACCGGGGGCCGCGCCCTTCGTGCCCGATCCCGAGCGCTTGCCCCGGGACGCCGCGTCCGCCGCCCTGCTGGCCGGCGCCGTACTGCCGGAAGTCGCCGACCACGGAACCGGGTTCGTCGCGGTCGATCGCTCCGCCGACGACCGCCCCGATGCCGATCCCTCCGCGTCCGATCCCTCCGCGTCCGGGGGCTTCGCCGATCCGGCCGACGCGGAGACCGGTCCGGCGCGAACCCCCGACACCCACCCCGTCCTCACCGACGCGTGCGTGTGGAAGCGCGAGCCGATACCCGACGACATCCTCGCCCTGCGGACCGTCGAGGCCGAGCGTCCGACCGAGGGCCGGGGGACCCCGGGCCCCCTGGGCGTGGTCACCGTGGTGACGGTGCACGACGACGTGACGGCCGCCGACCGGAGGATGGCCGGGATCCTGGAGGAGGGGCTGCGCTGCCCGGAGCAGCGGCTGCGGGCCGACGAGCGGATCGCCGGGCTGACCTCCGTGGGAGCCTTCCGTCCCGGTAACGGGACGCTGCCCGCCGATGACCTCATCACCGAACGCGGTGACCTCTTCGCCGACGACCTCGGCGGGCCGCACCCCTACCTCTGGTTGGTGGCCCGGGTCGGACCGGTGACCGCAGCCCTCGCGGTGAAGGGGACGGACGGCTCCACCGAGGAGGAACTGACGGATCTCGCGCAGCGGTTGATGCGCCGCATGATCACCGTCGCGCACACCGAGCTGAGCTGAGGAGCCCGTGCACACCCCGTCGTCCCGATCCGGGTCCTCCCGATCCGGCGCGCCCCGTCATCCCGGCAACCCCGGAGCCGCCGGAACACCCGCCCCGTTCGCCGCGGGCGCCGGCACGAACACGCCGGACCCCGGCGACCCCGGCCCCGGCCCGCTGCACCCGGCGGACCCCGCCCGACTGGCCGGCCACCGACTGTTGGGGCGGTTGCCCGCCGATCCCCCCGGCACCTGCTACCTGGCCCGCTCGGTGGGCGGGGTGCTGATGACGCTTCGGGTGGTTCCGCACCCGTGGTCGGCACACACCGAGTTCCGTTCCGCGTTCGCCCGCGGCACCGCCTCCGCGCAGCGGGTGGTCAGTCGCTGGGCGGTGGCGCCGGTGGCAGCCGATATCGGCTGCCGCCTGGTGTGGTTGGCCGAGCCGTACCTGCCCGACCCCGACCTGGCGATGGTGGTGGCGGCGCGCGGTCCGCTGCCCCGGGATATCGGGCGCGAGGTGGGTGCCCGACTGGCCGAGGCGCTGGAGACGGTGCACCGGGCCGGTCTGGTGCACGCCTGCCTGACCCCCGCGCGGGTGCTGCTGGCCCCGGACGGGCCCCGGCTGACCGGCCTGGGGTTGGCCGGGGCGCTGTACGGGGCCGGGCCGCTGATCCTGCCCCCCTCCTGCCTGGCACCGGAGCAGGCCGAGGAGCCCGAGCGCCGACCGGGCCCGCCGGCCGATGTCTTCGCCCTGGGGTGCGTGCTGACCCACGCCGTCACCGGGCGACTGCCCTTCGGCGCCGCGCCCGCCGGGGAGGTGCGCCGGCGCATCCTGAGCGAACCCCCGGACCTCGCGGACGTCCCTCGGGGCCTGCTCGAGGTCATCGGCGCCTGCCTGGACCGTGATCCGGAACTGCGGCCCACCCCCGCCGAGCTGTGCTCGGAACTCGATCCCCGGGCCGGCGGGGGTGGCGACCCCGGCGGGGTGCGGCTGCCCGATGACGTGCTGGACCTGATCACCCGTCGGCGCGCGGTCCCGCCCCCCGATGCCCCGCCGGCCCGCGCCCCCCTCGACGGGACGCGCCGGGTCGGGAGCGGCGATCCCGGCGCGGACCCCGGCCGTCACCCTTTCCCCGGGGCCGAGGACCGGCCCGGACCGGTGGAGACCGGGGACGGCGCCGGTCGGTCGGGGGACACGGCGCGCGGCCCCTCCCGGCGCGGCCTGCTGCTCCTGGTCGCCGGCTCGGCGACCGCGGCGGCCGGCGGCGCCGGTGTGCTCTTCGCCGGTCGGGCCCGCTCCGGCGCACCGCCGGCGGAGGCGGCGCGCTCGCTGCTCATCGGCGTGCACGCCGACCTCACCGGGGCAGACGCCGGGGTGGGCCGCGCCCAGGAGTTGGGTGTGCGGCTGGCGGTGGAGGAGCTCGCGGACCTGGCCCGCCTGCCCTTCGACGTGGACGTGCGGGTGGTCGACGACGGCGGTGACCCCGGGCGGGCCGCGGAGGCGGCCCGTGAACTGGGCTCGGACCCCGCGGTGCGGGCGGTGATCGGCCCCACCGGCGAGGCGTCGGCCCGTCCGGCCGCCGAACAGTACGCCCGGGCGGGTCTGCCGCTGCTGGCGCTCTCCCCGGCCGAGTTCCCCGAGGGCGACCGGACGCTGCTGCACGCCCGCCCCGACACCGCGGCCCAGGCGTTGGCGGTGGTCCACCGGCTGCACGGCGAACCGGGGGTGCGGCGGGTGGGGCTGGTGGACGACCGGGCCGCCGAGCCGATCAGCGGTATCGCGGTGCGGGCCGTCACCGGTGCCCTGGACCGCGACCGGATCACCCCCGTGCCGCGGGTGCTGCCGGTCGGGGCGGGCGACCCGGTCGGCACGGTAGCCGGACTGCTGGCCGAGGGCATCGACGGGGTGGTGCACGCGGGCCGGGCCGACGCGGTCGCGGCGCTGGCGGTCGCGCTGGCCGACGCCGGTTTCACCGGACCCCGGATCGCGTGGGAGACCGCCCTGCGGGAGGAGTTCCCGCGGAGGGCGGGGCAGGCCGCCGAGGGATGGCTGCTGGTCGCCCCCCGCATCGATCCCGCGCGGGCGCCGGAGGCGGTGGGGTTCACCACCGTCTTCCGCAAGCGGTTCGAGGAGGAGCCGGAGCCCTGGGCCGCCGAGGCGTACGACGCGGCCCGACTGCTGGTGGAGACGGTACGGCGGATGGGGACGCAGGCGCCGCCGGATCGCGAGATGCTCCTCACCCGATTGCGCTCGGCCCGCCTGCGCGGGGTGGCCAAGCCGCTCGCCTTCGCCGCCGACGGCCGGTTCTCGGCCGGTGACGAGGGGGCGTACTGGTACGAGGTGCGGGACGGGGAGTTCCACTACCTGGGGAAGGCGTCCATGGCGGGGGCCTGACCCCGGCGGCGCTGGTCTCCCCGGCGAACGCGGCCGGGTGGTCCCCGGAGCCCGCGCACCCCCGGGCGGGCGGCGCGCTTCCCGGAGTCCGCGAGCTCCCCGCCGGGAGCGGTCTCCCGGGGAATGGCCGGGTGGTCCCCGGAAGCCGTGTGATCCTCGCCGGCGGGCTCTTTTCGGGGCCGGCGCGCTCCCGTGGTGGAGTGGTCTTCCCGAAACCCGTGCGCTCCGACGGGGGCGTGCTTCCCGGTGCCCGTGCCCTTCCGCGCGGGGTGGTCTCCCCGGGAACGCGGCCGGGTGATACCCGGAAAGCCGGACGATCCCCGCCGACAACCTCTTGCCGGAGCCCGGAGCCCGGAGCCCGGAGCCCGGAGCCCGCGCGCTTCCCGGCGGGTGCGCCCTCCCCGGGGTCGGCGACATCCTCCTCGACAAAACTGGAACGTGTTCCTATGATCACCCGCCACGACCGCCCATCCGGGTGGTCGGTCGGGTGCCCGGTGGGCCCCGTCCGGGACGGGTTGCAGGGGAGAGCGATGGGCGCGGAGACCGACGGGGACGCCACGGCGGACGCCGCACGGCGGGAGACCGACCCCGAACCGGGCGACGGTCCCCTGGCGGGCGTGCGGGTGGTCGAACTGGCCGGCATCGGCCCCGGTCCGTTCGCCGCGATGATCCTGGGCGACCTGGGCGCCGACGTGGTGAGGGTCGACCGTCCCGGCAGCGCCTGGCCGCACATCGACCCCCGGTGGGACACCACGAACCGCAACAAGCGCTCGGTGCTGCTGGACCTCAAGCGCGAGGGGGCCGCCGAGCGGGTGCTGGAGCTGGCCGAACGCGCCGACGTGCTGCTGGAGGGGTACCGCCCCGGCGTGGCCGAACGCCTGGGCGTCGGCCCCGACGCCTGCCTGGCCCGTAACCCCCGCCTGGTCTACGGGCGGATGACCGGCTGGGGGCAGGACGGGCCGCTGGCCCGCCGGGCGGGCCACGACATCGACTATGTCGCGATCACCGGCGCACTCGGCGTCATCGGCCCCGCCGACGGCCGCCCGGCCGTCCCCGCCAACCTGCTGGGCGACTACGCCGGTGGCTCCCTCTACCTCGTGGTGGGCGTGCTCGCCGCCCTGCACCGGGTGCGCGCCGGTGGCGCGGGCCAGGTCGTGGACGCCGCGATCGTGGACGGCACCGCCCACCTCACCACGATGCTGCACGGCATGATGGCCGCCGGCGCCTGGCACGACCGCCGCGAGGCCAACCTCCTGGACGGCGGCACCCCCTGGTACGACACCTACGCCGCCGCCGACGGCCGGTACCTGGCCGTCGGCCCGTTGGAGCCCCGGTTCCGGGCGGAGTTCCTGGAGCTGCTCGGCCTCGCCGACGACCCGGTGGTCGTCGACCACGAGGACCCCGACCGGTGGCCGGGGCTGCGGGCCGCGATCGCCGATCGGATGGCCGGCCGCACCCGGGACGAGTGGGTGGAGGTGTTCGCCGACACCGAGGCGTGCGTGGCGCCGGTGCTCTCGCTGCGGGAGGCACCCCACCACCCGCACCTCGCCGCCCGGGGCACCTTCGTCGAGCACGGGGGACTGGTGCAGCCCGCCCCCGCGCCCCGGTTCTCCGCCACACCCGGCGCGGTGCGACGGGGCCCCTCCCGGCCCGGCGCCGACGCCGCCGGGGTGGCCCGGGACTGGGGACTGCCCGGTCTGGCGGAGGCCACGGCCCCCGCCGACCCGGCATCCCCCGACGCGCCGGGGGCGTGAGGGCGCGCGGAGTGGGATCGAAGGCGCCGGTCGGGGCGTCGCCCTTGTCGAAAGTGGAACACGTTCTTATCGTGGGAGGCGTTCCGAGACGGGAGCGGCAGCGACCGGACCCGCCGATCCGCCGACGACGCCGGGAGAGCCCGTGACCGAGGCCTACCTCTACGAGGCGATCCGCACCCCGCGCGGTCGCGGCAAGCCCAACGGTTCACTGCACACCGTCAAACCGATCGACCTCGTCGTCGGCCTGGTGGACGAACTCCGCCGCCGCCTACCCGACCTGGACCCGGCCGCGATCGACGACATCGTGCTGGGCGTGGTCAGCCCCCTGGGCGACCAGGGCTCCGACATCGCCAAGATCGCGGCCATCGCCGCCGGTCTCCCGGACACCGTGGCGGGCGTGCAGGAGAACCGGTTCTGCGCCTCCGGTCTGGAGGCCGTCAACCAGGCCGCCGCCCGGATCCGCTCCGGATGGGAGGACCTGATCCTCGCCGGCGGGGTGGAGTCGATGTCCCGGGTGCCGATCGGTTCCGACGGCGGGGCCTGGGCCGCCGACCCGGCCACCGCCCACCGCGTCGGCTTCGTCCCGCAGGGCATCGGCGCCGATCTCATCGCCACCCTGGAGGGGCTGACCCGCCGCGACGTGGACGAGTACGCCGCGCTCTCCCAGGAACGCGCCGCGGCCGCGTGGAAGGACGGCCGTTTCGACCGCTCGGTGATCCCGGTCACCGACCCCTCCGGTCTCGTCCTGCTGGACCGCGACGAGCACCCGCGCCCCGGCACCACCGCCGACTCCCTCGCCGCCCTGCGTCCCTCCTTCGCCCGGATGGGGGAGGAGGGCGGCTTCGACGCCGTCGCGCTGGGGAAGTACCACTGGCTGGAGCGCATCGACCACGTCCACCACGCCGGGAACTCCTCCGGCATCGTGGACGGCGCGGCCCTCACCGTCATCGGCACCCGGGAGGTGGGGGAGCGGTACGGGCTGCGCCCCCGGGCCCGGATCGTCTCCGCCGCCGTCACCGGCTCCGAGCCCACCATCATGCTCACCGGCCCGGCCCCCGCCACTCGCAAGGCGCTGAACCGCGCGGGCCTGACCATGGACGACATCGACCTGGTGGAGATCAACGAGGCGTTCGCGGCCGTCGTGCTGCGCTTCGTACGGGAGATGGGACTCGACCTCGACCGGGTCAACGTCAACGGCGGCGCCATCGCCCTGGGGCACCCTCTGGGCGCCACCGGCGCGATGATCCTGGGCACCCTCCTCGACGAACTCGAGCGCCGCGACCTGCGCCGCGGGCTGGCGACCCTGTGCGTGGGCGGCGGCATGGGCATCGCCACGATCATCGAACGTCTCTGATCCCGGCGGACGGCGGTGCCCCGCCGCTTACCCGCCCCCGCAACCGCCCCGCGCCTCACCCCACCCGCCGGCGCGCGGTCCCAGCCCGGTCCCCGCCCCCGACGTTCCCGGAGAGCCCCGGCCATGCCCCAGCAGCAGCCCCCGACCGATGACCGGCCCACCGCCGACGCCCCCGGGGCCGACGCCCCGACCGCCGGGGGCGCCCCCGGGGCGCCCGGCCCGATCCGCTGGGAGCGGGACCCCGACGACGGCTCCGGGGCGGACGGCGTCGTCACCCTGGTGCTGGACGACCCCGCCCGCTCCGCCAACACGATGAACCCCGCGCTCACCGCCGCGCTCACCGCCGCGGTGGACCGGCTGGAGGCCGAGCGCGACACGATCACCGGCGTGATCATCACCTCGGCCAAGCCCACCTTCTTCGCGGGCGGGGATCTGCGCCGCCTGGTGGAGATCGGGCCGGATCGCGCGCGGGAGGTCTTCGACGGGGCGATGGCGATCAAGCGCGCCCTGCGCCGGTTGGAGACCCTCGGCCGTCCGGTGGTCGCCGCGATGAACGGCAGCGCGCTGGGCGGCGGCTACGAGATCGCCCTCGCCTGTCACCACCGCCTGCTGCTCACCGGCCCCGGCTGCCGGGTCGGGCTGCCCGAGGTGACCCTGGGCCTGCTGCCCGGCACCGGTGGCGTGGTCCGCTCGGTGCGCCTGCTGGGCATCACCGGGGCCCTGGCCACGCTGCTGCTGGAGGGACGCCGGTACCGCCCGGCGCGCGCCCTGGAGCTGGGCCTGGTGGACGAGGTGGTCGACGACCCGGCCGAACTGCTCTCCCGGGCCCGCGCGTGGATCGCCGGGAACCCCGACGCCCGACAGCCCTGGGACCTCCCCGGATACCGCGTCCCCGGCGGCGTGCCCTCCGACCCCGGCCCCGCCGCCCTGCTGCCGGCCCTCCCCGCCCGCCTGACCGCCCGCACCGGTGGCGCGCCTGCCCCCGCCCCGCACGCGATCCTCGCGGCGGCGGTCGAGGGCGCGGCGGTGGACATCGAGGCCGCCCAACTCATCGAGTCCCGGTACTTCACCTCCCTGGTCACCGGACCGGTGGCGCGCGACACGATCCGCGCGCTGTTCTTCGACAAACGGGCCGTGGAGGCCGGGGCCCGTCGCCCCGCCGGCGTCCCGGAGCGGCCGGTGACCCGGGTCGCCGTCCTCGGCGCCGGGATGATGGGTGCCGGCATCGCGCACGTGCTGGCCCGCGCCGGGATCGAGGTGGTGCTCAGGGACCTCGACGCCGACCGTGCCGCCCGGGGCCGGGACCGCTGCGCGGAACTGCTGGACCGGGAGATGGAGCGCGGCCGACTCTCCGCAGGGGACCGCGAGGAGGTGCTGGGCCGGTTGACCCCCACCGCCGACCCGGCCGACCTGGCCGGCTGTGACGCGGTGATCGAGGCGGTGGTGGAGGACCCGGAGGTCAAGGCCGCGGCGCTGCGCGAGGCGGTGCCGCTGCTCGCCCCCGACGCGCTGCTGTGCACCAACACCTCCACTCTGCCCATCGGAGACCTGGCCCGTTCGGTGGACCGGCCGGCCGACTTCCTCGGCCTGCACTTCTTCTCCCCGGTGGAGCGCATGCCGCTGGTGGAGATCGTGCGCGGGCCCGCCACCGGTGACGAGGCCGTCGCCCGCGCCTTCGACCTGGTCCGTCGGCTGCGGAAGACGCCGATCGTGGTCAACGACGCCCGCGGCTTCTTCACCTCCCGGGTCATCGGCTGCTTCCTCGACGAGGGGCTGCGCATGGTGGGGGAGGGGATCGCCCCCGCCTCGATCGAGCGGGCCTGTCTCTCGGCCGGCTACCCCACCCCGGTCCTCGCCCTGCTGGACGAGCTGACCCTCACCCTGCCCCGGGACATCCGACGCGCGGCGCGCGCCGCCGGGGCGGGGCCGGCGGACGGTCCGGATCCGGCCGAGCGGGTGCTGGAGCGGATGGTGGAGGAGTTCGGGCGCGCCGGGCGGGCGGCGGGCGCCGGCTTCCACGAGTACGACGGTCCCGGCGGGCGGCGGCTGGGGCTGTGGCCGGGGCTGCGCGAGTACTTCGCGGCGGCCGGCGCCGGATCGGGGGCCGGCCCCGGCGCGCCGACCTCCGGCACGGACCCGGCGGTCGGGCACGCCGACCTCCGGGAGTTGCGCGAGCGGATGCTCTTCGCCGAGTCCCTGGAGGCGATGCGGGCGCTGGAGGAGGGCGTGGTGGAGTCCGAGGCCGACGCGACCGTGGGATCACTGCTGGGCATCGGCTTCCCCACCTGGACCGGCGGGGTGCTGCGCTACGCGGACGGATGGCCGACGGGCCCGACCGGTTTCCTGGAGCGGGCCCGGGAGTTGCGGGGCCGGTACGGGGAGCGCTTCGAGCCGCCGGCGTGGTTGATCGAGCGGGTGCGGGAGGGTCGGCCGGTGGGCGGCCCCGTGGCCGTGGACGGAGCCTGAGGGGGCCCGGGGAGCGTCCCCTGCGGTGGGGCCCGCCCCCGGGGAGCGCCGGTCCGGGGTCCTCGACACGATCCGGGGGCCGGTCCGGGCGCCCACCGCCCCCCGCGGGCCGGCGGGACGTGACGTCCGGGTTCCCCGGAGCCCGGAGCCCGGAGCCCGGTTCCCGGGGAACCCCGGGGTGCCGGCGGACACGGGGAGCCGACCCCGGCGCCTTCCCCGTCCAGCCCCGGCCATCCCCGGAGTCCGACCGGCCCGTGAATGAGAACGGTCACGTTTCGATCCGCTTGCGTTTCGATGAGGGGGCCGGCTACGCTGCCCGTACACGGGGGCGTACCCCCTCGGCACCGTTCCCGCCGCCCCGGGCGGCGGGGGCGACCGGTGGGTTCCGCCCCGATACGCGGCCCGTTCCGGACGCGCCGGCCCCTCCCCGGGGGCCGTGCCCGCCCGATACGGTGCCGACACCGTCCGTTCCGTCGTTCCGTCGCCCTCGGGAGGCACGCGCCATGTCGGGAGAGTCCGCGGCCGTCGCGCCGCGCGCCACCGGTCGGGGGAAGCTCACCCCGGAACGGGAACGCGAACTGTACGAGGCGGTGCTGGAACTGCTCTGCGAACGCGGTTACGACGCCCTCACCATGGACGCCGTCGCCGCCCGCACCCGGGCCAGCAAGGCCACCCTCTACCGTCAGTGGGGCACCAAGGCGCAATTCGTCGTCACGGCCCTGCGGCACACCAAGCGGACCACCCTCGCGGACATCGACACCGGCACCCTCCTCGGGGACATCCGGGAGATGGCCCGACGGGTCGCCGAGGACTCGGAGGAGAGCACCGGTCTGCTGCACGCCCTCCTCCACGCCGGGCAGCGGGACGCCGAACTGCTGCGCGCCGTCCGCGAGGTGCTGGTCGAGCCGGAGACCGACGTGCTGACCATCGCCCTGCACCGGGCCGTGGAGCGCGGCGAGATCGCGCCCCGCGTCCCGGCCACCGACCACCTCGTGCACGCCTTCATGGGGGCCGTCATGACCCGGCCGCTCTTCGAGGGCACCCACGCCGACGCCGAGTACCTCGACCGCTTCATCGACGCGGTCGTCATCCCGGTGCTCGGTCTCGAGGGCACCGAACCGGGGGGCCCCGACCCCGGGACCTCCCAACCCGGCGGGTCCGCTCCGGTTCCCCGGGACGGATCCGCCGACCGCTGACCGTCCGGGGCGGCCCCCCATCGCCCCGGACCCCGGCGGATCGACAACCACCACACCCCGCGCGTCCCGTTGACACGCCCGGTCGCTCCCGGGCGGGCCCCGACGTGCCCCGATGAGGGGCTCCGCCGGTCGGCCGTGGCGCGCGCCCGCCGAGGAACCGGCCCCGTCCCCGTCGCACCGGTCGTCCCCCCGGACCCCGGAACGGCACCGCCCGGCCCGAGGCACGCCGGAAAACCGGCGAAAAATCATCCGGAAGCATCCGGAAAACCGAAGAACGGCCACACCGCCGGAATCTCCCCGCCGGCCCACCTCGATGGGAGAGCAGCCTTCTCATGGCGACATTCCTCTACGCGACAGGGCGTCTCACATACGCCTGGAGGCGATGGGTCGCACTGATCTGGATCGCCCTGCTGGGCGTCGCCGGTGCCGCCGTCGTGACCACCGACTCCCAGCCCGCGACCGAGATCTCCATTCCCGGCACGGAGGCCCAGGAGGCCTTCGACCTGCTCTCCGAACGCTTCCCCGGCATGGGGGCCGACGGGGCCACCGCCCGGGTCGTCTTCCGGGCTCCCGACGGCGGGGCGATCGACGATCCCGCCCACGCGGCGGCCGTCGGTGACGTCGTCGCCGAACTCGAACGCGGCAGTGACCGCATCGCGCAGGTCACCGATCCCTTCGAGACGCAGGCGGTCAGCCAGGACCTCACCACCGCCTACTCGCAGGTCTCCTACCGGGTCGGCGGCACCGAACTGGAGGACGCCGAACGCGAGGCGCTGCTGGACGCGGCGGAGACCGGCCGGGACGCCGGCCTGACGGTCGAGATCGGCGGCGACGCCCTCTTCGAGATCCCGAGCACCGGCGTGGCCGAGGTGATCGGTGTCGCGGTGGCGGCGGTGGTGCTGGTCATCACCCTCGGCTCGTTGATCGCCGCCGGCCTGCCGCTGATCACCGCCCTGATCGGGGTCGGCATCGCGGTGAGCGCCATCACCGTTCTCAGCGGACCGCTCGAACTGGACAGCACCACCCCGATCCTGGCGATGATGCTCGGCCTCGCCGTCGGCATCGACTACGCGCTGTTCATCGTCTCCCGCTATCGCGCCGAACTGGCGGCGGGACACGACCGGAGGGAAGCCGTCGGCCGCGCCACCGGCACCGCCGGGTCCGCCGTCGTCTTCGCCGGTCTGACCGTCATCATCGCCATGTGCGGCCTCGCGGTGGTGAACATCCCCGTCCTCACCAAGATGGGTCTGGCCGCGGCCGGCGCCGTGGCCATCGCCGTCCTCATCGGCATCACCCTGATTCCCGCCCTGCTCGGCTTCGCGGGCGAGAAGGTGCGCCCGCAGGTGGCCCGTCGCCCCCGCGCCGGGGGAACCAAGGGGGCCGACAGCGCCGGGGACGCCGGGGACACGGTCCCCGTCGAGGGCACCCCGGCCGACGGGGAGCGGCCCAACATGGGCACCCGCTGGGCCCGCTTCGTCGTCCGGCGTCCCATCGCCGTCCTGCTGGTCGCCGTCGCCGGCCTCGGTGTGATCGCGATACCCGCCACCCAGATGGAACTCAACCTCCCGGACGAGGGTTCCGAACCGCCCTCCAGCACCCAGCGCCAGGCCTACGACATGCTCGCCGAGTCCTTCGGACCCGGTTTCAACGGCCCGCTGCTGCTGGCCGTCGACACCGCCGACGTGGACAACGGGCAGGACGCCGGGGCGATCGCCGGCGCCGTGGCCGAGGGGATCCGGGGCCTGGACAACGTCGTGGCCGTCACCGAGCCGATCCCCGACGAGACCGGTGACACCGCGATGCTCACCGTCATCCCCGGCTCCACCCCCAGCGGTGTCGAGACCGCCGACCTGGTGCACGACCTGCGCGAGGAGGCATCCGCCTTCGCCGGCGCCGACGACGCCCGGGTCCTGGTCACCGGCCAGACCGCGATGGCCATCGACGTCTCCGAGCGGATCGACGACGCCATGGCCCCCTACCTGATGGTCGTCGTCGGCCTGGCCTTCGTCCTGCTGACCGTCGTCTTCCGCTCCCTGCTGGTGCCGATCAAGGCGGGGCTGGGCTTCCTGCTCTCGGTCTTCGCCTCCCTGGGCGCCGTGGTCGCGGTCTTCCAGTGGGGCTGGCTGGCCGGCCTCTTCGGGGTCGAGGTCACCGGTCCGATCATGAGCCTGATGCCGATCTTCCTGATCGGTGTGGTCTTCGGCCTGGCGATGGACTACGAGGTCTTCCTGGTCACCCGGATGCGGGAGGCGTACGTCCACGGCGAGGACGCCCGGCAGGCGATCATCACCGGCTTCCGGTACAGCGCCCGTGTGGTGACCGCCGCCGCGATCATCATGATCAGCGTCTTCGCGAGCTTCGTCAGCGCGGACGAACCGATGATCAAGATGATCGGATTCGGTCTGGCCGCCGCGATCCTCTTCGACGCCTTCGTGGTCCGGATGGCGATCGTGCCCGCGGTGCTGGCGCTGCTCGGCCGCTCCGCCTGGTGGCTGCCGGCCTGGCTGGACCGGATCCTGCCCAACGTGGACGTGGAGGGCGAGAAGCTGGCCCGGAGGGCACCGGGGGCCGCCGAGCCCGCCGTCCCGGGCGCCGGGACGGCGGACGCCCCGGCCGTCTTCGCGCGGCGAACCGCCGGTGGGGAGGTCGCCGACGACGGGTTCGCCGACGACCCGGGGGACCCCGCGCGGCACGGTGGTGTCCCGGGCGCCGACGCCGAACGGGACACCCCCTCCTCCCGGCGCCGCTGAACGGACACCCGCCGGAGCCCCCGGCATCCCGGGTCGGCGCGCTCAGCGGGGGGCGCGCGCGGTCGCGCGGAAGAACGTGTAGTGGAAGGTGCCGTCCCCCGTGGCGGTGCGCCGAAGGTCGGCGATTCCGCGCTCCCATTCGGCGGCGTCCACCATCCCCTCCGCGAGCACATCCCCCCGGGCCGCCTCGAAGACCGGCACGAAGGTGCCGAGGACGAATCCGGTCCTCAGATCGGGCCGGGCCCGGTCCGCGCACACCGTGCGGGGCTCCACCACCACCTCCCGGAACCCCGCGCCCCGCACCAACGGCGCCAACCGACGCCCGATGAAGGCGTCCCCACCGGCCCGTTCCTGCGCCCGTGCCTGGCCGGCGATCACCGCGCGTCCCGCCGCGCCGTCCGGGTGCAGCAGGGTCGAGTCGTGGTCGCCCTCCACCACGGTCAACCCGCCGCCCGGCCGCAGCACCCGCAGCCACTCGGCCAGGGCCCGGCCCGGTTCGGCGAGGTGCTCCAGCACGAAACAGCCGAAGACGTGATCGAAAGCGGCGTCCGGGAAGGGCAGGTCCGTCACGTCGGCGCGGTGCCACCGCACCCGCCCCTCCGCCGTGGCCGCCGCGTGTCGGCCACGGGCCCGGGCCAGCGACGCGGTGGAGAGGTCCACCGCGTCCACCCGTATCCCCGGCGTGGCCAACAGATGCCCGGTCTGGGCCCCGGTTCCGCACCCCGCCTCCAGCACCCGGCCGGTGATCGGGCCGCCGATGCCCTCCCGGTCGCCGTGCACCAGGGCCGCCAGGACGTCCGCCTGCGTGGTCAGCCGTTCGGCCTCGCGGGCCCCGTAACCGTGTACATATCCGTCCCGCGCCCCGGCCGGCTCCGAACCGGGGTGGGTGTCCCCGTGCGGGGTGATGATCTCCATGCCCCGAGCCTCTCGTCACAATGGACCGGTGAACAGGTCCGAAGAAGAGCCGGAGAACAGGTCCGAAACGGTCGCCCGGGGAACACCCGGGCCGGCCCCGGGGTCCGCCCACGGGGCGGACTTCCTCCACCTGGACCGTCGCGAGGCCCCTGCCGGGGGGTTGGCCGACTGGCTGACCCACCGGCTGCGGGCGGCCGTCGCGGACGGGCGACTGCCCGTGGGCGGTCGGCTGCCCGCCGGCCGCACCCTCGCCGCCGACCTCGGCGTCTCCCGGGGCGTGGTCACCGAGGCGTACCGGCGACTGACCGAGGACGGCCATCTGGCCGGGGACGGACGCCGGGGTACCGTCGTGGTCGCCGCACCGGTCCGGCCCCCGGCGCCCATCCCGACGGGGCCCGATACCGCTCCCCGCCGGATTCCCGACGGGCTCTTCGTACCCGACCCCGGGGCGGGGGCGCACGACGCGTTGCGCGCCGTCCCGGCCCGCGTCGATCTCACGCCCGGCACCCCCGACCTCGCGGCCTTCCCCCGGACGGCCTGGCTGCGCGCGGAGCGCGCCGTCCTCGCCGACCTGCCCGCCGCCGTCCTCGGCTACGGCGACCCGCGCGGTACCGCCGCCCTGCGCACCGCCGTCGCGGGGTGGGTCGGCCGCACCCGGGGGATCGCCGTGGACCCGGAGGCGGTGCTGGTGGTCTCCGGTACGGCTCAGGCACTCGGCCTGCTCGCCGAGGTCCTGCGGGCGCGGGGGATCGACCGCGTGGCGGTGGAGAACCCCGGGTCGATGGGCGTCCGGCAGGTGTTGCGCGGACGCGGCCTGGACACCCCGCCGATCCCGGTGGACGCCGAGGGCGCGGACATCGACGCCCTGCGCGCCGACGGCGCCCGGGCGGTCCTCCTGACACCCGCCCACCAGTTCCCCACCGGGGTGGTCCTGGGCGGGGACCGCCGGCGGGCCCTGATGCGGTGGGCCGAGGAGACGGACGGCCTGATCGTGGAGGACGACTACGACGCCGAGCACCGCTGGGACCGTCCCCCGGTGCCCGCCCTGCGCGCGCTGCTCCCCGAGCGGGTGCACCATCTGGGCAGCCTCTCCAAGACCCTCGCACCCGGCCTGCGGATCGGCTGGCTGATCGCCCCACCGGCCCTCCGGCCCGCCCTGGTGGAGGCCAAGCGCCTCGCCGACCTGGGCACCTCCGTCCCACCGCAGTTGGTCGTCGCCCACCTGATGGAGTCCGGCGCGCTCGAGCGCCATCTGCGGTTCCTGCGCGCCCGGCACCGCCGGCGCCGCGACGCCATGATCACCGCCCTGGCCGAGCACCTGCCCGGCGGCACGGTGCACGGCGCGGCGGCCGGTCTGCACCTGACGGTGACCTTCGCCACGGGCGACGACCTGCGGGCCGCTACCGCGGCGCTGGAGGCCGGGGTGCGCGTGCACCCGTTGTCCTGGCACGTCTCCCCGAACACCCGGGGCTCCCATCGACCCGGTCTGGTGCTGGGGTACGCCGCCCACCCGCCGGGAGCGATCGCGGAGGGAGTGGCACTGCTGGGCGGGGCCGTGCGCGGCCTGCTCGGCCCCTCGCGCGGCACCTTCCCCGGAGAACCCGTCGCCGGGCGGCGCGCGGGGGACCGGAGCCGCCCGTCCGGAATCCGGGGCCTTCGCCCCGACGCGCCCGCCGGTGGACCGGCCGGGGGCGTTCGTGCCGACCCCGCCGACCCCGGGGACCCCGGGGACACGCCCGGGGGTCGAGTCCCCGGTGCGATCCACCGGGGATGACGGGGCCCCGTCCTTTCCCGCCCCGGGTCCGCCCGCCCCCGTCCCGGCCGGACCGACAGGCGCGTCCCGCCGGCAGCCGACCGCCCGGGCCTGTCAGAATGCACGGGCCGTACCGGTCCCGGTACGGCGAACCGACCCCGGCGGACCGACCCCGCGCCCGCGCGCACCCATCCGCGGGCGGCCCGGACCCGGTCCGTCGACACCGGGCAAGAGGAGGCAGGGGCACGCGCCCCGAGAGCACCGTGACACAGTCCGCACAGACCCTTCCCGCCGGCACCGGCCGCACCGTCGAGGCCCGAATCGCCGAGGAACTGGCGGTCGCGGAGGGACAGGTGGTGGCGGCCGTCGGACTGCTGGACGGCGGATCCACCGTGCCCTTCGTCGCCCGCTACCGCAAGGAGGCGACCGGCGGCCTCGACGACATCCAGCTGCGCGCCCTGGAGGAGCGCCTGCGCTACCTGCGGGAGCTGGAGGAGCGCCGAACCGCGATCCTGGAGTCGGTCCGGGAGCAGGGCAAGCTGGACGACGCCCTGGAGACCGCCATCCACGCGGCGGAGACCAAGGCCCGGCTGGAGGACATCTACCTCCCCTTCAAACCCAAGCGCCGCACCAAGGCGCAGATCGCCCGCGAGGCCGGCCTGGAGCCCCTCGCCGACGGTCTGCTCACCGACCCCTCGGTGGAGCCCACCGCCGCGGCGGCCGCCTTCGTGGACGCCGAACGCGGCGTCCCGGACGTCGAGGCCGCGCTGACCGGCGCCCGGGCCATCCTGGTGGAGCGTTTCGGTGAGGACGCCGACCTCATCGGCGAACTGCGCGAGCGCATGTGGAGCCGCGGTCGCCTGATCTCCCGGGTGCGTCCCGGCAAGGAGGAGGCCGGCACGAAGTACTCCGACTACTTCGATGTCGCCGAGGGGGTCGCCGAACTGCCCTCGCACCGCGCGCTGGCCATGTTCCGGGGCGAGAAGGAGGACGTCCTGGAGGTGGCCCTGGAACCGGAGGCCGGCGAGGACGGCGAGCCGGAGTCCGCCGCCTACGAGCGGGCCATCGCCCACCGTTTCGACATCGTCGACCGGGGGCGCCCGGGTGACACCTGGCTGCGGGAGACCGTCCGTTGGGCCTGGCGCACCCGCGTCCTGGTCCACCTCGGGATCGACCTGCGTTCCCGGCTGCGGGCCGCCGCCGAGGACGCGGCCGTCGGCGTCTTCGCCGCCAACCTGCGCGACCTGCTGCTCGCCGCGCCCGCCGGCACCCGCGCGGTGCTCGGCCTGGACCCCGGGCTGCGCACCGGTGTGAAGGTGGCCGTCGTCGACGCCACCGGCAAGGTCGTGGAGACCGGGACGATCTACCCGCACGCCCCGCAGCGCAAGTGGGATCAGGCGCTGGAACGACTCGGTGAACTGGCCGCCCGGCACCGGGTCGAGCTGGTCGCCATCGGCAACGGCACCGCCTCCCGCGAGACCGACCGACTGGCGGCCGACCTCATCGCCCGGCACCCGGAGCTGAACCTCACCAAGACCCTGGTCTCCGAGGCGGGCGCCTCGGTCTACTCCGCCTCCGCCTTCGCCTCCCGGGAGCTGCCGGACCTGGACGTGTCGCTGCGCGGCGCGGTCTCCATCGCCCGCCGGCTCCAGGACCCGCTGGCCGAACTGGTCAAGATCGATCCGAAGTCGATCGGGGTCGGGCAGTACCAGCACGACCTCTCCGAGTTGAAGCTCTCCCGCTCCCTGGACGCCGTGGTCGAGGACTGCGTGAACGGCGTCGGCGTCGAGGTCAACACCGCCTCCGCGCCGCTGCTGGCCCGGGTCTCCGGCATCGGCTCCGGGCTCGCCGAGAACATCGTCGCCCACCGGGACGAGAACGGCCCCTTCCGCAGCCGCAAGGAGTTGCGGAACGTCGCCCGACTCGGCCCCAAGGCGTTCGAACAGTGCGCCGGCTTCCTGCGGGTGCGCGGCGGGGAGGACCCGCTGGACGCCTCCAGTGTCCACCCCGAGGCGTACCCCGTGGTGCGTCGGATGGCCGAGCGCACCGGTACGGACGTCGCGGGTCTGATCGGCAACACCGCCGTACTGCGCGGCCTGCGCCCGGAGGAGTTCACCGACGACACCTTCGGCGTGCCCACCGTCACCGACATCCTCCGCGAACTGGAGAAGCCGGGCCGCGACCCCCGACCGGCCTTCCGCACCGCCCGCTTCAAGGAGGGCGTGGAGAAGATCGGCGACCTGGAGCCGGGCATGATCCTGGAGGGCGTGGTCTCCAACGTCGCAGCCTTCGGCGCGTTCGTGGACATCGGCGTCCACCAGGACGGCCTGGTGCACGTCTCGGCGATGTCGGAGAAGTTCGTCTCCGACCCGCGCGAGGTCGTCAAGTCGGGTGACGTGGTGCGGGTGCGGGTGCGGGAGGTGGACATCCCGCGCAAGCGGATCTCGCTGACGCTGCGGCTGGACGACGAACCGGGCGCGGGTCGTGACCGCGGCGGCCAGGGCGGCCAGGGCGGTCAGGAGGGGCGGGCCGGCCGCGGCGGTCGGGGCGGCCGGGAGGGTCGCCCCGAGGGCAACGGCCCGCGCGAGCGCGGGGGCCGAGCCGAGCGCGGCGAGAAGGGCGGCGCGCCCCGGCAGCGCGACCGTCGGGGCGGTGACCGGCGCGGTGCGCCGGCGCCGGTCAACAGCGCCATGGCCGACGCCTTGCGCCGGGCCGGACTCACCGGCGGCGAGGGCCGTCGCTGACCCCTCACGAGGTCGCCCGGGGCCCGGGCCCTCCCCGCACGCGGGAGGGCCCGGGCCGTTCCGGTGCGACCCGTCGGAACCGCGTGCGCGGGCGCGAATCCCGCGACGGAGCCTCACAGAAGGTGCTGACAGATCCCGTCACCGGCCAACTTGTTGACAGCGGGGTCTTCTTGTAGTGCGACCATGCGCCGCCGAAGGTGTTGAGGTCGGCCCGCAGGTAGGGGAACTCCCCTTGCAGATCGGCGGACTCAGTGCATCTGAACAGCGGCATCGTTGGGGCATTCTCATCCGGGGCGGCACTCCATCTCTTCGCCATCCTCCGGGGCTGTCCCGGTGTGCTCCATACCCCATTGGTCGACTCGTTCCAGGGTCATCGAGGCCGCCGCGAGCATGGCCGTCAGCGCGGCCGTGCGAACCGGTGTCGGGTAGGGCTGCCGGAACGGAGCGAGGAGCCAGGTGAACCGATCGCCACCGAACGGCATCGGTCCCGGCACCACCACGACGGATCCCGGACCGATGTAGCGGTAGGAGGGCATCCCGGCACGCTCGGCGACCGGCATCCGTTCGAAGCGTTCCCGTGAACCGGCCGGGAGAAAGAAGCCCACCCGTCGGGCGGCCCAGTCCGCCATCACCGGGCCGGCCGGAAGTCCGTAGCGTCGCAGTTGGTCGAAGGTTTCGATGCCGAGGCGCTGATCGACCGTCACGACATCGAACTGTCTCCCGGCCGGAAGTGCGTACGGCCGGCGGGGGTCATCACGCCAGATTTCCCGGCAGTGTTCCGGAATTTCGGCTGTGGAGGAGATCCATGCCAGCCCCCGCCGCGTCATCATCTGCACCCGAACCCACCTCGGTCACATCCGCACGGCGCCGGTCGGTCGCCGCTCCTCCAGACTTCCGGCCAAGGCGGTGGGGCGGCAGATGACGACGGGAGACGGGGGATGACGCGGGCGTCACCGCCGGATCATCCCCCGTGACGCTGAAAACCCTTCGCGTCTCCTCCTTTTCCGCATTGACCAAGGACTCGACTCCGTAATGTGAGAAGACGAACACGGAGAAGGCGTGATCGTACGACGGGGGATGCGATGGGGAGTACGGCCGGGCTTGGCGAGACCATCCGGGAAGCCCGTAGGGCTCGTGGGTGGGGTCAGTTACGTCTCGTCGGCGAGTTGCGCCGGCAGGCCGCGCGACAGGGTCGGGCGTTGCCCTCCGATGCGAGTGTGAAGCGCCGCATCGCCAGTTGGGAGAACGGCCACAGCGTTCCCGATGACTTCTACGGCCCGCTGCTCCGTGAAGCCCTCGATCTGTCCGGGGTGCAGGAGGTACCGCTTCTTCCTGTATCGAGGATCGGCTACCCGGACACCATCCGGGAGGCCATCACAGGGGTCGCCGCCCTGTGGCGGACCGACTTGGAGAACGCGGAGGGCCTGCTCTCCTCGGCTCCCTCCGTTCCGGCCTGGCACGAGGCGTCGTTGCGGTGGTTGGTGGCTCCGCCCCCGACCGCCCGGCACGTTCGGAGGGAACCGACCTTCGGGTGGGCCTGACGGATGTGGCCACCGTACGGACGACGATCGAGACCTTCGCGCGGTTGGACGACCGGTTCGGCGGTGGTCACGCCCGGCACGCGGTGATCCAGTATCTCAGCCGTGAAGTCGCCCCTCTGCTCACCGGAGGCTGGACCGAGGCGCTGGGACGTGTGTTGTTCTCCACTGCCGCCGAGGCCACCCTTCTCGCGGCCTGGATGTCCTACGACGCCTGTCATCACGGTCTCGCCCAACGCTATTTCCTCCAGGCGCTGCGTCTCGCCCAAGACTGGGAGGACCGGCGTCTGGCCGGGAGTGTGCTCTCCGCGATGAGCCACCAAGCCACCTTTCTCGGTCGCCACGCCGAAGCTGCCACACTCGCCCGGGCGGCCCGCCTGGGCGTGGCCGGGGTGGCGACGCCGACGCTGCTGGCACAGTTCCATGCCATGGAGGCCCGCGCATTGGCCCGCACGGGAGATGTGAAGGGATGCGAACAGGCACTCTCCGCCGCGACGAACGCTCTGGAGAGCCGCTACAACGGCGACGAACCGGAGTGGATCAGCTACTTCGACGAGGCGGAGTTGGCCGCCGAGGCCGCCCATTGCTTCCGGGACGTGAGGAGTGCCCGCAGGGCCGTGGCCCATGCCGAGAACGCCATGAGCGGTGACCACGTGCGCAGCGACTTCTTCGCCACGATGGTTCTGGCGGACGCCCACCTGGGGGCGGGCGATCCGGAGGAGGCGTGCCGGGTGGCTCTGGATGCCCTCGATCTGGGGGAACAGCTCCGGTTCAACCGGTGCGTCGGCTATCTGGCGGAGTTCCGGCGGCATGTCGAGGCCACCGGGCACACCGCGAGCGTGCGGGAGTTGGAGGAGCAGGCCGGGGAGCACCGGTTGTGGCTCGCCACCACCGATCGGATCGGCCGGTAGGTCCACCGGTTCAGAAGGGTTGCCAGTCCCGCCGGCTGCCGTTGGTGCGGATGGCGTGCACCCGGCGGGCGAACTCCCGCGCCGCTCGTTCCTCGGTGGTGATCCGGCGCCCGAGCCAGAGCGTCATCATCAGCTCTCGCAGATCGGCGAGGACCGGATAGCCGGGCCAGTTCATCAGCTCGAATCCGTAGTGGTGCACGAAGGACTCGTATTCGGCCCGGGTGTGCCAGCCGTACCGCTCGTAGTAGAGCGAGGTCAGCACGAGATCCCACTCCCGGGGCCCCGGGCAGAAACCGTCGAGGTCGATCAGCACCGCCCGGCCGTCGTGTCGGCGGATCGCGTTCCCGACGTTGGCGTCCCCGTGGATCATGCCGAAGGGAAGGACGAAGTCGAGCCGGTCGTACTCCTTGTGCAGCCGATCGGCACGTTCGGACAGTAACCGCCGGTCCTCATCCCCCACCCCTTCCATCTCGGCGAGCGGCTCCCACACCTTGGCGAAAGGGTTGAAGTACGGCAGGCCGAGCGCTTCCGGTTCCCGCAGCCGGTGGAGACGGCGGAGGAGGTCGGCCAGTTCATCGGGACGGGCGTACTCCTCCCGATCCTGCGCGTTCTCCCAGAAGGTGACCAGACGGCCGGCCACTGCCATCGGCTGTTCGATGCCGGAGACGATCCGGACAGCGGGAAACCCCTCCGCTTCCAGCCATCGCGCCACCGCGACCGATCGCTTCACAAATGCGGCGCTCTCCCCGTCACCGGCCACCCGCACCACGATCGGGGCCGAGGCGAGCCGGTAGACCGCGTTCGAACCCAGCCGGAGCAACTCGGCACCGGCGGGATCGAGCCCGGCCCGTCGACAGGCTGCATCGAGAACGGCCCTCGCAGCCCCGGCCTGGAACATCACCGCCATGCCGCGCACCTCCCCGTCCCCAGACTTCCGGGCCCACCCTTCCACACTCCGGGGAAACAGCGCCGGAGCGCATCGCCACGGCGTATCCGGGGCGTGAGCGCGGGGGTGGACCGGGTCGGCAGGCGCCTCACCAGGAGCGTCGGGGTGAGGAGCCACGGCCTCCGGCGCGGCGTGCGCGGCGACCCGGGGGAGGGGCGGGGGCCGCCCCGCTCCCCGCCCGTCAGCGAGCGGGCGCCCCGGGGTCCTCGCGGGTGGGGACGGTCGAGGCGGAGACCAGGAAAGACCGCAGGATCTCCGTGACCTCCGCGGGGTGCTCCAACGGCGCCAGGTGCCCGGTGTCGGGCAGATCCACCAGACGGGCGCCGGGTATCCCGCCGGCCACCTCGGCCGCGACCTCCTGCACCCGGGGCACGTCGTCCAGCCCGTTGATGACCAGGGTGGGCGCGACCACGCGGTCCAATCGGGTGCCCGGCAACAGATCCGGCAGCACCTCCTCGACCGGCGGCTCCTCCCCGCTCCACAGACGTTCCAGGTGTTCGCGGTACATCTGTACCGCCAACTCCCACGCCTCGGGCGGCAGCGCCGAGCGGTCCCGACCGGGACCGGCCACCATCCACTCGATGTGCGCCTCGGCGGTGGCCAGCGCGTCGACCAGCAGGTGTTCCGTGGTGCCCCCGGCCAGGTAGACCTCGCGCCGCTCGGCGGGGATGCGCGCGTGCACCCGCTCCGCCGCCTCCAGCAGCATGTCCTCGGGCCACGGGCGCCCGGAGAGCCCGGGGGAGATCAGTGCCAGCGCAGTCACCCGTTCCGGTGCCGCCAGGGCCGCCTCCACCGCGTACGAGCCGCCCATCGAACAGCCGATCAGCGCGGCCCGGGGCACCTCGAGGGCGTCCAACAACGCCAGCAGGTCCTCCTGGTGGGAGCCGGGCCCGGGCCCGGAACCGCTCTCCCCGTGGCCCCGGCAGTCGTAGCGGATCACCCGGTGATCGGCCGCCAGGGCCAGGAACTGGTGCGCCCACATCCGACGATCCGCCAGCCCGGCGTGCACCAGCACCACCGCGGGCTCGCCGCCCCCCGCCTCGTCGTATCCGAACTCGGTGTCCCCACACAGGATTCTGGCCATGCGCCACCCCTACCCGGGTGGTGGGACACGCACGCCGGGGGCGCGATCGGGCGGGTCGATCCCGCCGGCCCAGCGGAAGGACGGGGGTCGCCGTTCCAGGAAGGCGGCCACTCCCTCGGCCGCCTCACCCGACTCGCGCTGCGCGGTCCGCCACCGTTCGGTGCGCAGGGTTCCGGCGGCCGGATCGGCGGGCGGATGGTCGACGAACTCCTTGGCGGCCCGCTGGGTGAGGGCCGAGCGGGAGAGCAGGGTCGCGATCAGTCGCCCCGCCCGCCGCTCAAGCGCGTCCGGCGGCAGGACCTCGTCCACCAGGCCGACCCGCAGCGCGCGGTCGGTGTCGATCAACTCGGCCGAGAACAACAGGTGCTTGGTGGCCGAGGGGCCGATCAGGCGCGTCAGGCGGGCGGTGGAGGAGGCGGGGTACACCAGTCCCAGCCGGGCGGGGGTCACCCCGAACCGCGCGCCCGCCGCGGCCAGGCGCAGGTCGCAGGCGGCGGCCAACTGGCAGCCGCCGCCCACGCAGTCGCCCCGGATCACGGCCAGGCTCGGGCCGGGGAAGGCCGCGATCGCCTCCTCGGCCGCCACCGCGAGGTCCTGCGGCGCGTCCCCCGCGCGCAGGTCGCGGATGTCGGCCCCGGCGCAGAAGGTCTCACCGTGGCCGGTCAGCACCAGGACCCGGACCCCGGGGTCGGCGGACAGCCGCCGGAGCAGCGGAGGGATGCGCCGCCACATCTCCCCGGTGAGGGCGTTGCGCCGGGCCGGGTGGCACAGCACCACCCGCGCCACGCCCTCCCGGACGGCATGCGTCACGGCGGTGTGCGTCGTCGCGGTCGGGCGCGGGGCGGGTTCGCCGGGCACCGTGCTCCCTCCGGGTTCCATGCGCGGATCGTATCCGGGGCCCCGGGTGGGATTCCGGGCGCGTTGCGAGGTGCGAAACGGGCCGGCGGGGGCAGAATTCGCCACGGAGCCCGGGGCCGGCCGCCGCCGGGGAACCGGTGGGAGGCAGCGATGAACAGCGGAGACGACATCGGGGGATCCGACCGCGGGGACGGGGCGGCGCGGGAACGCGCCCGGTGGGAGAAGGACGCCGGGGACGGCCCCCGGTCCGCCCCCGACCCGGACACCGCCCCCGATGCCGTCACCGGCCGCCCGGGGGGTCCTCCCGGGGGACCACCCCCGCGCTCCGCGCCGGCGGCGGAACCGGTCGCCGGTCGGGAGGGGAGCGCGCCGGACGCGGGGGCGGACGAGGACTCCGTCCGACTGGTGCGCCGGGACCTCGGACGGCTCACCGTGCTGGGTTGCGTGCTGGTCGCCGCGGGGCTGGTCGGGCTGGGACACGTCGCGCTGGCGACCATCACCACCGTCCTGCTCTTCGGGTGGCTGCTCCTGTTGGGCGGGTGCGTCGGTCTGCTGCACGCGGTGGCGGCGCGGGGTACGCGCTTCGTGTGGCTCGGCCTGGTGGTGGGGGCGTTGAACGCGGCGGCGGGGGTGATCCTCATCCGCTTCCCCGACCCGGGGGAGGAGGGGCTGACGGCCTTCGCGGCGCTGCTCTTCCTCTCGGCGGGCGTGTACCGCCTGGTCGGGGCCTTCGTGGTGCGCGGCCCGCAAACGGTGTGGACGTTGGTGCAGGGGTCGTTCGGGGTGCTGCTGGGGGTGTTGGTGCTGGTGGACTGGCCCGACGGCTCCATGTACGTGTTGGGCGCCTTCTTCTCGCTCGCCCTGCTCTTCGACGGTCTGAGTCTGATCGCGGCGGGTGTCGGCGGTCGTCGACTGATCGGATTGGTCACACCCGGGACGAATCATTCGGTCAAGCCCAGTCGGGATACGTCAAAAGACGTGGATATGCGCTGAGTTCCCGACACTCGGTCATGAGGCTCTGGCATGTGCCAACACTCGTAGGGGTGACCCCGAAGAGGAGCCGACCGGATTCCCCGGTCGGCGGGTCGTCACGAGAGGGACCGGTGCCGGGCATGATGGACAGCCGAGCGAGTGCTTCGACCCACTACCCCCTTCCCGCGACCGGCGGGGAGGAGAGCGCCTGGCGCTTCACCGTCGCCCCGGTGGACGCGTCCGTGCCGCAGATCCGCCGCGCGGTGCGCGCGCTCATCCGGGAGCGCGGCGCGCCGATCTCCGAGGACCTGCTCCACGGATTGCTGCTCATCCTCTCGGAACTGGTCACCAACGGAGTCCGGCACGCCGCCCTGCTCACCCCCGAGATCGGTGTGGAGGTGGCCTTCGGCGGTGGCTGGGTCCGGGTCTCGGTGGAGGACCGACACCCCTACCGCCCCACCGCGCTGTACGCCGAGCCCGACCGCGAGCGCATCGGGGGCCGGGGCCTGCTCCTGGTCCGGGAGATATCCGGCGAGGCCGGCGGCGTCTGCGGGGTGGAACCGGTCCCCGCCGGGGGCAAGGTGGTCTGGGCGGCGGTGCCGATGGACCTGATGCCACTCCACTGAACCGGCCCCGTCGGACCGCTCGGACCGCTCGGGCCGACCGGACCCACGGGACCCACCGGGCCGACCGGGAAAGCCGGGCGGACGCGCCGCCCGACCCCGCCTCGGAGGGCCCGCCGGACTCACCAGCCGGCCGTCCCCCCCGTCACCTCGCGGATGCCCGGCAGGGCGGCGTCCAGCACGGTGCCGAACCAGGCCGAGAACGGCCCCTCGGCACGACGTTCGGCCAGCCCTTCCGGGGTCACGAAGTCGATCTCGCAGATCTCGGCCGGATCGGGCCGGGGCTCCTCGTCCACCCGCCCGGCGAAGAGGTGGTTCCACTCCTGCTCCACCAACCCGGAGGCGGGATCGGGGTGGTTGTACCGCACCGTTCCCACCGACCGCATCGAGACGGGCGCGAGGCCCAACTCCTCCACGGTGCGGCGGGTGGCGGCCAGGAACGGCGGCTCGGCCGGGTACGGGTGACCGCAACAGGTGTTGGACCACACCCCGGGGGAGTGGTACTTCTCCTTCGCCCGCCGCTGCAACAGCAGGCGTCCCTCCGCGTCGAAGAGGAAGACGGAGAACGCGCGGTGCAACAGCCCGGGGGCGCGATGGGCGGCCAGCTTCTCCTCGACGCCGACGGTCCGTCCCCGCTCGTCGACCAGCTCCAGCATGATCGGCTCGGCGGGTGGGGTGGTGCTGCGGGACATGGGAGCCTTTCCGCTCACGGTGCGGGTCGCGGCCGGGCCGCGGGACGGATCGGGCCGGCGCCCCGGGGCGCCGACCACCCGACCCAGTCTGCCCCACCGGCTTTCCGGCGGGGGGTGCCCACCCCCGGGCGCCGCCCGCGCACCCCCGCGCGCCCCGGGCCCTCGGCCGGGTCGGGACGGCGGACCGCGCGCCGGACCCGCCCCGCGGGGGAGGCCGACGGTCCCCGGCACGGCGATTCTCCGGCACAGCGGTTCCCGGGCGGGGGAACGCGCGGGCATCGATCGGCGGCCGGGCCGGCCGGCCCGGCCCCCGGCCGGTGCCGTGGCCGGTGCCGTGGCCGATCCCCCGCCGTCAGTGGCAGAGCCCGGCCTCGTGCCGGGCGTGCCCCGCCGGCTCCAATTGGAAGGTGCAATGCTCCACCGCGAAGTGCCCGCCCAGGCACTCCCGCAACTCGCGCAGGATCCGCTCGTGCCCCGCCGCGTCCAGGACCTCCGGCGCGACCACCACGTGCGCCGAGACCACCGGCATCCCCGAGGTGATGGTCCACAGGTGCACGTCGTGGACCTCCCGCACCCCCTCCACGCCCAGCATGTGCTCGCGGACCTCGTCCGGGTCCACCCCGCGCGGGGCGGTCTCCAGCAGTATCTCCAGCGCCTCCCCGGCCAGCCGCAGCGTGCGGGGGACGATCAGGCCCGCGATCACCAGGGAGGCGATCGGGTCCGCGTACCGCCAACCGGTCAGCAGGATCACCACGGCCGCCGCGACCACCGCCAGCGAACCCAGGGCGTCCGCCATCACCTCCAGGAAGGCTCCGCGCACGTTCAGACTCTCCCGCTGCCCGCGCATCAGCAGCGCCAGCGAGACGCCGTTGAGCGCCAACCCCAACAGGCCGAAGGCGATGGTGGGCCCGCCCGGCACCTCGGCCGGGTCGCGGAACCGGTCGATCGCCTCGATCAGGATGTAGCCGCCGACGCCCAGCAGCAGCACGCAGTTCAGCAGCGCCGCCAGGATCTCCGCCCGGGCCAGGCCGAAGGTGCGCCGCGCCGCCGTCGGACGGTTGGCCAGGTGGATGGCGAAGAGCGCGGCGCCCAGGCCGATCACGTCGGTCGCCACGTGACCGGCGTCGGCCAGCAGTGCCAGCGAACCGGTCATCGCCGCGCCCACCGACTCGACGACCAGCAGCAGGCAGGCGATGCCGAGGGCGATCCACAGCCGGCCCCGGTGCGCCGCGCCGGCCGTGCCCCCGCCGCCCGCGCCGTGATGGCCGTGCCGGTGTCCGGCTCCCATGCGTCCCGCCTCCGCGCGCGCTCGTCGTCCCCGGGCCCGTCCCGCCGGGATGTCCTCCCGGGGCGCGGGGAGCCCTCGACGGGTCCCTCCGCACCACGCGACGGCACCCCGGCGCAGGTCCGGCCGGGGCGGCCGGCGAACCCCGGCGAGCACCCAGTGAACTACGCCCCGGGGGTATCGGGCAACGCGACGCCGAAAACCGTTGTCATCCCCTCTGACCTGCGCTTTCCCCTGTCTCTGTGACCTGCGCGTTCTCCGGCGCGGAGGTGGTCGCGAGCCGTCCCTCGCGGGCGGAGACGAGCATCTCCCGCATGTCGTGCGCGGCCGTGAACCCCAGCACCTCGCGGGCCCGGTCCACGGCGGCCACCACCCGTGCCGGGTCCCCGGCGCGCCGGGGACCGACCACCGGCTCGACCTCCGGCCGGCCCACCGCCTCGGCCGCCAGCACCGCCAGCTCCCGCACCGAGACCCCCGTGCCGGTCCCGATGTTCACCGTCAGGTCCGACCCCGCCGCGGCCCCCGTCAGGTACCGGGCGGCCGCCAGGTGGGCCGCCGCCACGTCCGCCACGTGCACGTAGTCCCGCACACAGGTGCCGTCGGGGGTGGCGTAGTCGTCCCCGTGGATCACCGGGGCCTCGCCACGGGCCAGCCGCTCGAGGAAGATCGGCACCACGTTGGAGCGTCCCCGGTCCGCCAGTTCCGGGCGGGCCGTGCCCGCCACGTTGAAGTACCGCAGGCAGGCGGTGGCGAGGCCGTGCGCCGCCCCCGTGGCCCGCACCAGCCACTCACCGGCCAGCTTCGTCTCCCCGTAGGGGTTCACCGGCCGACAGGGGGTCTCCTCGGTCACCGGCCCGTCCCCCGGCGGTGTGCCGTAGACGGCGGCGGAGGAGGAGAGGAGGAAGCGCCCCACCCCCGCCGCGACCGCCGCCTCCAGCAGCACCGTGAGGCCGTGCACGTTGTCCCGGTAGTACAGCAGCGGGTCGGCCACCGACTCGGCGACCTCCTTGCGCGCGGCCAGGTGCACCACCCCCTCCACCGCGTGCTCCGCCAGCGTCCGGTCCAGCAGCGCCCGGTCCGCCACGGAGCCCCGCACCAGCGGAACCCCCTCCGGGAGGCGCCCGGCCACCCCGGAGGAGAGGTCGTCCAGCGCCACCACGGACTCCCCGGCCTCCGCCATGGCCCGGGCCACGTGCGCCCCGATGTAGCCGGCACCGCCAATGATCAGCCACGTCATGTCCGGCAGCCTACTGCCGGGCGCCGCGCGGCCCGTCGCCCGGCCGGCCCACCCGGGTGTCCGGTGTCCGAACCCGGCCGGACACCGCGGGGGAGAAGTCGGTGATGTGGGCAACCCGACAGCGGTGAAGCCGAGGTGAACACCCTCCCGTTCGATCGGATAGCCTCAGCCCCCGTATCCCGGCCCCGTGTCCGGCGCCCGGCCCGGTCCCGCCGCCTGCGCGGCCGTGGCGCGTCCCAAGGAGTGAGTTCAGCTGTCGATCGCCATCCTCATCGGTGACCCCCCGGCCGGTTCGGCCCTGGAGGACCACCTGCGGGCGCTCGGCTTCACGCCGCGCCCCGTCGAAGCGGGCGCCGCCGGGCACGCCTCCCGGGCCGCCCGGGCCGTGGAACGGGAGTTGGCGGGGGTGCCCGCCGGAACCCCGGTCGCGGTGGTCGACGCCGATCTCGTCGGACATCGACACGCCCTGCGGCTGGCCCTCACCGACCCCCGCTTCCCGGCGGCGGCCGTCCCCGGCGTGCTGCTGGTGCGACCCGGGGCCCGGGCCGCGCTGGCCGACGGCCTGGAGGCGATCGCCGGGGCCCGCCCCGGCGACACCCGCCTCCTGGACCCGGACACCCCGCTGCCCGACCTGCTGGCGACCCGGGCGGAGGAATCGGGCACGGCCGTCCACCGGCCCGCGCTCGGCACGCTGGTCGCCGCCGTCTCGCGCACCGCCGCGGAACGCGCCGCCGCCGAGGAGGGGATCGTGGCCGTCGACGACGAACGGGTGCGCCTGGACTCGGCGGTCAAGTCTCGCGACGGCTTCTTCACCACCTTCGCGATCAGCCCCTGGTCCCGGTACCTGGCCCGCTGGTGCGCCCGCCGCGGCCTGACCCCCAACCAGGTCACCACCGCCTCCCTGGCGGTGGCCCTGATCGCCGCCGGATGCGCCGCGACCGGCACCCGCGGCGGCTTCGTCGCCGCCGGGGCGCTCCTGCTGTTCTCCTTCGCGCTGGACTGCGCCGACGGACAACTGGCCCGCTACACCCTGGCCTACTCCACGCTCGGCGCCTGGCTGGACGCCACCTTCGACCGGGTCAAGGAGTACGCCTTCTACGCCGGTCTGGCGATCGGGGCCGTGCGGGCGGGGGACGACGGGACCATCTGGACCCTCGCCCTGGGCGCGATGGTGTTGCAGACCTGCCGGCACATCGTCGACTTCGCCTTCACCGAGAGCACCGCCCCGCCCCCCGCCGGCACCCCGCCGGGCGGGACGGCCCCGGCGACCGACGCCGATGCCGCCGGACGCGCCGCCGCGCTCTCCGGCCGCCTGGACCGGGTGGGTTGGACGATCTGGCTGCGCCGCATGATCATCCTGCCGATCGGCGAGCGCTGGGCCCTGATCGCCCTCCTCACCGCCCTGACCACCCCGCGCGTCACCCTCGTGGTCCTGCTGGTCGCCGGCGGTTTCGCCGCCTGCTACACCACCGCCGGCCGCGTCCTGCGCTCGCTGCGCCCGCGCACCGTCACCCCGGAGGCCGCCCGCGCCCTGGAGATCCTCACCGACAGCGGCCCCCTGGCCGATGGTGTGGCCCGGCTCGGCGCCGGACACCGCCGCCCCGGCGGCTTCGCGGCCCCGCTGTGGGCGCTGGCCGCCGTCCTCCTGGCCCCGGGCGCGCTGCTGTTGCCCGGCGTGGCCGGAGCCGTCTGGACGCCGCTGCTCGCCCTCGGGTACGCGGTGTGCGCGGGCCTGGCCGTCGCCGCGCCGCCCACCGGTCGACTGGACTGGTTGCTGCCGCCGCTGTTCCGCCTCGGCGAGTACGGCACCGTCCTGGTGCTCGCCGCACACGCCCGGGGCGGGGATGACGGGTGGGTGAACGCGACCCTGCCGGCCGCTTTCTGCCTGGTGGCCGTCACCGCCTACCATCACTACGACACGGTGTACCGCCTGCGCGGCGGTGCCGGGGCGCCGCCCCGCCGACTGGTCCTCGCCCTCGGGGGCCACGAGGGCCGGGTCCTGCTGGTCGTCGCCGCCTCCGCCCTCTGGGCGGCGGGAGGCGCCGGCCTGACCCTCACCCTGGCGATCGCGGCCGCCGCGCTCGCCGTGGTCGTGCCCGCCGAGAGCGTCCGGTTCTGGACCTCCTCCTCGGCGCCCGCCGTCCACGACGACGCGGACCCGACCGACCCCCGAACCGACACCCCGACCGACGACACCGCCGGCCGCCGCGACAACGGCCCCGACGGAACAAGGGAAAACGGAGTACCCGCATGATCGGCCTCGTGCTCGCGGCAGGCGCCGGACGGCGTCTGCGTCCCTACACCGACACCCTGCCCAAGGCACTGGTGCCGGTCGGGCCCGAGGGGGCCGAGGCGGAGGGAGCCGTCCCCGGTGAGGCGAAGAGCGTCCTGGACCTCACCCTCGCCAACTTCGCCGAGGTCGGCCTCACCGACGCGGCGATCGTGGTCGGCTACCGGCGCGAGGCGGTGTACGAGCGGCGCGCCGCCCTGGAGGCGCGGTACGGCGTGAAGCTCACCCTCATCGACAACGACAAGGCCGAGGAGTGGAACAACGCCTACTCCCTGTGGTGCGCCCGGGACGCCCTGCGCGAGGGCGTCATCCTCGCCAACGGCGACACCGTCCACCCGCCCTCGGTCGAGCGCGCCCTGTTGGAGGCGCGTGGCGGTGACCGCCGGATCATCCTGGCCCTGGACACCGTCAAGAAGCTCGCCGACGAGGAGATGAAGGTCGTCGTCGACCCGGCGAGCGGGGTGCGCCGCATCACCAAGCTGATGGACCCGGCCGAGGCCAGCGGCGAGTACATCGGCGTCACCCTCATCGAGTCCTCCGCCGCGGCCGACCTGGCCGACGCGCTGAAGGTCACCTTCGAGCGCGACCCCGACCTGTACTACGAGGACGGCTACCAGGAGCTGGTGAACCGGGGCTTCCGCGTCGACACCGCCCCGATCGGCGAGGTGGCCTGGGTGGAGATCGACAACCACGCCGACCTGGCACGCGGACGGGAGATCGCATGCCGGTACTGACCCGGCTCATCCCCTCGCCGGTCACCGTCGACATCCGCCCCGGCGCCCTGGCCGACCTGGCCGGACTGCTCGCCGACCAGCGCATCGCCCCCACCGGCAAGCTGGCCTTCGCCATCAGCGGTGGCTCCGGCCGCCGGCTGCGCGAGCGGCTGGAGCCCACCCTGGAGGGCGCCGAGTGGTTCGAGGTCGGCGGCGGCACCCTGGACGACGCGGTCGAACTCGCCGGCGCCCTGAAATCCGGCCACTACGACGCGGTGGTCGGACTGGGCGGCGGCAAGATCATCGACTGCGCCAAGTTCGCCGCCGCCCGGGTGGGACTGTCCCTGGTGGCCGTGGCCACCAACCTCTCCCACGACGGTCTGTGCTCGCCCGTCGCGACCCTCGACAACGACGCGGGCCGCGGCTCCTACGGCGTGCCCACTCCGATCGCCGTGGTGATCGACCTGTCGGTGATCCGGGAGGCCCCGCCCCGCTTCGTGCGCTCCGGCATCGGCGACGTGATCTCCAACATCTCGGCCGTCGCGGACTGGGAGCTCTCCCACCGCGAGACCGGCGAGGCGATCGACGGCCTCGCCGCCGCCATGGCCCGCCAGGCCGGCGAGGCCGTCCTGCGGCACCCCGGGGACTGCGACGACGACGACTTCCTCACCGTCCTCGCCGAGGGACTGGTACTCACCGGCATCTCGATGTCCATCGCGGGGGACAGCCGCCCCGCCTCCGGCGCCTGCCACGAGATCAACCACGCCTTCGACCTGCTCTTCCCGCAGCGCCGCGCCCCCCACGGCGAGCAGTGCGGGCTCGGCGCCGCCTTCGCGATGCACCTGCGCGGGGCGGGGGCGAAGACCGGGTTGATCATCGAGACGCTCCGCCGGCACCGCCTGCCGGTGCTCCCCACCGAGATCGGCTTCGACCCGGAGGAGTTCCTCCGGGTCGTGGAGTACGCCCCGCGCACCCGCCCCGGGCGCTACACGATCCTCGAACACCTCGACCTGTCCACCGACCAGATCAGGGACGCGTACGCCGACTATGTCGACCTCGTCAACACCATCGACGCCGGGCGGCCCCGGGACCGGGAACGACCCGCGGGGGACGACGGGGAAGGACGGCCCGAGCCGACCGCCCCGGCCCTCCATCGCTGAACTGCGTCCGGTCGTCCACCCCGAGGGGATCAAGGACCGCCGCAGCGGGGAGCACTGGGCCGGCCGGCTCTACATGCGGGAGATCTCCCTGCGGTGGACCCGCCTGCTGGTGAACAGCCGGATCACCCCCAACCAGCTGACCCACCTCATGGTGCTCACCGGGGTCGGCGCCGGCGCGGCCCTGCTGATCCCCGGCATCCTCGGCGCGGTCCTCGCCGCGTTGCTGATCCAGCTCTACCTGCTGCTGGACTGCGTGGACGGCGAGGTCGCCCGCTGGCGTCGGCAGACCTCGGTGACCGGCGTCTACCTGGACCGGATCGGCCACTACCTCGCCGAGGCGGCGCTCCTGGTGGGCTTCGGCCTGCGCGCGGCCGACCTCTTCGGCCGCGAGGGCGCCGGCGGTGAGTGGATGTGGGCCTTCCTCGGCACCCTCGCCGCGCTGGGCGCCATCCTCATCAAGGCCGAGACCGACCTGGTGGACGTCGCCCGCAGCCGCAGCGGGATGTCGGCGGCGCGCGAGGAGGCGGCCGTGCCGCGCTCCTCCCGGGTCGCGCTGGCCCGTCGGGCCGCCGCCGCGCTGAAGTTCCACCGGCTGGTCGGCGGGGTGGAGGCATCGCTGTTCATCCTCGTGGTCGCGATCGCCGACCTGATCGCGGGCGGGCTGTTCTTCACCCGGCTCGGCGTGGTCGTGCTGGCCGCCGTGGCGGTCCTGCAGACCGTGCTGCACCTGGTCTCCATCCTCGCCTCCAGCAGGCTGCGGTGAGCGGCGCGGAGCCGACCGGGCCGGCGGGGCGGGAGCGGGTCCGCCTCGGCGCGGTGATCATCACCATGGGCAACCGCCCCGCCGAGCTGAACGCCCTCCTGGACTCCGTCGCGGACCAGAAGGGCGAGCCGATCGAGGTCGTCGTCGTCGGCAACGGCGCCCCGCTGCCCGATCTGCCCGAGGGCGTGCGCAGCGTCGAGCTGCCGGAGAACCTCGGCATCCCGGGTGGTCGGAACGTCGGCGTCGAGGCGTTCGGCCCCGCCGGGGAGGAGGTCGACGTCCTGCTCTTCCTCGACGACGACGGTCTGCTGCCCGACCCCGAAACCGCCGAGCGGGTCCGTGACGCCTTCGCCGCCGATCCCCGCCTGGGCATCGTCAGCTTCCGCATCGCCGATCCGGGGACCGGCGTCACGCAGCGTCGGCACGTTCCCCGACTGCGGGCCTCGGACCCGGAGCGCTCCTCGCGGGTCACCACCTTCCTGGGCGGTGCCAACGCCGTGCGCACCCGGGTCTTCGCCGAGGTCGGCGGTCTGCCGGACGCCTTCTTCTACGCGCACGAGGAGACCGACCTGGCCTGGCGCGCGCTGGACGCGGGGTGGGGCATCGAGTACCGCGCCGACTGTGTGCTGCACCACCCCACCACCTCACCGGCCCGGCACGCCGTCTACCACCGCATGGTGGCCCGCAACCGGGTGTGGCTGGCCCGCCGCAATCTCCCGCTGCCGCTGATTCCGGTCTATCTTTCGGTGTGGCTGCTGCTCACCCTGCTCCGCCGTCCCTCCCGGGCCGCCCTGGGGGCCTGGTTCGGCGGGTTCGCGGAGGGCTGGCGGACCCCCTGTGGTCCGCGACGTCCGATGCGCTGGCGGACCGTGTGGCGGCTGACCCGACTGGGCCGCCCCCCGGTCATCTGACAAGCTCGGATCTGAGAACATCCATCCACCGACGCGACCGGGAACTCCCGACGGGACCCGGACGTCGCCGGTTCTGTCGGCTGTGACCAGCGAGGACGAGAGTTTTCCACGTGAGCGAGACAACGCACGAACGTGCGACACCCGGCCCGTCGGGGCCCGGGGAATCCCACCTCACCCCGGCGGAACTGGCCGCCCGCCACGGACTGACCGTGAGCGGGGCCCGGCCCCCGCTCACGGAGTACGTCCGGCAACTGTGGGGGCGTCGCCACTTCATCCTGGCCTTCTCCCGCGCCAAGCTGTCCTCCCAGTACAGCCAGGCCAAGCTGGGGCAGCTCTGGCAGGTGTTCACCCCGCTGCTCAACGCCTTCGTCTACTTCCTGATCTTCGGTCTGCTGCTCGGCGGCCGAGGAGGGATGGAGATGGACGAGTACATCCCCTTCCTCGTGATCGGCGTCTTCGTCTTCACCTTCACCCAGCAGTCGGTGATGAGCGGGGTCAAGGCGATCTCCGGCAACCTGGGCCTGGTCCGGGCCCTGCACTTCCCCCGGGCCTCGCTGCCGCTGTCCTTCTCGCTGCAACAGCTCCAGCAACTGCTCTACTCGATGATCATCGTGGTGATCGTGCTGCTGGCCTTCGGGTACCACCCGACCTGGACCTGGCCGCTGATCGTCCCGATCCTGCTGCTGCAGTTCGTCTTCAACTCCGGACTGGCGATGATCTTCGCCCGGCTGGGCAGTCACACCCCCGACCTCGCCCAGTTGATGCCCTTCGTGCTCCGGACCTGGATGTACGCCTCCGGCGTGATGTTCCCGCTCCAGTACATGGTCAGCCGGAACGTGCCGGGCCCGGATTGGATCGCCGATGTCCTGATGGCCAACCCGGCGGCGGTGTACATGGAGCTGATGCGCTTCGCGTTGATCGACGGACCGCACCACCAGAGTCTCGCTCCGCACTTCTGGTTTCTGAGTGTCGGCTGGGCGCTGCTCTTCGGTATCGGTGGGTTCGTGTACTTCTGGAAGGCGGAGGAGCGGTACGGCCGTGGCTGAACTCAAGGACACCACCCGCGAGGGGGCGGACACCGCCCCCGCGACCGGCGGGAACCCTCCCGCGACCGAAGCCGCCGAACCCCCGGTCCCCACCGTCATCGCGGAGGACCTGCACATCGTCTACCGGGTGCAGGGCGGCCGGCAGAAGGGCAACGCCGCCGCCGCGCTGCGCCGCATCCTGCGCCGCGAGCCCTCCGGCCGGGTCCGTGAGGTGCACGCCGTGCGCGGTGTCTCCTTCATCGCCCACCGGGGCGAGGCGATCGGTCTGATCGGCTCCAACGGCTCCGGCAAGTCCACCCTGCTGCGCGCCATCGCCGGTCTGCTCCCGGCCGAGCGCGGCCGGGTCTACACCAACGGCCAGCCCTCCCTGCTGGGCGTCAACGCCGCCCTGATGAACGACCTCACCGGCGAGCGGAACGTCATACTCGGCGGCCTGGCCATGGGCATGTCCCGCGAGGAGATCCGCGAGCGCTACGACGAGATCGTCGAGTTCTCCGGCATCAACGACAAGGGCGACTTCATCACCCTGCCGATGCGCACCTACTCCTCCGGCATGCAGGCCCGGCTCCGCTTCTCCATCGCCGCCGCCAAGCAGCACGACGTGCTCATGATCGACGAGGCGCTGGCCACCGGCGACAAGAAGTTCCAGAAACGCTCCGAGGCCCGCATCCGCGAACTCCGGGCCACGGCCGGTACGGTGTTCCTGGTCAGTCACAACAACCGGACCATCGAGAAGACCTGCGACCGGGTGATCTGGCTGGAGAAGGGCGAGCTGGTCATGGACGGCCCGACCGAGCCCGTCCTCAAGGCATACGCGGAGGAGAACGCCAGGTAACCGGTCGCGCCGGTGCGACGGGGAAGAATGTCGATGAACAGCAGCACCACGGCGGGCGCCGACGGCACCGCCCACCCCACGGACACCGCGCACCGCGCCCCGGCCCCGGATCCCACCGGGGCCACGTTGCGCAAGGCGGCGCGGGAGAACTTCCCCGTCGCCCCGGCCTTCCTGCCCCCCGCCTGGCGTCACGGCCTGATGGCCCTGTACGGCTACGCCCGCCTGGTGGACGACATCGGCGACGGCGACCTGGCGCCCGGCGGATCCGACGCCGCCCTCCTGCTGGGCACCGACCCCCGGGCGGCGCGGGAACGGGGCGAGGAGGTCCCGGTCGACCCGATGCCCCCGGCCGAGCGGCTGGTGCTCCTGGACGCGCTGGAGGCGGATCTGGACCGGGGGCTGGCGGGTCGCTCCCCCCGGCACCCCCTCCTCGCCGCGCTGGGTCCGGTGGCGCGCGAGCACCGGCTCCCGGAGGACTCGTTGCGCGCGCTGATCGAGGCCAACCGTCTCGACCAGCGCGTGCACCGTTACGCCGACCGCGCCCAGCTGCTGGGCTACTGCGCCCTGTCCGCCGACCCCGTCGGCCGGCTGGTCCTGGCGGTGACCGGCACCACCACACCCGAGCGGGTCCGCCGCTCGGACGCGGTGTGCACGGCGCTGCAGATCATCGAGCACCTGCAGGATGTCGCCGAGGACCGCGCCCGGGGCCGGATCTACCTCCCGGCCGAGGACATGCGTCGTTTCCGGGTCGATCCGGACGACCTGCTGGCCCCCACCGCGAACGCCTCCCTGCGGGCCCTGATCGCCGTCGAGGCGGAGTGGGCCCGGGGACTCCTGGCCGAAGGGGTGCCGCTGGTCCGGGACACCGGGGGACGGCTGCGACTGCTGTTGGCCGGGTTCGTCGGCGGGGGACGGGCGGCCCTGCGAGGGCTGTCCGCCGCCCGCTGGGACGTCCTGGCGGGTGCGCGGAGGGCGGGCCGGCGGGACCTGGCCTCCTCCTGCCTGGCCGTCCTGCGCGCCGCCTCCCGCCCGCCGGAGGGCCCGCCGGGGGCCGCCGGGGGCCCCTCCGACCCCTCCGGCCCCGGTCCTTCCCCCGACCCCGCCCCCTCGTCCCCGAGCAGAAACGCGAGCACCACCCCGTGACCCGAAGCCCGCGGCCGGCCCCGGCCGTGACCGCCGCCCACCGCTACTGCGAGACCGTCACGGGTCTGGAGGCCCGCAACTTCTCCTACGGCATCCGTCTGCTGCCGACTCCCAAGCGCCACGCCATGTCCGCCCTGTACGCCTTCTCGCGGCGGGTGGACGACATCGGCGACGGCACCCTGCCGTCGGAGGTCAAGGAGGCCCGGCTCAAGGAGTGCCGGATCCTGTTGGAGCGGATCCGCGCCGGGGAGATCACCGAGGACTGCACCGACCCCGTCGCCCTCGCCCTCGCCGACGCCGCGCGCGCCTTCCCCATCCCGGTGGACGCCCTGGACGAACTGGTCGACGGGGTGCTGATGGACGTGCACGGCCGCCGGTACCACACCTGGGACGACCTGCGGGACTACTGCCGGTGCGTGGCGGGGGCCGTGGGCCGGCTGTCCCTCGGTGTCTTCGGCACCGTCGCCGGCGCCCCCGACGCCGACCGCGCCGCCCAGCGGGCCAACACCCTCGGGCTGGCCCTCCAGCTCACCAACATCCTGCGCGACCTGCGGGAGGACGCCCGCAACGGCCGCACCTACCTCCCCGCCGAGGAACTGCGCCGCTTCGGCTGCCAGGACGGCTTCCGGGCCGCCGCGCCGCTCCCCGGTGCCGACTTCACCGGTCTGATGCGCTTCCAGGTGCGCCGCGCCCGCGACCTCTTCGCCGACGGGCTGCGCCTGCTGCCCCTGCTGGACCGCCGCTCCGGCGCCTGCGTGGCGGCGATGGCCGGCATCTACCACCGTCTGCTGGACCACATCGCGGCCGACCCCGCCGCGGTGCTGCGCGGTCGGGTCTCGCTCCCCCCGGCGCAGAAGGCACTGGTCGCCGTGCGCGGACTGACCGGCCTGGACGCCCGTCGCGCCGCCCGCGGGTACCCCGCGTGACCCCGCCCGTGCCCTCATCCGCCCTTCCCGCCCCGGGGCCCACCGGTGGCGGCGGAGTCCCCGACACCGGGGGAGCCGTGGACCCCGGACGTGTCCTGGTGGTCGGCGGGGGGCTGGCCGGGGTCACCGCCGCCCTCGCCCTCGCCGACCGGGGTCACCCGGTCACCCTGGTGGAGTCCCGCCCCCGGCTGGGCGGCCTGGCCTTCTCCTTCACCCGGGACCGGGAGCCCGGACCGCTGACCGTGGACAACGGCCAGCACGTCTACCTGCGCTGCTGCACCGCCTATCGGGGCTTCCTGCGCCGGGTGGGGGCCGAGCACCTGGCGCCCGTCCAGCCCCGGCTGGACGTGCCGGTGCTCGACGCCCGCACCGGCCGGCTCGGCCGGCTGCGCCGCTCCGGGATGCCCGCCCCCCTGCACCTGGCCGGGGCCCTGGCCCGCTACCCGCACCTGTCGCCCGCCGACCGCGCCTCGGTGGTCCGCGCCGCGCTCGCGCTGCGCCGGCTGGACCCGGAGGACCCCGCGCTGGACCGACACTCCTTCGGATCCTGGCTGCGTCGGTACGGGACCGGGCCCACCGCCGTGGCGGCGCTGTGGGACCTGGTGGGGGTGGCCACGCTCAACGCCCGCGCCGACGACGTCTCGCTCGCGCTGGCCGTGATGGTCTTCCGCACCGGTCTGCTGAGCGAGAAGGGGGCCGCCGACATCGGCCTGCCGCAGGTCCCGCTGGGGGAGATCCACCACCACCGGGCCGGTCGGGCCCTGGAGCGGGCCGGGGTCCGGGTGCTGACGCGCACCCGGGTCCGCGGACTGCGCCGGCGGTCCGACGGCGGCTGGTGGGCCGACCTGCGCGCCGTGGACGGGCCCGCCGACCCCGGCGCGCCGGCGGGTTCCGGGAACGGGATCGGCGCCGACACCGTGGTGCTGGCCCTGCCGCAGGACGCCACCCGCGCCCTGCTGCCGCCCGGCGCGCTGTCCGACCCCGATCGCCTCGGGGAGTTGGGCACCGCCCCGATCCTCGACGTGCACGTGATCTACGACCGACCGGTGTCGCGCGAGCCCTTCCTCGCGGTGCTCAACTCGCCGGTGCAGTGGGTCTTCGACCGCACCGTCGCCTCCGGGCTGGCGGCCCTGCCCGACGCCGGGGCGAGTCAGTACCTCGCGCTCTCCCAGTCGGCGGCGGGGGAGGAGATCGACCTGCCGGTCGCGGTCCTGAGGGAGCGTTACCTGTCGGCCCTCGCCAGGGCGTTCCCCGGCGCGCGGGAGGCCCGGGTGCGGGACTTCTTCGTCACCCGTGAGCGCGAGGCGACCTTCGACCCGGCCCCGAACACCCGTCGCCTGCGGCCCGGTCCCGTCACCGCCGCGCCCGGCCTGTTCCTCGCCGGCGCCTGGACGGCCACCGGCTGGCCCGCCACGATGGAGGGAGCGGTGCGCAGCGGTCTGGCCGCCGCGAAGGCGGTGGGGGCGCCCGGTGCCGGGCTTCGGATCGCGGTGCGCGGTGCCGCTCCGGTCCCCGGAGACACCGGGAGCGCCGGGACCGGCGGGGACACCGGGGCCGGCGAGTCGGCCGGTGGGGGGGCGAACCCCCACGGCGATACCCCGCCCGCCGCGTCCACGACCACCCCGCCGACGGAAGCCCGGGATGCCGGTGACCCCCGGGGGACCCCGACCCCCACCGGCGGGAGGCCCGACCGGGGCGCCGATCCGCCCCGGGGCCCCCGCCCCGCCCCGACCGTTCCGGGCCCCGCCCCGACCGCCCGGCCGGAAACCGACGTTCGTCCTTCCGCATCCATCGAGGAGCCCCAGTGAAGTCCACCGCCCCCGACACCACCGCAGTCCGGGAGCTTCTGGAGGAGGGTCGCGCGCTGGCCGGCCCCGCCCTGCGGGCCGCCGTGGACCGGCTCGCGCCGCCCATGGACACCGTGGCCGCCTACCACTTCGGCTGGATCGACGCCGACGGCCGTCCCGCCGACGCGGACGGCGGCAAGGCGGTCCGTCCCGCCCTCGCGGTGCTCTCCGCCGAGGCGGCCGGCGCCGCCCCCGCCGTCGGGGTGCCCGGCGCGGTCGCGGTCGAGTTGGTCCACAACTTCTCGCTGCTCCACGACGACCTGATGGACGGTGACGAGCAGCGCCGGCACCGGGACACCGTGTGGAAGGTGCACGGCCCGGCCCACGCGATCCTCGTCGGTGACGCGCTGTTCGCCCTGGCCGGGGAGATCCTGCTGGTGGAGGGCGGGGAGCACGCGGCCCGGGCCGCCCGGCGACTCGCCTCGGCGACCCGCCGGCTGATCGACGGCCAGGCCCGCGACATCAGCTTCGAGCACCGGGAGATGGTCGGTGTCGAGGAGTGCCTGCGGATGGAGGGGGACAAGACCGGCGCGTTGCTGGCCTGCGCCGCCTCCATCGGGGCGGTCCTGGGCGGGGCCGACGACCGCACCGCCGACGCGCTGGAGGCGTACGGCCACGATCTGGGTCTGGCCTTCCAGGCGGTGGACGACCTGTTGGGCATCTGGGGCGACCCCCGCTCCACCGGCAAGCAGACCTGGAGCGATCTGCGCCGACGCAAGAAGTCGCTGCCGGTGGTCGCCGCCGTGGCGGCGGACAACGCCGCCGCCCGTCGGCTGACCGCGCTGCTGACGGCCGACGCGAAGAAGTCCCCCGTCGAGTTCCAGGACTTCGACGAGACGGAGTTCGCCGAGCGGGCCGCGCTGATCGAGGAGGCCGGCGGGCGGGAGTGGACCGAGGCCGAGGCACGCCGTCGGCACACGGCCGCCCTGGCCGCCATCGAGGACCTGTCGATGCCCGACCGGGTGCGGGACCGCTTCCGGGCGCTGGCCGACTTCGTGGTCATCCGCGAACGCTGATCCGTCGGGCCCCGGGGCACTCCCCGGGGCCCGGGGTCATTCACGGGACCGGTGTGCCGTGGTCCGGTCGGCGCGACTCAGTGGAGGAAGGAGTCGCGCAGCCGCTCCCGGTGCTCCGGACCGATGCCGAGTCCGTCCCGCAGGTAGGCGTCGGTGTCGCCCCAGTCGACGGTGATCTGGTCGAAGGCGGCCTGCAGGTACTCCTGCCGGGCGTCGAAGAGGGGCGCCAGCAACTCCACGACCTCCTCGGAGAGTCCGCCCTCGGCGTTCTTCCCCCGGGTGATCCGGTAGCGGTTGATCCCGATGTTGGACTTCAGGTAGTCGGCGATGATGGCCTCCCGCTCGACCCCCAGGGCGATCAGGGCGATCGCGACGGTCAGGCCGGCGCGGTCCTTCCCGGCCGCGCAGTGCATCAGCACCGGCACGCTGCCGCCGGCGAGTGACCGCAGCACCCGGCCGTGCTCCTCGCGCCGCTCACGGATCATCATCCGGTAGGACGACACCATCCGGCCCGCCGCCCGGCCGTCCTCCAGCTCGGCCCGCAGCTGCGCCAGCTGACCGTGCCGCACCATCCGCCAGAAGTCGGCGCCGTCGGCGGGATCGGTGAGCGGCAGGTTGACGTTCCGCACGCCCGGCAGCTCCACGTCCGCGCCCTCCAGGGCCTGGTCGGCGGCGTTGCGGAAGTCGAAGACGGTGTGCAGGCCGAGCGAGTCCAGGGCCCGACGGTCCTCCTCGGTGGCCTTCGCGAGGTGTCCGCTGCGGAAGAACCGACCGGGACGTACCCGCCTGCCGTCCCCGGTGGGGAGGCCACCCAGGTCGCGGAAGTTGCGCACTCCGGTGAACACCGGCTCTGCGGACTGCTGTGTCACGGTTCCTCCTCGTCGTGGGTCCTCGACCCGGCGCGGCCGACGGCGCCCGAACGCCTCGACCCTACGACACCGGCTTTTCCCTGCCGAGAGTGCGGACGAGCCCCGTCGGAGCGGTGCCCGGGTACGACGGGCACGGTGGCGCGTTCCCGTCCCCCGGGCGGACACGGCGGACGCGGGGGAGCCCACCGGGCGGGGCGGGGGAGAGGGGTTCGGGGGAACGGACGCGGCGCCGGAGCCGGGGCGGGGGAAAATCCCCGGGTCGGGACCGGTGCCGGCCGATACCGGTGTGACGTTATGATCGCGACGGTTCGTTTGCGGAACCCGGCCGGCATCCCGGTCGTGACGTCGCCCTCCGGGGGACGGGATGTCGACCGTGGAACCGGGCCGGGAGCGACGTGCGTGGGGCGAACACCGTGAACGCGACCGCCCCTCGATCCGCCCGTTCCGCCGCGCACCCCGACCGAACGACGATCCCCTTCGGCGTTCCGGCCGCCCCCGCACCCCGTGCCGGCCGGGACGGTCGCCCGTGACCCGCAGCCCCGACGACGCCCCGAGGACGCCGATGCCCCAGACGCAGCGCCAGGCGGCCGATCAGGGAGAGGACGTCCCCGCCGCCGACGACACCTCCCGGGCCGCCGTGCCCGGTCCCTCCCCGCGTCCCGTCGGCCTCCGGGACCGCCCGGCGCCCCTGCGCCCCACCGCCGGTGACATCCGGGCCCGGGGCCGTGTCCTGCGCCTGACCGTGGTGCCCGCCACCCTGGTCGCCGCCATCGCGACCGCGACCGTCACCTTCCTCCTGCGTGCCGGCGACACCGCCGAACGGGTGGCCGAGGGACCGCTGTGGGCGGTGCTGGGCGGTGCCCTCGTGCTGGTCTGCGTGGTCGTGGCCGCGGCCGCCTACCTCGCCGCCGGCGAGAGCCGGGCCCAGGTCGCCCGGGTCATCGCGCTGCGCCGCCACACCGCTCGCGCGCGCGGCGAGCTGAGGGAGGTTCTGGACCGCGTCGAACGCGGGGAGCGGGTCCGACCCCCCGCCGACCCACCGCCACCGCCACCGGGCGGGGCCGGGAACCTGGACCTCCTCGCCCACGAGATCGCCATGGACCGGTACGCCGCCCACGACGCGATCGCCCGGGCCACCTCCGTGGTCCGCGAGAGGGCCGGCGGCAGCGACGAGAAGGTCGAGGTCTTCGGCAACCTGGCCCGCCGTCTGCAGTCCCTGGTCCACCGGGAGATCGAGCAGCTGGACGAGCTGGAGAACCGGGTGGAGGACCCGGAACTGCTCAAGGGGCTCTTCCAGGTCGACCACCTGGCCACCCGCATCCGCCGCTACGCCGAGAACCTCGCCGTGCTCGGCGGCGCCGTCCCCCGCCGACAGTGGACCCGCCCGGTCGGCATGACCGAGGTGCTGCGCTCGGCGATCGCCGAGGTCGAGCACTACTCCCGCGCCAAACTCGTCCCGCCGGTCGAGGGCACCCTGCGCGGCCACGCGGTCGCCGACGTCATCCACCTGCTCGCGGAACTGGTGGAGAACGCCACCACCTTCTCCGCACCGCAGACCGTGGTACTGCTGCGCTCCCAGCACGTCACCGCCGGCCTCGCCATCGAGGTCGAGGACCGGGGGCTGGGCATGCCGCCCGACGAGCAGATCCGCATGAACGCGCTGCTCTCCGGCGTCGAGCGGATCGAGGTCGAGGAACTGCTGAGGGACGGGCGGATCGGCCTGTTCGTCGTCTCCGAGCTGGCGCGCCGGCACAACATCGTGGTGCAGCTGCAGAGCAACATCTACGGCGGCGTCCAGGCGGTCCTGGTCATCCCGCGCGAACTGCTGGGCGAGCCCCTGCCCGGGGACGAGCCGGCGTCCGCGGACACGGCCCCCGCTCCCGCCCCCGAGGGGCGC